>JBNKPU010000143.1:0-47788 GCA_050295515.1 Bacteroidales bacterium | reverse complement strand
CGTAATAATAAGGTGAATAGTAATCGTAATGGTAAGGAGTATAATAGGAATAGGAGTATCTTGGATAACCGTATGAGAAACTATAGCCCCATGTTGGATAGCCGGAATAAACTCCTACATTCCATGATGATACCGGATCATAATAATAATCATAATAACCGTAACTATAATAATTATCATTAAATCTCCTTATCCTGGTTTCATAATCATCATAATATTCTGTTGGAGCATTATCTGAATAAACAACTCCATCTAAATCTTCCTCATTATCATTAGTCATATCTAACTCCTCTGATGAAAGTTGGTTGTTCTCTTGTTCAGCTTCAAGTTGTGCCAACCGTCGTTCTAAGGCAGTAATCTCTTCATTCTTAGCCTTTAAGGCAGCATCAGCCTGAGCCAGTTTCTCATCAGTTGAGTTATAATAGAGGTCGTCGTATTCTCTTGCTGAATTCATGGAGCTCGAACATGCCCCTAGAAATGCTACAAGTATTAATAATATGTAAAAATTCATTTTCATGACCAGTCCCTCCTGTGTTATTTTCTTGGTGAATATATTAATTTTATTTGTTTACTTTGCACGAAGTTTTTTTATTAAGTATATGTCAAATACTGTACCAAAGTTTCAAAAATGGCAAAAGAATTAACTAAAAGATCGGAAAATTATTCACAGTGGTATAACGAATTGGTTATTAAGGCTGATCTGGCTGAAAATTCAGCAGTTAGAGGATGCATGGTTATTAAACCATATGGATATGCTATTTGGGAAAAAATGCAGGCTGCTCTTGATAAAATGTTCAAAGATACCGGGCATGTAAATGCTTATTTCCCATTGTTCATACCAAAATCATTTTTTAGTAAAGAGGCTGATCATGTTGAAGGCTTCGCTAAAGAATGTGCAGTTGTTACTCACTATCGTTTACGTAATGCTGATGATGGAAAGGGAGTTGTAGTTGATGAAACTGCCCGTCTGGAGGAAGAACTGATTGTTCGCCCTACCTCTGAAACAATTATCTGGCATACCTATAAAAACTGGATTCAGTCATATCGCGATTTACCTATATTATGCAATCAATGGGCAAATGTTGTACGTTGGGAAATGCGCACCAGGTTGTTCCTGCGTACTGCTGAGTTTCTTTGGCAAGAGGGGCACACTGCCCATGCCACCAAAGAAGAAGCTATTGAAGAAACGGAAAAGATGCTAAATGTCTATGCAAAATTTGCAGAAGACTTTATGGCTGTTCCTGTTCTAAAAGGTGTTAAAACAGCCAGTGAAAGGTTTGCCGGAGCACTGGAAACCTATTGTATCGAAGCTCTCATGCAAGATGGAAAGGCCCTACAGGCTGGCACTTCACATTTCCTTGGGCAAAACTTCGCTAAAGCTTTTGATGTGAAATACCTAAGCAATGAAGGTAAACAAGAATATGTCTGGGCAACATCTTGGGGAGTCTCAACACGGTTAATGGGAGCCTTGATAATGGCACACTCTGACGATAAGGGGTTGGTCCTTCCTCCAAAACTTGCTCCTTTTCATGTTGTAATCGTCCCAATTTACAAAACTGACGAACAATTCCAACAAGTATCTGAAAAAGCAAATACTATCAAAGATGCTTTAGAGGCAAAGGGCATAACGGTAAAATATGACAACCGGACAACGCATAAACCAGGATGGAAATTTGCTGAGTATGAACTTAAAGGATTTCCAGTAAGAATTGCCATGGGGCCACGCGATATTGAGAATGGCACTGTAGAAGTTGCAAGACGCGACACGCTTACTAAAGAAATAGTTAGTGTCGATGGTGTAGAAAACTACATTGAAAAACTTCTTGATGAAATTCAAAAGAATATCTACCAAAAAGCATTTGACTTCAGAGCAGAAAACACCTACAAGGCAGATACCTGGGAAGAATTTGTAGATATTATTGAAAATAAAGGTGGTTTTGTTTCAGCTCATTGGGATGGTACTCCTGAGACAGAAGATGAAATTAAAAATAAAACAAAAGCAACGATCAGGTGCATACCACTAAATGAGGCGGAAGAAAGTGGGAAGTGTATACTCACAGGCAAACCATCCACTAAAAGGGTCATTTTTGCTAAAGCATATTAACAAAACCTGAAAACAATCATAGAGCCGGAAAAGTCATTTTCCGGCTTTTTTTTTACATTTGTCGCAAACAATAATCCTTTTTGACATGAAAAAAACACTATTGCCCCTTTTGGCTATTTTGCCTTTATTTTGCTGTTCTCCAAAAAACAACCAGGATAACCCAAATAATTCAGAAATGACCAGTAAAGTTGAAGAATTTGCACCTTTTAAGTTAACAAGTGACCTTACCCACTTATCTGACAATCAAAAAGAAATGCTCAACATTTTCTTCGAAGTGGCCAGCATAATGGATAACTTATTCTGGCAGCAAGCCTATACAGGCAAAGAGAATGCATTAGCTTTATCTGAAGAACCGGCTACTAAAAAATTCATTGAATTAAACTATGGCCCATGGGAAAGATTAAATGGCAACTCGCCATTTATTGAGGGAATTGGAGCAAAACCTTTAGGGGCAAACTTTTATCCCACAGACATGACAAAGGAGGAGTTTAACAAGCTTAGCGACACTTCAAAAACATCACTATATACATTGATTCAGCGCGATACCGAAGGTAACCTGAAAAGCACCCCTTATCACGAAGCCTACAATTCTGAATTGAAAAAAGCCTCTGAATTATTGCTTAAGGCTGCAGGTCTTGCTGAAGATGCCGGATTTAAAAAATATCTTGAATTAAGGGCTAAGGCATTGCTAAGCAGTGACTATCTAGCAAGTGATCTGGCATGGATGGACATGAAAACCAATAAAATAGATTTCGTTGTAGGACCAATCGAAAACTACGAAGACCATTTGTTCGGGTATAAAGCTGCATTTGAAGCCTACATACTTCTAAAAGATATGGAATGGTCTGAAAAGCTCGAAAGGTTTGTTGCATTACTGCCCGAATTACAAAAAAGACTTCCTGTAGAGGATAAGTATAAAGCAGAAGTGCCTGGAAGTAATTCTGACCTGGGTGCATATGATGTTATTTATTATGCAGGAGATTGTAATGCCGGCAGCAAGACCATTGCAATAAATTTGCCCAACGACCCAAGGGTTCATGCTGAGAAAGGAAGCAGGAGACTACAGCTTAAAAATGCAATGCAGGCAAAATTTGACAAGATACTTGTGCCTATTGCCGAGTTATTAATAGATCCGGTACAAAAACAACACATAACTTTTAATGCTTTTTTCGAAAACACCATGTACCACGAAGTTGCTCATGGCATTGGCATACACCACGTACTAAATAGTGATGAGACTGTAAGAAAAGCAATGAAGGACAAATCGAGTTCGCTTGAGGAAGGCAAAGCTGATATTTTAGGGCTGTTTATTATAGATGAACTTGTGAAAATGGGTGAAATCGAAACTGACACAAGAAATAACTATGTAACTTTTACAGCAGGGCTATTTAGATCTATTCGCTTTGGAGCTTCAAGTGCACACGGTGTAGCTAATCTTGTCCGATACAATTATTTTAAAGAGTTGGACGCTTTTGCAATAAGCAAAGAGGGTATTTATACTGTGGACTTTGAAAAAATGAACAAAGCAATTGAAAGCTTGACTCAGATGATCCTAAAGATACAGGGAGATGGCGATTACAATGCTGCAGTAGAACTTGTAAACAAATATGGAAAAACAACACCAGAGTTAAAAGCTGCACTTGATAAAATAAACAATCAAAAGATTCCAGTCGATATTGTATTTGAACAAGGAACTGAAATTGTAGGATTATAAAATAAAAAAGACCGGGAAATCCGGTCTTTTTTTTATTCTAGTTCTTTTCTTTCTTAAACTGGATTAGTACCCCAACACATCTTCTTTCAAAATTCCCTTTTTCTTCTGGAACGGTTATTTCAATAATCATACTTCGTGTTACTTCGTTCTCAAAAACAACTGTTGGGGAGTAATTATCGCCAGCATTATCATAAATAAGGGTTCTGGATGGATTATCTTCATAAATTTTATAATGAATATCCCCAAATTTTCGATGGGCACAAACATTGATATAATATTCCTCACCTGCATAGGTTATAAATTTCATTTCGCTGGTCTCACCTTTAGTAAAAAGCGCACTATTTGATTGCCTGCTATAGAAATAGGTGTAATCTGCATAGTTGCAATGATATTGGTGATATCCGGAACAATCCTGGCTAAAAATAGTAAAGGTTATTCCTAATATAAAACCTAATATTAATATAATCTTCTTCATGGAATTTAAGTTATTTCTGAACAATTTGACTTCGGATTTCAAATACAGTCTTCTCCAATTGAATATATTGTTCTTCTGTTATTTCAATTAAACTGCCTCCTTTAATAATAATTTTCCCATCGGGCTGCTTCTCAACAATAGTTTTATTTTCTGTAACTTCAAATAAATCGTAAACATTTTTAACTGGCATTATTAAATCAATTGCTCCCTTAACCATCGGATCATTTTCGAATTGATTGGAGTAGCGAATAATATTATTGAGCACATATTTCTGATCTGCAATTCTTTGAATAAAAGGATTGTTCTCTGAAAACTCATCCACAACTTGGAACGAAAGATACATAGCCTCAATAAAGCCACCTATGGATATTACAACAAAAACTCGTTCATTATTATTTGTTTCCAGATAGTTTGATAAGTTGTCAATAGAAATATCCATTAACACTTGCAGTGAATCTGCATTGGTAATATTATTTTGAAACCTTTGTATAGTTTCCTCTGAAAATGCAGATGATATCTCAAGTTTACCTGATAATGCAAAAAGAGCATTAAATAGAGCTATAGACTCCTTAAACCGCTTTTCATATGACAAGTACGCCAAATCTGCGGAATAAACCCCTATGTTCAAAGCCTGGGTTCGCGAATCGAAATATTTCTTATGGTTATCTGCCTCATTTAATATTCCTTCTTTAAACTCAGGTTCTGTCTGTTCCAAAAGCGCCAACATTTCTGATGGTGGGGGAAAACGAGTTAAAACATCATCTACTTTAAGAGCTTTTTTAGTTTTTATGGAAATGCTATCAACATCATTATCTGCTGAGCTATTGGATGCTTTTTGACATGAATAGCAAAGAAATAAAAGTGTGGTTCCAAAATAAAAAAAACGAAATATTCTCATCGGAATAATATTATTGTTTACTAAGATAAAAAATCATTCAATTCTATTGTACATGTTATTAAAATTCAGTTTGAAATTCAGTAATCTTTTAACCACTCTTAAAACTCTATGCGAATTAAAAGATTCTGAAACTTTCAATGGTAATTCAAATATTAACAATAAATAAAAAAACAGAATAAACAGCACTAACACAAAGCTATTAAACCAGTATGTGTCAATAAGATAAAAACTAATTCTTTTACGAGGTGCATAAAGGTGAGCCCTTCCGAATTTATGAGATGGCATAAAATATACCGGCTCTGATTTTCTTATAACCTTATGTTTGGAAATAATATTTTTTTGGGGTTCGGATTTGTTTAAAACTATCTTGGTAAGGTTCTCATTACTATAATTATTTCTCAATTGGAAGAGTCCCATTTTACCGCCCAATTCATCTTCAAGTTCATAATATTTAGCATCTCTATTTTTTAAAGCAATATCCAATAGCTCCATGCAATACTCACGATAACATTGAATAAATGTTTCAATCTTTTTAAAAGCTGCAATATTAAAATTCTCGGGAACAATTGTGTTGAAAGAACCACTGCATATTTGTTGGTTTTCTGAAAGTTTGCTTAGTTCATTCACCAATGTTTTTATCTTATCCTTAGTAACATCCCCCTGAGCCTTATCACTTGACAAGACTTTTTTTATATCATCTAATAACCCTGTTAACTCCGGTATATAAAAATTTAATTGATATGAGGCATTACTAACAGCCATATCAAATGTATAGAGTTCTTTTTCATATTTGTTTTTCTGATACTGAAATACTGAAAGGGCTTCATAAGTCCATCTTGAAGGCATTACATCCCCAATAAAAGGAACATATTCAGGATTGGACAGTTTTGAATTCAATTTGTCGAAATGTATTAAAGCACCTCCTAACAATATTTGAGGAATCAAAATTATTGGAATAAGTATATAAATTGACACTATTGTTTTGAGAGTCGAGGAGAGAATTAAACCCAGTGTTGCAGCAGCAACAGAAGTTAACCATAAGATAAACCAATAAAAAAACAACATGTCCCTGATTTCTATTATCGAGACAGAGACTATAACAAACAAAAAAATCTGGAACGCCAACAATACGGACAAATAAACAAATTTTGAATTGTAATATGCCAATTGACTAAGATTCAGGAAAGCTTCGTGCTTTTTAATGGCCCGATCATGAAATATTTCCTGTGCACTTACCATCAATCCTAAAAACAAAGCAACAACAACACTTATGAAGATAAAAACAGGTAAATTAATATTTTCGTAAAAAATGTAGGCATCAGGGTTTTCTGCATTACCAATGTTGTATTTTGTGAACCAACCTAATATCACCGCCAATAATGGAGCTTCAAGTAGGTTTATTATCATATATTGTTTGTCAGAGATTTTAGCTTGAGCATTTCGCAATGAGAAGATAAAAAACTGCATTAATGGATTGGAAATACTAAAATTATCTTTTGGCAAGTCTAGTTTAAGTTTAGAAGCCTTGCCCACACTCTGGTCCAGGTTATCTGTATAATATTTATACCATTGCTCAGGTTTTACCTCCCTTTCAGTTGAATACTCACCATTTGCATTGACTTGTTTTTTCTCGACTATCTCAAGTAATTGCTCTGGATTTAGATTTCCACAGACAGGGCATTCTGCTTCTTCGGCATTTACCAGTTGATGTTTTGATTTTACATATATCATTGAATCTAAAGGGGCTCCCTGAAAGATTATTCTACCTCCTGTATCCATAATAAAAAGTTTATCAAACTTTTTGAATATATCGCTGGATGGTTGATGAATATTAACAAACACCAGTTTTCCCTTTAAACTTTGTTCTTTAAGTAAATCTATAACTATAACACTATCTGTAGATGAAAGTCCAGATGTTGGTTCATCAACAAACAAGATCTGAGGCTCCCTAATAAGCTCCAATGCAATATTTAAGCGCTTTCTTTGTCCACCTGATATTAGCCTGTTCATTTTTGTTCCAACCCTGTAATTCCTGATACTAGATAATCCAAGGTTCTGTAATAGTCTGGTTACTTTTAATACAATTTGCTTTTTAGGCGTGCCCTTAAAAAACAACCTGGCATTATAATATAAATTCTGAAAAACAGTAAGCTCTTCAATTAGCACATCATCTTGTGGCACATAACCAACCAGCCCCTTAATTTCTTCCGATTCAGCATGCATGTCATATCCATTGATATAGATATTCCCCTTGGTTGGTTTGTTCTTCCCTATCAGAACATTGAGCAAAGTTGATTTTCCAACACCACTTCCCCCCATAATACCAATAAGGTGTCCCGATTCCTCACTAAAGCTAAATGGGGCCAAACCTACAGTTTCTTTATCAAAATGATAGGTTATATTGTCTGCCGCAAAATGTATGGGTTGCTCATATTCGCCCTGAAGAAATATTTTGATAATTGAATTGTAGTAGACCGAACCTAATAAAGGGCTTTTTACGACACTTCCAGGTCCAAAAAGGTAAACGGTATTCAATTTTACCTGGAGTTCATTCACATAAAGTTGATCATCTGCATCAATGTTTTTAAAGAAACAAATCTTTGTTTCCGGTAGATAAATAAAAACCAGGCTACCTTTTATAAAATCGCTGTACTGATACCTGAATCCAAAAGAACTCTTACCCTTGCTATTGAATTCTAATAAATTTGATTTGTTTGTTGCCTGACCATAGTTTCCTGTAATAAACGCGGTAATGTTAGAATATATCTTTTCATCCAGTATTAAAGCATTTGAAAGGGTTTTTAAGAAGTCTTCCTCATCCTTGCTGAAATTTTTATTAAACGATACAATTTGCAATAAGAAGGAAATAACCAGTATTCTGTCCCTTTGAACAAGGTGATGGTATAGTTCTTCACAAATAACAACTGCTTTAACCGATAAGCGTGATAACTGCTTACCTTCATCAGATTTTGCGCTCCGTTCAGAAAGACCATTGTAATAGAAATCATACATGATCTGGAACTGCTTTATTTTATTCATCCTCACATATAGCCTAAGGTAATCTACAACATATCCCCTTACTGCATCAGATTTATCAATACTGTGCACTTGTGCTACAATTGCAAAGAGTCGCATAATCGATTTTAAAGCAGATTCCTTCACATAAACTAAATTAATGAAACTTAGGGTTTTTATATATTAAAATATACTGTAATTTTAAACAATACCATAACCAAAAAGAAAAAAAACATAATTTTAACCAAACAAACTTAATAATAGATCATGCCCAGTCAAAGTATTTTAGTTGTGGACGATGAAAGTATTAGCAGACAACTTCTACAAGCCATAGTGTTAAATTTAGGCTATCATGTGGAGACTGCATCCAGTGGCGGTGATGCTTTAGATAAACTTGAGCAGTTTAAACCAGATCTGGTTTTTTTAGATATTATGATGCCTGACTTGGATGGCTTTAAGACCATAGAAAAAATTAAATCCATACCAAATATGGCTGCAATACCTATAGTATTTGTAACTGCTTTGGACGATAGAGACACAAAATCGAAAGGAAGAAAATTAGGCGCAACTGATTTTATTACTAAGCCTTATAATCAAAATCAGATATCCACTAAATTGAAGGAAATCTTACAATAAGGTGTTTAAGTATAGTAATAATCAGATATATTTGATAACCTGTCGTTTTAAGGTATTTTTACACCCTAATTGATTTTGAACACAATGAGGCTTTTCTCACTCCTCATATTAATGCTTATTTCTCTTGTGCAATTTGGGCAGGTTGCAGACACTACTGATGTATTTAGTGAATTTCCTGATGTTACAGAAGATTCCCTTATAATAATTAATCCAAAAAATACTCCTGTAATCATTCTAAATAAAACGAAAAGTGATGCCTTTTATGATTCGCTTGAAATAAAATCGAACAATAAGCCCTGGACAAAACAACTTCACCAGTTACTGGTAAAAAAAGAACTCAATTCGCAGGTTTCTAAAAAGGATGATAACCCGATAGAATATTTCGAACCTTATACAGGAAAATACATTAGAGATATTACTTTTATGCAATTGGATGTATTTGGTCCATCGGTTTTTGACACAAATAAAAAAGCAACTCTCTGGTCACAAAATTTAGGTAACAATCTGCATGTCTCCACCAGTAAATCATCTCTGAAGAATTATTTGTTCATAGCTGAAAATGAGAAGGTTGACCCCTACATTTTGGCTGACAACGAGCGTATTTTAAGATCTATACCAAGCATACAAGATGTTAGGATATATATAGTCCCTATTGAATCATCATCTGACTCTGTAGACATAAGAATTGTGACTAAAGATGTCTGGCCCGTTGGTTTTGGTTTTGAAACACTTGATGTAACTTATGGCAACATTAGCCTTTGGAACAAAAATGTATTAGGCCTAGGTGACGAGATATTTTTCAAATTACACTACAATGGAAATGAAGACCCGAAATATGGGTTCATGGGTAAATATAAAATTTCAAACATCATAAATACACTTGCATCACTTGAATTATCGCACGAAGAAAAATGGAACATTAACTCGAACCGGATTATTCTAAAAAGGGATTTCATTACCCCTGCCATAAGGTTAGGATTAGGTGCCAACTATGAGAAAATAAATGAAAGAAGGGATATTATAACAATAAACAATACTTTCTTTGACACCATAGACTTTGAATATTACAATGCCTGGCTTGCTTATTCATTCCCTTTTGGCAATCAAAACCAACAAAAAATCAGAAAAACTTTTTTTATCAGTACAAGGGCCCATTCCTATAACTTTTTTGGACCTGATATAACCAATGAAAATTACCTCTACCGTTTTTTTGATAGAAGGGTATTTTTATCTTCATTTGGTTTAACCTGGCAAGGATACTACAACACCCGCCTGGTATTAGGTTTTGGCGATACAGAAGATATTCCATATGGTGCCATGGCAAAAGTTACAGCTGGCAAAGAATTTAATGAGTATGCAGAACGGTATTATTTAGGTGCAACTCTAACATTCTCTCATTATATTGATAACCTTGGCTTTGTTTCTAATAAATTTGAAGGTGGTTCTTTTTATTATAATAATAGAATCGAGCAAGGCAGTTTTTATTATGCAGGCTCGTATATCAGCCCAATTTTTGGGACACAACGCCATTTCTTCAGAACTTTTATTGGTTTAAACTATGAACAGGGTTATAAGCGCTACGAAGATGAATACATTGAGCTTACAAACAGGGAAGGTTTAAGGGGGATTAATTATTCAGGACTGAAAGGGAGCAAGCGTGGTTATATTAACACTGAACTTGTCTATTATTCGCCACACTATTTATATGGATTCCGATTTGTATACTATACTTTCGCCGATATTGGCATGATTAATTATTCGCACAGCACCTTGATAAAAAATCCCATAAACTCCAGTATAGGTATAGGAATGAGAGTTAGGAACGAAAGGCTTGTATTCAATACTTTGCAATTACAATTTCAATTCTTCCCTTTTGAAACCGAGATACCAAGAAACAGCAAACAATATGTAGATGCAAGTGGAATGCCCCGTTTGAGGATTCCTGAATTTGCAAACAGAGTTCCTGAAATAATAGAGTATTAAAAGTCGTACTTTTTGCTTTGGTTTTCGATCAGCAATTTATTAACTTGATAATTATTATTTGCAGATTAAACAAAACACAAATAGCTTTGTTTAAATAGGAAATAATACAATTAACAAACTCAATTAAAATTTATACAATGGCTGTACTAGTTGGAAAAAAAGCCCCAAAATTCAATGTCCCTGCTGTAGTAAATGGTGGAGAGATCGTTGAAAATTTCTCTTTAGAACAATATTTAGGAAAGAAATATGTGATCTTTTATTTCTATCCTGCAGATTTCACTTTTGTTTGCCCTACTGAAATCATTGCATTTCAAGAAAAAATTGCAGAGTTTGAAAGTAGAAACGTGGCGGTTGTAGGATGTTCTGTTGATTCAGAATTTTCTCATTGGAAATGGCTTCAAACAGAGCCTAAAGATGGCGGTATTAAAGGTGTAAAATATCCTTTGGTTTGTGACCAGTCCAAAATAATTTCTGAAAACTACGATGTGCTTGCTGGTGAGTGGGAATATAGTGAAGATGGTGAAGCTTCTTTTAAGGGCGAACCAAGGTCATATCGCGGTTTGTTCCTGATCGACAAAGAAGGTATTGTGAGACATCAGGTAGTTAATGACATGCCTCTTGGAAGAAGTATCAATGAAGCGTTACGTTTAATTGATGCACTTCAATTTTTTGAAGAAAACGGTGAAGTTTGTCCTGCTGATTGGCATAAAGGTGATAAAGGACTTCAGGCCACTCAAGAAGGCATAGCAAAATATTTGGCTGAAAAGTAGACATCTAATTGTGACTTTTCATAGAAGCATTTCGGTTTCCGGAATGCTTCTTCTTTTTTTGCACAGTGCATTTTTCAATAAATACTGATTAATTTTGCACCATGTACAAAAGCAGTATTTATGATATCGAAGCATTAGATAAGCCTTTGGAAAGGACTATTGGATTTCTTAAGTCCTTTGAAACAGCTTGTCTTTTAAACAGTAACCAAGAGTTTTATCCCCCCGGAAAGTACTCCTTCTCAAATTTTAGTTTTTTAGCAGCAGCTGGTGTAATTAAAGAGGTTAACTCTGCTTTAAACCATGATTTGTCCTTTCTGCAGAAAAGTATTGAAGAGAATGGATCCTGGCATATGGGGTTTATGGGGTATGATTTAAAAAATAAAATTGAAAAATTAAACTCTAATAACACCGATCACCTTTTTTGGCCTGACCTCTATTTTTTCCAACCCAAATACATTCTTAGAAATTCCGGTGATAAACTTGAGATTTTATGCCATTTCCATGCAGAATATAATTCTGACCAGGTTTTTCAGATGTTGTCATCCAGCACACCGTCACTAAATTACTTGGAAAGCCAAAATGTGCAAATGACAGCCAGATTATCAAAAGAAGAATATTTATCGAAAGTTGAAAAACTAAAAGAACACATCAGAAGAGGGGATATTTACGAAGTTAATTTCTGCCAGGAATTTTATGCCCAACATGAATTTGACCCTTTCTCAGGCTATTTAAAGCTCTGCCAGGTATCTCCCACCCCCTATTCCAGTTTTTTCCGATTAAAAAACAGGTTCCTGTTATCTGCCAGTCCTGAACGTTTTTTAACAAAAAAAGGCAATCAATTGATTTCCCAACCAATAAAAGGAACATCTCCTCGGGGGAAAGATGCAGATGAAGATCTATATTTTAAGGAAGTTCTTAAAACCACTAAAAAAGAAAGATCAGAAAATATTATGATTGTTGATCTTGTTAGAAATGACCTATCACGGATATCGAAGAAAGGAACAGTAAAAGTAGAGGAACTTTGTGGCATTTATAGTTTCAAACAATTGCATCACATGATTTCTACCATATCAGCCGAGACTGACGAAACATCGATTGAAAAAATCATTAAAGCTACATTTCCAATGGGCAGTATGACTGGAGCCCCAAAAATAAAAGCAATGAGGTTGGCCGAAAAATATGAGACCACAAAAAGGGGGCTCTATAGTGGAACGGTTGGCTATTTTGCACCAAACAAAAATTTTGACTTTAATGTGGTAATACGTAGCTTGCAATACAATGCCGACAATAAATATTTGTCCTATATGGTTGGAGGTGCAATTACTTTCCTGTCAGATCCCGAAAAAGAGTATGAAGAATGTATGGTTAAGGCTTCAGGAATTGAACAAATGTTGAAATCTTAGTAAAATATGTTTGAAGAATTTAAGAAACACTTAGAGGACAATTCACTTTGTAGACTGGAAGATAAAATCCTTTTGACAGTAAGTGGAGGCATTGATTCAATGGCAATGCTCCATTTATTTCAACAGGCTGGGTATTATTTTGGAATTGCACATTGCAATTTTATGTTACGAGGTTCTGAATCAGATGAAGATCAAAACTTTGTCAGGAGTTTTGCTCAAAGAAACAGTATCGATTTCTATACAGAAAAATTCAACACTAGTGAGTATGCTCGAAAAAACAAAGTATCGATTCAAATGGCTGCTCGCGACCTTAGGTATAAATGGTTTGATGAAATTGCCTCAAAGAACGGATTTACAAAAATAGCTACGGCACACAATTTAAATGATATCGCAGAAACATTTTTCATCAACTTAACCAGAGGTTCGGGCATTAAAGGCTTATCCGGAATACCTGTCCAAAATGGCATAATTATCAGGCCTATACTATTTGCATCAAGGAAGAACATAGAAAAATTTGTTTTGGAAAGTAAGATTGAGTTTCGGGAAGATTCAAGCAATGCCGACACAAAATATTTACGCAATGCAATAAGACATAAAATTATCCCCGAATTTGAAGCAATAGCTAAAAATTTTCTGTCTGCTTTAGAACAATCAACCCAGCTCTTAAATGTAACAAGTTCAATATATTATCAACACATACAAAAACTAAGGCAAGCATTTTTGCAAAAGTATGGAGATGGATATAGAATTAGCATCAAACATCTACAAGAATCCAATTTGGAGCCCGAAATAGTCTATGACATACTCTCTGATTATGGCTTCAGTTACGATACTGCTGTAAATTTGCTAAAAACCCTAAACGCACAATCTGGTAAAATATTTTATTCTGGCACTCATGAAATAATTAAAGACAGGGAATATCTATTTCTTACTCCAATAAAAATAAAGAATGATGATAAGTATTACATCAAAAACATCAAAGACATTGAACATTTGCCAATAAAACTAAGTATCAGGCCACAGGTGTGTAATGAAAATTATACTATATCCCGAGAACCAAACACAGCAACTTTTGACTGTGAAAAAATTAGTTTCCCATTAGAATTAAGGCACAAGAAAGAAGGTGATTACTTTTATCCATTTGGAATGAAGGGGAAAAAGAAACTAAGCGATTTCTTTTCAGACATTAAATTTAGCCACATTGAAAAAGAAAACACCTGGCTTTTGTTAAGTGGAAATGAAATAATATGGGTGGTAGGGCATCGCACCAGCAATAATTGCAAAATCACAAAAAACACAAAAGAAATTATTGAGATTAAATGGATTGGTTAATTTTGCGAAAATTTTATATAAATGCAAGACAAATATATTACAGAGATAAAGACCAAGTTTACCAGTAAAGATGAGGCAGTAGTATACAATACACTTAAAGATGTGAGGATTACCGGAAAAGCTGAAATTACGCCTTTGTTATTGGACTTGCTCGAACAAAATAAAAGTCAAAAAATAAACGACGAGATATTAAGTATTCTTGGCCAATTGAAAGATAAAGCCTGTGTTCCTTTTATAATCCAAGCTTTAGAATCTGGCTCCGTTAAATCTTTTAAAAAAGAAATAATAACAGCCTGCTGGCAATCTGGATTGGACTACAGCAACAACATAACACTTTTTGCCAAAGAATTCATCCAAGGAGACTTTACAACGGCAATTGAAGCCTTTACTGTAATTGAAGAATGGATATTAGAATCAAACAAAAATGAAATTAAGAACTGCAAGACCTATTTAGTGAATTCAGTTTCTGATATTGACCAGGAAAAAAAGCCATTATACATAGAGTTGGTCAAACTTGTCGAAAGTCACCTACAATAAAAAAACCAGCCTTACGGCTGGTTCATCTTTATTTCTTGTCTGAATAATACTTCATGAATTGAGAGCGCTCAAATACAGATGGATCTTTAATGTGCTTATAGTTTAATCTTCCCCTGAAATCCCGAATATTATCAAAAGTGTTTTTATCCATCCAGCTTTCAATCTCTTTGTTCATTGTCTGTAAATATTCTGGTCCTTTTTTATAAAGAGCAGAACAAACCTGAACTGCTTTAGCCCCAGCCAATATTTGTTTAATTACTGCTGAACTATCATGAATACCTGTAGAGGCACAAATTTCAATTTGTTTAACTAAGGAAGATACAATGCCCACCCAGCGTAACGAATTCCTGATTTCTTCAGGTGCGCTTAAAACTTCAGCAGGGGTAAAAGTTATTTTATCTATGTTGATATCAGGGGCATAGAAGCGGTTAAACAATACAGCAGACTGTGCTCCATGATTGTATAATTTCTCAACAAAACCAGGAATATTCGTAAAGTTTTGTCCTATTTTTACAGCAATAGGGATTTTAGTTTCGCGTTTTACTGCAGTTAAAAGGTCGAAATATATTTTCTCATAATGTTCCGAAGTTTCAGAGCCTTTAAGAGGAATAAAATACACATTTAGCTCAAGGGCATCTGCACCCGCCTCTTCTGCCAGCTTAGCAAAAGAGACCCATTCACCTGCTGATACACAGTTTACACTAGCAATAATTGGTATACCTGCTTTTGATTTTGAATCTTCAATTAATTTCAAGTAGCTATCAACCCTGTTGCTTCGTACGTATGACGACAAGTAATCCTCAGCTTCAGGATAATTTCCTTCCTCCAACATACTACCTGCCTCATATTTTATTTGTTCCTCAAATAGTGATTTTAGAACAATAGCACCAGCGCCATTTTCAGCTAGTTTTGCAACTTTTTCAACAGAATCTGTTAAACCAGAACTCCCTGCAATTAGAGGGGATTTTAGATTAAGTCCAAGGTATGATACAGATAAATCACTCATTCTATTCTATTTTATTATCATTGATATACACGTTCTCCAAAAATATTGCTCCCAACACGGATCATTGTTGAACCTTCTTCCAGAGCAATTTGATAGTCACCTGACATGCCCATAGAAATTTCCGAAAAATAAGAATTATTCCTGGTTTGGTTCTCTTTTAATTTACTAAAAATTGATTTTAGGCTTTTAAATTCTTCCCGTACCTGTTCTTCAGAATCGGTAAAAGTAGCCATCCCCATAAGCCCCACAATCCTCACATTCTGAAGCTCACTAAACTCTGGTGACTCTATCAATTGGACCAGATCTTCGAAATTAAGTCCGAACTTTGATTTTTCATCTGCTATTTTCACTTGTAAAAGACAATTGATAATTCGATTATTTTTAATAGCTTCCTTGTTTATTGTCCGAAGTAACTTAAGACTGTCGACAGAGTGGATCAGGGAAATAAAAGATGCAATGTATTTAACTTTATTGGCTTGCAAATGACCGATCATATGCCATTCAATATCCTTTGGAAGGGTTTCATACTTATAAACTAACTCCTGGACTTTATTCTCACCAAAAATTCTATGTCCAGTATTATAAGCCTCTAAAACATCTTCCGTTGGCTTAGTTTTCGAAACAGCTACTAATGTAACTCCTTCTTCCAATTTGTTTTTTATCTCTGTAAGTTTATCAGCGATACCGCTCATAGCATTTCAAACAGTTTAATAAGTTGTATCTAAGCCTGCAAAGAAAATAAGAATTTCTTATAAAGTTAAATATTTGTTGAGGAAAGGTGAACAAAATAGTTGTAGAATTTAATTTCATTAAAGAAAATAAACAAAAGCCTTTTATTATTTGTTAGTATCTGATAAATAAATATATGCTCTTTAAATCGCCTGTTATCCCTGAATAAAAGATAAATAGGCTTTATCTTCATCTATTGTTCATAAGGGCATATTAAGGAAAATTTACTATTATTGCGAACTGTTTTAAGTAATTATAAAATTTATATCTATTATGAAAATAACTGTTGTCGGGGCCGGTAATGTAGGAGCAACATGTGCTGATGTTTTAGCACAAAGAGATGCTGCAAGTGAACTGGTACTCCTAGATATTAAAGAAGGATTAGCTGAAGGAAAGGCGCTTGATATATGGCAAAGTGCTCCAATTAACCGGTTTAACACAAGAACCATTGGGGTAACCAATGATTATGAAGCAACAAAAGGTTCTGATGTTGTTGTAATTACCTCTGGTCTTCCCCGCAAACCAGGCATGAGTCGTGACGATTTGATCGGAATAAATGCAGGTATTGTAAAATCGGTTACAGAGAACATCATAAAATATTCTCCTAATACAACTATCATTGTTGTTTCTAATCCATTAGATGTTATGACATATCAGGCATACCTTTCCGCCAATCTACCTAAAAATAAAGTAATGGGTATGGCTGGTGTTCTTGATACCGGAAGATACAGGGCTTTTCTTGCCCAGGAAATCAATGTTTCTCCAAAAGATATCCAGGCTGTACTTATGGGTGGACATGGAGACACTATGGTTCCACTTCCTCGCTTTACAACAGTTAGCGGTGTTCCTGTTACTGAACTTATTGAAGAAGAAAAACTAAATGCAATAATAGAGCGCACTAAATTTGGTGGAGGCGAATTAGTTAAACTAATGGGAACATCTGCATGGATAGCTCCTGGATCAGCAGCTGCGAGGATGGCTGAGGCTGTTTCAAGAGACCAAAAAAGGGTATTGCCTTGCTGTGTGAAATTAGAAGGTGAATACGGCTTAAATGATGTTTTTGTTGGCGTACCAATCATTCTTGGCGGTCGCGGTGTTGAAAAGATCATCGAACTTGACCTGAACGATCAGGAAATGGAACTGTTAAATGGGTCTGCCGATGCTGTTAAAGACATGATGAATGCTGTAGATAAATTAGGCAAATAAAAGTTTTTAAAACACTAATAGTTAAAGCTGTATCCAATAGGGTACAGCTTTTTTTATCCCATTCAGCCCCTCCACAAACCCAACTAAACACTTAAAAATTAGGTTTTTAGGTTTTTTATTGCTATTTTTGTCGGCTATTAATTCCGGAGCTCTCAAGAATAAAAACATCTCACCCTGGTCCTTATTTTAGATAGATTCGAATATTTTTTTTTAATTTCTATACCATGAAAAAAGTTAGAGTAAATGATTCCGTTAAAGTACAATATGTTTGTACAATTAATGAAGGTGAAGTATATTCTGAAACCAAAGATACTTTAAAAGTAAAATTAGGTGAAGGCCGTTTGCTTCCAGAACTGGAAAAAAGCCTGATTGGCATGGCCAAGCATAATAAAAAGATGATTTCTATACCATGTGAGGAAGCTTACGGGCAACCCAAGAAAAACCTTATCCAGAAACTGGATAAAAACATATTCCCCTTAGATTCCTCCACAATTGCTGGCGATTTTTTGACCTATACCCAAGAGAATGGAGCTGTTGTTAAGCTAAAGGTACTAGATATAGATGATAAAAGCATTACCATTGATTGTAACCACCCACTTGCTGGAAAGGATTTAAAGTATGAAATTGAACTTGTCGATATTTTTTGACAGGACTTTGAGCCTACCATATCTAAACAATTCTAAATTAGCGTCCAAAAAATCTGTTTGCACAAATTAATGGACAAAATGGTGATAAGTAAAAGATTTTCTTATATTTACATCCGAGTTGTACTTGCGGTAACTTTTTTTGGTTTTATCTTTGGATAAATCTAAAGCAAAACTGAAACAAGACGACTTAAGATTAAAACTAAGCTTGAATGCTTAATGGCACAAAAGCTATATTATATTTTGTTAAACACTTTTTTATTATGAACAAAGGAAAAATTAAATGGTATGATGAAACCAAAGGTTTTGGTTTTGTCGAAGTAGAAAATGGTAAAGACGTTTTTATCCATCGTACTGGTCTTGCAGAACAATACTATCGCCTTGATGAAGGTGAAGAGGTAGAGTTTGAAATCAAAGATGGAGAAAGAGGTCCAATTGCTGTAAATCTAAAGAAGATAACATAGACAATAATATTTTCTTACAATATTTAAAAAAAGCTGCAATAATTTCTTTGCAGCTTTTTTTTATCCAATTGACAAAATAATTTTCAATCTATGTAAGGGATTATTCCATATTTTAGGAATTCATGGCATGAACCTATCCTTTTCCCTTGCCCATTATAATTACACTCCCCCTGTCCCCCAATAGCATTTAATTAAGATTGTTCACTAGAAACCAATCTTCGAAAACTACTCTTCGACTTAGTTTATATTGAGCGAAGCCCTCAAAGTGACTGCCTGTATGAGCGGAGTCCTATTTCCAAAACTTAATGGTATCGCCCTTACTCCCTGGTAACTCTTAAATCATCTGATTCAAGTTTATTTAAGAACACTTGAATTTTATTAAATCTCAAGCAACAAATGAAAAAAGGTATTACTTTTAGTGCTTATTCAGCCCAAAACCTTAGCTATGAAAAGATTAATTAAGCAGATTTCAAATATTGTATTCCCACTTATTTTCTCTTCAAATTTAATTTCACAATCGGTTGTAAATGATGTGCAATTGATCAATACTGATATGGTTCGAAAGCATATCGAATTTCTCGCATCAGATTCCTTATTGGGAAGGAAGGCTCCTTCTGAAGGATTAACAATAGCAGCAGAATATATTGTTGATTACTATAAGAAAATAGGGTTAAAACCGGTTAATGGTTCTTATTATCAACCTGTGACTTTATATCAACAACGGTTAGCAGATAGAAATAGCTTAACTGTTAAATTCAAATCAGAAAAAAGAATACTGAACCTAAAAACAGATTTTACACCCTTTGATATAACTGGCAATAACAAAGTAAAAGGCACGCTTTTATTTGCAGGGTATGGAATAACGGCCCCTGAATATGGGTATGATGATTATGAGAATATTAATGCGAATGGAAAAATTGTAGTAATATTTACGCATGAACCGAACGAATGGGATACAACTTCTGTTTTTAAGGGAACAAAAATCTCTAAATATGGTAGAGTTAAGAATAAGGTTCAAAACGCCAAGGAACATGGTGCTCTCGGTGTTATTCTTATTACTGATCCTGTAAACCACAACTTTATCATGGCTTCTGGATCTCCATGGCCTTCTTTAAACAAATTTCTCGACAAGAACAAGTTGGCGTATCGCTTACTGGAAGTTAATGAAAAAGAATCAACAACACCTGTTGTTCAGGTTGGGAATACTTTTATCAATATCGTATTTGAAAGCGTAGACTCTTTGATTCGAATTCAGCAGAAAATCGACAATAACTTTGCTCCAAATTCTTTTGATATCCCAGACATTAAAGTCGATCTTGAAACTTCTATTACCAAGGAGTTATATACTGTTAACAATGTAGTTGGACAAATAGAGGGAATCAGCACACATCTTAAGAATGAATATCTGATAATTGGGGCTCATTACGATCATGTTGGATACAGCAAAAATGCAAAACCAGGAACAGATTCAGTACGAAATGGAGCCGATGACAATGCTTCAGGAACTTCGGCACTATTAACTATTGCTAAAGCCTTTACTCTAATGGAAAATGCACCTAAAAGAAGTGTTTTGTTTGTTGCTTTCACAGCAGAAGAACTAGGTTTGTATGGCTCAAGACATTATGTTGACACTCCTTTGATTGCACTTGACAACACTATTGCAATGCTGAACCTTGACATGTTGGGAAGAAACAATCCTGACACTTTGTACTTGCACAATGCCGAAAACAATCAGAAAATTGTTTCTGTAATAAAAGATCAAAACCAAAATCTAAACACCAATTTTGATTTGATTGAAAAAGGAGTTTCTGGTGGAAGCGACCATGCACCATTCCATAAAAAAGGAATACCAAATATTTTCTTTTTCGCAGGGCTTCACGAAGATTATCATGACTTTGGTGACAATCCAGATAAGATTGACTTTGATAAAGTTGCGAGGGTTTCGAGATTGGCCTTTGGTACAGCATGGGAAATATCAAATACTGAGGAATATTTCAACATGACAGAGTAAATAAACCCGGATTATGTATTAGAACTTCGTTATGAAGGTTGAAAATGCAAAAATAGAAGGACTTGGTGAGATGAATCATAGCACCGCTATGAATAAGCGAAACAAGTAAGTGAAACGACTTATATTGAAGCAATTTCAATATGTAATAGATTTTCTAATGCATATTTCGGGATAAAAAATCTTTCGAAAAGAAAACCCCAAACTCAAAAGAGAATGGGGCTTTGCTATATATAAAAGATCTAGGTTCCTTACCTTAATGCAGCTTGCGCAGCAGCAAGACGAGCAATTGGAACACGGAATGGCGAACAAGAAACATAGTTCATTCCAGCCCTGTGGCAGAACTCAACTGATGAAGGTTCTCCCCCATGTTCACCACAAATACCAACTTTCAATTTGTTGCGTGTACTTCGTCCTTTTTTTATGCCCATTTCAACCAACTGACCAACACCTTCTTGGTCCAAGACCTGGAATGGATCATTTTTCAGGATTCCTTTTTCAAGGTAGATTGGCAAAAATTTACCGGCATCGTCACGCGAATAACCAAAAGTCATCTGAGTAAGGTCATTGGTGCCAAACGAGAAGAACTCAGCCACTTCTGCTATATCATCTGCAGTAAGCGCAGCACGGGGAATTTCAATCATTGTACCAACCATGTAATCTATTTTATCGCCTTTATCTGCAAAAACTTCTTCAGCTATACGACGAACAATTGCTTCCTGCATCTTAAGCTCTTTTACGGTACCAATAAGAGGTATCATAATTTCCGGGAAAGTATCAACTCCCTCTTTTTTCAATTCAAGGGCAGATTCAAGGATGGCCCTGGCCTGCATTTCAGTAATTTCAGGATAAGTATTGCCCAAACGGCATCCCCTATGACCAAGCATTGGATTAAACTCATGTAAGTCTTCAACTTTTTGTTTGACAACCTCAACAGATATTCCCATTTCATCTGCCATTTCTTTTTGGTTTGCTTCTTCATGAGGGACAAACTCGTGCAATGGTGGATCCAGTAAACGAACAGTAACTGGTTTTCCAGCCATAGCTTTAAATACATCTTTAAAATCCTGACGTTGAATTGGCAATAATTTATCTAATGCTTTCCTTCTTCCAGCTTCGTCATCAGCAAGAATCATTTCACGCATACGGATCAATCGTTCTCCTTCGAAAAACATATGCTCTGTACGGCAAAGACCTATGCCCTGTGCACCAAATTTAACTGCAACTTTCGCATCTCTTTCTGTTTCTGCATTTGTACGAACATCCAAAGTCCTGTATTTATCTGCAAGTTCCATAATTGAACCAAAGTCTCCGCTTAGTTCAGGGTCAATAGTGGTAATCTTGCCTTCATAAACTTCACCTGTAGATCCATTTAATGAAATCCAGTCACCTTCCTTGAATGTTTTGCCACCTGCTGTCATAGTACGGCCTTTTCCATCGATCTTACATTCGCCAGCACCAGAAACACAGCATTTACCCATACCGCGGGCTACAACAGCTGCATGAGAGGTCATACCTCCACGTGCAGTAAGAATACCTTTCGCAATGTCCATACCTTCAAGGTCCTCTGGAGAAGTTTCGATACGTGCAAGTATAGTTACTGGAAATTTCTTGGCTTCATCGGCATGGAACACCAATTGACCAGTAGCAGCACCAGGAGAAGCTGGCAAACCTTTAGCCAAAACATTGGCCTTCTTTATAGCGCCCTTGTCAAAAACAGGGTGAAGCAGTTCGTCTAATTTGTTAGGCTCTTGACGAAGAACGGCAGTTTTTTCGTCAATCATACCTTCTTTAAGCATATCCATGGCAATTTTTACCATTGCTGCTGCAGTTCTCTTTCCATTTCTGGTCTGAAGCATCCAAAGCTTACCATCCTGAATGGTAAACTCAAGGTCCTGCATATCTTTGAAATATTTTTCTAGGTTATCCTGGGTTTCACTTAAATCTTTAAAAGCTTCAGGCATTTGTTCTTCAAGCGATGGGTATTTTTCTTTACGGGTTTCTTCAGAAACACCGGCAAGTTTGGCCCATCTAAGAGAACCTTCCTTGGTAATTTGTTGCGGAGTACGAACACCGGCAACAACATCCTCACCTTGCGCATTAATCAAATATTCACCATTGAAAACATTTTCACCAGTAGCAGCATCACGTGTAAAAGCAACACCTGTACCAGAATTTTCTCCCATATTACCAAATACCATAGCTTGAACATTTACAGCAGTCCCCCATTCTTCAGGGATCTGGTTCATGGCACGGTAATAATTTGCACGAGGATTTTGCCAGCTGTCAAACACAGCACAAACTGCACCCCATAGTTGTTCCCAAGGATCAACCGGAAAATCGTGTCCGGTTACTTTTTTAACAGCAGCTTTAGATTTTACAACAAGTTGCTTCAGGTCCTCAACATCAAGATCAGTATCGTTTTCAACTCCTTTGGCTTCTTTAACCTCTTCCATTATTTCCTCAAAAGGATCGATGTCTTCTTTTGATTCGGGTTTCATACCTAAAACAACATCTCCGTACATTTGTACAAACCTTCTGTAAGAGTCCCAGGCAAACCTTTCGTTTCCAGACTTTTTAGCTATTGCTTCAACAGCATCGTCATTCATGCCCAAGTTAAGAACGGTATCCATCATACCAGGCATTGATACCCGGGCACCAGAACGAACAGACATCAATAGCGGGTTGTCTTTTGAACCAAAACCCATTCCTATAATTTTTTCAACGCCAGCCATTGCTTGTTCTACATCAGCCTTAAGAAGTTCTATAACTTTGTCTTTTCCAAGTTCGTTATATTCGGTACAAGTATCTGCGGTAATAGTAAAACCCGGAGGTACCGGAACCCCAATCAGGTTCATTTCAGCAAGATTTGCACCTTTTCCTCCAAGGAGGTTTCTCATATCAGCTCTTCCTTCGGCTTTTTTATTACCGAAACTATAAACTCTTTTAACAGACATTTTAAATAAGTATTTTAGTTGGTTATTAATATACGCTTACATATTATGCTTGTAGCGCAACACAAACAAAAATAACAAAAAATGAGAACTAGAAAACACGAATACGTTTTTTGTTAATCTAAATAAGACTTTTCCCAACAACAAGAATATTCAAACAACAAGCTGTTATAGTTTCTGTCCATCAGCTATATAAAACCATGTAGATCTGATATTTTTGTGAATGAACAATGCCCTATGCCCTGGGGTGATGTTCAACAATTGTCTGCCTCAAGAAACTTTGGTCGAGGTGTGTATAAATCTCTGTGGTTAAAATTGATTCATGACCTAGCATCTCTTGTACAGCCCTTAAATCGGCACCTCCTTCAACCAAATGTGTAGCAAAAGAATGCCTGAAAGTATGGGGACTAATGTTTTTCTTAAGACCTATATCTTCGCCCAACTTCTTAATAATATTAAAGATCATAATCCTAGATAGCTGTCCTCCCCTGCGGTTTAGGAATAATATATTTTGAGAATCTTTTTTGATATCAAGGTGAATCCTTTGCTGATCGATATAATATTCGATAGCCTTTAAGGCTGAATTTCCAATGGGGACCAAGCGTTCTTTGTCACCTTTTCCTTTTACTTTTACAAACCCTTCTTCTTTAAAAACATCTGTTAACCTTAAATTAACCAGTTCACTCACCCTTAGCCCGCATCCGTAAAGGGTTTCAATAATTGCCTTATTCCTATGCCCGTCTGGTCGGCTTAGATCAATAGCTGCAATTAATTCATCGATCTCATCGACAGATAACACCACAGGAAGTTTTCTTCCCAGTTTAGGGGCTTCAAGAAGTGAAGAAGGATTAATTTCCAATTTGTTGGTATAGGTCAGAAACCTATAAAAAGATTTTATTGATGATACTTGCCTGGCCTGGGTTGCATGTGAAATACCTAATTCATTTAAATAAGCCAAGAACTTTCTTAGATGTTCAAGTGTTACTTGTCCGTAATCGATGTTTTTGTGGTCTATATTTAAAAATTGAGTTAACTTTACAACATCTCGTAAATAGTTTTCAAGTGTACTTGCAGAAAGATTCTGTTCCATAAGCAAAAATTGCTTGTATTCAATTAAAATATTATCCCACACAGACCTAAGATTTAACAATTTTTTGATGGTAATTTCACTGTGAAAATATACATTTGCACCCTCTTAAAAAAAAAATTAGCATTATTTATCATAAGTTACACATATTCAGAATTATAACTTATTTATTATGGAGAAAAAGACTAAAATAGTCGCGACCGTATCTGATTTAAGATGCGATGTTGAATTTATTGAAGAATTACGAAAAAACGGAACTAATGTTATCCGAATGAACACAGCACATCAATCGCTTGAGGATACACTCAGGATTGTAACCAATGTGCGCAAAGTATCAGCAAATTTAGCAATATTAGTTGATACCAAAGGACCTGAAATAAGAACAAGTGCAACAGATTATAAATTCGAAGTTAATCGCAATGACGAAATTATTGTAAAAGGAAGTACAAAGGTTTCAACAGACATGTCCTGTGTATATGTTAACCACGATAATTTCGTAAATGAAGTTGAAGTTGGTCAAAAAATATTGATCGACGATGGAGAACTTGAACTTTCAATCATTGACAAAAAAGGGGATCAACTCGTTTGTAAAGCTACAAACAATGGTGTAGTTAAAGGGAAAAAGAGTGTAAACGTGCCTAATGCTACATTCTCGCTGCCTGCTTTAACTCAAAAAGATAAAGATTATATCAATTTTGCCATTGAACACGATCTTGATTTTATTGCCCACTCATTTGTCCGTAACAAAAAGGATGTGATGGAAATTCAGGAGATTCTGGATGCCAAAAACTCGAAAGTGAAAATTATTGCTAAGATTGAAAACCAGGAAGGTGTCGACAATATTGATGAAATATTAGAGAATGTATATGGTATTATGGTAGCCCGAGGCGACCTTGCTATTGAAATACCCTATGAGAAAATTCCAGGTATTCAAAAGAAAATAATCAACAAATGCATTGAAGCCAGGAAGCCTGTAATTATTGCAACCCAAATGCTTCATAGCATGATTAAGAACCCAAGGCCTACACGTGCCGAAGTTACTGATATTGCCAATGCTATATACAGCAAGACCGATGCAGTAATGTTGAGTGGTGAAACGGCTTATGGAGATTTCCCAATCGAAGCAGTTAAAACTATGGCTACCATTATTCTGGAAGTTGAGAAAAGTAGAGGTGATTATCATAAAACCCCAATTACTGTTCTAAGCAGTAAAACATCTGCTTATTTGGCAAAATCTGCTGTTGAAGCTTCGATTAAACTGGATGCAAAAGTTGTGATTGCAGACACCTCGTCTGGGCGTACTTTAAGAAACCTTGCTGGGTTCAGAGGACGAAAACCTGTGTATAGCCAATGCTATGACAAAAGGGTTATGCGCGAGTTGGCTTTATCTTTTGGTATTTTCACGAATTATCTTGAGTCTGAGACACAAGACGGTTTTATCCGTTCTAGTTTAAAGCAATTAGAAGAAAAAGGTGAAATTAAAGATGATGACCGTGTTGTAATTATCGGAGGAAACTATGGCATTAACCATGGAGCTTCGTTTGTTGAGATAAGTGAAGTTAACAATCTAAAAGAACGCTATAGCTAAAAATTATTTAGAATAAATTAACAGGGCCCTGCATGTAAGTGTAGGGCCTTTTTTATAAATTTACATTTTCATAAACCTTAGAAATGAAGTTAAAGCTAATTTTCGTCTTAGTGTTGTTTTCTTGCTTTGCATCGGCTAAGCATCCATTACATTTATCGGTTATTAATATGACCCTGGACGAAAGTGGACAAAAACTCGAATATTCTGTTAGGTTATTCCAGGACGACCTGCTTGTCCTGCTTGGTATTCTTCATCATGACGCGTTGCACAAAAATACATCGGTAGATACTAATGCTGTATCCAATTATATCAAACAAAATTTTTCACTTGCCGCAGATGATCAAGTACTAATCACTGAACTAAAAAATGAAAAAGTCAATGAAACAGAATATTGGTTATATTTTGAAACCAGCATACCACCCAACACTTCAATTCTGACTATTGAGAATAGTATATTTTTAGAGCTTTTTGAAGAACAACAAAATCTGGTAATTTTTTCCTATAAAAGCAAAGAAAAAGGATTATCTTTTGGGTTTAATAATCAAAAGCAACTATTACACCTTGAAACCATATAGAAGATAAATGAATCGACTTTATGAAATAATTATTTGTATCCTATTTCTATATGCACTTGGCAGTAATGAATTGTTGGCAACGCATAACAGAGCAGGAGAAATTACATACAGGCATATTAGTGGTTATACTTATGAAATTACTATAACAACTTACACCTATAAACCAAGCCAGGCAAACAGGAAAGAGCTGTGGGTGGAATGGGGTGATGGATCTGCAGAATGGGTTTTAAGGGTTGACACCCTATCGTTACCAAACGATTATCTTTATAACACTTATATAACAAAGCATACATTTCCCGGTGCAGGGATTTACCAAATCTTAATGGAGGACCCAAACCGTAATTTAGGAGTTAAAAACATTCCAAACTCTGTAAGCACAATTTTTTCAATCAAGACTACAATGCTTGTTAGTCCTTTTACCGGATCGAACAATACACCAATTTTACTAAATCCGCCTATTGATAAGGCAGCAAAGGACCATGTTTTTATTCATAATCCTGCGGCATACGACCCTGATGGAGATAGCCTTTCCTATGAATTAACTGTCTGTACTGCTGAGAAAGGAAGACAAATAGATGGTTATTCATATCCACCAGCCAGTGATACTTTTTACATCGACTCTTATACTGGCGATCTTACATGGATAAATCCGGTTGATACGGGAGTATATAATGTAGCCATTTATGTAGATGAATGGAGAGACGGAGTAAGAATTGGACGTATTGCAAGGGATATGCAGATTGATGTTTATGAAACCGACAATAATCCCCCTGAAAATTCGCCCATATCAGATTTATGTATTGAAGCCGGTGAAACCCTTGAATTTGAATTTACCGTTTCAGATCCGGACAATGACCCAATAAAAGTTTCGATGCTCGGGGCTCCTCTTTTCGATAGTCTTGCAAACTATGAAATATTGGAAAGCAGCCCTGGATTTACCAGGGGACGTTTTTACTGGCATACCAATTGCAGCCATGCCCAAAAACAACCCTATACAATTATCTTAAAGTCTCAAGACATCGTCAGTAATGACATTAGCCTAGTAGATATTTCCAGTTTTAAAATCCGTGTTTTACACAATGCCCCTAAGAATTTGAAAGCATCACCTGGAACGGATACTATTCAATTGTCTTGGGATGCTTCCAAATGTGGCCTCCCTACAGGATATCTGATTTACAGGAAAATTAATTCCTCTGGATTTATTCCTGACAGTTGTGAAGTTGGTGTACCTACTTACACAGGCTACGAACTATTGGATGTTGTAAAAGGAAGGGATAATATCCGATATACAGATGACAACAAAGGTAGTGGTTTAGTCCCCGGATTTGATTATTGTTATATGGTTACCGCATATTATGAAGATGGGGCTGAAAGTTTTGCCTCAAATGAAACATGTACCACATTAATACCAGGGCTTCCGCCAATTCTACAGGTTAGTGTAGAAAATGATGGTGAAAATGACGGACAAATTTTAGTAAGTTGGGCTATGCCCAGAGATATTGACTCCGTTCCCGGCCCCTACAGGTATGAAATATATAGACAGACTCCAAACGAGAACACGTTATCCCTAATATCTACAATCCCAACTATCGACTTGTCCGATACAGTATATATTGATTCGAATATTAACACCCTGATATATCCATACGTCTATTCAGTTAAATTCCTATATCAAGAAGATGGTGAATGGATTGTATATCCTGGAAGTGAACAAGCATCCTCTTTGTACCTGGATTTAAACGGTAATGATAATAGCATTGAAGTTGGATTTAATAAACGTTCACCTTGGTTAAATTATGAATACCATGTTTTCAGGAAATTATCGACCAATACGGACTATGATTCAATAGGATTCACACGAACGAATACTTTTACTGATCAAAACCTGCCTAACAATGTTGATTTTACATATAAAGCCAAATCGCTAGGTATTCGTCCCCTATTTGGTGCTGACTATATGTTTGGGAATAAATCTCACATCAATACAGCCCAAGCTATAGATACAATAGCACCCTGTGCCCCAAAAACACAAGTAACGTCATATTGTGACAGTGCTTACAATTTTTTAATCTGGACCAGCCCAAACACACTGTGTGGTGAAACCGACATCGTAAATTACCAAATTTATTACCGTCCAAGATTAGATGCAGAGTATCAATTAATAGGCACACAGAATCATCCGGACACTACCTTTATTCACAATGTCGATCTGGAAACACTTGCTGGTCAGTATGGTGTTGCTGCTGTTGATTCATTCAACAATGTTAGTGGCATTGAGCCGGTCATTATTGATTCATGCACCATGTTTTATTTACCAAATGTATTCAGTCCGGATAACGATGGCATCAATGATATCTATTACTCCTATAACCTTGGGAATTTTGTGCAAAAAGTAGACATGAAAATTTATAACAGGTATGGTGTTTTAGTTTATGAAACTACTGATCCTTTAATTTCCTGGGACGGACGAAGTAAAACAAGCAATAAATTGGTTTCAACTGGAGTATATTATTATATATGTACAGTATATGAGCCTCGATTAACAGGTGAAGAGCTACAATTCCTGAAAGGATTTATTCATGTTTATTCGGGTGAAAACAATATTAAAGCCGGTGAATGATGAGGAAAATTGCATTACTACTTTTTACCAATATAATCATTTCAGCATATAGCCAATTGCCAGAAGATTACTTAAAAGCCTTGGTTGCTTTAGAATCAAATAAAACAGAGGAGGCAATTGTTCAATTTTCAAAATGCATACATTCAGGAATTGAACCTGGTAAAAGCTATTATTATCAAGGTAAAGCATATTTAGCCCTTAAAGACTACCAACTTGCTGAACTGGATTTTTCAAAAGCCCTTGAACTGAACATCAATGAAAGTGCTTTAGAACTTGCTAAACTTTACGCAAAACTTGGGAATACTAAGGCATCTATCCAGTTCTTAAAGAAATACATTAGCTTAAACCCATCCAAAAATCCAAATACTATAATTAACGATCCTGACCTGAGAAGCTTACACAATTCCAATGATTGGTTTGACTTTGTTGCAGATTTTGCGCCAAATGAAAAATGGGAATTGGTATCAGCAATAAATTACCTTCTTGATAAAAAACAATTCAGAGAAGCCCATGACAAAGTAGATGAAGCTTTAGTCCATTTTCAGAATGATGCCTCTTTACATGCTTTGAAATCTAATATTTATTTAGCTGAAGGTAATTTTACACTTGCCAATTATGAGATTTCCCTAGCGATTAAATCTGACTCAAAAAACATTGACCTTCTTTTAGAAGCTGCTGATTTGGCCATGAATAGCAACCAATTTTCTAAAGCCACTTTATACCTTGAAAAAGCCAACGAATTAAAACCAGAACTGTTTAACACTAATCTGAAATTAGCAAAAGCATATTTGCTATCAGGACAATACCAAATTGCTCAAAATGAGATTGATTATTTCATCAATCTTTTCCCTGAAAACAACGAGGCAATTTTTCAACAAGCAGAGATTTTTTACGCCAATGGTAAATATAATGCCACGCTAAGGGCAATAAATAAGCTCTTTACTGAAGAAATTATTAAATCAGAATGGTATTTACTGCGCGGTAAAACCTATTATAAAACCAATGTATTGAATTATGCTGCAGAGGATTTAGCCATGTGCCTTGATTTAACCCCTAACTCCATTGATGCTAATTATTTTTTAGGATTAACCCAAAACAATCTAGGCAACAAAGAACTTGCATGTTATTACTTCAACAGGGCTTATAAACTTGGTGATGATCGACCTTTAAACTATATTCAAGCAAACTGTACTGAATAAATGAGATAGATTATTTAAGCCTAAAGGTAATTCCTAGGTTTAAAATTGAAACTCCTATCCCAAGCTCTCCAAAAGCAGCAATGTTATCATTGAAAAAATATTTCCCACCTACAAATACTGAAGCCTTACCACGCACACTATTAATAGGATCTGGAGCACTTACAGGGAGGATACCAAATTCGCTTGAATTTATATATTTTAAACCAAGCCCAACTCCGGCATAGGTATCAAAATCTTCAATAAATTGATAATGATATGTTGCTCTTGCTTGAAAAACCAATGAAGAATTGTTATAACCATATTCCCCTACACCTAGATCGGTACGATACTGTTCGTAACCAATAAAACCACCAACACCCACTACTCCTGGACCCAAGTCATCTCGCAATGCATGATCAACACTAATGTTCAAAAAAGGGACTGTCGTATAGGATCCTGGACGTACAACATAGGACCCAAAACCAACCCCAAAACTTAAATCTGTATTTCCTTTACGGAAGTTAGGAATGAAGTTCTTTCCACATGCCTGCCCATTGGTAAAAATCGGGATTTGAATCAATAAAACTGCTGTTATAATAGTAGTATATAAACTCCTCATGATGCAAATTTTAAACTGTATGGTGATTTTGTATATAACCCTAAAGATTGAGAAATATTGTTAGGGTTGCTTGAAAAAGTAACAAAGTCAAAAAATCAATTAGCCTTCTGGTTGCTCTTTGATATTATCGCGCAACTGAGTTAAAAAAGCCCTCATTTGCTCAGTATTTTTATCCTTTATGATTATTTTCAATTCTTCAAGTTTCTGGCTAATGCTATCCACCTGATCATATGTATAAGGGCTAAAAAGAATTTCTGATAAAAGATAATCATCCTCAGACAAAACTCCTTTAGCAATCTTGAAGTGTTTCTTAAAGGTAGTACCTGGAGCCTCCTGATGCTTCATATTGGAAGCAAACACCATCGATGCAGCAAAAGGAACAGATAGACTATAAGCAATAGTTTTATCGTGCTCAATAAATGTATATTCAAAAACCTGGATATTAAATTGCTTGTAAAAATGCCTGAAGAATTTCTTTCCTTCTTCATCTGATTGTTCAATAATAATAGCATTCTGATTGCTCAGGTCCTTAATATTGGCAAAAGTTGGTCCAAACATAGGGTGGGTAGATACAAAACGCATGTTTGAACTGAGATAGAACTCCCTAAGCGGAGTCTTTACTGAGGTTATGTCCGATAAAACACAGTCTGCAGGCAAGAAAGGTAAAACCTCCTCGAATACTTTTATAGTTAGTTGTAGATTAGCTGCATTTATAACCATATCCGGGGCAAACTCCCGAATCTCTTCTAGAGTGGTTAATCTTTGGCAATTGAACAGGTACCTTAGTTTAGCTTTATCAATGTCGTATACAGCTACTTCATAATCCAGGCATAATGAATCGACAAACCACGAACCCATTCTTCCAGCACCAAGAACCAATATTTTATTGATATTCAAGATTGTAAAAAATTAAAGATTATCATTTTTATTCTTGGTCAGTAAAAATTCTGCCAAGATTTTGTTCCTGCATCATAAAATCGGCCAAGACTAAAGCTGTAGCGGCTTCAACTATTACCGGAGCCCTTAAAGCAACACATAAATCGTGTCTGCCTTCTACTTTTAAAGTATCTACCTTACCGGTTTTAATATTTAATGTTTTTTGTTCTTTGCTTATACTTGAAGTTGGTTTGATGGCTATTCTAAAAACAAGTTCATTCCCATTGCTTATTCCACCGTTTATACCACCGGCATGATTAGTTTCAGTTTTGCCATCTGTGGACAAGATATTGTCGTTATGCTCACTGCCTTTCATTTTCGCAGCCTGGAAACCAGATCCAAATTCCACTCCCTTAACAGCTGGAATTGAGAACATCATATGGGCCAATACTGATTCTAAAGAGTCAAAAAATGGTTCTCCCAACCCAACAGGAAGGTTCTGTGCACGGCATTCAATTATTCCTCCAATTGAGTCTTGTTCTTCAACAGCTTTGTCTATTGCTTCGTCAATATTAGGGTTCCCACCTGCCTCAACAAGTATGGCCTGGATACTGATAGGAGCAATGAGTTTCTTGGCAATTACACCAGCAGCAACAAGTCCTGTTGTTAAGCGTGCTGAGAAATGTCCTCCACCCCGATAGTCCTCAAACCCACCAAATTTCTTTGAAGCAACAAAATCGGCATGACCTGGCCGTGGCATTTCCCTGAGTTTATCATAGTCTTTTGAACGGGTATTAGCATTTTCGAACTGAATCATCAAAGGAGCACCGGTTGTATGGTCATTATATACGCCATTCATTAATCTTGGCAAATCGGCTTCTTTTCGTGGTGTTGTACCTTTTGCACCTGCCCGGCGTCTTCCCATGTCTTCTGAAAAATCAGCGAAGTTCAATGGCAGTCCGGCAGGAACACCATCAAGGACCACTCCTACTCCAGTTCCATGAGATTCTCCAAAAATGCTTACCCTAAATATTTTTCCAAAGCTGTTCATTGCTGTTATAAATAGTTATAAATCACCATTACATTCATAATAGTAATATCTTCATTAGTAAATTACTTTATTTATCAGGTCAATTACTTCCTTCATCGTTGAATAGGAAATTTGACCCAGGGCTGTAGCTGCACCATCATCCTGAGAGGCAAAACTAAATTCAGCACCAAGCAAGGTTGACACCAGGCGTGTTACTTTTCCCAGTTCGCCCATACCAAGTGAAACAACCGGTCTGCCAATACTATACAAAGACATTAACCTTGCATTGTCCTCAGGTTGATTTACCATAGTTGCAATTTTGGCCAAATCTGCTCCATCGTTATAACATTCATCGGCTATCTGATACAACTCTTTCAAACCAGGGGTTTTTTCAAAATTATGGTAGGAAATAATTACCTTGCAATTATGCTTTCTGGCTTCTTCAATTATGGCCGTTTTTTGCTCTTTTGGAGCTTCAATTTCTATATCGACAAAATCAGCCCCGGACTGGATGGCCTTTATCAATTTTGTTTTTTGCGTTTCTAAACTTGTGTTTTCAAACCTACAAGTGGCTATTAAAGGTATGCCTGATGCAAAAATCTCTTCAATATCACTGGTTGAGCTACCAGTAAGATCCAGCCTAATCTCGGCCATTTCAACCGACTTAAGAATATCAAGGCAATTCGCCTTACTTTTGTCCGAAATCGCTACGCAAATCATTAACTATAGATTCTAATTCTTTGTAAGACACTTTTTTAGTTACAGCATTACCTATGGATTCCAACAAAACAAGATGTATTTCATCACCCTCTCTTTTCTTATCGAGTTTCATCGCTGAAAAGAGGTCACCAACATCCGTATTGGGAACAACAGGAAGACCGTATTGTTTGATGGTAGCTGTTATTCGACCTGAATCAGCAGCTGAAATCATCCCCAATTTTTCCGAGACCTTTGCTGCCAACACCATTCCAATGCTCACAGCTTCGCCATGAAGGATGCCAGTTAGTTTTTCAATGGCATGAGCAAAAGTATGCCCAAAGTTAAGCAACCTTCTTTCTCCTTTCTCACGTTCATCAGCTTCAACTACATTGGCTTTGACCAATACTGAGTCATATACCATTTTATCCAATACTTCCATGTCAAAATTTAATGCTTTATCTGCATTGGACATACAATATTTGAATAAATCAGCATCCTTAATTGCCCCAGCCTTAATTATTTCAGCAAAGCCTGATCTAAACTCCTTTGGATCAAGGGTTTTTAGCATTTCCGTATCGCAAATCACAAAATCTGGCTGATTAAAAACGCCAATCATGTTTTTATATCCGCGGAAATTAACTCCGTTCTTTCCCCCGACACTGGCATCGACTTGGGACAACAAGCTAGTAGAAACAAAGCCAAATGATAATCCACGCATAAAAATGGAGGCTGCAAAACCTGCTACATCACATACTATTCCACCTCCAATGGCAACAATATAAGTCGACCTGTCAGCCTCATATTCCAGAAATTTATCAAAGATAACTTCCAGGGTTTGCATGGTTTTGTTTTTCTCTCCCAATCCAATTTCCACGACAGGAACATGCTCAGGAAATTGATCACCATAGAGTTCTACCAGGTTGGTATCAGAAATAATGATACACTTTTTGCCCTCAATATATGAGGCAAGATTGGAAATTCTCTCTCCAATCAGAATATTTGAAAGATGTGATTCTGCTTTAACTTTAAGTTCTCTCATAGTTATTTTAATTCACCTATCGATATGAAAAAGGCAGGTATTAACAGCGGCTTACTCATTCATGATTTTAGTCTGGCAGTTAATGGATTCCTGGTGGATTGCCCTAAGAACTTTAAGAATAAATTCTTCGCTCAGACCTTTTTTTATAGCTTTTTGTGTCCTTTCTTTCAGCAGGTCATCCCAACGCCCGGATTGGAGAATTGTAAGATTATTTTCCTTTTTGTATTTACCGATTTTTTCAGCAACTTCCATACGTGATGCCAGGATATCTAGCAGTTTGTCGTCATGCTTATCAATTTCATGGCGTAAATCTTCAAGCGAATTCATAATGATAGAATTTTCAATATTTGGTTTTCTTAAAATTAGTTTGTCCAATATTTCTTTCAATGCTTTTGGAGTTACTTGCTGTGCGGCATCACTAATCGCTTTTTCAGGACAAATATGGCTTTCTATTATCAGTCCATCAAAGTTAAGGTCCATGGCTTCCTGAGAAATCTCAAACAACAGTTCGCGATTACCACAAATATGGCTTGGATCTGTAATAACAGGAAGCTCTGGCACCCTCCGTTTTAATTCGATAGGTATTTGCCATTGTGGATCGTTTCGGTAAAAAGACCTTCCATAGGTTGAGAACCCACGATGGATGGCAGCCATTTTTTTTATTCCGGCCTGGTTCAACCTTTCAAAAGCGCCAATCCATAATTCCACATCAGGATTTACAGGATTTTTTATCAGAACAGGTATATCTACTCCTTCTAAAGCGTCAGCAATTTCCTGTACTGCAAATGGATTTGCTGTTGTACGGGCTCCTATCCATAAAATATCTACACCATACTTAAGTGCTTCAAAAACATGAGCTGAGTTTGCCACCTCAGTCGCTGTCAACATTCCAAGTTCAGACTTCACTTTTTTCAACCATGGCAGTCCCTCTTTTCCAACACCTTCAAATGTATTTGGACGGGTTCGTGGCTTCCAGATACCTGCCCGAAATATAGTTATTCCAACTTCTTTTAATTGTCTTGCAGTTTCCATTACCTGCTCTTCAGTCTCCGCACTGCATGGCCCTGCCATAACCAACGGGCGTTTATCTTCAATACCTTCGAAAACAAACTTTTCCAAATCTAATTTAACTCCCATTATATTTTATTTTATTTATTTTTCGTAATCTAAATATTTCTTTCCACTGTAATACTCCCCTAATATATGGATATCTGAAGTAAATGGCTGAATAGCCGCCAGGGCATGTTTATATTGTTGGTAATTTGTGATTTCCACATCGACATAAAACTGGTACTCCCAATCTTTTCCAATAATTGGCAGAGACTGGATTTTAGAAAGGTTTATATCATGAAAACTAAAAATCGAAAGTATTTTTGATAATGATCCGGTTTTATGAGCGAGAGCAAAGCTAACCGAAGCCTTCTTTGCATTTTCATCATTAAAAGGACTTCCATTTTTATCCTGCAATATTAAAAACCTGGTATAATTCATTTTATTGGTTTCAATTGATGATGCAACAATATTTAGCTCATATTTTTCAGCTGCAAGATCTGAAGCTATTGCTGCAATTCCTGTCAATTGCTCATCTGCAATCTTTTTAGCACTTAATGCTGTATCGAGACTATCGATTAGCTTAATTCCAGGGTAATCATCAAAAAAATTCTGACACTGTAAAATAGCCATTGGGTGAGAGTATACTTCTAGTATATCTTCAAGTTTCTGGCCTGGTAAGGCTACCAGGTTTTGTTTAATCCTCAGATAAATCTCTCCAATTACCTTCATGTTGGATTCCAAAAGCAGCGAGTAATTGGGTAAAATGGAACCTGCTAATGAGTTTTCTATTGCCGTGATACCAAAATCAACCTTTCCTTCTTTCAAGGCTTTAAACAAATCCTTAAATGTATTTCTCGGAACAATTTCAATGTTAGTATCGCCAAAATACTTTATAGCTGCTATTTCATGAAAGGCCCCATAGCCTCCTTGAATTGCAATCTTCTTAATTTTTGTTTCTGATCCGGTTTCCATCCTATTTTTTTAAAAAGAAAAAGTCCCGATGTTTTCGGGACTTTTTCTTTATATCTTAAATACTTATACAGAAAAGCCCCTTCATCTTGTAAAAAAGAAAAAGTAAAAGAAGAAAAAGCTATAAGTATAAGTTTTGCTCATATCAAATATTTTGAATTGCAAATATAAAACCTTTTTTTTCACGGATTGCATTTTTATTCACTTTTTTCTGATAGATATCAGTTTTTTTTATTTATCTAACCTAAAACTTAAATTCAGTGCTTTTATCTACCAAGAAAAATATCGCTTTACTATTGTAGATCATAAAATGAGAGTTGAGGTTACTAACATACAGTTTATTGGTGGTTTTGGGGAATATAATTCAAGAAACTCCTTGTACCCAATAACCTGTTCGAGTTCTTTTCATTGGTAAAAGAGGTTCAGGATTCTCAGAAATAAAGATGCAGATATTAAGCAGACCAACCTTGAGATTTACGATTTTATTAGAGAATACAAAAAAGATTATGAATTTTAAATCGTATTAATACTTTATAACTGTAAGTTTATTGAGATATTCTTTGCATTTCGTATGCATCTAGAAAACATCAAAGAAGAAGCCACAATTATCAGGAAGCTATTAAACAGGGCTACAATGCATAGAGCTTACTGAAAAAGTCAGAAAGCCCTACATAACTTAAAAACAGTCCCCATATGTTTATTCTTCTAGTCTCTCAGCTAATTCGAACCATCGTTCAGATTTCTTTTCAAGTTGAGTAATGACTACTCCAAATCTTTCAGACTTCTCCTGTAACTGATCTGCAGGAAGTGTATCAGAACCGAGCAATTCCTCAATTTGTTTTTTTTCAATCTCAAGTTCGGCAATTTCTTTCTCTAGAAGCTCGTATTCCCTCTTTTCATTATAGCTTAACTTTTGGGTGGTTGATTTAGGCTTTACCTTTGTTTTTTTATCTGTCTTTGTGTTTTTTTCTATTTCACGTTCCCGTTCCCTTTTCCAATCATAATATTGACTGTAATTTCCTGGAAAATCTTTTATCCTTCCTCTTTGCTCAAATACAAACAAATGATCAACAACCTCATCTAAAAAATACCTGTCGTGCGATACCACCATTACACAACCATTAAACGAACTTAGATAATCTTCCAGCACCTCAAGTGTTGCAATATCAAGATCATTTGTTGGCTCATCCAATATTAAAAAATTTGGGCTTTGCATTAAAACTGTACACAGGTACAATCTTCTTTTTTCTCCACCACTTAATTTATAGATATAATCATGCTGGCGAGAAGGTTGGAACAAGAAATGATTAAGAAACTGGCTGGCAGTAATTACACTTCCATCACCTAATTTTATCACCTCTGCTATTTCGGTTACAGCATCCAGAACTTTCATGTTTTCGTCGAATGCCATAACTTGTTGTCTGTAAAATCCAAACTTTACTGTTTCTCCTGCATCGATATTTCCTTGATCTGCTTTTAGATTATGTGTAAGAACATCTAAAAATGTAGACTTGCCACATCCATTGTCTCCCAAAATACCAATTTTCTCAAATCGCGAAAAAGTATATGAGAAGTCATCCAGGTATTTAACACCGTCCCAGCTAAAAGACACATTTTCTGCCACAAGGATTTTGTTTCCCATCCTTTCTCCCTGAACATTGATCTTTACAGTTTCATCCTTAATTCTTTGAGAAGCAACATCTTTGAGACCGTAATAATTATTAATGCGGTATTTTGCCTTTGTCCCCCTTGCCTTTGGCATCCTTCTCATCCACTCAGTTTCAGCCCTTAGTAAATTTTCTGCTTTAGATATTTCTTTTTGCTTCAGTTCAATCCTTTCAGATCGTTTATCGAGAAAATAACTATAGTTTCCTTTATATTTAAACATTTGATTATCTACCAGTTCAAGAATATCCTGACAGATCCGGTCCAAAAAATACCGGTCGTGGGTTACCATCAGAAGTGTTCTGGCATTTTTTGACAAATAACCTTCGAGCCAGCTTATTGCATGAATATCCAGATGATTGGTAGGTTCATCCAAAATTAAAAAATCAGGATCCTCAATCAGGATTGCTGCAAGAGCCACCCTCTTTTTTTGACCTCCCGACAATTCCTTAACTTGCTGTTTGTAATTTTCTATGCCTAGCTGTGACAACAATTGTTTGGCTTTGTTTTCAACATCCCAGGCTTTCTGGTTATCGATTTCAATAGCCAACTGTTCTATTTCTTTCGCTGAATTATTTTGTACAGCTATTTCATAGTCCCTAATTAATTTCAGGGTTGGATTTGAAGTTTGAAAAACAGCATCGAGCACATAGGTTTCTTCATTGAGGTCGGGCTCCTGGGATAAATAACCTATCTTCTTTCCTGGCAGATATTTATAGCTCCCACTATTGTAATCTTCAACCCCTGCAAGTATATTCAACAAGGTTGTTTTACCAATTCCGTTTTTTGCAATTAAACCTGTTTTGCTTCCTTCTTCAATCGAGAAGGAGATATTGTAAAAAAGCTCAAGGCTTCCTATGGTTTTGGTAATTTCTTTTACCTCAAGAATAGCGGGCATAATTATTTTTTGGGCAAAGGTAATCTTATATTAAGATAAACCAATCCCCAATAATGCCGATAAAACCAATAGATGCTTCTATCGTATTTCTAAAAAGAATAAATTCATTTTTACTATTTTTGCACCCAACTTTTCAAAGACTAATATGACAAAAAAGGAAAGATTTGAGGCCATTATAGAATATTTTAAGAAGACCAGACCAATAGCCGAAACAGAATTAAAGTATACCAATCCCTACGAATTAATTGTTGCTGTTATACTATCTGCACAATGTACCGATAAAAGGGTAAATAGTATTACTCCTCCACTTTTCGAAGCCTACCCGGATGTATATAAAATGGCAGAATCCAATTCTGAAGACATTTTTAACTTTATAAAAAGCTGTTCATACCCCAACAATAAAGCAAAGCATTTGAGCGGAATGGCTAAAATGCTTGTTAGCGATTTTGGGGGTGAAGTTCCCGAAGCTTTAAGCGACTTGCAAAAACTACCCGGTGTTGGAAGAAAAACTGCCAATGTAATTGCCTCTGTTATTTTCAACAAACCGGCAATGGCTGTGGACACCCACGTTTATAGAGTATCTGCCCGAATTGGACTCACAACAAACGCAAAAAATCCAAGACAAACCGAAGATCAGCTGGTCAAATATTTCCCTGAAGAACTCATTCCACTTGCCCACCATTGGTTGATTTTACATGGCAGGTATGTTTGCCAGGCAAGATCTCCAAAATGTGGCGAATGCGGCATAACAGAATATTGCAAATATTATCAAAAAGAAAAGGAATAATGACTAAGGTTAAAAAATAGGGGTAACTTTTTTCTTAAATGCCCGTTTATAGTAACTTTAAAGATAGATCGAATTACACAAAGCTGACTTATGAAAACTCCATTAAGATTAATCTTTTTGATTGTATTTGGAATTCTGCTTCAGGCTTTTTCTTTTGAACGAATAGACTATCGTGATGGCATTCGAAAAAATGTATGCAAGGAATTCAGAAATGACGTGCTTGTTTATTATGCCTTTGTCGATTCAGAAGAAACAGCCCCCAGGACTGAATTTGATGTACAGTCTACTCTTGATTCGATGGAAGTTGCTTTAAAATGGTTAAATGACAAAGCTCGGGAATGCAATATTGAATTAAATATAAAAAGTGACTATTATTTTGGTTCGGAATTTACAACAACAAGAAAAATCCTGGAGAATGGTACTGTTTATACGACTGCCACTACCCCAAAACTGATAAAAGGACTTGAAGAACTTAATAGTTGGTCAGATGGTATTGCTTCCAGAATTGATAAAGACATTCAAAACACCAAAAAAGATGGTATTCCTGAAGTGAAAAACCACGGAAATAAAGAAAAACTGGCTGCCCACCTAATAGATGAACATACAGTAGAAAGTATAGTTCTGTTGTTCATGGCTAATAATTTTTTTAAGAAAGATATTTCAACACCTGTCAACCATATGAATTCGAATGATTTGAAATTCGCAACAGTCAGCTATAAATACCCTGCAATAATTGCACAAAATATTTTGAGTTTTTTTGGGGCTTCAGACCTTGGAGAATCAATCAATCGCAGGAACACAAAAAAAATAAAGTTGACCTATGATTTTTTCCCAAAAGACATTATGCAGGATGTTTATGGGCTAGATATAAACACATTAGATATTGGTGATTATACAAAACACTTAATTGGATGGCAAAACAACCTGGATTCAAAATATAATATTATAGTCACAGATAATATAGCAAACTTCTAGAAAATAAGCCTAGCAAGAAATTTGCAATTTTTGGATATAAAAAAAAATGTATTAATTTTACTTATATAGAGAAGGAAATATAATAATCCGAAACACTTAAAACTTAAGTAATGCAGCAAACAAAGACTCTTATTCTAATTAGCAAGATTTTTGTCGCATTTTTATTTGCTATTAGCCTCTCAGCTTGTCAAAGTAGCCAAAAGAAGGCAGCCAAAGATTTAAATGTGGAAGATTTCTTGTCTGAAGATGAAATATTTGATGATATTGACAAGGCAAAGAAAATCTTTTACTCACTGCCCTCTCCGCTAGAAACAGCTCTGATTATTAAATCGGCTGGAGCTGAATTCGATGAAGAACTGTTAAACTCTTTGAATAATGTAGAGAAATACAGTTCAAGTAAAGCCAAAGCTTTAAACTTAGGCGTTTATACAACAGACCTAAGTTTTGCCAGTCTTTTTGAGCAGACCCAAACAGCAATTGACTACATGGGAGCTGCCAGAAGTATGGCTGAAGGACTTGATATCAAAGATGCTATTGACAACGAAACAATCAAGAAACTTGAAGATAACCTAAACAATAGAGATGTTGTGATGGATATTATTTCTGAAACATTTCTGAATTCCAGTTCTTATCTTAAAGAGTATGAAAGACAGGACGAAGCTGCAATAGTACTTATAGGAGGATGGATTGAGGGGCTTTACATTGCATCTCAATTGATTGGTGACAAAGCTATTGAAGGAAATAAATTGGCAACCAGGGTCTTTGAACAAAAACTGTCATTTAATATTGTTTTACGTTTATTAGAAGACAACAAAGAGAATTCCAGTGGAGAAGTAAATGAAGATATATTAGAAATGATTACCGCACTTGATGACTTATCTGCTGCATATGACAATGTTAAAGTTGAAACCTCAAAATCGAGTGTTGAAGGTGCTAATGATGCCGGAGTTGCAAAAATAGCTTCGAAAACAAATGTTAGTTGTACTCAAGAAGATTTTAAAACATTACAAGAAAGTATTAAAAATTTAAGAACCAGCTTCATTCAATAAATATTAATTATCATGAGAAGAAGATTTTATTTAGTGTTCCTAATAGCATTTATCGGTTTTTTTACGGCAAACAACATTCAGGCCCAATGTAAAAGCTTTGCTAAAAAAATCTGCAAACTGGAACTCATACCCTACATTCACGATGGTAATTACCATGCAGCGGTCTTAACTGAAGGTGAAGAAGCTGAACTATACAAAACTTTTTATAGTGGCCAAGACTACAGAATATCTATTTGTGGCACAGATGCTTTGCCTGATATTGAATTTCAGGTAATCGATGCTTATAAAAATGTTTTATATGACAACAGGGACAAAGACATGTCCAGAATCTGGGATTTTAACCTAGAATCTTCACAACAGTTGAAAATTGCTGTCAAGGTCCCATTGTCAGGAGAAGAATCTGAATATCCGGCAAGTGGTTGTGTCGCAATCATGTTCGGTGTTAACGAAAAAGAATAACCTTTAATTTACATAATTAATGCCTGCTTAATTCTAAGCGGGCTTTTTTTTTGGCATAAATGTTGGAATTTCTAAAACCTTAATTGATCAATTTCGTAATTTATATAATGACTAATACATGGGATTATGAGACAAATACTACTAATTATTTTTAGCGTTGTTCTTCTGTCTTCAGAATGCGACTATAATGATTCACCTTCAGAATTATCTGACGACCAAATTATTGAAGGACTAAAAACAGCTCTTGTTGTTGGAACAGACTCATCTTCAACCGCACTATCCCTGGCTAATGGATATTACGGAGATGCTCTGGTTAAAATACCCCTTCCTGAAGAGGCTGTTAAGGTGCAAAACCAGGTAAATGCAATTCTATCTTTGGCTCCTAGTTTAAGCTCATATCTTGATTTGGACAAACAATTTGAGAATGTTGTCAAATCAATTAACAGAGCTGCCGAAAGTGGCGCAAAAGATGTAGGACCTATCTTTAAAGATGCTATTACTGGCTTAAGTATTGATCAAGGCTGGGAAATATTGAATGGACAGGTACCAGGTGGCACAAAATCTACAGACTTTGATTCAACTGCAGCCACACAATTTCTGTTAAATCAAACGTTTAATCCGATTACAGATCTATATGCCCCAAAAATTGATTTAGCCTTGGATAAAGACCTTGGCTTAGGTTTTTCAGCCAATCAAGCATGGACTACTTTAAGAACAACCTACAATAATGCCATAAATACTATCACAGGAAGCTTCTTGTTAAATGCAGCTTTAAATACAACTGGCTATAGTCTAGATCCACTGGAAACAGAAAGCATTGGTGTTTTTGCCACACAAAAAGCCCTTGATGGCTTATTTTTAAAGGTCGGAGATACAGAAAAGAAAATACGCCGAGACCCATGGGAATGGATATCAACATCTGTTGGAGATATACTCACCAAAGTTTTTGGCTCATAACCCCTTACATATTAATTAATTGATTGATTGAATTAAAGCGGAGAATTATTATTCTCCGTTTTTTTTATACTTTTCCCTTTAGAAATTTTCCGGTGTATGATTTATCACAATCAGACAAACCTTCTGGAGTACCCTCAAATAAGATGTACCCTCCATCATCTCCTCCCTCAGGTCCTAAATCAATCACCCAATCGGCACTTTTAATTACTTCAAGGTTGTGCTCAATAATTAGAATGGTGTGGCCTTTTTCAACCAAAGCATTGAAAGCATCCAGCAATTTTCTGATATCATGGAAATGAAGCCCCGTAGTGGGTTCATCGAAAATAAAAAGGGTCGGGGTTGATTTGTCGAGGGCTAGAAATGATGCCAATTTTACACGTTGGCTCTCCCCTCCACTCAATGTACTGGAAGATTGACCTAATTTTATATAACCTAAGCCAACATCAGATAGGGGTTGCAACTTATCAACAATCTTTTTTTCGGTGCCAGACATTTTCTCTCCAAAAAACTCAATAGCCTCATTTACTGTCATCTCGAGAACATCAAAAATGTTCTTGTTCTTATACTTAACTTCTAAAACCTCATCTTTAAATCTTTTTCCATGGCAATGTTCACATTCTAGAACAATATCAGCCATAAACTGCATTTCTACCTTTATAGTTCCTTCTCCCTGACATTCTTCGCACCGTCCTCCTTCGACATTAAATGAAAAATGCGACGGCTTATAGCCATTGTATTTTGCATATTGCTGTGTCGAGTATAGCTTGCGTATTTCATCATAAGCTTTAAGATAGGTTACCGGATTCGACCTTGAAGATTTCCCTATTGGATTTTGGTCTACAAATTCTACATGAGATATGGAAGTAATGTCCCCTTCTAAATGGGAGTATTTACCACTTTTTTCACCATAACCGCTAAGGATTTTACTTATTGCAGGAAACAATACTCCCTTAATTAGTGATGATTTTCCAGACCCACTCACTCCTGTAACCGTTGTAATTATATTTAACGGAATTTTTACATCTATTCCTTTCAGGTTGTTCTCATGGGCGCCAAATATTTCAATGCTATTGGTCCACTTTCTCCTTCTACCAGGGATTGGAATACACTCTATACCTGTCAAATATTTACCGGTTAATCCGACAGGCTCATGAATAAGTTGATCAAAAGGTCCTGAGAATACAATTTCACCACCTAATCTACCAGCACCAGGACCAATATCTATAATCTCATCAGCTGCCCGCATAATTTCCTCCTCATGTTCAACAACCAGGATTGTATTCCCTGTATCCTGAAGCTTTTTCAGAACTTTCACCAACCGATTTGTATCTCTGGGGTGAAGACCAATACTGGGTTCATCCAACACATATAGTGAGCCAACAAGGCTACTGCCTAGAATAGTGGCGAGATTTATCCGCTGCGATTCACCTCCTGATAATGTGGACGAAAGCCTGTTTAAGGTCAGATAGCCTAATCCAACATCGCACAAGTATTCCAAACGTGTATTTACCTCAACAATCAAGCGTTTAGCCACCTGTTGCTCATGATCATTAAATCTAAAGCCCTCAAAGAGCTCTTTTAGCTTTTCAACAGGCATGCCAACCAGTTGTGAAAGGGAATAATCACTAACTCTAACATAGCCAGCTTCTTTTCTTAACCTTTTCCCATCACACTCTGGACATGTAGTTCTTCCTCTATAACGTGAAAGCATTACCCTGTATTGAATTTTGTATTTATTCTCCTCAAGCATTTGAAAAAAAGCATTTAAGCCAGAAAAATACTTATTGCCTGCCCAGAGTAATTGCCTTTGTTCTTCTGTTAGCTCATAGATAGGTTTGTGAATGGGGAATCCAAATTTGTCTGCAGCATATACCAATTCATTTTTCCACTCCTGCATTTTTTCGCCCTTCCAACATACAATGGCTTCTTCATATACAGAGCGGGTTTTGTCTGGTATAACCAGATCCTCATCTATGCCAATAACTTTACCGTACCCCTCACAAACAGGGCATGCCCCAAGAGGATTATTAAAGCTAAACATATGCACTGATGGTTCCTCAAACTCGACTCCATCATGCTCAAATTTATTGGAAAAAGTCCTTCCTCTAGTATTGTCTCCTTCAAGAATTTGTAAAACACATATGCCATCTCCCAACCGAAAAGCTTCCTGAACTGAATCGGCAAATCGGCTAACAGAATCCTCATCAGAATTAACAACTATCCTGTCAACAACAACGTAAAATTCTTTTGCCCGAACAATTTTATCCTCTTCCAGATCATTCGTCTTATAAACATCCCCATCGATTTCAACACGCCCAATTCCGAGATGCTTCAGGTCTCCTAATAATTGTTTGGCATCCAACTGCTTAAAACCTGCATAGGGAGATAAAATAATTGCCTTTGTTTTATGTGGTAGCCTTAGAATATAATCAACAACATCGGTAACGGAATCCTTTTTTACTTCTTCGCCAGACACAGGAGAATAGGTTTTACCAATTCTGGCATACAACAACTTAAGGTAATCATAAATTTCCGTCGAAGTTCCAACTGTAGATCTTGGGTTTCTGGTATTTACCTTTTGTTCAATTGCAATAGCAGGTGGAAGTCCGTTGATATAGTCCACTTCAGGCTTGTTCATCCTGCCTAAAAATTGACGGGCATAGGATGAAAGGCTCTCAACATAGCGCCTTTGGCCTTCTGCATATATTGTGTCAAATGCCAGCGATGATTTCCCCGATCCTGATAATCCGGTAATAACTATAAAACTATTCCTGGTTATATTAACATCTATGTTTTTAAGGTTATGTACCCTTGCACTCTTAACTTCTATCACATTTGAAACCTCTGGCATAAATATTGAGTATAATTAGTAAGAATTAACACTTTTTTAGAAAATTCATGCAAAGGTATTTGATTAAAAGAAAAAAAAACACTTAATTGCACTAAATTATTTCATTAATCTTAAAAAGAATAGCCTATAGAAAAACTTCTACTTCACTTATAATTAACATAACAGGAGGTAGTTGTGAAGTATCAAAACCTAACAGACTATGAACTCGTTCAGGAATTCCTGAAAGGTAATGGTTCTAGTATTGAAGCATTAATTAATAGGCACAGAAAGAAAGTTTACAGTTATATTCTTTTTAACGTCAAAAACGAACATCTTTCCGAAGACATCTTTCAAGATACATTTATTAAAGTTATAAGATCTTTAAAAAGGGGCAAGTATAAAGACAATGGTCGATTTTTGTCTTGGGTATTGCGTATTGCCCACAATCTGATTATTGACCATTACAGGAAAGAAAAGCAACTTCAGCTGATTTCCAACGACAGTTATGACGCTGATTTGTTTAATGTAAAAAAGTTTTCTGACAAAACCATAGAAGATAGAATAGTTAACCATCAGGTAACTAAAGAAATAAGGAGTCTTATTCAGGAACTCCCCCAGGATCAGAAGGAAGTTGTAATTCTGAGGCACTATTGTGACTTAAGCTTTAAAGAAATTGCTGAACATACGGATGTGAGCATTAACACAGCCTTGGGAAGGATGCGATATGCACTTATAAACCTTAGAAAATTGATGGAAGAAAAAAAGCTAAACCTAAATTTGGTTTAGGCTTTTTTGAGGTTTTATCAGCCAGCGTGATGTTATTAACCTGAGTTCGATTAAAATTAGCGAGCTCAAATTTCAGTAAATGATTGATTTACAATATAAATTTTTGAGACATAGCGAGCTATGGTGATAAAATTTAGAGCCGTAAATCGATTATTTAATGAAAAGCTATGA
>JBNKPU010000142.1:0-4116 GCA_050295515.1 Bacteroidales bacterium | reverse complement strand
GATAATTAAATATAAGACATTGCAAACTTAGGATGTGTATAGTGCATGCGGGTTTCAGAGGTTTTCGGGCGTTTGTGGCTCGTAAAAAAAGTCGGTGTAAATTGATAAGAAATCGCTTCGTAATCCCGCACGACACCATACACGAACCGTTACCACACTTTTAATGACAGAATCTGAGGCATATATAGCAAAATTGAATTCAAACTTCTTTTTTAAAGAATTTACTTATTGTTCAAATAAGTTTAAAATTGATGAAAAAGGACAGGAACTTGAATTAGCAGACAATGTAGTTTGGTTGGATGATTTATTACTAATTACTCAAATAAAAGAAAGAAATAAGTCTGGAGACACAAATGCCGAAAATTGGTTTAAAAGTAAAGTTCTGAGAAAAGCGGTAAAACAGATAAAAGATACGATTTCATATTTTGAGATATATGAGAATATATCAATTCCAAATGAAAGAGGTCATGTTTTAAATTTAAGTGAAGCGAGAAAACTAGAACCCATTAAAATTGTAATTTATGTGCCAGGTGATTCATTTCCTGATTCTCTTAGATTTCAAAAATTCTATGAAAGTCGAGATGTTGGTCTAATTCATCTATTTCATATTGAGGATTATTTATGGATTTGTAAATATCTAATAACACCTTACGAGATCAAAGAATTCTTACAATTTAGGGAAGCAATGTTTAAGTATAATGGTCAAAATTTAAATAATATATCTGAGCGATATGTGATTGGACATTATATAGAATCTCATGAGAATTTCACCATAAATCCTAGTTATATTGAAAATATATCAAAACTTGTTGATGACTTTGACACCTTTAATATTACTCCAATTATAGAAAACTTTAAAAGAGTAATATTACAGAGTACAGGAGAAACTCATTATTATTATATAATCAAAGAGCTTGCGAAGCTTAATAGATCTGAATTGAGAGGTTTTCGGCAACGGTTTGATTTAACTTTAAAAAGAGCTAAAGACCAAGAATTTGATATTCCATACCGTATGACAAGTTTATATTCACAATGTGGATTTGTCTTCGTTCCATTAGAATTTACTCGAAAAGATAAATGGAAGAATGGGCTTCAAAATTTCACGCTATTTCATAAATATGAGCAGAAACTTGACAAAGCAGTTGGAATGATTTGTTATTTTAATCCAACTGAAAAGTATCATGACATATTTTGGACTTACATCGATTATAATTGGGAATTTGAAGAAGAATTGGAGTAACCATTCGGCCTAATACATATTGCCAAGTCATTTACAGTCCGCTAGTTTTGAAACAAAAACTATGCGTATAATTGAATCCAGTTTTCGTGAGCTATATAATGAGTATCTATCATCAGGGTTATCGGTTCGGGATTTTTGTTCGAATCAGGATTTTGCAGTATCTACATTTTACCGTTGGCAAAAGCTTTTAAAAGAAAAAGAGGTTCCTAATGAGTTCGTTCCTTTAGTGATGGAGCAACAGCCAATGGTAAAGTCAGGTGGTCATCCAATTCTTTCTGCTAGCCAAGGAAAAAGTGAAGCTGAAGAGAATGAATTGGAGTTTACTTTTCCCAACGGTACTAAGCTACAACTTAAAGGTCATGTTGATTCTGTATTATTAAAAACGATTGTTCACCTGTATTGATTGTAGCCTATGTTTCATTTACACGGGAAGCTGCAATACTTCCTTTATCCGGCACCGGTTGATATGCGCAAAAGTTTTTATACACTCAGCGGCATTGTATCGTCACTTATGAAGCGTAATGTACAGGACGGTGAGGTGTTTATCTTTGTCAATCGCAACCTGACTATTATGAAAATACTGCACCTAGAGCATGGCGGCTTGGTCATCTACCACAAGAAGCTTGAGAACGGTGTTTTTAAACTGCCAACTTTCGATGAAACGCTTTTATCCCAACCAATCGGCTGGCAAGATTTGATGGCGATTGTAAGCAATGTAAAGCCCATACAAAAGAGGTTAAACAAACGTCGTAAAACCACCTAATACTAAAGGTTGTTTTTTGGCTGAACTCCTTGATTTTAGTATCTTCAAGCACATAATCACAAGGGATAAATGAGCCAAAATATCGATAACGAAACACTGATTCAGCAGCTGCTACAGGAGCGAGATGAGATGTATTGTGAGCTTTCACGTTATCGAAGTGCGGATAATGGCAAAATGGAGGACATAGAGGCTCAAAACAAGGAGCTGGAAACACTTGTCAGCAAGCAAAAAGAACAGATCAATAAACTGACTGACCAACTGGCCTGGTATCGCCGTCGTTTCTGGAAAGCCTCCAGTGAACGTTTTATTCCTTCCGACCCCAATCAGCGCAAGATAGACTTTGATGGTCTGGAGGTGTTGCCACAGGAAGAGGAAATGATTAAAGAGGTCGATAAAGAACTACAGGCATATAAACGCAGTCGTCCTCAGACTAAGAAAAAGAAACCGGTACGTCTACCTCTACCAGAAGAACTTCGCCGTGAAGAAGAAGTTATTGAACCGGAAGGTATTAATGACAATTGGGTGCGTATTGGTGAAGAAGTGACCGAAGTATTGGAACACAAATCAGGAGAGTTGTATGTGCGCCGCATTACCCGTCCTAAGTATGCCGTAAAACAAACGTTGCAAGAACAGGAAGAACCCGCTGTTCAGATTGCAACGCTTCCTCCTTTGCCTTTACCACGCAGCAATGCCGGTCCTTCGCTTTTAGCAGAGCTCTTAATCAATAAATATCAACACCACTTACCATTTTACCGTCAGATAAGCATGTTGAAGCAAACAGGTGTCAGCTTACCGGCTTCAACCATCAACGGTTGGTTCCAGGGTAGTTGCGATTTACTTCGTGCTTTATACCAACGCTTACAGGAGTTGGTAAAAGAATCCGATTACATCCAGGTAGATGAAAGTACAGTGCCGGTAGTCAATAGCGAAAAGCACAAAACGGTTAAAGCCTATCTGTGGATGGTACGTTCGGTAATGAAGCCACTGGTTTACTTTCATTACGACAAAGGCTCACGGGCACAAAAAGTGGTGATTGAACTGTTGCAAGGTTTTCAGGGAGCTATCCAAACCGATGGTTACGAGGCCTATTCTATTTACGAACAAAAGAAAGGTGTTCTGCTACTGGGGTGCTGGGCACACGCACGCCGTAAATTTGAAGAAAGCCTTGCCGAAGATAAAGCAGGAGCTGAGTATGCATTGGCACAAATTGGCAAACTATACCAAGTGGAAACCATGGCCAACGAACAAGGGTTGGATGATAAGCAGCGAGCTGCTCTGCGCAAGCGCTTAGCCTATCCAATTATGATAGGCTTTGAAAAATGGATTGTAAAATATTACCCCAATGCATTACCCAAAAGCAGAATGGGCAGGGCATTGTCATATACCTACAACATCTTTCATCGATTATCGCGCTATCACTTGGATGGTCGTTACAAGATTGATAATAATCTGGCTGAAAATGCTATCAGACCTTTAGCCTTAGGCCGAAAAAACTATTTGTTTTGTGGCAACCATGACGCAGCTGAAAACGCCGCTGTCATCTATTCGTTGCTTGGGTGCTGCAAAGCCGCTGATGTTAATCCAAGAGAATGGCTGATTGACGTACTTAGCAAAATACCGATCTACAATAATGACTACTCATTGGATTTGGCTGACCTTTTACCTCACAACTGGAAGAACTCTTAGAATAGTGAGAATTGTCTATGTATTCTATGGACAGTTGGAGTGTCTCGAATTAAGTTTTTGTGACGTGCAAGGCCGAATGCTTACATTTAAGTTCATTCAAGTCAAGAATTTTGATCGAGTTTGGATAATTCGCACAATCTTCAAAAATTAAGTAATTTTCTACTATTTGATGATAAGGTGTTTTTCTATCATGTATAAAACAATCTGTTAAAATTAGAGAATCAAGCTGTATGTCAAGAGAATCTAAATATAAAATTAGCATTGCTCTCATCTCTGTGTCATTTGGTCCTTGAAAGACAGTATCAATTCGGTATATATTTTCAATCAATGGCTCTATTTCCTTATTTTCTACTTGTTGTTCAGTGTTGCAACTAACATATAAAATACAAATTAAGAGTATCCATCTATTCATAATCAAATTTGCTTT
>JBNKPU010000141.1:0-20800 GCA_050295515.1 Bacteroidales bacterium | reverse complement strand
CTAAAAAGCTCAATATATTTTCGGTGTAAAACCCTCTGTCTGCACCGACCGATCCTATTTTCATGTTTGCCAAAACCTCATCAATGGTGTCTTGTAATCCTATTGCGTAATTCAGGATTAACTACGAAAAATACCTGATATCAGGTATTTCATACAATACCGTTAAGGGTTATTTTTGTATTGTTAGTTTTAATTATGAAGTGTTAGTTAGAAATTCACTAGGTGTAAAAACCAAAAGAAGTTACATGCAACCAAATAGATCAGAATTAGACGTGGAAAAGACTGGGTGTTATGCTATGCTTGTTACACTCAAAAAGTTATGAAGACTCTATTTGTTATTGAAATTCTTATTTACTCGGTCTTTTCCTTTTTTTACCATACTTTCTTACCCAGAAAGTCCAGAGTCCAAATACAATCGCATATAAAATAAAATTAAAGATATACCTGTGGTAGAAATCAAGGCTTTCTTCAGATTTATATGAGATGATAGCCATAAGGCTAATCCTTAAAATATTAGCTGCAACAATAACTACAAGCCCAAATGGGATATACCAGTATTTTGTTTTTTTTAATCCTGGATACACAACTATAAATCCAATAAATAAGGCCATGACCGGCCATCCTAAACATGTATTGATGACTTTGATGCCTTCTGATCCCTTAATATAAACTATGCGTTCAAATTTTAGTGCTTCAAATCCCAGGGTGTTTAGAAGCCAATAGCTTGATTGCACTATAAATTTTATCATTACATGTTTACTGAACATGAAAATGGCTTTCAGAAATCCAACCTTTCGAAACAGGATACGGAAAATAAAATATAGGGCAGCTAAAATCCCACTCTTCAAAAGGAACAAGTCAAGTTTACTTTTACTTGAAATGAATTCTTTATATCGTTGTTTAATTTTTGCAAACATCAATAGAGTAAATTACTATGCGGAATTGTTAATTTCTAGCAATATATTTGTGTTAAATGCTTGCCAACCTAAATATCGCAAAAAAATATTACAGGTTTATTATACTCCTGATTTTATTTTTGATGCCCAACCTGCTTCTGATAGTTATTCACCTGATGAAAGGTGAAATCTATTTTGCTGTAAGGTCAATCTATTACCTGCTTGTATGTGTGGGATTATTTATGCTGCCATTTTTGGTTGTCCGTAAAATAACACCACGAAAAATGGTGCTTATTTGGTCTCCTTATTTCCTTTTTATTCCGGTATTGGTCTTTATTGTTATGTTATTTCATCGATTTCCTGGGAAAGGATTGTTATATGTGGTCTTTTCAGCAAATAAAAATGAGATTTATGAATTTATTGCTGGAATCTGGCAGGCAAAAATTCTAGTTGTTCTATACCTTGGTTCATTAGTTTTTGTTACAGTAGGGAAGGAAAAGATCCCGTTGACTTTTACAAAACGGAGCAAAAACAAGATAGTCATACTCTTGATATTCTTATACTTGATATCAGGCACGTTTAAGAGCGTTCAGAAACAGCGTTTTATGTTCTTAGAAAAGGAGGTAGGGGTAAAAACACTAAAGGAAACCCCTTTGTTTTTGGTGATTAAACTGGTGAAGATGACCAGGTATATTTCCAATACTAAAAAAGGCAAAAACATACCAACTTGTCAATTAGAGTCCAGTAGAGAAATAAACACTAACAAAGAGATATATATTTTAGTGATAGGTGAGTCTTCAAGATATAAAAACTGGCATATAAATGGGTATGGCCGTCCAACCTCTCCAGGAATGGATACATTGTCTAACCTTGTAAGTATAGACCATGCCTATAGTAATTCCTTTCTTACCAAAAAAAGTGTTCCGGAAATGCTTGCAGGATTCATTGATGATGATTCAGCCAGTAAGTATTCACTTATAGATTTTTTTAATAGCCAGGACTTTTATACTGCATGGATTACAGTCCAGACTAATTTTCCAAATAAGTTGTTTGACATTGCTTATCGTTCGGATACGGTTATTTCAATATTTAGTAAAAAACAATATGCATATGATGAAAGGTTAAATGATCAATTGAAGCTAATCCTTAATGAAAAACATCCCAGGCTTTTTGTTGTACTTCACCAAATTGGCAGCCATTATCCATACTACTTCAGATACCCCGAAACATTTAATGTGTTTAAGCCATCACTAAGTACAAATTCGCATTTCATCAAGTCTTCAAAAAGAAAAGAAGAGCTAATAAACAGCTATGATAATTCGGTACTTTATACAGATTATAATTTGAGTAAAACAATTGGATTAATCAAGGAGCAAGAATGTGTTTCCACATTGGTTTATTGTTCTGATCATGGAGATAATTTGTTTGATGGAGACCGACAGTATATTGGACGGGGCTTCAATAAAGTAAGTACGGAGTTATTTCATGTACCCATGTTTGTGTGGTACTCTAATGAATATCTGGTGGAACATAAAGAAATTGTTTTTTACTTAAATCAAAACCAGAGAATGAAATTCTCAACCTCAAATGTTTTTGAGAGCTTTCTAGGTATGAGTGGGTATGTACTGACAGAAAAGCAAATGGAAAAAAATATTTTTGGAGATAAATATCTACCTTCTGTGGTGGAAGTTCCAATCAGGGATTAATAACTCCCTAATCTTTAGATTTTTTATTTCCCTTTAGTTTGTAGAATGCAAATCCTAAACCAGCCAGCAGCAAATAAATAACTCCATGAATGGGTCCATTTGAAGGATGGCTTGGCTGGGCCCATATAAACACAGGTATCAGAATCAAAAGCAGAATATTAAAAAGTCTTAAATTCATCCTTAAAGCTTATATTCTTGTTTACGTTAAATATAAAACAAAGTTAATACTTATAGGATTTTATATCCAAAAATAGATTAATGATTAATGACAACTTTCTTTGAGAATAAATTTTCTTTGCTCGTTAAGTTTACAATATACATTCCTGTGTTGTAGTACTCAGGGATACTAAAACTTGATGTGTAAATGTTGTTGTCACTATAAATTAATTTGCCAGACAGGTCAAAAATATCGGTTTTATTGATAGTCAATCCCAAAGGGTTATCAACCAATATGTATCCATTATTTTCATAAACTATTATATAGTTTTCATCACTTGTATTAAGACTTACTAAGCTTCCATCACTCGCTTTTTGCTGTACTGTAATCGTCTCTTTTATAGTATTGTTGTTGAAATCGGTTATAAGAATGGTGTATATACCTGGTTCAAGATTTTCCAAATCTTCAACTGTACTTCCATTTGACCATTTAATATCCAATATTGGCCTGCTACCACCTAAAATAGTTAAATCAATAGCCCCATCGTTTGTTTGTCCGGCACTTACATGCTTTACTTTGTAGTTTACCGATAAAGGCATGTTAATGTGAAGAATAAATCTGGCAGAGTCATTTGCAGGGGCTGAACTAAAGGTATAGCTTTGAATGTCATCAATCGAAATTATTTCTTCAGTTGCCAGGTCTTCGAGATATAATGTTTTTGTATAGTCGAAGTCGTATATACCTCCAATATTAAGGGTATACTCCCCAGCCTTTGTAAAGGTAGTATATAGTTTTATTTGATAATATTCATTGTTGTCAGGCAAGCTATTTATAGCAAGTGGAGCAGTTTCTTGGCCATAGGTGTAAATTTGCGGTACCTCATTGTTTGGTGAGAATTTCTTTTCAGCATCAAGTTCCATATCAAAACTTTGTAATGCACTATGTTTGAGCCTTACTACAGCTTCATCGGAATAACTATTTCCAGAAAGTTTAATTTTTAGTTCGTTGCTAAAGTTGCCACCAGCTTTTAAAGTAGTGGAAGTACTATTGTTTCTTATTTCATTGGTCATTATAAGTTGACCAGTCCCAGGATTCGAGACTTTTACAAAAAATCCTTGCATAGGAGGGATCAAGTTTGTTCCTCCATTCGCACCAACACCTCCAACGTAGGTTACAAAATTTTGTAGTTTCTTGTCCCAGATATAAATGGCATTGCTTATATTGGTTTTTGTCCAACCGGTTGGTGCATCCCAATCGATAGCAGAAGGGTAAGGGTTTCCAACAAGATTCCAGCCTTCATGTTCAGGAATTTCAGAACCATTTGTGTTAGTCAGGTCAATAATAATATCTCCTGTGTTGAATTCACCTTCCATTCTAATCTCTGAGTCGATGTTCTTTTTAACATCATAGCCTATGCCGGTTTGAATTGTTTCATTTAAAGCTTGTTCCCAGCCATTCAGCCAATTGTCAGAGCCCAGTGGTTCATTGTATTTATAGATATTGGAGCCAAAGATATTAGTGCTGTTATTTTTTATGGGAGATGAAATATACTGCCACATACCTCCTGATATATGTCTGCTCATTATTCCCTTGCCATGTACTATCATCCCACCATTGTCATAGAGCGATCCATATCCTGTGGCATTTGTTTCGATGGTTATGTTTCCAAACACTTCAAGCGTACCATCAATGGTAATTTCTAAAGATGCACTTTCTCGAATATTAACTTCCTTGCAAATTGCACCAGGTGTTGAAATTATTGGATTGTAAGGAGTATTGGCTTCAATTATTACACTTGTGAAGTTATATGGTACTGTATTGGAGCTCCAGTTTTGCATGTCGTCCCAATTGTTCGAATATGTTCCGGTCCAGGTTGTAACCGGAGAATAAATGCCTGATATAGTTACATCATCAATATTCCAGCCAGCATAGTAGATTGATCCATCACTCTCAAGCCTCCATCGAATGTAAACTGAGTCCTGTCTATCGGCATAATATGAAATATCAAAACTCTGATATGTCCAGCTTTGGTCTTGAGGATAAAGTTCATGTTCAAGGTTTACCCATTGAATTCCATCTGTACTTATCTCAAGATAAGCTTTGTCGTAATTTAATTCTGTATTTGCCCACCTCCAAAAACTTAATTGGGTATTATAATAGTCAGTGCAATTAATTGCAGGCGACATTAACCATTCATTCGAATTGTTGTAGTAAGCTGAAATGCCCTGGGTTCTCGAAGTGCCGGATAGACCTTGTCCATACACCTTATTTGTTGAGTTTGAGGAGTGGTCGTTAACTGGGTCCGGATTCCCAATATATCCACGTTGCCCCCTTAAATCACTATAACCTTGCCCTCCATTAGGCTGTCCGGTTTCCCACGATGAGGATCCGGTAATGGCACCGCTTGTCCACCCTGTTATTCCAGAATTGTCGAAGTTGTCTTCGAAGATTATGCTAGATACAGATTGACCAATTGTGACACTTACCTGACTGGTTCCGTTTGTTAAAGATGTAGCCTCAGCTCCTAAAACAGTTGGTCCGCCAGATTCTGAAAAGAATAGTGTGTTAAACAAGGCAATACCCTCTACGGCAACCTTAGTATTGTTTGATGTTGCTAAGCCCAGAGTGTTAGATATGGTAATCGTTCCGGAATAGTCGGTATCAATATTTCCATTTTCATCGGTTGCAGCAACCTGTACAAATGGAGTTAACACCCTATCAACATCAACAAGTTGTTCGGGATCTGATATAAAAACCAATTGGGTTCCTGCAATATCAATCTGCAGGTGGCTGTTGTTTGTGGAAAAGTTGCCCAAACCTATCATTGAGCCTGCAAGGTTCATTGAAAAATTTGCGTAGTTCAAGGTTATTCCCAGCCTGTCGTTATCAGTTATCTTTGATAAATCTTTATTAAGGTAAAGCCTTAGGATATAATTTTTTGTTGTTCCATCGTTTATAGTAAACATTGAGGGATTCACAAATACAAACCGATCTGACTCTATTGTACCTATATGTTCAATATTATTGTCGGTGTTATAAATTGAAATGCCGGCTACAGCTTTTTTCCAGTTTGGAATAGTGTTAAATTCATTTTGGACTATAATTAGAGAGTCTATTATTGTTGGTTGATTATCGCCAGATCCGGCATCTGTTATTGAAAATTCTGCGATAGATATTCTTTCCGGGTAGCTGTCAGACAAGGATGAAACAATTCCGGGAGGTGTTAAGGTTCCAAGACTAATATAAGAGTCACTATTATTGTTGTTGTAATTTCCAGTTACCAATATATTGTCTAAATTCCACCCCGCATAAAAAATACTGCCATCACTTTCGGTTCTCCATCGAACTAAGACCTGGCTTTGATCATTGGCATAATTTGAAATATCCAGTGTAATAAATTCCCAATTGGTGTTTTCTAGAGTTGATGGGCTATATATTATATTCCAGTTTATTCCATCATTTGATATTTCAAGAAAAGGAAAATCATAGGACGGTTCAAAATTGCCCCACTGCCAAAACGACAATGTAACATTAAAATAATCAGTACAATTAATTGCAGGTAATTGAAACCATTCATTGGAGTTGTTATAATGTCCGGAAATACCTTCTTTTTTACTGTCTGGAGATAAGCCTTGTCCTGCAACAAAATTTATAGTGTTGTCTGTAGAAAAGTCATTTGTGGGATCAGGATTGCCAATAAACCCCTTTTGCCCTCTCAAGTTACTATATCCTCTTCCTCCGCTGGGTTCACCAATTTCCCATGAGCATCTTCCGTCAGAAGTCCAATTTAATCCTGTAGCACCTGTAGTGAAAATAGAAGTATTTCCATCATCAAAATTATAAAAAGCCAAAGTATCCTGGCCCATACTACTTGAGACCAAGAGAAAGAGATTTAAACTAAATACAAGTAAAACTAAACTGATTTTGGTTTTTGGTGACATAACTGAAAAATAAGTAACTGACATTAAGTTTAATAACTCATATAAGGTTTTATACGGCGCTTGTTTGGAATGGTTTTAAATTTGGTGTAAAAAGATGATGTATTCATGTAAAATTTGGTGACGTCCGTCATTGGGTTCGGAAAACCGACATCACTAAATGGGTGTTTGTACTCACCTTACATCCAATTTGGATTTATTTTAAGAAAAAAAATAGGGATTTGTCTGTAAGTTTTAACATCCATATAATCAGGATTATATAGATAGGGTTAAGACGGTTTTTAAAAAATGCTCCTTAAAAAATAAGTATAGAAGAACCGTTATGTATTTAGAGTGGGGGAAATAAAGCATTCAATATGAAACTTTATTTTTGGCATATATGTTGTGGAAACAATATGTCACAAAAAAAACAACAATTAAAGTAATTTAAAGGGAAAAACTACCAGTCATGATTTGTTCATGCAGTTCTGGGTCGGTAACATTTTCAGTATTGAAAACAAGGATATTGCTGTTCATGTTTAACGATAAAGCATCCAATAGACCCGAAAGCTCTTTATTTTGCATAACAGCCAATACTCCTGCAAGTCCTGCACAACCCGATTCGCCAGAAGCAACATAATCATCGCCAGGTAAGGGTGCATTGAGGTATTTAATTGCATCGATTGCATATTCATCAGATATTATCAGAAATGCATCAATACCTTGCTTCAGTATTTCAAAGGCCAGATAGGATGGTGTGCCACAGTTTAGCCCAGCCATTATGGTTTTCTGCGATTTTTTTGTGGATGCCAAAGAAGCTCTTTTTACAGACTCATAAAGTGCGTCTGACTCGAAAGGTTCGACACAGACTATTTTAACTTTTTCGTTTTTGTTGTATTTTCTAATAAAATGAACTACGGCAGAAGGCCAGCTTCCAACGCCAGATTGGATAAATATAGCGTCGATATGAGGATTTTTAAGTTTTTGGGTCTGATGATTAATTTCCTGCATCTGCGTGTAATAACCCGCTGTAATGGTGGCAGGCATCTCAAAATAATTGAGCCAGGCCGTGTCCTGTATTAAAGTGTACCCTTTCTTTTTCGAGAAATCTGAAGCCTCTCTTACTGCTTGATCATAATCACCTTTGCATACTATAACTTGGGCTCCCAGCTCTTCAATAAATTTTATTCGGCTTCGTGTTGTGTGTTTTGGGACAAATATTTTAGCCGGACAAAGATACTTTTTAGCTGCCCAAGCTATTGCTCTTCCATGGTTACCATCTGTTGCAGTGCAAATACCCTCTATGCTTTTATTTTTTTCGAAGGTTTTTTGAAGGGCATATGTTGCTCCCAGTATTTTTATAGCGCAAGTGCCAAACCTTGATCCTTCATCTTTGACATATATGTTGTTTAAGCCTAGCTGTGAAGCCAGTTTGGGCATCTCTGCCAAAGGGGTTTCGGAATAATCTTCAAGACTTTTGTGAAATTTAAGGGACTCTTCAAAATTATCCAGAATTGGGAGTATACTAGAGCTAATATCTGGCTGGTAATCTGCTCTTTTGTTTTTTAAGAAACCTGCCGCACTCATACTTAATCCTATAAATGATGATAAAATAAATACAACTTGGCTATTAAAAAATAGTAATAGTGCAAATGATACTGCTTCCTGTTCTATTTCGAAACTTAAAAGAAGTATTAGCTAATTTACACCATATTTTCTACAATCCCAATAAAGATTTGTCTACGTCGTTCTGACCAAACAATAATTTGTGTGGCGACTCAAGAAGTTCCTTAACTTTAACCAAAAAGCTAACTGATTCCCTTCCATCCACAATCCTGTGATCATAAGATAATGCTGTGTACATCATGGGGCGGATCACTACTTGGCCATCAACAGCAACCGGACGCTCAATAATGTTATGCATGCCTAATATTCCAGATTGTGGCGGGTTTAGAATGGGAGTGGATAGCATAGACCCAAATACACCACCATTGGTAATGGTAAATGTACCTCCGCTCATTTCTTCTGGGGTAATACGGAATGCCCTGGCCTTTTTTGCCAATTCCATGATCGCAATTTCTATTTCAGGGATAGACATATTTTGAGTGTCTCTCACTATTGGAACCATTAAACCTTTATCTGTCTGTACTGCTATTCCTACATCAACATAATTAGGGCTTACAATATTTTCGCCATCAATATATGAATTGATCTTAGGGTAGTTTTGAAGGGCAATAGCCACGGCTTTTGTAAAGAAAGACATAAATCCAAGCTTTATACCATACTTATCGACAAATTGCTTCTGGTATTTCTTGCGAAGGTCCATAATGGTGCTCATATCCACTTCGTTGAAAGTAGTGAGCATGGCTGTTTCATTTTTAACAGATACAAGCCTCTGACTGATCTTTCTCCTGAGTGAACTCATCTTCTCAATAGTTTCAGCCCGCTCTGTAGATACTTGTTGGTTAGGGATCGAAGCAGAACCAGAATTGAGTACCTGCTTGACTTCCTTGGTAGTAATTTTTTTTAATCCATTTATAATATCATCAACATTTAATCCACTTTCCTCCATTAACTTTTTGGCCAATGGAGTAGCTTTTGCCTCTTTGTTCTGTGGTTCTTCTGCTACTGTTTTATTTCCTTCTGGTTCAGGCTCTGAAGGGCGTTCGCCATATTCTTTTGGGATCGTCCTTTGATTATCTGTACCTGAGGCTTTATTTTCTGAAGCTTTTGGGGCTGTTGCACTTGTGTCAATTTTACAGGCAACATCTCCAACATTAGCAGAATTGCCAGCTTCAATTGAAATGGAAATTTTTCCGGCTTTCTCGGCAATTATTGGTAATGTTGCTTTGTCTGATTCTATTTCACCAACTTCCTGGTCTTTCTGTACATAATCACCATCCTCAACTAACCATTGAGCAATTTCAACTTCTGTAATGGATTCTCCTGGACTTGGTATTTTTATTTCAATGATCATGATATCTAAATGTAGTATTTTCTTTGCTTAAAGCTTTTATAGGCTTTTATGCTATTTTTCTTTTTCAATAAAGTATGTGTATTGTTTAAGGATTTTCTCTCGCAAAGATCCATCGGTACATTGTAATCCACAGTACGTGCGGTTTAGTTCACATACACATTCCCTGAATACTTTTCCAATGATTTCTTTTTGCTGAACTTGATGGATTTTATACAATCCGGTGGCAGGGCTCCCACTTGGTTGTCTGCCAATTGGATAAATTTCAAATTCAGTAAATTCATCATGCACATGTCGCCATGGTCCCATATTTATTGGTTCCTCTTGTACCCATAAATTCAACATTGAATTTTTGTACTTTTTAATGATCTTCTCGACCTGCTTTACGGGGAATGGATGCAGCTGCTCAATTCTTATCAAGGCAATATCTGTGGCATTGTGTTTTTCTTTCTCTTCAAGTAAATCATAATAGATTTTTCCAGAGCAAAAAACAATACGGCGTACTTCTTTAATGTCTACGTTGTTGTCGTCGATCAATTCCATAAAAGAATCGCCAGCAAGTTCGTCCAGTGAGCTCACACATTTAGGGTGCCTTAGAAGACTCTTAGGAGTAAATACAATTAGTGGAACCTTAAAGTTCCGTGATGTGTGCTCTCTTAATGCATGATAAAAATTTGAAGGGGTTGATGGAACAATAATCTGCATATTGTTTTTAGCAGCCAGCGACAAAAATCTTTCCATACGTGCACTGGAGTGCTCGGGTCCCTGACCTTCGAAACCATGTGGCAGGAGCATCACCAAGCCATTCATCAAGCCCCATTTTTCCTCAGCCGAAGAAATATATTGGTCAACAATAACCTGGGCCACATTATGAAAATCGCCAAATTGGGCTTCCCAAATTGTTAGTCCGGCCGGTGCAGCCATTGAGTACCCATATTCGAATCCCATTACTCCATATTCGTTTAGAGGCGAATTGAAAACATGGAAAGGAGCCTGTTTTTCATGAATGTTTTTTAACGGAGAATATTTTTTATCCGAATCCTCAATGACATGTTCTGCATGTCTGTGTGCAAAAGTACCCCTGATACAGTCCTGGCCACTTAAACGAACAGGGTGCCCTTCTGCAAGAAGAGTGGCATAGGCCAATAACTCAGCCATGGCCCAATCGAGCTCGTTTTTTTCCAACATTTTGATTCGGTCGCCAACCAGTTTCCTTGTTTTACTAATAAAATTGAGATCATCTGGAAGGGAACAGATATTTTTGCCTATCTCAAACAGCTTCTCCTTCTTTATTTTTGATTCGAAAGATTTATCAAAATCATCTCTTGTGGCGAATTTGAAATCTTTCCAAACATCCCTCATAAACCTTTGGATTTTTACTTTTCCTAAAGATTTAGACGCTTCAAGCTTATCTTCCAAGAAATCTTCGAAACCTAATTTTACATTTTCAATCTCTTTTTCAGTATATATTCCTTCTTTCAATAAATGTTCGGCGTAAACCTCCCGTGGATTTGGGTGCAGTGCTATTTGTTTATACAGAGTTGGCTGTGTGTATCTGGGTTCATCGCCTTCATTATGCCCATACTTACGATAAGAGAGGATGTCTATAAAAACATCGGTCTGAAAAGCTTGTCGATATTCAATAGCTAAATTTATAGTGTGGACAAGAGCTTCAACATCATCGCCGTTTACATGAAAGATCGGGCATTTGGTAACTTTTCCAACATCAGTACAATAAGTGCTGCTTCTGGCATCAAGGTAGTTTGTTGTAAAACCAACCTGATTGTTTATGACAATATGGATTGTTCCACCATTGCCATAGCCTTCCAGCTCCATCATCTGGGCAACCTCGTATACAACTCCCTGTCCGGATATGGCTGCATCTCCATGAATGGTTATAGGAAGTAATTTAGATTTATCACCATTGTACTTATGGTCTATTTTGGATCTTGATATTCCCTGTATAATTGGGCCAACAGTTTCCAGATGTGATGGGTTAGGGGCAAGGTGAAGTTCTATTTCTTTATTGTTTTCCAGCGTAAACTTATTGCTATATCCTAAATGGTACTTTACATCACCCAGAGCAATGCTGTCTTCATAAGCTTCGGCAATAAATTCTTGAAAAATATTTTCATAAGGTTTTCGCAATATGTTACCCAATACATTGAGCCTGCCCCGATGGGCCATTCCTAAAATGTATTCCTTAATACCAGATTCGGAACCACTCAATAAAATGTAATGCAGGGCAGGGATGAGAGTTTCTGATCCCTCCAGCGAAAAGCGCTTCTGCCCAACAAATTTTTTGTGAATAAATTGCTCAAACCCACTTGCTTGGCAGAGTAAGTTGAATATCTTCTTTTTTTCTTCTACTTTAAAATCTGACCTGTTCCTGGAATTTTCAAGTTTGTTTTGAATCCAAACAAGTTTCTCGGGGTGACGGATAAACAAGAACTCAGAACCAATAGATTTACAATAAGTTTCTTCCAGGTGTTCGACAATGTTAGCCAAAGTTGTTGCACCAATACCTATCTCTTTTCCAGCCTGAAAAACCGTGCTCAAATCACTTTGGTCCAGCCCATAATTTTCAAGAGTCAGCTTTGGGAAATATTGTCTCCGCGTACGTACAGGATTTGTTTTGGTGAACAAGTGTCCTCTGCGGCGATAAGCTGCAATTAGGTTTATTACTTTAAATTCCTTATCAATATTTTCCGAGACTTCTACCGAAAAGTTTTTTCGGGCAAACTCGAATCCGCTGAAAAAACTCCTCCACTCTATATCTACCGAATCCGGATCAGTTAAAAACTGCTTATATAGATCATCTATTAGTTCGGGGTCCATAGCCCCCAAAAAATCAAGCTTGCTCATTTATTGCTGTTAGATTTCTAGTGCCTATAAAATTAATATAATTTCTGTAAAATTATTGTTCTTTCCTTTAACAATCGTGGGTTCCTAATGTTTATACATTCTTATATAATAAAATTGCATACGTCTTTTGTTTTTAATTTCAATGCGTTGATATATAGCTGTATATGGAAATTTATTTTACAGTAAAAAATCATTAGTTAAAAAATTAACAATTAATTCAGGTGTTTTTTTGTCGTTTTATATATGTAATTCAGGCATTCTGGATTTACCTTGAGTTTATCAAAGTCAGGTTATTTTTGAAGTGTGAATTAATATTTATTTATATCTTCATGCGAATTTTATTAAATTCTTTCACAACCAGTTATCGTATCGAAAAGATAGTTGATAACGGATACTGAAAGTCCCTAACTAATTTCTATGGACTGGTATATTTACACCTTTCTAAACTATCCCTTTCCATAGCCAATTAAATAAAAACATTACTTATGAAGATTGGAATCCTAAAAGAAAAACAGCCCGAAAAAAGAGTGGTACTGATGCCAGATTCTGTTAAGGCCTTGATAGCCCTAAAAGCAGAAGTCCTGGTTGAGAAGGAAGCTGGCCTGGCAGCCTATGTTAGCAACAGTCAATATGAGGAGGCTGGAGCACAAGTGTTGCCCAGAGAGAAAGTCCTCTCAGATTGCGATGTGCTTGTTCAAATTAATGCTTTCTCAAAAGAAGAGGTAGATAAGATCAATCCTTCAAAAGTTTTAATCGCTACCATGGAGCCATTTACCAATAAGGATTTGGTAAAGTCGTTGGCAAACCAAAAAGTTACATCGTTTAGCCTTGAATTGGTTCCTCGCACTACACGTGGGCAGTCGATTGATATTTTGTCATCCATGGCAACCATTGCTGGTTACCGTGCAGTTCTTGATGCAGCCTTTCATCTGCCAAGGTTTTTTCCCATGTTCATGTCGGCCGCCGGTACTATCAAGCCTGCTAAAATGCTAATTCTTGGTGCTGGGGTTGCAGGGTTACAAGCCATTGCTGTTGCCAGAAAACTTGGTGCTGTTGTAGAAGTATTCGATGTACGTTCAGCAGTTAAAGACGAAGTGAAAAGTTTGGGAGGCAAATTTATCGAAGTTGAAGGTGCTAAAGAAGATGCTGCAGCCGGTGGGTATGCTGTTGAACAAGATGAGGACTTCAAGCAGAGACAGGCCCAGCTTATACATGATCATGCCATGAAATCTGATGTGATCATTTGTACAGCCCAGATACCAGGTCGCAAAGCTCCATTGTTGATAAAGAAAGAAACTGTTGCAGCTATGTCGCCAGGTAGTGTTGTTATTGATTTGGCAGCTTCTACAGGCGGGAACTGTGAACTTACAAGGAACAATGAAACCATTGACAGCAATGGAGTAACCATAATTGGGAATTCAGCTTATCCGGTCGATATGCAGATTGACGCAAGTTCGATGTTTGGACGCAATGTAATCAACCTGCTAAAGCTTATGATCGACGAGGAAGGAAATCTCAAACTTGATTTTGAAGATGAGATTATCAAAGGAACTTGCCTTACCCATCAGGGTGAAATAATAAATGAACGTGTAAAATCAACTCAATAATATCAATACAATGGAACAAGCTTTACTTTTTTTTAACGACAATAAGGAGGCTATATTTGTAATAGTCTTATCAATATTTTTGGGTATCGAAGTAATCTCCAATGTGCCATCAGTGTTGCACACGCCATTAATGTCTGGTGCCAATGCCATTAGCGGTGTTATTATTATTGGGGGTATTATTCTGTTAGGGCATGCAGATATGTCTACGATCAACCTTAAACTGATACTTGGAGTGTTGGCAGTGTTTTTTGCTACGCTCAATGTTGCCGGTGGTTTTGTGGTTACAGACCGTATGCTCGACATGTTTAAAAAGAAGAAGAAATAAAATGGATAGTGGGTTATCCAAATTATTAAAGCATTTAACAGAATAAATTATGGAAAATACAGGAACAATAATACTTGACCTTAGTTACTTGATAGCTGCTATTATGTTTATAATAGGGCTAAAACTCATGAGCCACCCAGAATCTTCAAAGAAAGGAAATTTCTGGGCAGCCTCTGGTATGTTGCTGGCTATGATCGCCACCTTGGTGTTGCATAAAGACAGCGCTGGCAATAACATCCCTTTAGCAAATGCCATTCTTATAATCATAGTCATTTCTTTAGGAACAGTTCTTGGGGCAATTGTCGCCAGGAGGGTGAAAATGACTGCGATGCCGCAACTGGTATCTATATATAATGCAACAGGTGGGCTGGCATCGGCATTGGTTGCATTTATGGAATTTTCGAACCCCGAGAATTCTTCCACACTAGTTACTGTCTTAGGATTGGTAATTGGTAGTATTGCCTTTAGTGGTAGTGTTATAGCATATGGCAAGCTTGATGGAAAAGTAGGCGACTGGTTTTATTCAGCGATGACCTACATCAACTTAGTTGTTTTAGTAGCAATAATTGCAGGGACTGCATACCTGACAGTGGCAAAAGAACCTTTTATGGATGCCCAGTCCTTATTCTATATCTTATTCGCTGTTGCATTAGTATATGGAGTGTTTTTTGTGATGCCTATTGGAGGTGCAGACATGCCTGTTGTAATATCGCTGTTGAATTCATTGACAGGTATAGCAGCAGCAATGGCTGGTTTTATTTATCAAAACCAGGCCATGATCCTTGGTGGAATCTTTGTAGGTGCTGCAGGAACAATTCTTACAGTATTAATGTGCAAAGCCATGAACCGCTCTCTGATAAATGTGATTATTGGTTCATTTGGCGGAGGCGGTGCTGCCGGAATAGACAAAGAAATAGGTACTATCAAGGAAATTTCACTTTCGGATGCATCGGTACTTTTAAACTACACACAAAAAGTTGTGATTGTGCCAGGTTATGGATTGGCTGCAGCTCAGGCCCAGCATACTTGTAGTGAGCTTGATAAACTGTTGACCGATCGGGGAGTTGAAGTCAAATATGCCATACATCCTGTTGCAGGACGTATGCCTGGTCACATGAACGTGCTATTGGCCGAAGCTGATGTGCCCTATGAAAAATTGGTGGAAATGGATGATATTAATCCTGAGATGCCAAATACTGATGTTGCAATCGTAATTGGTGCAAATGATGTTGTAAATCCTGCAGCTTTAGATGATCCGTCAAGTCCTATTTATGGTATGCCAATTATAAATGTACACGAAGCTAAAAATATCATTGTTATGAAACGGGGTATGGGTAAGGGGTACGCAGCCATTGAAAACTACCTGTTTTATGACGATAAAACCAGGATGTTGTTTGGCAATGCTAAAGATTCGTTGCAGAAGCTTGTTAGTGAGATTAAGAATCTATAAAAGCTAAAAAGTAAAATATAAAAAAAGGAGGTTCAAACAAAGCCTCCTTTTTTTATTGGTTATATCTTATACAAATAATACGAGGGTATACCATTCTTGCAAATATTAGAGTGCTTCATCCTAAACTTTAAAGTAGCTTTTTTGCAGGATTTATTCCTGCTTGACCATGTTCCGAACACTGTCGCCAAAGCTTTAGAGTAGGAGCCAATAGTAAGGAGACGGGGAGGGGTGGTTGTAGTGTTTTTCAAGTTAAATATATACATTAGTTGCCGGTAATATGGACGGCGATAACATCAAAGTTTGATTTTTAAGAATTAGGGGTAATTGAAATGAGACTTGTCAATAATTAAAAATGATGATGAAAAGGATTCTACAATTTAGCTTTTTTTTAATGATTTTGTTTATAACACTTGGAACAGCATATTCCCAATATGACTTTAAAAATGATAAACGATACATTCCAGATAATAGTAGATTTCTTGATATAATCGGATTGGAGACATTTGATTCTAATAATCAATTTGAAATGAGAGTGTGGATAAATCCATCTTTTAAACCATCTGACCTTTGCCGATTTATATTGCGTAATGATTCAACATGGTACGCAGAAAAATATGATTTGTGGAGAAAGAGAAAAGGAACAACCTATGAGAAAGAAACCATCGAATTAGGCAAGAATTGGAGTGTAGTCATGGACACCTTAATTTCATGGAGAATTCTTTCTTTACCGAACTGGATTGATGTAAGAGATGAGTGGAAAGGTGAGATGCAAATATTCGAAGGAGATACACTCTACGGTAAATGTGTTGTTGCTGATGGAACCGGATATACTATCGAACTATTAACAAAAAAGAGTAAAAGACAATATCATTTTCACTGCCCTAAAACTTATCGTGATTACTATAAAAATGTTGATGATTTAAACTCAATCGTAAAGATTCTTGAAAGAGTTTTTAATGAAATTGGATACAAACATGATATTTGTGAATTGATGAAAATACTACCGGCAACAATAAATATAGATCATTTGGCAGATAGTGGTAAAATTGAGAATGAGTACATTTAATAAACATAACAGCGGTTTGATAGTTTGGAGTTTTGAAATGCCAAACGCCCCATATTATCACCGTTTACGTCAACTAATTATTCAACCCGGATTATGTACTAGAACTTCGTTATGAAGGTTGAAAATGCAAAAATAGAAGGACATGGTGAGATGAATCATAGCACCGCTATGGTGAACCGACCATAGGGAGTTCATGAATGCAATAAAAATAAAGAGAGTATGAATAATCGAAATAAGTAAGTGAAACGACTTATATTGAAGCAATTTCAATATGAAGTAGATTTTCTAATGGATATTTCGGGCTCAAAAGTTATTTTTATATTCTTTTGCCATCCATGCAAAAGAAACAAAAGATCTCCGCTACATGCAAATAGCTAAATTTCTCTCATTAAAAAGCTTTTATGAGAGAGATTTTTAACACTATTAGCCTGATGCGGATCTTAAAAAATCCATTTGGACTTCTTTATTAAGGCTTTAATACGGATTAAATAGATCTCCCTTTTCTTTCATGAAGTACAATCTTTCATTTTGAAAACGGTCCTTAATAAATAAAAAAACCACGAATAAGAGTATTCGTGGTTAAAATTATAATAGTGTTTCCAATAATATTTCTAGTTTAAATCAAGTTCGATATAACCAAGGTTAGATACTTTACCTGTTTCAACCATTATATCTGTAAGTGTTGAATCTATCCAGCTTTCGCCTGCATCGATAAATACATTATAATTACCTTCGGGTAGTCCTTGAATGATAAACTTACCTGTACTATCAGGATAGCTGCTCATGCTATCAGCATCTTGAATGGCATAAACTACTGCAGGAATAGTATCGGCAATTGATCCCATAATGGCACCATCCTGGGCTTCCATAAACGCTCTTATTACAGGTTTAAGGATGTATTTGCCAGATTTGCCTGCTTCTACTATAGATTTTGAAGCATCAAAATCTATAACTAGTTTATAGTTTACATCTGCATTTAATTTTTCATTCAGACTTATTTTAAGTCCTGATTGTTGTGCACTAGGAGTTGTTAGGTGAATAGAATCCCCATCCATAACCAGATAATTGTTTTCTCCCAAGACCAATCTTATCTGCACCAAAAAACCGGTGTCTACCAGCGATTGGGCAATAAGGGTATCCACTCCACCGGTAAGTTCAAGAAGGTTGTACATGCCTCTGTTAACATTTTCAATGTACTGCCAGCTGCTGTCAGAGCCACTTTTTATTTTTACATCCTGTACATCAATCCATACAGCACCGTAATCTGTCGGAGCATCGGTTAGAGTAATCTGCAGCGAAGCCTTACTTCCCGGATCATCGTTATTCTCAATATTACAAGAAACAGCCAGAATGATACTAAGAAGTACCAATTGAAATTTTAAGATTTTCATGATAAGTAGTTTTAATAGTTTGTGTTTTAAAAACGATAGGCTTGATAGGATAGTATATCACAAAGTAAGGATTAATTGACCTAAATGTCAAAAATTTTTTGATGAAACATTGTTTTCAGAAATTGTCTATATAGGTTACACTTTTATGATTTATTTCCATTAAACTAAAATACCAAGATCTACTCTGGTGATACTATATTAATATAATTCATAACTGTGCAGAACACTTGGTAGATAAGGTCGGTCATATTTTGATGTATACCATGCTTGCTTGGTGAAGATACCCTAAGCCACCATGCTGTAAACGACCAAGAAAACCTTTGATGCCGGGTGCGATGGGGGGCTCAAAGCCTGTTTTTCCAACTGATCTTGAGAATGAAATCAAAAAGTTTATAAAATGGTAACTTTCTAGTATCTTGCAGGGCTATTTTAAGATTAACGTTAACCTCATTTAAATTGAATATTAAGCAAAATAACGCGCTCTATCTTTTATTCTTTATATTATTGGCCATTACTCTTCGTTTTTTTTCATTTTTTCCAAGTGTAATTAATCATGATGAGTCTACCTATTTGCTTATTGCCAGGGATATGTTCGAACGGGGAAAAGTGCTGTATTCAGATGTAATCGACACAAAACCGCCTGGTATTTTCCTGCTCTTTGGAATTATTCAAAAAATTACAGGAACTTCCATCCTGTTTTTCCGTTTTATTACTGCTTTATTCGTAGGTTTTACAGCCTGGTTTATTTATAGGTTTAGTTTAAACTGGCATGGAAAATCAAAGGTCGCATTAGCATCTGGCTTAATTTATATATTTTTTATTTCTACATGGAAAGATTTTGGTATGTCTTCAAATACCGAGATATTCTTTTCATTCTTTAATGTTTTAGGTATATATTTTCTGACTAAAAAGAAATCTGTTTTTTTGTTTGTTGCAGGTTTGTTTTTTGGTTATGGATTTATAATCAAATACACCAATCTCTACGATTTCATTCCAATAGTAGGTTTCTTCATCCTGTTTTTAGGTTATAGGATAAAAACCTTTAAGCAACAATTCTTAGGACTATTGATAATTGGCGTTGGTTTTCTAATCCCCTTTCTGAGCATTAATATTTACTATTATTACAATGGAAACTTTGAAGATTTTAAATTCATCATCTATTATGTTCCTTTAAATTATGCACAATCAATGGATCTGATGGGTGTGATGGACAGATTGGTGGATTTCCATGCTTTCTTTTTACCTGTGTTATTTTTTTTCTATTACGTTGTAATTAAGAATAATAAGAAACTACAACCAATCAAAGTTTTTATTCTTATATGGTTGGCCTTTGTTCTATGGTCGATAATATCATTGGGCAATACCTTTCCTCATTACTTTGTTCAGCTTATGCTTCCGATAAGCCTTCTTGCAGGATTCTATTTCGATAATCCTTTAAAAACCAAGAATGTATTCAGGTACTTGTTTAATTCCCGAACCGGTTGGGCCCTTCTGGGAATAGTTATGCTTGTTAAGTTATATTCCGATTATAACGATTATTACAAGAAACCGGATTATGCCAAATTGGTGGCAGAATACATCAATACAAATACAACAAAAGAGGATGTCATTTACACCGGGAATTACCATCAAATTATTTATTTCCTTACAGGAAAGGATAGTCCAACGCCCTATGTTCATTGGACAATACTATATTATGAGCGACTGAAAAAAGTTTTGCATATCGATAATACCAAAGAGCTTGACAAGATTTTCGAGCAGAATCCAAAATATGTTGTTATAGATGGAAAGCTCAAAGAAGAAACCTATGTTTACCTCAGGGAGATATTAAAGAATAAATATAAGATTGAGACCTCTTTTGGAAACAAGATTCATCTTTACGTTACTAAAGGCCAATAGGATTTGCTTACTGAAATCAAACACAAGGAGGTATTTCGCCATCGTGTTGTGTAAATACAAGCAGTTTCTCAATGCTGGCATTTTGTGTTAGTTATTAATTCCCCCAGGTATTGTCAATATGGTGTGTCGGACCAGTTTCAGGTATTTTATATATCTGGTACAAAACCATTTTATCGTCGCTGGTACAGGATTCTACATCTTGTACTACATAATAGTTATATTCATCCAGTGGGTCTCCTGCTGTTAGTTCAAGGTAGGTGTTTAAAGGTGGAGCAAGTGTTGCTCCGGTATGGATTAAGCTTGTCAACGCGACATCGTCGTACCAATAAAATGTAGCTCCGGTCCCACCAGATGCCGTGAAATTTGTTGGAGTGTCTCCATCGCAAATGGTAATTGTGTCCACATTTGTAGTCGGAATATATGATGGGGCTACCCTAAAGTTTGAGGTTGCTGTACTGCCCCCAAAAGTATAATCCAGGGAATGGTCGCCCCATTGAGTACTGTCCCCACCAATGTAAAGTGTGCCGGTGCCATCGCCATTATCAGT
>JBNKPU010000140.1:0-48160 GCA_050295515.1 Bacteroidales bacterium | reverse complement strand
GTTGTAATCGGCCTGGGCAATTTCCAGGTTTGCATTGGCATCAATTCTTGCTTTATAGATTTCGGAAGGGTCAAATAGCACAAGGATATCTCCTTTTTTAACATCGCTGCCATCTTCAACCAAAGAATTAATCTTAAGCATTCCATAGCGCCATGATATGGCTGGAGAAAAGACATTTTTTGAACGGGTTGCATTCAGTTCACCGGTTTCAACAATGTCGATATAAAATTTCCCTTTCTTTATTTCATAAGTCTGCACTCCAATGTCTTTTTTTGAATTGCAACCCAATAAAAGAAAGAAAACAGATAGAAGGGCAAGGTATTTCATATTTGCTTAAAATTATTTTTATTGATAAGGGTTTATTAAAGATATAACATCATTTTCTTTTAGGCCTTTTGATATTATCGCATGCGTAGAACTTTGATTTCCAATTTCTACTGGCTGTTTTTCAAAACGCCTGTTTTTTTTAATGTATACAAAGTTTGTGCTATCGTTTTCAAAGATAGAAGTAAGAGGTATTGAAACTGTATCTATTAGTTCTTCAACCTTAATTTGGCAGGTCAGGCTTAATCCTGGTTGAAGCCCTGGGACCAGAGAATCAATCGATGAATAGATGTCATAAACCTTAAGTGGATTACCTCTTTTGATTTCACGTCCAACAGGTGATTTTCTCTCGACTTTACCTGATAAAGATATGTCAGGAAAGGCATCGATAGACATTATAACATGTTGGTCGGGAGAAATCCGTTTATAATAGCTTTCGCTGACTACAATATGGGCTTTCATTTTTGACATGTCCGGAACAATTAGTATCGGCACATTATTCCAAACAATATCACCTTCGGTCATTTTATTGCCAGTTTGCCTGTTATAGGCGTATTGTACCAAACCATCCACAGGACTTGTTAATATAAGCAGGTCGAGCAGATCCTTGGATCGGTTAAGGTTATTTTGTGATTGCTTAATTTTCAACTTCATTTTTCGAAGTTCCGACTCATTGATACGTTTAAGAAATTTAAGCTTGTTCTTGATCTTCTCCTTCTCAACCTTTGATTTCTCAATTTCAAGTTCTATTACCTTTCGCTGTGCATCTGAGACGTAATCTTTTTGTAGGGAGTCTAATTGAGAAATTTGGGAAGTAGCTTCAATTGTTCTTACCTGGGACTCAAGTAGCAAGTATTGCAGTTTTAAATATTCAAAGGATTTATTGTAATCCGATTCAGCAATTTCAAGGTTTTTATTTGCATTATCGTAATTGGTCTGTATCGAAGGGGCATCAAGGATACAAACAGTATCACCCTTTCTCACTTGCTCTCCTTCAGGTATGAGGTACAATATGGTAACATCTGCCCTTAATCTTGGGCATACAATGGTTACTGATTTATTAGCTTCGAGATAACCTGAAGCATTGATCTGGTTTAAATAATTGGTCTTGGTTACAGTGTAGAGCGTTGGCGAAACATCCGATTGCTTGCAACTGTGTGCAACCACAGTTAGGACAATGAACAAAAGCAAAACTCTACCTTTAATATCAACTAACATTTGCCTGGTTTAAGAGTAATAGCAGAATAAAGGTATAACGAACTTTTTATACATAAAGTATTTTTAAACTTTTTTAACTTATAAATGATCAATGTACCTGTTCGATACAAAGCCTGTGAATTCTTATGCAATAACAAATAAAAAAAAGATAAATCAGGATTAAATCTGAGCTTTATTAATTTCCTGGTCAGGCCACTTGGGAGCCTTGTTGAATATTTCCCAAAAATTTTCCGGATCATCAACCAGTGCCCACATTTGCAGGTGTTCTTTGGTTAAAAAGTGCTCCTCGGCCATTTTATGAAAGAAAGCGTGCAGTTGATTGTAAAAACCATCTGTATTTAACAGAAATATAGGCTTATTAAATTTCCCTAAGCGTTTTAAGGTTATCACTTCCATAAGTTCCTCCAAAGTTCCTGTTCCTCCTGGCAAGGCGATAACAGCATCGGTATTCTCGATCAACCTTTTTTTACGTTCATGCATATCATGGACAATGATCATGTCCTTGACTTTAGGGTGAGCCCATTCCACCTTGACCATAAATTCAGGTATAACACCAGTAATCTCTCCTCCATGTCCAATATAAGTATCTGCCAAAGTGCCCATTAGTCCTACTGCGCCTCCACCATAGATTACATGGGCATTTTTGCTCAGCAAGGTCCTGGCCAGGGCATTGGTAGCTTCAAAGTATTTCTGGTCTACTTTTCTGCTCGATGCTGCATATATAGTTACTGATATTGCCATAAAAAAGGATTACCAAAAAAAATATTTAGTTGTCATTCTGAGCGGAGTCGAGGAATTGACCATATAAAAGACAACATTTCGACTTCGCTCATTATGACATTGCGTGGTGAAATTTCATTTAAAAATAATTCTCTTTCTTAATTAATATGAGTCGTAGTATATATTTGACCAAGTAAAGAAGTAGGGACTAGGAATTGACATGGCGTCATCATAAATACCTTCCCAGTCACCATCCATTGGTGTTGTAGCATCGCCATCGCCATTTGTATCGCCCAGTTGCGAATCATCTTTAAAAGATGTGAATGCATTGGTGGAATTTTGATTTAGGACTCCACCTTCTTCTATTAGTAATGTTGAGGTAGGAGTAAACTTCAAAACTACATTTGCTGCAAGTGTTAAAGATCCTGTTGCTTCAATCCATAAATCATTGTCATTAATTACAAAAGGAACTTCAGTCTCTTCCCAACTTACTGCTTTATAAAAATCATCAAAACTATATACAAAAATACCATTCATTGCATTTGTTTCGGCTTGGTTCTGAGGGTTTTGGAATGTGTTGGTATTGTCAATATTAATCACACTTTCGATAGAAAGTGGTAAAGTGTTATTATAAAAAGTATTGTTCTTAATTACTGTTGCCGGGCCTGCATCTGAAGTATTCAGTGCCCCATAGTAGAAGTCTCCATTCTTACCTCCCCGATTATTAATAAAAGAACAATGGGTAATCGTAGCTGTACCACCATAAATATTGAGAGTGCTTAAATAAGAGCCCTTACCACCGTAAAGAAATATACAGTGGCTAAAAGAGGACCCATTTCCCTCGACAAGTATTTCTCCCCAGTCTCCAGCGTCAGGAGATGTAGCACCGGAATCACCATTGTTATCACCTCCATTCTCATCATCTTTAATGGAAGTAAACACAATTTTTTCGGATGAGCTTCCATTCGCAATAACTGTTCCATCAGAAGCAACTGACATATAGGCACCATTAGAGGTAAATTTAATTACGGTTCCTGGCTCTATGGTCAATGTTGCATTGACCCAGAAATCATAATCTTTAATTACATATATCGAATCAGATGACCAGGTTGTGGTTACATCGATATCATCCATGACTTCTACAACATTGGTTCCTGTAGTTTCATCAGGACCTGTTGAGGGGTCATCATCGTTACAGCTAAACAAAAGTGTTGCCAGCGCAAAGCTTGCAATGTATAATTTTCTCATTTTAATTAATATTTGGTTTTGTACAATTTCCAAAAAATATGGGATTTAGAACATGATGTTTTACGGGTTTTACAAACAATAGGTAAAAAAAAAGAGGAAGCCTAGTGAAAGACTTCCTCTTAATCCTTGATTATTTATTAAATAAAGCAGTTTTATTAACCGCACTTAGAAGAGCCACAATTGGTACAAAGCAGACAACCTTCTTGGTAAATCAGGCTTTCTGAACCACATTCCTGGCATTTTGTGCCTTTTTTCACTTTTGTGCCATCAGGAATATATTTTTTCAATGCACGTTCTACACCATTTTTCCAAGTATTGATGTTATCACTGTCAAGATGAAGTGAAGAAATCAGTTTCACAACATCAGCAATGGGCATTCCATGACGCAGTACCGATGAAATCAGTTTTGCATAATTCCAGTATTCCTGGTCAAACATATGAGATAGCCCTCCCAATGTATTTTTATATCCGAATTTATCGGTGTACTGGAAGTCATATCTTGATACTCCGTTTTCGTCACGGGTTTTTAGGATTTTGCCTTTTTTGATTGATTTTGGGATTGGGAACATTTCTTCGTCAGCAAGACCGGTAAAGACTTCATAAGGACGGTCATTATTAATTCCTACAAAAGCAATCCATTTTTCGTTTTCGTTGTTGAAACGGATAATCTCGGCATCAAGGACTTTTGGTCTCTTGAAGCTTCCGGCTGGTAGTTCTGTTGGGGTATCTTTCTTTTTATCGTTGCTGATTAGTACACCTGAACGTGAACCATCACGATAAACTGTAACACCTTTACAGCCACTTTGCCAAGCTGTTACATATAGTTCTCCAACCAATTCTTCTTTTGCATCTTCAGGAAGGTTGATAGTTACACTAATGGAGTGGTCCACCCATTTTTGAACCTCACCCTGCATTTTTACTTTCTTCAACCAATCAACATCGTTCGAAGTGGCTTTGTAATAAGGTGATTTCTCAAGAATTGGGTTTAATTCATCGTCTGAATAGTTCTTTACAGTATCAACATCATAACCATTGGTTTCTAACCAGGTCAAAAATTTATGATGGAACACATTGTATTCTTCCCATGAATCACCAATCTCATCAACAAAGGCAACCTTGGAACTTGAATCGTTTGGATTAACTTTGCGGCGGCGTTTGTATACTGGTAGGAATACAGGTTCGATACCAGAGGTGGTTTGGGTCATCAGACTTGTAGTACCTGTTGGGGCAATAGTCAATAGAGCAATGTTACGGCGTCCGTATTTCACCATATCGCGGTAAAGATCATCATCTTCATTGCGCAATCTCTGAATAAAAGGATTGTTTCTTTCAAGAGTGGTGTCATATATAGCAAATGAGCCACGGTCTTTGGCCAGGTATACTGAAGAGCGATACGCTTCAAGAGCTACAGTTTTATGTACTTCAACAGAAAAATCAATTGCATCGTCGCTACCATAGCGAAGCCCTAAAGCAGCAAGCATGTCACCTTCGGCTGTGATACCAATACCAGTCCTACGGCCTTCTTCTGCTTTTAGCCTAATGTTTTCCCATAGTTGTTTCTCTACACGTTTGATTTCAAGTTCTTCAGGGTCCTTTGAAATTTTCCCTAAAATTGCATCGATTTTTTCAAGTTCAAGGTCAATAATATCATCCATCAATCTTTGAGAGGTGTGAACATGTTTTTTGAACTTGTCAAAGTTAAATTTGGCCTCTGGAGTAAATGGATTTTCAACATAGCTATATAAATTGATTGCCAAAAGACGGCAAGAATCGTAGGGGCAAAGTGGAATTTCGCCACAAGGGTTTGTAGAAACAGTTTTATAGCCGAAATCTGCATAGCAATCAGGAACTGCTTCGCGGGCTATTGTATCCCAGAAAAGTATACCAGGTTCTGCAGATTTCCATGCATTATGGACAATTTTGTTCCATATTTTTTTAGCATCAACTTCAGTTGTATATGTTGGGTTTTCAGAATCTACAGGGTATTTCGCAGTATAAGGTTTACCGTCAACCACACATTGCATGAATTCATCATCTATTTTTACTGAAACGTTTGCACCAGTAACTTTTCCTGGAGTTAATTTAGCATCTATAAAATGCTCTGCATCCGGATGCTTAATAGAAATGCTCAGCATAAGTGCCCCACGACGTCCGTCCTGAGCTACTTCACGAGTTGAGTTAGAATATCTTTCCATGAAAGGTACAACACCAGTTGAAGTAAGAGCGCTATTCAATACCGGGCTGCCTTTTGGGCGTATATGGGATAGGTCGTGTCCAACACCACCACGTCTTTTCATTAGTTGGACCTGTTCCTGGTCAATTTTCATAATCGCACCATAAGAATCAGAAGGACCTTCGTTGCCAATCACAAAACAATTCGACAGGGATGCAATTTGAAAGTTGTTTCCTATACCGGTCATTGGTCCACCTTGGGGAACGATATACTTAAAATCTTTTAATACCGAAAAAATTTCTTCTTCACTTAATGGATTTGGGTACTTCTTTTCTATACGATGAAGCTCTTTGGCCAACCTGCGGTGCATGTCGTCCGGATTTTTCTCAAACAATTTACCATATGAATCCTTAAGTGCATACTTGTTAATCCACACTGTTGCAGCAAGTTCATCCCCTTTGAAATACTCAACTGAGCTTTTCATTGCTTCTTCATAAGTGTACGTTTGTTTCTTTGAGCCGGAATCTTCCGTTACGTTTTGCTTAACTTCCATCTCTGCAGTTTCTACTTTTAATTTTGTTTCTTCGGCTTGCATTTGCGTATTAATTTTTTTAAGGTACTGGTAAAGTGAACAATAATATTAAGTGAGAGCCCCCCAATTTTGACTTGCAATTTAAGGCGAGAAAATCTTTCGGACAATCCCGATTGGCTTGTAGTTTTTAACATTTCGGATAAGTTATTAACTTTAATCTTTAATCGCCTGAAAAGCTGATTATTAGCTATTTGTACCCTTCTATAGTATAAAAAACAACGATTAAAAAACCAACCTTTTTCCTAAAAAAAATATAAAATAGATATCAACAATTTCCCTGGGTTGTTAACATCAAAAATACGCAATGCAACGAAGCCGTTACATCACTAAGCCTTGTCTCTAAATAACAGTGTGGCTTGCCAAATGTTTTCAAGAAAAATTTTTTTCTAACAAAACAAATATCTATCTTCGCAAACCAAAATTAAAGGTCTACTCAAATGCCCGGATGGCAGGGCAAGCTTAAAAAAAATCAATACACGGAGTATTGATTTAAGCTTGAGCCAGCATGAAGGGCAGGACTATTACGCCATCGAGGAAAAATTCAATAAAAGGCAGTAATAGTCGGGAAGACGAAAAAACATAAGTCTACTCAAATGCCCGGATGGCGGAATAGGTAGACGCGCTGGTCTCAAAAACCAGTGACTTCGGTCGTGCCGGTTCGATTCCGGCTCCGGGTACAATTAATGCAAAAACCCCTTGATTCTACAGGCGATTCAAGGGGTTTGTTTTTTTTAGGGGGCGAAAATTAATTTTTTACGAAAATGAACTACCCCGGGGCAAAGCCTCGAGGAATTCTTTTGATTAAACATTAGTCTAATTCTAAATTGCAGAATTATATGTAACTTTTTCAATCATTTACGTAAAAAATGATAGAGTAGTGAACGTTTTTAACAATTTTTTGTTTAAATTACCGTATTACAAACAAATACAAATGTTACATTTGTGGCAATTAATAAAACGACTTTGACGATGGATTTAATAACTGCACAAACCGGTTCGGATTCATTTCAACAATATCTTTCTAAACATAAAAATGTAGTTAGAGATAAAAGTTCGGCAGGCTATTATCATGTAGATGTAGTCGCTGAAGCTTATACTCAAGGGTTTACTGATGGAAAAAATTCAGGTGAACAAGATTTTATTTCAAATATTGTAAAGCAAGAGGTTGAAAAATTTACCCAGAGGGCGAATCAAATTTATATTTTATCCAAAAGGCTTATTTCTTACCTTACAAAATATAAATATTGTGTAAGTTCATTACATATTAAACTTTCTTTTAGTAAACCAAGTGTTATAATTTCTGTTTCAGATGAATTTTTAAATAATGATAAATTTATCCAATTAGCATATAGTAAGATGTTTGAGATAAAAGATATATACTCCAAATTATTTGACGAATACCTTGATTTAGGTTTGGTTTCAGCAAATAATTTGGACATATCATTGTTAGAGGAAGATGGATTTGGATATAAAGAAGTTTTTAGTGAGCAAGAAAAAAACACACGGTGAAAGAAACCAAAAACTATCAGAGGAACTACATAATGGTAAAATATATTTTGATTGGGTAATTACTACAGCTTTTTACTCAGCTATCCATTATGTAGAAGATGTTCTCCTGCCATGCGAATTAAATGGTATTACCTGCACCAATATATATGAAGTGAAATCAGCATATAAAATGGCTGGTAGGCATGCTGCTAGAGAGAGATTAGTATGGGCGAAATTATCTAAAATTGCACCACAATATAAATGGCTAGATGATCAATCTAGATATTCAAGATACACAACCTATAAAGTGACACCAGCACAAGGAGATAAGGCAAAACAATTCTTAAAGGAAATAAAACAAGCCTGTTATTAAGAAATGAACTACCCCGGCTCCGGGTACAAAAACAGTGTGAGTGTGAAGAGCGAGAGCGATGAACACTACACTGTTTTTTTGTTTTATGCGCAGCATAAAACCACACTCTTATTCTAACTCACATGTAATATACCTGTATAAAATAGTTTTAGAGGTTAAAACTTTTTAAAAGAAACTATTTTAGCTGTATTCTTGTATATACTATAACATTATCTTTGTTAATAACATAAACATATGTTTATGGTTGGAAAACTAAAGACTGATTATGCCAAAGAAAAAAAGCAATAAACAACAGCAGATAAAACAATCAGATGGGAAGCTTATTAAAGAAAGGGCTCGAAAACTCCCGATATCGAAATGTTACATAAATAGTGCTTGGCAGGATCTAAACATTGCGCATCTTGTAGTAACTAGGACACATGTAAACAATAACCTTACATATGCTGTATTATTGGTTGATCTGGCATTATATGGAGTTAAAGATGTAATGTGCCGGTTCAATGCTTTTTCCGATGATCTGGAACAGATTATTGACAATGATTTTTTGGAGTTCATTGAAATTCCATATGAACTTGCCCACAACATTGTATTTGCAGCGTTGGAATGGGCAGAAGAGTTTGGTTTTTCGCCGGTTGATGAATGGAAAACTGCTCAATATATATTTGAAGAAGATACTGATGAAATACCTCTGGTTGAAATAGAATGCGGTATAGATGGCAAGCCGGCTATTTTTTATGACACAGCTGTTGCTTTTAAAAGCGATGTTGATAAGCTAATGAAAACGGCAGGGGAAGGCAATTTCAGCATTTTTTATCCCGATGAAGACGAGGATGAAATAGATCCGGGAATAGTAGCCCAGATAATTGATGATGATATTGAACAAGTAATTCCCGGATTCTTTGATGAAGAGTTTGATTTTAGTTCTAAAATTGACGAAATAATAGAGGAGGTTCCTGAAGCAAATATAGCCGTTGTTAATAAACTATATTTTAACGCTAGAGGTTGGGAGAAATTTGAATCGATAGACCTGATTGATTATACTATAGGGGATAAAGAAATTAGTTTTGAAAATCATATTTCTGAAGAACAAAGGGCAATTTTAGATAAAATTGAAGCAAATAGCGAGTTGTTTAACTATGACGAACTATTGGGACATGTCAAGAAATTTCCCGACAGTCGCACCTTTTATAATTATCTTTTTGCATTGCTTTATGATGAGGGTATCGATGCTGAGACAGGACAAATAATAGAAAAGGCTGAAAATTTATACCATGCTCTGCATGAGAATCTTTTTGTTACAGCTTTCTATCTTTTCGAACTTGTTAATAATGGACAAAATGACAAGTTTAAGGAGATGCTTGAGCAGACAAATTTTATTCAAAAGGTTCTAAATTACCCTGATGACATTCCCGATTTAATCTTTGTTTATTATTGCTGTATCCGCTCACATGAAGAGCTCAATAACAATAACCTTGAGGAGGCTGATATATATTACTTCGCTTCGCGTATTTTTACAGAAGATCTTTTTGAGTATCCCAGTGTAACTATGCTCTCCGTAAAATTGGTGCTTGAAAAAATGAAGGTACTTGAAAAAATAAGCGTGGTTGATGACCCTTTTCCCGAATCAGGCAATAACCATTTAAAGGTTGTTCACAATAAAAACAAATTATAGTTAAAAGAAAGATGAGAATTCACTTTATCGCAATTGGTGGTGCAGCCATGCATAATCTTGCATTGGCATTGGCAAAAAAAGGGTATCATGTTAGCGGATCGGATGATAAAATTGCCGAACCATCGTTTTCGAGGCTCAAAAGTGCAGGATTACTTCCAGGTGCCGAAGGATGGTTTCCGGAGAAAATTAGTGCAGAAATCGATGCTGTTATTTTGGGAATGCATGCCAGAAAGGATAATCCTGAACTGCAAAGAGCTCAGCATCTGGGGCTTAAGATATATTCCTATCCTGAATTTCTTTACGAACAGACAAAAGACAAAAAACGGATTGCCATAGCCGGCAGCCATGGAAAAACAACAGTAACTTCTATGGTAATGCATGTTATTAAAACATGCAAACTCCCCTTCGATTTTATGGTGGGGGCCATTATCGAAGGATTTGATACCATGGTTTCGTTAGACAACAATTCTGCGATCGCTGTTTTTGAGGCCGACGAATATCTTTCTTCGCCACTTGACTTAAGGCCTAAGTTCATGCATTACAAGCCGCATGTAGCAATTATTAATGGTATAGCCTGGGACCATATCAATGTATTTCCAACCTATGACATTTACAAACAGCAGTTCAGGAACCTCATAAATATTATTGAGCAAAATGGTACACTTATTTATAACGAAACAGATGAAGAAGTTTGCGATGTTGTGAGGAATTGTGCCAGGAAGGACCTAAAGATAATTCCTTATGGGATACATAAACACGACCTGATTAGGAACAAGGTTTCATTAATAACTGAAAGCGGAGAAAAACATGAGGTCAAGGTTTTTGGTGAGCATAACATGGTCAACCTTTCTGCAGCCAAAGAGGTATGCACGTCAGTTGGAATAGAGAGTTCTCAATTTTATGCGGCCATTGCGTCATTTAAAGGTTCGGCAAAGAGATTGCAAAAGATCCATGAAGACGATCAAAGGCTGATGTTTATCGATTTTGCCCATGCTCCCTCCAAACTCAAAGCAACCATTGATGCTGTTCGTAAAACATATCCAGATTATTCCCTGAATGCCATATTTGAGTTGCATACTTTTAGCAGCCTGAACAAAGAATTTCTTAAAGATTATAAGGATACAACCAATCAGGCGAACCATGCGATAGTTTATTGCAACCCGGAAGTTATTGCTCAAAAAAAACTTGATCCTATACAAAATGATGATATCAAAAATGCTTTTGGTTCGAGTAATTTAAAAGTTGTAAATAATATTGACCAATTAAAGCATGAACTTTCCTTCCTAAAATCCAATGACAAACAGATTTTTTTATTTATGAGTTCTGGCACATTCGATGGCAAAACCAATGATGATTTAATTCTTTTATGCCCTTAATGACATAGTATGTATTCACAGAATTTTTCTTAAATTGTAAATAAATTTTAAATGTTATGGAGGTTAAAGGAACTGCTGTTGTAGCTATTAAAGAATTTGTAAAGTCTAAATATCCCAATGATTTTATTAAATGGATTGATTCGCTAAACCCAACTGCCAAAGAGATTTTTGCCGGACCGGTAGATGCCACAAAATGGTACATGGTTGAAGATGGGGCACTGGAACCAACTGTTAAGTTAAGTGACTTCTTCTTTCAGGGGAACAAACATAAGGGTGCCTGGGAGTCGGGAAGGTATAGTGCACACAAAGCGCTAACCGGAATTTACAAGATTTTTGTCAAGGCTGCATCACCAGCATATATAATACAGAGAGCATCACGGGTTTTTTCAACCTATTACCGGCCTTGCGAAATTATTGTCACACATAGCGATATGAAAAGTGTTAACTTGGAACTCTCTCAGATGGACCGGAAATATGATGTTATAGAACACCGTATTGCAGGTTGGATTGAGAAAGCGCTGGAAATTTCGGGTTGCAATAATGTACAGATAGATATTGTGCAAAAAAAGGAAGATCCTACCATAAAAGAAATAAATATTACCTGGGCGTAATTTTTTTCAAAAAATATTTGCAGCGAAATAAAATTCTACTACTTTTGCAAACCGATTTCAAGATGAAACGCTAAAATGGTCCGTTCGTCTAGGGGTTAGGACGCCAGGTTTTCATCCTGGTAACAGGGGTTCGATTCCCCTACGGACTACGAATAAGGGAAAAAGATTGAGAACATAGTTCTCGATCTTTTTTGTTTTCAGGCTGTTATGTTTATAGCTTGAGAACTTCGAACAATCAGCTTAAATGGATCTTGAAAGTTCAAAGTTACTATAAAAGCTAAATTAATTTGTTGGTGGTTATTCTTCTATCTCTTTTTCCTACGCTGATTGGCAATTTTATCTCCTTTGGTTTTAGTCTTTTTATATTTTTTCATCTTACGTAGATACGAGCCTCCTTGATTGGTTTTTTGGTTCTTCTTGCTCTTTTCGTGAAAGGCAGCTCCTTTTGCTATTGTCTCTTTTTTGTGAGGAGAAGGAACACCAACTATTTTAGGGCGTTCTTCAGGGATAAGTTCTCGTGATATTTCAACTTCTTCAGGAAAATCAAGCTGTTGGATCTGATAATCCATCATTTTTTCAATAGCTTCCTTCATTTCCTTTTCTTTTTCGGTAAAAAACAGGATTGATTTACCCTTCTCCTCTGCTCTGCCTGTACGTCCTATACGGTGGATATAGTTTTCGGGGTAATCTGGTGTGTCAAAGTTTATCACATGCGATATTTTGTTGAAGTCAAGTCCCCGTGCCATAACATCCGTAGCAATCAGAATACGATGTATACCTTCTTCAAAGTGTTTGATGGATTTTATCCGGTAATTCTGGCTTTTATCCCCATGAATTACACTTATATTACTAGCAAAGTTTTCTTCCAGGGTTTCGAACAAGCGGTTGGCAATTTTCTTGCTTGAAACAAAAACCAATACTTTTTTAAATGTATCCTGATCGGTTATTAAGGCAGATAGTAAGTTTACTTTGGTATAAAAATTTGGGACCGCGTAGCATTGCTGCTCAATTTTGGCCAATGGTGTGCCACTGATACCAATGGATATGCGTTTTGGTGCGATAAAATAATCATCAATGAGTAGGTCTACTTCCTGGGTCATAGTAGCAGAAAACATGATGTTTTGACGGCGTTGTGGAAGAAGTTCAAGGATATTTTTTAATTGATGTCGAAATCCAGCATCCAGCATTACATCCACTTCATCAATTACCAGCTTTTTTACTGTTTTGAGCTTTAGGACCCCACTCAGTGCAATGTCGTATAAGCGGCCCGGCGTGGCTACTAAAATGTCGGTGCCTTCTAATATGGCTTGTTTTTGCACATTTATATTTTTACCGCCAAAGATGCCCAATACCCGAATATTCATGTATTTACTGATACTTTCCACCATATCAACTACCTGTAGAACCAACTCACGTGTGGGCACCAGAATAACTACACGGGGCGGTATTTGTTTTGAAAATTTTAAGTCGTACAGAATGGGGAGCGCATAGGCCATGGTTTTTCCGGTTCCGGTTTGTGCAATGCCTACAATATCCTTTCCACTTCGAATCGCCGAAAAGGCTTTCTCCTGCATGGGAGTGGGGCTATCGAAACCTAACTCAACAATAGCATTGATCAATGGATTTGGAAGGTCAAATTGTAAAAAAGAATTCATTCAGAACAAGATTTGTTTATTGATTTCTCATGCGCAATCCAATCAATGCCACCGGCCAGTTATATATTTATCGGAGACTCGATTTGGGCACAATATATTGGAGCGTAAAGATAAGGAAAACTCCTGTTTCTAGACTCTTATTCGCGGTTTAATGGGTTACTGACCTGGTTTAGGATGTAGATCTTCTTGTGAATAGCAATTGTTCTAAGATAAAATCTTGGAATTAACACAATCCCAATCCATAATTCCCGTACATTTACGCATTATTTTGAAAAATACGTATTTATGTCGTTTTCTCTTTTAGGCTTACCCGAAACTATATTAAAAACCCTTAACAGTCAGAATTATACTGAAGCCTATCCAATACAGAAGGAAGCAATACCTGCCATAATTCAAAAGAAGGATGTGCTGGGAATTGCTAAGACCGGTGCAGGAAAAACGGCCAGTTATGTATTGCCCTTGTTAATGAACCAGCTGAAAGCGAAGGACTCAAAAAACCGCCATGTTAATGTATTGGTTTTAGTGCCTACCCGCGAATTGTCCATTCAGGTATTGGAAGTTTTTAAGCTCTTTAGTCAGGGGCTTCCAGAGTCTATTAAAGCACAAGCCGTGTTTGGTGGTGTATCCATCAATCCTCAAATGATAGGATTGCAAGGAACAAAAATTTTAGTGGCAACCCCTGGCCGCCTGTTGGAGTTGTTGGACGCAAATGCCGTACATGTATCGGATATTGATACCCTCGTGCTTGATGAAGCTGATAAAATGCTTAATATGGGTTTTAAGGATGAGATGGACCGATTATTTGCCCAACTCCCAAAGAAACGTCAAAACTTATTGTTTTCAGCTACGCTAAATGAGGATATCCAGAACATTAAGCAACTTTTATTGCACAATCCGCAGGTAATTAAGATTGATGAAGAAAAAGACCCTATTGATCTGATCCAACAGGTAGCTTATCATGTTTCAGATGAGAAGAAAGGCCCTTTGCTAAGGCACCTCATAAAAACCAAGAAAATGAATCAGGTGTTGATTTTCACCTCTTCTATTAAACGGGCCGATCAGGTTGCCAATAAGCTTCGCAACAATGGAATTGAAGCATGGCCTATTCACAGCAAAAAAAGTCAGGGAGCCCGAACCGATCTGCTCACAAAATTTAAACACGGGAAACTCCGTGTATTGGTAGCTACAGACTTGCTGACCCGTGGAATAGATATCGAGTTCCTACCCTATGTAATTAATTACGAATTGCCCCGTTCACCCAAAGACTTTATTCACCGGATTGGACGTACAGGCCGTGCTGAGTCGCCCGGCGAAGCTATTTCGCTAATTACACCGGATGAGGAACACCATTTTAAGGTAATCCTGAAAAAAATGGGGAAATGGGTGACCCGAATAGATGGGAATGAGCTATTGAAATAGTAAATCCTGAAAAATGAAATACAACGATTAGGGGAAGGCTGTTATAGCTACCTTATAGATCAAAGTATTGGAAAAAATAAATCAGGTTTGCAATATTCCATTAATCTCAACAGGCACACATGTAATTTGAACTAGAATGAACAACAAGGACAAACCTGGCGGCCAACAACAAAACAATCCGTTGCACGGTGTAAAGTTGGCAGATATATTAGAGCGGTTGGTAGATGAATATGGATGGGAAGAACTGGGACAAATAATCAACATCCGGTGCTTTAACTACGATCCTTCTATAAAATCGAGTTTAAAGTTTTTAAGAAAAACACCTTGGGCAAGAGAAAAGGTCGAACAACTTTATATTGAGTTGATTGAGTATGAATAGACTTATGCCCTAAATAGAGAAATATAAACATTTAAAAACAATATCATGGGAAAAGGTCAAGACGCAAAGAAAAACATTAAAAAAGAAGCTGTTAAAACTCCAAAAGAAAAAAAAGCAGAAAAGAAACTAAAAAAATCCAAAAAAGGTTAATTGTTTTCTTGAGAATCTTAGCCATTATGCTATTTGTAGTTTTATAAACGAAATACCAGGCAATAATGCCTGACATTTCGTTTTATCTTTTTGTGAGAGCGTTTTATACGGTATATTGTAGACTTCCCCTAATATTATATCTGTTTATAGTCTCTTGTTATCGTTTAATATCAGATAGTTGTTTGGTATAAAAGCATTTAATTGTTATTTTCCAAATAAAATATAAAGCTTGTATATAAGCGAAATATATCGAAGAGTGGATATATTGGGGCTTTATAGTAGTGCTAATTTATTAACAGTTAAACTACAATTATAAGATAACATGCAGATAATGTGCTAAAAGTGTGTTTTTCAGAAGGCTCTAACTATTTACCTGTTCGTTACGTCTTTACCATTGGATATTTTAATAAAATAGATGCCTGAAGATAAATCACTCATATTTAAGGCGTGTTCTAATCCTTTTATTAAGCATAATCATCTGTCCGGTACTATTGCTTACATCAGCATAACTTGTTGAAGTATCTGCAACAGCAATTCTGCTTCGTCCAATAGGGGTAGAGTCAGTGTCTCTCATTACTTCCTGATATCCAAGTGTAATGTAGGTCAGCATCCAGTACTTTGGGAAGATACCACTCCTTTTTCATCAGTTATTTCCACCTTGTAATTTCCAGCGGCTTCAACCTTAATTCCGGGATTAAACACCAGATGTATTTTGCTGCCAATGGAGCAGTTAACTCCAGTTCCATCTTATTGACTATAATAGATTTTCAGGTCGAACATCAGCTATAGCATCCTTTAAAGGAAATGCTATAGGCATAAAAAAATTAAATAAATGTTTCATAATTAGGAGTTGGATTAGTAGGGTAATAAATACATCAATACTCTGGGCTGCAAATACGTTGTAACTAATTCAGTGAAAAATAAACTAGGGTAGTGTGTAAAATAATCCGAAAAAACATGTGCGTCACCAGTATTAGTCGGTCCATGGTAGTCTCAACTTAAAATAGCAATAAAAAAAGTCAGGATTTTGATCAAAGATTATGAGATGGTTTAATTATTCTTTAATTTATAGTATAAAAAAAAGACTATATGATAATAATTGGACAGGTTTCTGGAATTGAAGATCTGGAGGGAGTTTTTAAGGTAACAAGCAAGCTGAAAGAGGAGCCGGAAAAACAATTTGCCCTGTATCCACAAGATGATATCATAACTGTTACTACAAGTGACAGGCATAGTTTTATCAATATTAAATATGGGCTAATACCATTCTGGCAGTCTTCATCAAAAATGTATGCAACTGCTCCTATTGATGGGGAAACAACCAAACCAGAAAGCGAAGGAATAAAAGCCAGGATAATCAACATACCAGCATTTAGAAAACCAATAAGAGAAAATAGGTGTATTATTCCTGTTGATTATTTTATACTGGAAGAAAATGGACAAGCTTCTGTGTTCTTTTTTGAAAATCGGCCCTTTGCCCTTGCTGGTATATTTGATGCCTGGAAGCAGAACTTAAAAGACAAGGAACTATATTATGGGGCTTCAATATTGACCTTGCCAGCACAAGGGATTATCAGACAAGCTGGTTTTAGCAGACAACCTTTTATATTGGACCAAAAGTTCTGGAAACCATGGATAAATGAAAATCCACTCATAGCCATTACAAGTATGTTTTCTCATTATCCTGATCAGGAAATAAATGGTTATCCAATAAATCGCGAAAAAGTCTATAAACAAGAAAGGGCTAAACATTTAATAATGCCTTCAGGCGAATTTTATCAGGATCGCACAAAAGATAAACTGGAGAAAAAAAGCCTGTTGAAATATCGGAAAGGTCTTGCCCGCGATATGGATTATCAGATTAAGAGCTTTTGGACAGATTGAAGTTTATGGGTTTTAACAGTACTACCAAATAACCTTCTATTATTCAATGTGTAGAAAAGCTTAATCGATTATGCAATTGCATAGATCGGATTAAAATGTAAAACACAAAAAAAAACGGTCTTTCGACCGGTCCCATAACTAAGCGTATTATGGTTATTTCAAAGTTCTGGTTTGTTTAAAGCATGAGATGGATACAAAGATTGAAATCACATGTTTTTTTGCTTCTTGCTTTTAGAAGAACCGATTATAAAGTGTCTGGTTGACATAAAGCTGATGACAAGCAATATTCTGTCTTGTTTGAAGTTTAATCCTACATACAATAGGTTTCCCTCTTTCCCCAATATTTCATATATTCAACCCTAAAAGAAAGTTGTTTAATCCAATTCCTTGTAGCATGAAAAACATAGCTTTATTTACGTTGCTGTTTTTATCCAGCCTATCGGCAATTGCCCAAATCTCCTACGAAAAAAGGGTTGAGCTGGAACTGGAAGATGGATATACCGGTGAGCAGATCAATGACTTTGGGAAAACCGGATTCATTGTTTCGACGCGTAAAATAAGCAATGAAGGCAACCAAACAGAATGGAAATTTGACCTGTACAATTCGGAGCTGGAACAAAGAGACGTTAAACGCATCTTATTGCACAAGAAACAATACCGCGATGAATCTTTTTCGAACGAAGAAAGGTTGCACAGCCTGTTTAAAGACCGCAAGGGCAATTTCACTCTCCTGAGTATCGAAGCTAAAAATATGAAGGTAAGCCAGGTCGAGGGACAAATACCCAAAAAGGCTTACTTAAAGGGTATGGCAGTACTTGGCGACTATGCTTATTTCAGGGGCTATCTTAAAAATTCCCCTTTTTTGTTTTCGGTAAACTGGAAAACCGGCAAACAAAAGATTGTACCCATTACAATAAGCAGGGTAAAAACCAAGAATATAAGGCTCATGGATTTTCAGGTCCTTGAAGAATCTGGCGAAGTGTTTTTGTACATCAAGGCTTTAATAGATAAAAAAACAAGTGCTGTGTATATCAATAAGTTTAACGACAATGGCGAACTGTTAAGCACTTTTAACTTCACCAAGAGTGTCGATAAAAATATTGTTAGCCTTACTGCATCTAGATTAAGTGACGAAAAATACATATTTACCGGAACCTATTCGACCAAGTCTACAAGTTCCTCTGAAGGCATGTTCTTTTGTCAGTTCGACCATGAACGTCTGAGTTTTATGGAATATTATAACTTCCTGGACCTGGAGAATTTTTTGTCTTATCTGCCCGAGAGGAAACAGGAAAAAATTGAGAAAAAGAAGAAAAGAAAAGAAAGCCGGGGAAAGGAATTTGCCATTAACTACAGGATAGTCCCTCATGAAATCGTTCAGCTTGACAATGGATATATCTTCTTGGGTGAGGCCTATTACCCTACATACAGGACTGAAACCTATACCACAACAACATTTGTTAACGGTGTTGCAACCACAACTACTTACACCAATACCGTATTTGATGGTTATCAGTATACCCATGCCATGATGGCCAGGTTTGATCTGGGAGGAAAGCTGGTCTGGGACCAGGTTTTTGAAATGTGGCAGGCCTATAAACCCTTTTATGTAAAAAAGTTTATTTCGATAGCCGAAAAACACGAAAATTCGCTTAAGCTGGCTTTTGCCAGCCGGAACAAGGTTTACACAAAAGCAATTGATTATGCTGGTACAATCACGAATGATTTTGAGTCGGATGAAATAGAAACCTCCTATGAAGGAGACAAAACCAAAAGATCTTTTTCTAACCTGATTTTTTGGTACGACAATTATTTTCTTTCCTATGGCTATCAGAAGATTAAAAACAAAGAAGACGATGACGTAAAGCGTAAGCGCAATGTATACTATATGAGCAAAATCAGGTTTGAGTAGATTTGTCTTTTTCTAGGTGAGTAAACAAGACATAGACTTTAATTGTTATATACTAAAAAAATGATCCTAGTGTACATTATTTCTAGTTGCAGGGAAGAGGCGGAGAGTATCTCCATCGATCTGCTCGAAAAAAACTTTGTCTATAGTGTAAATATAATTCCCGATGTCCTATCAATGCGGAAAGAAAGAGACAAAATTATTCGGTTGGAAAGAACTATAGTCCTAGCGAAAACAAAATCTTCGCTTTATCCTCAAATTGAGGAAGAAGTAAAAAAGGTAGAGACCTCGGGTACAGCAATAGTTTTCTCTATGCCTATCACACAAATGTCTGGGGATTTGTTCGATAATATTCAAAGCTACACCTTGAGCAAATAAACAAAACATACTATTCAGGCATATTTTACATGAGTGACTTATATCACTCATAATTTGTTGATCGAGCACCCACATTTTCGTAATTTAATAGACGCATTCAACCGTTGGGCTATTGAGATGAATCTGCATCTAACAGAATTGGGAAATATTGTCCACAACATCACTGATCATGCTTTGATATTGGATAAGGATTGGTGTGTGATCGACCTAAATGAAGCGGCACAAAAAGCCCTTGGACAAAGCAATCAGGACATTATTGGCGTTAATTTTCATGAAAAAATATGCAACCAGGAAGGACTTTGCAACGATTGCCCAAACAGGGAGGGGAGCAGCAGTATTTGCAACCTGGGATCACATAATAAAAAGTTCAAACTTAATGCCTTGCACCTTAATTTTGAGGAGGATGCCTGCATCTTGCTTAAATTGGAACCTCTGGCAGAGGGATATAACCAGGAAGCTGTTATACAAAAAATCCGGCAAGGCTTCTCAATCAGCATCATCACAACAGACAGTATAGGCCAGATCATTTATACCGATGATCAGGAGAAGTTATTGTCATGTTTCAGGAAACCATTTTGTATCGGAGACAATATTCTGGACGTTTTCCCGGCAGATCATGATCTCATTAAGCAATACCTGAATTCAGAACAAAGGGTCCTCGGTTTTGAAATTGCCAGAATTAAGTGTGAAGATTATGGATTTCGCTATTTACATATAGACATAGTAAAACTCCCCGAAAAAGACGGCATAATATTCTGGCTTTTCCACCAAATAGATGACGAAGAAGAAATTATTACTGATCTGCAACACAAGGAACATTTTCTGGGAGATATTTTTAAATCGGTACCCTTAGGGATTGTGGTTTTAAGCGAGAATAAAATTTATTATCTGAACAAGCATTTAAGTATGCTTACAGGGTTCACTTCAAAAGAACTACTGGGCAAAACAATAGATGAGCTTTTTATTGATAAAGATTTCTACACACAGATTTTTACAGATCTCCACGCCAAATTCGAAGTGTTGCCAGAGATTAAATATGCAACATCATGGAAAAAGAAAGATGGTTCTGAGCTTATTGTTGAGTTGCGTTTGTCCGCAATTAATTTTAAGGACATTTCACAAGGATTGATCATTTTGGTTTCTGAGATAGATTCCGACGGGCATTCCTTGATTAGTTTTTTGGAACAACAGGAAGGCTTGCAAGACAGTCTGGCGCAGAACACTATTAGTTATAAAACAATATTTAACTCTGTCCAAGAAGGAATAGCAATAACTTCACCAGACAACCTTGAAGTACTCTTGATCAATAAAGCCTTATGCGAAAGCCTTAAATACTTGCAGGATGAGATCGTGGGCAAGCCGCTTAATGTTTTCCTTACCCGAGAAACAGAGCCGGATAAAGTGCTTAAAAACCTGGGCAGGCTTACTTTTACAGAGATAAAGGAATTTAGTGTATCCAACAAAGAGAATGAACTTATCTATTTTGATATTAGGACATCACAAATTGTATTGAACAATAAAAAATATACTGCTTTCTGTCTCATCGATGTTACCGAAAGGGTTGAACAACAGAATAAGCTCGAGAAAATCAACCATGAACTCAGGGTACAAAAAGATAGTTACTCCAATCTGAACAAGCAGTTGGTAAAGGTCAATGAAAATTTCAAGATTATTAATTCGGAACTGTTAAAAAGCAAGGACGAATTTTACCAACTCTTTATTGAAATGGCAAGTGGTTTTGCTGTTTGTGAGATGATGTATGATGAGGAAAATAATCCTGTAAATTTTAAATACCTTTCTGTGAATCCTGCCTTCGAAAGGTTGTTGGGAATTCCTGCCGAGAAGGTTGTCGGTAAAACCTCCAGAGATGTATTTCCTGATTTGGAAGAATGTTGGTATGAAAGGTATGAACAAGTTATAAAATATGAGAAACCTTTGTTTTATATCAAGCATGTAAAAAAAGGCAATAAGTATTTCGAATCGGTTGTATATTCTTCTGATAAGGGCCGGTTTGCTATAATTTTTAATGATGTAACCCAGACAATCCGCAGCCGGAATGAACTGGATAAATTATTTAATCTATCCATAGACCTAATATGTATTATTAATCAGGATGGTCGTTTTGTTAAGACAAATCCAGCCCTCCAAAAAGTGTTGGGAATAAATGAGAAGGATCTTTTGGACAAAAAATTGGTCGATTTTTTTCGGTTGGAAGAAAATGGCATAGCTGAACATGAGATATTTGAAGAGCTAAGAGATACTGATATTGTAAAATCCGTTCAAAGCAAATACATTACTCCCGAAGGAAAAGAGATTTGGTTATCATGGACAATCCAGGGCTTTACAGAAGAATCAACATTATTTGCCATAGGCAGGGACATTACACCAATCAAAGAAACCGAATTGAAATTTTTAATTGCCAAGGAGAAGGCTGAAGAGGGAGATCGGCTAAAAAGTGCTTTTTTGGCTAACATGAGCCATGAGGTAAGGACACCAATGAATGCAATTATCGGGTTTTCAAGTTTATTGGATAATGACAGTCTGGAAGCGAAAAAACGCAAGAAGTACATTCAAATAATCCAGGGGCGGTGCGACGACTTGCTTCGGATAATAAATGATATTTTGGACATCTCAAGAATTGAAGCCGGTCAGCTGGATGTTTTCCCTGAAACATTTTATGTGAGCGAATTTTTAGCCGAAATTATGGATGCCCACAAATACAGGCTAAAATCTGCTGAAAAGACTCACCTGAACATTGAGTTAGTTCCCCCTATGGAAGATTTTCTGATTAATAACGATAAGCAAAGGTTAGTGCAAGTATTGAACAATCTCCTGGACAATGCAATAAAGTTTACCTTGGAAGGCACTATAATAATTGGATGTGAACAATTTAGCGATTCCCAGCTGATGTTCTATGTACAAGATACCGGCATTGGTATTCCCGAAGACAAATTTGATGTCATTTTTCAGCGTTTCCGGCAAGCCGAAGATAACCTTACACGCAAGTATGGAGGCAATGGACTCGGTCTTGCCATTAGTAGGTCCTTGGTAGAGCTCATGGGCGGCAATCTTTGGTTGGAATCTGAAGAAGGAATAGGTTCAAAATTCATGGCTACCATAAAAAAAACACTTGAAAAACATGCGAATAAATCAGATCAGCATTTAGAAAACAAACGAATATTGCTTGTTGAAGGCGACCGTTATTCTGCAGGCTACTTTGCGATGGTATTTGAGGAATTGGGAGTGAAATTAACACATGCACGTACAGGATATGATGCCCTCCATATGATTGATCAGGGAATGGCATTTGACTTAATTCTTATGGACATCCAATTGGCTGATATGAGTGGGCTGGATGTAACCCGGATTATTCGTGAAAGAGACACTAAGACCCCAATTATTGCCCAGGCAGTATATGCCCAGGAGACGGAACGTGATGCTTGTATAGAAGCCGGATGCGACGATTATTTCACTAAACCAGCCGATGATACACAATTGACTGCGTTGATAGCCAAACATTTAAATAAATAAAGGAATTGGATATTTGGAAAATTCACAAACTGTCTTCGACCCGGGAGGTATTAAATTTGAAGCCTTCGCTTAGCAGTTTTTCAGGAAGAACTTTCATATCATTTAGAAAGATCTCTGAAAAGTCCTGCATTATTAATTTAAAAAGCTTTGCCGGCACATGAAAATTGCTCAGGTGTTTTTTTGCAATTGCCTGTTGAAGGTTTGAAATACTATAATAATTAGGACTGCATAAATTGTATGCACCGGAACTTTTATCGTTTTCGATTAAAAATTTGAAAGATCGCAGAAAATCTTTAAGTGATATCCAGGGTATATTTTGATCTCCTTTACCAAACAATATATTGGCACCAATCTTCTGTGAACGCCTGATATTTGTAACAAAACCTGAATCTGTTGCTATTACAACACCTAACCTGGCTTTAAGCACATTGATTCCAAGTTTCATGAAATTATCGACCTCAGATTCCCAGGCAACACAAACTTGAGGTAAGAATCCTTCACCAGGACCACTTTTTTCTAAAAGTTTTTCTCCCGGGCGATGTCCATAATACCCTACAGCACTTGCTGATATTATTTTTTGGGGTTTGTTTTCGATCTCCAGATATTTTTTACACAAAAAGTTTAATGGATCAACCCTGCTGTTTATAATTGCAATCTTTCTTTTTTTCGTCCATAGTCTATCAGCAATGCCGGTACCGGCAAAATTGACAACAACATCGATACCTTTCAGGCAATAAGTGTCAATTAAACCACTTCCGGGGTCCCAGATGCAAGATGTTACTTTTGGTAGATCAATTTTGCTGCGCGAAAGTATTGTAACCTTATAATTGTTTTTAACCAGGTAACTAGCCAATTTCCTGCCTAAATAGCCACTTCCCCCAACAATTAATATTGATTTGAATATTCCCTCATTCATACATTTATAAAACAAAGAATACTATGGTTTTGTTAGCCATTTTGTTTGCTTGTCGGTAAAAATCACCCAAAGTAACCCTTAATTTATCGGTGTGTTCTTTCTTAATTTTACTATGGCATTTCTTTTGAATTATTTAATGGCAAATAAAACCATATAAGCTTGTATCGTTGAAAGAGCCTTAAGGAGAATAAATTTTAAAGGATTTTGAGAGGAATGAAAACATACAAATATGGATGATAAACAGATATATCATACAAAAATGTAGGATTTTTAAAGTTGTAGCTTATGTCAATTAATAATGCAAAATTTTTTTTAGAAAAAATTCAAGCAGACAGTTCATTCAGGGGAACTGTCACAAAAATGGATACAGAAAATGAATTTAGTCTGTTCCTGGATGAAGCAGACATGAAGTTTTCAAGTTCAGAAGCTGAGGAAGCGTTTAATATGCTTCATGTTGCTTGCCAGTTCGAAGCCGAAGCCGAAAGTTTAAAAAATGCCTATCTCTATTACCAGCTTATTGTTGCATCTTTTAAAAAATAATACATATGGAGACCATAAAAATCAGGCCCCTTGGAGAAGCCAGACAGATTGTTGAATCTATTGGACATGAAATAACTTATTTCTACGACGATTTAGTCTTTGCAGACAATAACATGTATATGCTCCGTTTCGATGATGAAATCCAAAAACAACTTTTTTTACATTTTAACGAAGATTGTGAAGAACTAACCGCAAGCAAGGTAGAAATATCACTTCGTGAAGCAGCAAAATCTATTGGGTTCAAAATTCTTAAAGCAGGAGATTATTCTGTCAAACAAAAGGAAGGATCAGAAGAGCTTGAAATTTCTTTTGGGAAATAAATTCCTCTTAACTATTTTTAAAATTAAAAAAATGAGTTCAAAAGATCAGGTACTGGGTGCAATGAAAGGAGCCGGAAAAGCACTTAAAGCCGGCGAAATAGCAGAATTAAGCAATCTTGATAAAAAGGAAGTCGATAAGGCAATGAAGGAGCTAAAGACAGAAGGATTAATTGTATCTCCGAAACGTTGTTTTTGGGAGCCCAAATAATAGCCAGGTTAACTCATTGTAATTTTAAGACCTTTCTCAGGGGGGTAATCAATATTGTAATGAAGCCCCCTGCTTTCATGCCTGTGCATGGCCATCTTAATAATAAGGTAACCTACATTTATCAGATTGCGCAGTTCGCATAACTTCACAGAAAGAGTTGTTTTTCTGTAGAGTTCTTCCGTTTCTTTATAGATGATTTCAAGCCTGTCCAACGCCCTTTTTAGTCTAAGGTTCGATCTTACTATACCGACATAGGCACTAAAAATTTGCTGCATTTCTTTATAGTTCTGGGTAATCAAAACCATTTCCTCTGGAAGAGACACTCCTTTATCGTCCCAATCAGGTATGTCATCCTGAAATGCTATTTCTTCAACTTTAGATATAGCATCTTTAGCAGCTCTGTCAGCAAACACAATTGCCTCGATAAGTGAATTGGAAGCCAGGCGGTTTGCACCATGTAACCCTGTAGAGGAAGTTTCTCCAGCTGCGTATAGGTGATTTATGGAAGTTCTGGCATATGCATCTACTTTGATGCCCCCACAAGAATAATGTGCTGCCGGAACAACTGGTATATAGTCCCTGGTAATATCTATACCCAGACTTAAGCACTTCTCATTGATATTCGGAAAATGCTCGTGAAGCAATGTTCCATCAAGGTGGGTGCAATCCAGAAGCACGAAATCATCACCCCTAACTTTCATTTCATTGTCTATGGCCCTGGCAACAATATCCCTTGGGGCCAGGCAACCCCTCTCGTCGTAATTTTCCATGAATTCATTGCCATCAGAAGTTTTGAGCACAGCACCAAAACCCCTTAATGCTTCAGTTATAAGAAACGAAGGACGTTCACCCGGATTGTAGAGCGATGTAGGATGAAACTGGACAAATTCCATGTTTTCAACGGTACCTTTGGCTCTATAAACCATAGCGATGCCATCACCAGTGGCAATAGAAGGATTGGTTGTTGTTGAATATAGGTTTCCGGTTCCACCTGTGGCAAGCATAGTAACCTTAGAAAGGAAAGTTATTATTTTGCCACTTTTGATGTCCAGACCATAAATGCCATAACATTCGGTATCTTTGTGACGTCGTTTGACCAATCTTCCCATATGGTGCTGTGTGATAATATCAACAGCAAATAGGTTTTCATAAACATCGATGTTTTCATGTTTGATGACTTTTTCGGACAATGCCCTTTGAATTTCGGCCCCGGTACTGTCTTTATGGTGTAGTATACGATGTTCACTATGTCCTCCTTCTTTGGCCAGATCAAATTTTCCGCTTTCTTTTTTGTCAAATTCTGTTCCCCATCTGATCAATTCTTCGATTTGGCTGGGAGCCTCACTAACAACGGTTCTAACGATGTCTTCATTGCAAAGGCCATCGCCGGCAATTAATGTATCTTCAACATGTTTCCTAATTTCGTCGGGAGCATAGGTGACAGCAGCAATACCTCCTTGTGCAAAAGATGTATTGGTTTCGCTCAGTTTGTTTTTTGTTAATATGGCCACACGGGATTTATGGGCAACCTTTAAAGCAAAACTTAGACCGGCTACTCCAGAGCCTACAACAAGAAAATCGTATTTCTTTTTCATACCCCTTTCAATTTGGGTTACAGGCTAAATGAAAATTTATATTTACAGGTCAAATCCAATATCCCTTCTGTAATTTTTCCCTTCAAAATCAATGATTTCAGTATTGGCATATGATTTCTCCAGGGCTGTGTTAAAATCTTTGCCGAGGGCACTTATTGATATTACCCTGCCTCCGCTTGTAACAACCTTACTATCCTTTATCTTGGTGCCAGCATGAAAGACGATACAGTTTTTGGCTTTGTCCAAACCAGTAATTTCTTTACCTTTCTCATACGATCCGGGATAACCACCAGAAACCAGCATTACTGTGGTACAAGATTCTGGGCTTATTTCAAGTTGTGCACTGGATAATTCTTTTTTAGCAGCAGCTTCAAAAACCTTTAGCAAGTCTCCTTTCAAACGAGGCATGATAACTTCAGTTTCCGGGTCACCCATACGTACATTGTATTCAATTACCTTTGGATCGCCATTGTCATTCATTAAGCCAAAGAAAATAAAACCAATATAATCAATTCCGTCTTTTTTAAGTCCCTCAACAGTAGGTCTAATTACAAGGCCCTCTACTTTATCTAAAAAGGTTTTATCTGCAAATGGTACAGGCGACACACATCCCATACCTCCGGTATTCAATCCGGTATCTCCTTCGCCAATTCTTTTGTAGTCTTTAGCTTCTGGTAATATTTTATATGATTCGCCATCGGTAATTACAAAGGCAGACATTTCAATGCCTTTTAAATGTTCTTCTATTACTACTTTTTTACTTGCTTCACCAAATTTACCATCGAGCATTTTTTCAAGTTCGCCTTGGGCCTCTTCAATCGAGTCAATTATCAATACTCCTTTGCCAGCTGCAAGTCCATCTGCTTTTAACACATATGGAGGCTGAAGGGATTTCATAAATTCGATTCCTTCTTTTAAATTCTCCTTGGTAACGGGCATATATCCAGCTGTTGGAATGTTATGCCTCACCATAAATTCTTTGGCGTATTCCTTACTGCCCTCAAGCATAGCCCCTGCTTTTGCCGGACCAATAATCATGAGGTTAGAAAATTCAGGCTTGGCTTTAAAATATTCTGCTACTCCTTTAACTAATGGATCTTCAGGACCAACAACCAGCATGTCTATTTCATTGTTTAGCATGAATGATTCAATAGAACTGAAATCATCAGCTGCCATATCTATATTTTCCCCACAATCTGCTGTTCCAGCATTTCCAGGAGCTATATATAATTTAGATAATTTGGGGCTTTGTGCAATTTTCCATGCCAGGGCGTGTTCCCGTCCACCTGATCCTAGTAACAATACTTTCATTTACCTTAAAATTAATTCTGTGCAAACTTAAAAAAACTCAGCCAATATGAGAAACTAAAATTAAGGCAATAAAAAAAGCCATTCCGATTTTCCGGAATGGCTTTAATTATTTTGTTCTTGTAATAATTCTATTTAACAATCAGTTTTTTGTCAAGTACTACGCCGTTGATTTCAAGCAGGTAAACACCGGCTTGCTGGTCTGTCAAATCAATACTGATTATTTGAGATGGTCCTGCTGAAAGAACCTTGGTATTAGTATATACCTTTGATCCAATAATTGAATAAACAGAAATCAGGAGTTCAGTATCTGATTGAATATTAAATTCTAGATTAAACATGCCTGAAGATGGATTTGGATAAATATCGAGGAATTTATTCAATTCATTCAACTCAACACTTGTCAGGCTAATGATTTCCGATACTGGACCACAAGTATTTGCATCAGTAACTTCAACGGTATGGCTACCACCCGTCAATCCTAAAAAGGAGCCGACTGTCTGAAATACACCTCCGTCAATTGCATAGGTATAAGGACCTGTACCACCTTGACCTTCTACAACAATAGTATTTCCACTTGAACTCACACTAAGAGCCAATTCTTCAGGTTCGGTAACCGGGATGCTAACTCCAACTACACAACCGAAAGTATCCTTGACAGAGATTGTATAATTAGAGGCAATTAATCCATCAAATACAGGAGTGTCTTGCCAATCGATAAGATCGCGGCTATATATATAATTGCCCCAGCCTCCAGTAGCAGAAACTTCAAGTTCTCCTAAAGTGGCAGCATAACAAACATTGTTTTTATGCGAAGCTGTTACTTCTTCAATTGATAGGGCAACGTTGGGTTGTTCTACCAAGAAGCTTAATGGATCTATTGTACAACCATTGGCATCAGTAACAGTTACTTCATAAAATATTGGGAAAAGGTTTTCAACAAAGCTTGTGTCTCCTAGTCCTGCCTGGTTCCAACTGTATGTATATGGAGCTTCTCCGCCAGCCATGGTAATTGAAATACTGCCATCGTTGGCATTTCGGCAGGTGACATTATTTGTGTCAACATTTGCATAGCTAAGCGGCAAAGGATCAGTAAGTTGATAAACGGGTGAGCTAGATTTACAGCCATTTGCATCAGTAACTTGAACGGAATAGTCCCCAGATGTTAGATTAATGGCAATTTGTGTTACCTGATTTGCAGGGTCATCCCAAAGGAAAGAATAACTGCTTGTTCCACCTGATACAATAGCTTCCAGTTGACCATTAATCTGCCCAAAGCATTTAATAGGTTGTCTCAAAGACAATCCTGCGATAAGACTATCCGGACCTTCGACTTCTGCAGAATCGATGGTTATACATGATTTGGCATCAGTAACTTCAACAGAATACCAACCAGTAGATATACCAGAGAGGTTTTTACTGTTTGCCCCATTTGACCATGCATAAGAAACAGATCCATTGCCTCCGCTTACAGTTAAGGTAATTGCACCATTGGAATTGCCATAACAAAGCACACTGTCTGAGTCGAAGGTCAGTGCCAATGTGTCGGGTTGAGAAATAGTAACACTATCAAGGGCAGTCCTGTTTTCTCCACCTTGTTCAGTTGCAGTTACAAAGTATTTACCTGGACCAAGGTTTCTAATTGTATCACCGTCAGGGGTGATTTCCTGTCCTAATTCATCTTCGAAATAATAAGTATATCCAAATCCTTTATCACCGGAAATAATAACAGGATATGCACTGCCATTGCCATCATTATAACAAGCTACATCAGTACCAATAAGATTAACCCTTAACAATGCACCACCAACAGTAATTGTTGTATCGACCTGGCAAAGGTTTTCATCTGTAATATATGAGATATAATCACCTTCATCCAAATATTGAAGGGAGTCATATACTCTTCCTATTAAAGAATCAGTACTATTAAAAACCCAGGCATAAGTGAAAGCACCTGTTCCACCACTGGCATCAAGGTTGATTGTCCCAGTACCGGCAGGATCAGCATTAGTAACAACAACATTACCAAAAGTGATTTTATCTGGTTGCATAACATTAATACTATCTTTTGCCTGGCAATTTTCAGCGTCAGTTACTGTTAAGACATATTCACCAGCAACCAGACTTGATTGGTCCTTAGCGCTTGGATTGTCCCCGGATGGTCCTGCCCAGGCATAGGTAAATGTTGGAGTGCCCCCGGTAACGGTAGCAGTTATTGCACCATCTCCAGATTCATAACAAGTAAGGTCTGAGGAATCTAATTGAATGTTAATGGCTGATGGCTCTCCAATTACAATTTGCGTGAAAGCCGAAGAATCTCTGCTGTCTGTTATAGTTACTTCGTATGTGCCAGCTGGTAGGTTGATGGCAACGGAATCGTTATAATCAATCACATTTGTACTCCATTTATAAGTATATGGACCTACACCAAAATAGTGATTAGCCAATAGCGAAGCAGTATTACTACCATTACAAACTATATCACTGGTTTGCTCAAGAACTGCATTAAACGGATAAAAATATGATGCAATGAATCCATGTTGATATCCACTGGCATTTGCATATGTCGAGTCTCCAATATCAATACTGGTAGAGGTAAAATATCCTCCAATTATTGTATTCAGATTATTGTCAAAGGCAATTGCCTGACCAACATCTATACCTAAACCTCCTATACCTTGTGCACCTATTTCGTTCCCATCAGGTGTAAATGTGGCAAAGCTGGTATTAAAATCGCCAATACCCGAACTTCTTAAAGTATCTACATTAAAAACAACCTCGCCAGTAAAATTGCCGCTGAACTGTACAAGATTCTCGTATTGTACCAACCCATATCCATCATCCTTCCCAGCATCACCTTTTCTTTTTATCCATTGCAAAATACCATTCGTGTTATATTTGGTAACAAATATATCCTCGTTTCCGACTTCTGGAATTAAGGCAGATTGCAGTGTAGAAGTACTGTCAAAATAGACATCACTGCCCTGGACTTGTCCTGTTATATAAATGTTGCCATAGATATCAGATGCACTGGAATTACCATGGTCCCAGTTACTACCTCCTCCACTTCTTGCCCAATTTAGGTCCAGGCTACTGTTGAGCTGCGCAATAACAACATCTGGAGTGGCATCATTTATTCCAGAAATGGAGTCAGTTTGGTTAAAATAAACAGTTCCGAATAAGTCACCTGTAAGAATATAACCATTATCCGGGGTTAGGCTTATATCATTGAAAATTGAATTCTGTACAGACGTTGTACATATAAGAGTATCTTGAACCACTCCGGTTAAACTTGTAAGTGCCACGATAAGGTCCTTATTACTAATACTTCTTGCTTGTACTTTTTGATTTCCAACAGCATCTGCATAATATATGGAATCTTTGAACTGAGAGAGAACTACAAACTCATTGTTGGTAGAATTATATTCCACATCTTTTACTCTTTCTACTCCTGGGCCATAGAATAAAGTATCGTTACTTATAAAGTTGCCATCAAGGTCGTATCTTACCCAAAAAGCATCATAATTGTTATAGTTACCCAGGGGGTTAGAGCCATTAAAAAAGACATTTGCCTTGTAACTTCCAAATACATAAAGGTCGTTTCCAACAATTACCACAGATGATATTTCATCACGGTCTGAACTCGAAATCTGATTGAGCCATAAAACATTGCCGGCATTATCGATTTTGCCTACAAAACCATCCCAATTGCCATCATTGGTCAGGCTAAACGACCCCAGGGTAAGAGATGTTCCAGTAAAATAACCTACAACATAGACACTATTGTCTAAGCCGGTTTTAATACTAGTTATATTAACCGTTCCGTCAGTAATAAACTGATTCGACCATTTCCATTCTTGACTATAGCTTGTTAATAGACAAAAACTAACTATAAAGAGACTAATAAATTTTTTCATCTTTTTCACCTTATGTGTACTGTAATATAAATATACGTTTATTTGCAAGGTTTGTTCAGGTCTTAGTGTAATTAATCGATAGATTTATCTCATATTTTGAGCATTATATCATATTATTACTTTTAAATTGAATATTAGTAGGGTTATAAATTCATGAAAATCTGTCTAATTCATATTTATCTGGGCAAATTACCTGTTTGGTTTAGTTCATTTGCAAAAACTTGCAATGCAAACCAGGACATAAACTTCTTGTTCTTAACAGATGATCTCAGTCATAATTACACAAGTACAAATATAAAAAATGTAAAATTTTCAAAAAAGGATTTTAATCAACTTGCTAAGGAGAAATTATGCATAGAACCATCGCTCCTGCATCCATATAAATTATGTGATTTTAAACCGGCATTTGGAAAATTGTTTGAGGACTATTTAACCACTTATGATTTTTGGGGGTATTGCGACAATGACATGTTGCTTGGTGATATAAGCAGGTATCTTCCAGTAGATATGCTTGAAAATATTGATGTGCTCTCTACAGAGTCGGATTTTATGGCCGGGCCCTTCTCAATTTTTCGGAATTCTGCAGCGGTAAATAATTTATATATGAAGATATCGAACTTTCGGTATTATTTAGAGTTTCCAGAATATCAGGCGTTGGATGAAAATTTTAAATCCCCGATAAGTATTTTGGATAAAGCAATATTTAAGATCAAGTCACTTCCTTTTTTAAAACACGGATCAAAATATCGGGTTGAACAATTTAAGTATTTTTGGAGAGAGAAAAAGAAGAATTTAAATAAGAACAATCTGTTGGACTTTACCGAAGTGATCTGGGCTGAGGAGATTTACAACCATCTAAGGGTGTCGTTTTTGCAGTTAATAAAATCAGACCGCAGCATGGCTCGTGCAAAAGAAAAAAGCATTCAGATCGTCTGGAAGGACAGTAAGCTACTTGATCTGCTTAAAAACAAGGAATATTTTGCTTTTCATTTTCTCGATTCAAAAAGCTTGATTGAAGACAGACAAGAGATTCTTTTTGAGAAGGATGAAAAGATCTATTTCAAAAAATGTTAGATAACCAAATGTCATATAATATTGCCATTATTATCCCTTATTTTGGGGAAAAGCCTCCATGGTATGACTATTTTGCCAAGTCTTGTCAATATAATCCCCAGGTAAACTGGTTAATATTCACCGATTGTTTGGGGTCACAGATCGACGCTCCAAACATAAAGTATTATTCAATGTCACTTGCAGAATTCAATAAGTTGGCTTCTGTTAAGTTGCAGGCAAAAATAAATATTCGTAATCCTTATAAAATTTGTGATTTTAAACCAACCTATGCCAAAATTTTTGAAGACTATATTCAAGATTTCCTTTTTTGGGGATATGGCGATATTGACCTTATTTATGGCAACATATTAAAACTTCTGCCAGAGAATTTTAAAGAATATGATATAATCTCGATGCACCACTCCTTTGTGCCTGGACATTTTTGCATTCTAAAAAACACAGTAGATATTGTTCATCTTTTCCAGCAATCTCCTCATTGGAAAAATATCATGATATCCAAGAGTTACAGGGGTTTTGATGAAAATTTATTAACCTTTGGGATAAGCACTAACTTGATTTGGCATAAATCCTTCAAGCAGGCAAAAGTTAAGGTTCATATTTTGAAATCCAAGGTGTTAAAATACTTGGGTAGAGTGCAAAAAGAGCGTAAAAAGACTGAAAATCAGGGAAAAGAGAGTTTGAAAGATTTTAACGATGTCATTATGTATTTCACAGATGCAGGCCGGATTAAAACGTATTTTGGGTTAAACTATGCCTGCGATGTTATGTATTCAAAACAAAACCTTAAGAAGTGGGAGTTGGTATGGAATAAAGGGATTTTGAAAAACAAATACCAAAAAGAAGAGTTGGCCTATTTCCATTTTCAAGTTTCAAAGGTTAAAATGAAATTCAGTAGTTCAAATGACCTAAGTCTTTCTAATAAATTCTTAATTTCAAAGTCAGGAATTAAAACAATTAAATGAGGACCTTGATCATTATACCTTATTTTAATGGAAATATTGAATGGATTAATTATTTCATTGAAAGTTGTAGGCATAATCCACAGTTTAATTGGCTGCTTTACGGAAGCTTTGACCCAGATACGAAAGCTCCCGGGAATGTGAAAATTCATAAGGCTGATTTAGCAGATTTCAATTGCATGGCAAGTAAAAAACTTGGAATAAGGATAGATATCAAATATCCATATAAGTTATGTGATTTCAGGCCAGCCTTTGGTTGTATCTTCAATGATTATCTTTCGGAATATGCATATTGGGGCTATTCAGATATTGATTTGATCTATGGGGATTTATCCAGATTCATGAACACCAGTTTGCTTGAGCAGAATGATATTATTTCTGCACGGGATGATTATTTTCCTGGGCATTTTGTGTTGTACAAGAATACTCAGGAAATAAATAATTTGTACAAAAGAATATTTTCTTATAAATCTATTTTTCGGGATGTGAATAGGCACTATGCTATTGATGAGCGCTCTAATCTGATTGGTAAATTATTATGTGGCAATGAACCCAGAACCTTGAAACGCAGGGTTAAATATCAAGTTTTAAAAAGGTTGCCTTTGCCAAATGATATCAATGATGTACTCAATAAATTAATCAGCACGAGAAAAATTAAAGCTCACAAATTTTCTTCAGTTATTCGATCAGATCTTTATTACTTGAAGCAAAATATAAATGAGTGGGAGGTATTATGGGAAAACGGGAGTTTGCTAGATCTATTTTCAAACAAGGAATTAATGTATTTTCACTTTTTATCATCAAAAAACCAGGTAAACTTTCATATCAATTCTCCAGATACCAAAAATCGTTTTACAATATCAGCACATGGAATCAATCCTTGTACTGATAATGTGACAGCAAAGGGTAATCTTTGAGTTTAGTTTCCACATAAGTGATTAATTCTTTTGTCCACTCAACAGAATAGCGTGTTTTTTTTGGTGATTCGTAAACAATTTCTGAACATTTCCTGAGATAATCATTATCTGCTTTTAGGTTTAAGAATCGTATAATTTCTTCAAGCTTTGAAGTGGTGTCAGCAATAAAATCTTCATGGTAAATATTCAGTATATCGTATTTCTTTTCAGCTATTAATTTATGGACTACCTCGGTCCGGTCAAAGAATCCTTTAATAAAAGGTAGCAAGTCAATAGATTTAACCTCTCTCCCTGGAGACTTCTTTTCGTTTGACCGATTGGTCATTGTGGTAATAATATCAAATGGATTTCTTACTATGTGGATTAGTTTGGGTTTTAATTTTACTTTATTTTCTAATTTTTCAAGGAGTGAAAAATCCTCTTTCAGATCAATTGATGTCCTTCCCCCTTTTTTGTCACCAATAACTTTCAGGGTGCTGAATTTTCCTTGCCAACCGTTCTCAACCTTATAGTTGTAACCTGTCCATACATTATTTTTCTTTTCCCTATAATAGACGGAGTTCATATGTAGGCTGTAAAATATCTGGTACCTTTTGTATCCGGCTTTAAGGTTCTGCATTAGTCCCCATTCCATACCCATAATTATTTCTGGGTGGGCATCTAACAAGGAGGCTACCAGGCTATGCCCGCTTCTAGGGTAGCCAATAAACAGGCAAAATTCAGCAATGTTATTATACTTGTTCATCCATAAAAAGCCATATATTAAGGCTTTGATGTATTTCAAAACAAAACGTATTTCAAATATTATGTGCTTATAGAGTGTTCTCATCTGTGCATTGAATGAAAAATAGAAGGTGTTATATTATGGATAAACATTTAAAATAAATCTTTTTAATTAACCTTCTAAAATTATTGGCAATTATTAATAGTTGAACAAAAACCTTTTGTGAAACTACAAGATTGTCACCTTTTTTGTTATATCCAACTTGAATCATCATTCCTCCACATATATATTCAATCTTATCGATTTCTTTTTTTGATAAGTAGCTTTCCCATTTATTAACATGATCAATACAGGGAGCGAGGATGATATTTTTATGTATTTCTTGATTTGCCTTTGAAAGGCGGTTGAAAAATTGGTTGTCCGAAATCTCTCGGGTTACCATAGAAATATTCAAATGATCAACTAAATGATTCAGGGATGATTCATGGTTAACAATCAAATTTTCATATTTAACCACAAGGGCTGATTTATTGGAAAAACATTTTTCGGATCTTTGAATGAATGTTTTCCAAAACATAGCTGTACGTATTGGATTAGTAGACATTTTTTTATTTGTGCCAGGCCAATTCGTATGTTTCTGAGAATTATAAACAGCCCTACAATCCCTGATTAATATAATCCAGTGTTCATTTGGAAATAAACCAAACAGCTCTATTAACCTTTCTGCTTTAAATAAGACATGGATAGCTTTTGGTTTTGTAATTGATTTATATTGGTTTAATAAAGTGTGAAAGAAGGAAATATTGGTCATTGAAGGTTCGAGTGAACTAAAATCAATCTTGATTTTTCTCCATTCTTTATAATTGGGATTTGATGAAAACGACTTAAGAATTTTTTGAGCAACCTTTCTTTTTAAAGTTTGATTGGGTTTAACCAATAGGGAGTCGACCAGGATTTGGGCTTCAGGACAAGAACAAATTTCTGGAGATTTATTTAACTCTGAGGCCAGAAAAGTGGAGCCCGATCGATTTATATATGTTAGAAAGATTACAGGCATCAGTTTATCCATTGAGAAATTCTATCAATAAGTGTTTCATTGGACTTCCAACCAATCAGTTTATTGTTACCTGCATTTATGGCATCTTCAATAATATCTTTATCATGAAAAGATTTCATTATTTTTTCAAGAATGTCATTTGGGTCAAGTGGATCGAAGTATATTGCAGCTTCTCCACAAACTTCTTTTGCAAAAGGCCGGTCCGAAATAAAATATGGTCTTTGTTCATGCCATGCTTCAATGCAGTTTAATCCGAAAGTTTCCATCAATGATGAATTTATTATTCCATCGCTCTGTTTAATGATAGATGAAATAAACTGGGTGCTTATACCTTGAAAATTTATGACATAATCGGCAGGTAATTTTTCAAGTTCAGCGATTAGTCTGCTGCAGCTTTTTCCATATTTGGGATTTAAAGTAAAAACAATTTGCAGTTTGATTTTCTTGTCGATGGCCAGTTTAAGAACAGAAAGGAGGCTTTCTATATTTTTGTGTTCAAAATAATTATTGAGGCAAATTAAACGAATGGAGCCTTCTGATTTTGGAGGGAGGGCAAAATCTCTTTTATTACTGGTTAAATGAAACGGCATCAGGGGTTGAATGACATGAACAGGTTGAGTGCAGGCGGAGCGTTGAATAAAAAGTTTCTTTTCAAGATTAGTCTGCACCCATACTTCCTTGACATACTTTAAACGTTTCAAGGATATTTTTACTCTCTTGTTGTTGATGTATTTTTTTATTGGTGATATTTTTATTTCCTTGGGAAAGGCTTGTGTTACAAACGGATTGTCATGATAAAAGACCTGTTTGTATTTTGTTATAGCCGGAATATTGCACAAGGTCAATACTAGATCAGGATTAAAGGCTTTAATTTTCCGAGGCAACCAAAAAAAGTCAAGGACCCATCTATACCTTTTTTTCTCCATCCATGTGGGAGTGTATAAGAGTATTGCTTCAGATTCAAATTTCTTATATTTTTTTATTTCAGGACAAATTACAACCAACTTTAAGTTTGCATCAAGTAAGAGTCTGATCATACTTATTGTATGGATTAATCCTCCAGAAATCTTAACTGTTGCAGCGTTGATTAGAATTATTTTGTTTATTGGTTCAGGCATTTAATAAGTTTTGATAACGTTATTTCAAAGGAGTAGTTATCTGTAACCATATTATAGGCATTAGAAGTAATTACTTTTAGTTGAACAGGTATATTTTTGATTTTATTTATGATATCGCAAAGTTGCCCAGGGGTTTCGTATTCGAAACAATTCTGGGTATCAATAAGCAATTTGCCGGATAGTCCCTCCATCTTTTTACAAATAATTGGTAGTCCAGAAGCCATAGATTCCAATATTACATTTGGGGTCCCTTCATTTAGTGCTCCATGGATTAATATATCTGCTTGGTGGTAATAATTAACCAAGTTATCACGTGTACCTGCAAATTCAATTTTTCCTCCTAAAAACTTCTTTCCAAGTTTATATAAGTACTCCATCTCACCTCTTTCTTCCTCAGAACTCCGGTGAGCTTTTTCAGGTTGATATTGTCCAACTACAGTATATTTGAAGTCAAGGTTTATCTCGGATAATGCCTGAAATATTTCTTGGTATCCTTTGCGCTTAATTAAAATACCACAGGATAGGATATTTAACCCAATATCATTCCTTGCTTTTCTATCTTGTACGTTAATATGGGGTTTGGAATAAAAATGGTTTTTATTTACACCTTGAACAGCAGTTACAAGGCTTTTCTTTTTACCAATGTATTTCATCCAGATGTCAGCAAAGCTTTGGTTGACAGCCCAATAACAACTAATCCTCAAGAATAGCAACTTATATAATGGCCAGAGTAATCCAGAATGGTTTTTGATACTCTCTATATCGTCGCATTTAAGGAGGGTAGAACGATAAATTATCTTTTTTTTAAGCAATAGGGCAAATAAGATTATGTTGAGGTATCCGATGAGGTACCGTCCATATATAAAAATTATATCTGCTCTTTTTACCTCAATAAGATAGTGTCTTAATAAATTTGGGAATGATAAAAGCTTAGTAAATATATTCTTGTTAAAATAACTCATTCTTTGAATAACTACCTGGTTAATAGTTTCCTTTTTTTTGAGCTTTTTATTATAATTATAACATATTACACGACAACTGGCTTTGAACCCTGACAGGAATTCGGCATACCGATAAGCATTAAGACCACTTCCAGCATATGACGGTACAGTCTCAGCTGTGAAAAAGCAAACATTTTTCCCCTGTAAGTAATCTTTTATATCAGACATTTACTCTATTTTATTAAAGGTATAACCTTTTTCTTTAAAATGTTTGATATACAAAGGCAATAACTTAAGCATATTATCAGATGACTTCTTTGAATCATGAAAAACAACGATTGAACCATTCTTTGTACTCTTTATAGAAGCCTTTAAAGTAATTTCTAAAGGAATTCGCTTATTGTAATCATGAGTAAGAACATCCCACATAATAATCTTATAGTTCTTTGACAGGTACCGGGTTTGATTTATTCTTATTCTTCCATAAGGTGGTCTAAAAAGGTCACTGTCAATATATTTTGCTGCGAGATTTGTATCCTGAATATATTGTTTTAAAGACGTTTTCCAACCTTTGAGGTGACTATAGGTATGATTTCCGGTCTTATGCCCGGCTTCAATTATCTTATTATAAATGTCCCTGTGCCTGTCAACATTTCTTCCTAAACAAAAGAAAGTAGCTTTGACATTGAACTGATCCAGAATATCAAGAACCTTTTCAGTCACTTCCGGTGTAGGTCCATCATCAAATGTGAGATAAATTATTTTTGAAGCACGACTGCCATGCCAATGATATGAATTAAACCATTTCGAAAAAAAACGTGGAGTGCCCCAGTAGATCATATTTATAGGTCGTTCAAAAATTTGTCACAAATAAAAATAAATTACGGTTGATAAACAAAGATTTAGGTTAAGATGCTTTTGTCAAAAAATCTCCAGGGTTTGTTTTTCCATATTTCACCAGAATAGTCAATGCCTATTCGTGTTGTTGTAACTATTTCAGGAGTATTTGTCAAATGACCTTCAATCCAAATCCGATTAGAAGTCAATAAGCTTTCTCCATAATAGCTTTTATTAATGTTTAGTAGTTTTCCAACCCTTCCAGGGCCATTACATTCTTTTATACCTCTGATGAGCACAGCCTGAGGAAACTTTTCTTTGCCCGTAACTACATTCAACATCCAATACATTCCATAAATAAGATAGACATAAAGATGTCCGCCACTTTGGTACATGATTTCGGTCCTGGAAGTTCTTCCTTTGCTAGCATGGCAAGCAAGATCTTCTTCGCCCCTATAGGCTTCTACATCAGTAATTAGATATCGGGCAATATTATTTTTATTTGCCACCACTAATTGTTTTCCTATCAGATCAGGTGCTACTTGAAGTACATCTCTGAGGAAAAAATCTTTTGTAAGCCTTGACATTTTTTTAATTAGTGAGTTTTCGGCCAAAAATAAATAATGAAAAGAAGAATGCAAAGAAATTGACTCCAGCTTGTGTTTCCAGGGTATCTTCATTTATCATAGATAAGAACAAAATACATAGAAATACAAAGGCAATAAAATCTATATTTTGTTTTTCTTTAATTATAGCAGTGGTTAAAAGTGTAACAATAACAATAAACCCAAATAGCCCAAAGGTCAGGAATGTCGTCACATATTGATTATGGGCTCTTAAACGCCATTTATTAGACAATACGGAATTATCATGCTGGTATTGCCAATCAATTTCTTTTTTAACATCGCCTGTGCCGGTCCCAAACCAAAAATGTCTTTGAATAACCCGAGATGCATTAAGAATATATTCAATTCGTTGGGTAAACGAATGACCACTCGGATTACCATATTTGAAATAATTTTCTATTTCCCAATAGATTTGATATAGCCGGGAGTAAATTGAGAACCTCTTTAAAAAAATATGGTTAGCATATCCATTTTCAATCAGGCTTATATCTTCTTTGGTTAATTTAGATACTCCAAGAGAATCCTTTGTATATCCATACGATGTAAGGTATCTCATTATTGTACCCCTTAAAGGCTGTCCCTTATTATCTAAACTGTCGTACTTGTATGTGCTTATTTTGTTCCATTCGTCCCTGAGCTCATTGTCACAAACGAATAACCAAACCCTATATTGGTTTTCATAGTCCTCATTATCTGTATAATGAATATATTTATTATTGTTAAGAGTGTATTTCGGAAGATTGTTGGTATCATAGATAATCCTATCATTGTATCTATATATGCTATACCCCAGGTATATCAGAATTGAGAGTGATATTCCTGAGACTATTCCAATGCCGATTAACTGTTTCTTACGGTCATTGATAGATCTAAGCCAAAAAAGTAATGCGAGCGGGGCTACTATAATTAAAATAATCAAACCGGTAAATGCACCTAGAAAAACTGAAAAGGCAATTAACCAAATCAATGAGAGTATATATATAAAAGGCTTGAAGTGTTGGTAAGGTTTATTGCATATCATAAAGCTAATCAGGATATATATAGCCAAAACAACATAAAGGGCCAGGCGAATATGAGAAATTATAGGCGAAATATTCCTTGAATCAACTGGTCTTACATTTGTTAAACCCAGGAAAATGATAAAACTGTACATAGACGCCACTATTATTGATGAAATAAAAAAATGGAGGATAACTTTAATTTCATTCTTATTTAGAGCTTCAGTTGTACCAAGTATTAATGGAAGTGCAAGTATAGGGAGTTTGATTTTTAGGTCATGAATGGCATAATCAATTTGGGTGGTATTAAATAACCAGACGATATGGAGAAAGTAGATTGATATAAATAATAATATAGCAGGTCTTTTTCTGAATCTCCGCCATTTTTCCAAATAACGAAATTCAAATATCCAGTTCCCAAGAAGAATAAATTGCCCCAAACTCAAGAGGAATGGAGAAAAAGGAACAGTTACTGCAACAACAACAATTCCCAGTATAAAAATTTTTCTGTGGATACTACTTTTAAACATACATCTTGATACAAGTATTAAGATCCTAGATATTATGACATGAAAATACTATAAAAAGGTTGCACAATTCATATTTGGTATAAATAGAAACTAACAAATTGCAGACAACCAAAAATTTAATCGAATTCATTTGTTTATTTAATAAAAATAATTGTATTTTTGCACTCCATTATTTTCAGGTGGTTATATAATTAAGATATTAATAAAAATTAAATAAAAGTGGATACACTGAGCTTTAAAACTAAGTCTGCAAACAAAGCAACTGTTCATAAAGAATGGTATGTAATAGATGCAACGAATGAAGTGTTGGGTAGGTTATCGTCAAAAGTATCAAAAATTTTGCGTGGAAAAAACAAACCTGATTTTACTCCTCATGTTGATTGTGGAGACAATGTAATAATTATCAATGCAGAAAAAATCAGATTGACGGGCAAAAAGCTTACAGATAAGCAGTATATAAGGCATACTGGCTATCCAGGAGGTCAAAGGAAAACCACTCCTGAGGCTTTGTTAACTAAGAAACCAGAGAGGATCATTGAAATGGCGGTTAAAGGAATGTTGCCAAAAAACAAACTTTCAAATGCTATTTTAAGAAACTTGTTTGTATACGCTGGATCAGAACATCCACATGAAGCTCAGCAACCTAAAGAATTAAATTTAAATAGTATTAAATAATCATGGAAGTAGTTAATACCATTGGTAGAAGAAAAGAAGCTATTGCACGCGTCTATATTAAAGATGGCAGTGGCAACATTGTTGTTAACAAGCGCGATTATAAGGAATACTTCCCGCTGGAACAATTGCAATATATAGTTACACAACCTTTACAATTAACAGATTGTGTTGGCAAGTATGACATTACTGTTAATCTTGTCGGTGGTGGTGTAAAAGGTCAAGCAGAAGCTGTAAGGTTAGGAATTACCAGAGCTTTAGTTAAAATTGATGCTGAAAGCAACAAAGAAGTTCTAAAGTTGAACAAACTTCTTACTAGGGACCCACGTCAGGTTGAACGTAAGAAACCAGGTCAACCTAAAGCAAGGAAAAGGTTCCAGTTCAGTAAACGTTAAGAATAGTATAACATATTGTTTAGTATCTAAACAATGGAGACTTCCTGTTTTTTGGGGCTACTCCATTGTTGCATTTATTAAAGAATGTAAACAAATAATTAAAATGGCAAGAACAGATTTTAACCAACTATTAGAAGCAGGTGTACATTTTGGTCACTTGAAAAGGAAGTGGAATCCTAAAATGGCTCCATATATATTTATGGAGAAAAATGGAATTCACATCATTGATCTACATAAAACAATTGTTAAGCTTGATGAAGCCGCAAATGCTCTAAAGCAAATTGCAAAATCAGGAAGAAAAGTTCTTTTTGTTGCGACGAAAAAACAAGCAAAAGATATAGTTGCGGACCAAGTGCAACAAGTAAATATGCCTTACGTTACTGAGCGTTGGCCTGGAGGTATGCTAACCAACTTCCCAACTATCCGTAAAGCCGTAAAAAAAATGACCTCTATTGATAAAATGGCCACAGATGGCACTTTTGCCAATATGTCTAAGAGGGAAAGACTTCAAATCACTCGACAACGTGCAAAATTAGAAAAAAACTTAGGTAGTATTGCAGATCTAACACGTCTGCCTGCGGCTATGTTTATTGTTGATATTTCTAAAGAGCATATCGCAGTTCGTGAAGCAAAAAGACTTAATATACCTGTGTTTGCAATAGTAGATACAAATTCTAATCCAAACGAAGTCGACTTTGCAATTCCAGCAAATGACGATGCCTCAAAATCAATATCCCTTCTTATAAATGTTTGTTGTAAAGCTATTCAGGAAGGTCTTGACGAAAGAAAAATGGAGAGGGAAAAAGAAGGTGCTGGGAAAGATAAAAAGGAAAAAGCAGCTAAAGAAGTATCTAACGAGAAAAAAGCGCCAGCAAAAAAAGTTGTTAAAGAAGAAGTAGCTGCAAAATCTGAAGATAATTCAAATTCAGAAGAAGAAAAAGAAGATAAAAAAGACTAATAAAAAACTCCATAAAAATGGCTCAAATTTCTGCTGCTGATGTAAGCAAACTTAGAAAAACTACCGGTGCTGGAATGATGGATTGCAAAAAAGCACTTCAAGAAGCTGAAGGTAACTTCGAAAAAGCAATCGAAATCATACGTAAAAAAGGTCAGGCAATTGCCAATAAGCGTGCTGATCGTGAAGCCAGTGAAGGTGTATGTATTGCAAAAGTCAATGAAGACAATACTTTTGGTGCAATCATAGCGCTTAACTGCGAAACTGATTTTGTAGCAAAAAATGAAGATTTTGTAAAGTTTGCGTTTTCAATTCTTGAGGTAGCTATTACAAATAAGCCTTCTGACCTTGAAGCCTTAAAGCAACTTGATCTGAATGGTAAGTCAATATCTGACACTATTGTTGAACAAATTGGTGTTATTGGAGAGAAAATTGATCTTGCATATTATTACAAGATTGAAGCAGCCCAGGTTGTGCCTTATATACATCATGGGAACAGACTTTCAACACTTGTTGGACTAAATAAGGCTGTAAATATTGAGGTTGGAAAAGATGTAGCAATGCAGGTTGCTGCCATGAACCCAATATCAATTGATAAAGACGATGTTCCTGCTAAGATTATCGAGCAAGAAAAGGAGATTGGACGCGAGCAAGCTAGAAAAGAAGGAAAACCTGAGAACCTTGTTGATAAAATTGCTGAAGGCAAGCTAAATAAGTATTTTAAAGAAAATACCTTGTTGAACCAGGAATTTACCAAAGACAACAAGAAAACAATTAAGCAGTTCCTTCAAGAAGCTGATAAAGATCTTACAATAACAGCATTCAACCGATATTCGTTGTCTGTTTAAAAGGCTTATTGTTAAAAACATATCTAAAGAGGCTTTGATTTTCAGGGCCTCTTTTTTGTTGCTCATGATTAAATAATCTAATTTTATTGTTTGTACAAAACATTGACCGTATGTTAAAATATAAAAGGATATTATTAAAATTAAGTGGAGAAGCCTTAATGGGCCAAAATCAATATGGGATTGACGCCAAAAGACTTGAAGAATATGTCATCCAAATTAAGGAAATTCAGGATAAAGGTATTGAAGTAGGCATTGTTATTGGCGGAGGCAATATTTTCAGGGGTGTTTCGGGTGCAAAATCTGGATTCGACAGACAGCAAGGCGATTATATGGGAATGCTTGCGACCGTAATTAATGGTTTAGCTATCCAGGGTGCATACGAGAAAATAGGAGGAAAGGCAACCTTGTTTACATCCATAGAAATGTCTCCAGTAGGAGAGAGGTATTCAAAGAGAAAGGTGCTTAAAGCATTCGAAAATGACCACATTGCTATCTTTACTTTTGGTACTGGCAATCCATATTTTACCACTGACACTGCTGCTGTATTAAAGGCTGTTGAGATAGATGCCCAAGTTCTATTAAAAGGCACACGTGTTGATGGAGTTTATACTGCAGATCCAGAAAAAGATCCAAAAGCTGTAAAATATAATAATCTGACTTTCGATGAAGCATACAGTAAGGGATTAAAGATTATGGATATGACAGCTTTTACATTGTGTAAAGAGAATAGATTACCTGTTCTTGTTTTTGACATGAATACTTATGGTAACCTGAATAAATTGATTGATGGTAAGGATATAGGGACTCTTATTGAATCTTAAATTTATCTCTAGCATATATTCGTATTTAGATTAGGATTTTTTTTTTATATTTTTGTCCAGATTCAATTAAATCTATTTAAATGGAAGAAGAAGTTCAATTACATCTGCTCGACGCAGAAGATAAAATGAAAAAGGCAGTAAGTCATCTCGAAGATGATTTGGCCAGAGTAAGGGCTGGTAAAGCCTCTCCAAGTCTTCTTGATGGCATTCAAGTTGATTATTACGGATCGATGACCCCTTTAAATCAAGTTTCAAACATTAACACTCCCGATGCTAGAACTATTTCAATACAGCCTTGGGAAAAAGTAATGATTGAGCCTATCGAAAAGGCTATTTTGGCTGCAAATATTGGTTTAACGCCTATTAATAATGGAGAGTTAATCCGAATCAATATCCCTATATTGACAGAAGAGAGAAGACGGGAGCTTGTTAAACAGATAAAAAATCTTGCTGAAAATACTAAAGTAAGTATCCGTACAGCTAGGCGAGATGCAAATGATGCTTTCAAAAAGATGATAAAAGATGGTTTGTCGGAGGATTTAGAGAAGGATGCTGAGCTTGATGTTCAGGAGATTACAAATAAATTTATTGAGAAGGTCGATAAGGTTATTGAAATCAAGGAAAAGGATATCATGACTATATAATTTTGTTCAAATCGGGCGCTACTAACGTATCACATTATGAGAAAATATCTTTTTTTGGTTATCCCCATAAGTTTATTGCTAGGTTCTTGTAGTAATAAAGCAAAACAAGAGACTGTAGATAAAATGGCCAATGAAATGTGCCATGCTATGTCTTTGATCAATGAAGCGGATCCGATGAGCATATTGGAAGCACATAGTGCACTGACAAAAATTTGGGAAAAAACTGAGGAATACGGAAAAGTAACTGAAGAACAAATGCAAGAATCGATGGGCAGAATATGCCCAGATGGACTGGAGAAGTATTTAAATATGGTTGCTGAAGAAGAATGAAAAAGCTTTGTTAAATAAAAAAAAGGCTGGGTTATGACCCAGCCTTTTTTTTATATTTAGAATAAAATTATAATCGTTCTATAAAGGACATAATTCCTACAGATTCACCAGGTTTACCATCTTTAAATGAAATAAATATATGATAAACACCTGTTTTTTGACATTTGAAATCAAATCCAGGATAATCTTTTCCTGTTTCCTCGTTATAAGTACTGCCCTGCAGATTGTTCATCTCATATAGCTTCAAAACGGCCTCTCCCTCTGAGTCAGGAGCAGTACAAATAGTAAACCTGTAAGCAGTATTCTTGCTAAGAAGCATGGAAAACTTGGCAGCAGGTGGCTTTCCTCCTGGAGTACCCGCATCCAGCTTAACTGGAAAATCTTTTAAATATGTTACATCACCAGCACTAGCAGCACATTGACCGGTTAATTCTGATATATCTTGAGCTGAAACAGCAAAGCTTATTCCAGCAAAAATTAAAAGTGTGAAAAAGGGTCTTAATATTTGTATCATGGTTATTTGCTGATTAGCTTGTTACGCATTTGTTCTGTAATTTCAATAATCCTTTGAATTTTTTCCTCAGAAACCGTAATTATACTCACATCATTTTGAATGAAGGTTAGCATGCCATCTTTCTCAACGGCTTCAGTTTCACCCTTTTCAATGGTAATCTTAACTTCCTTGAATTCATTGTTGAGATTTTTAAGCTCAACTAACAATTCTTGAAGGTATTTATCATTTTTAAAGGTCTCAAGGAATAGGATTAGCTTGTCCAAAATTATTTTCTGTTCACCAATCCTATCTTTTAGTTCTGGATGAGGAGCTTCTTTATATACCTGGGTTGCAAGGTACATACCTTCTACCCAGACTCCTGAAATTATCAAGACACTTAAATTACTGCGTTGGTTGCTTCTTAAATAACGATCCATATCGTTAAAACTGTGAACCGATATATACATTAGGGAGTCTAGGTTCGAATTGTTTTGTGCTAATCGCTTAAGGGTTGTAAAATCAAAAAACTGGCCTACTTTAACACCATCAGCCAGGGTTTTAATCGCTCCAATATAATCCAATACAGTATTGGTCTTGTTGTACATATTGAGATAACCTAAATCAGCACCATAGATACCTAAATTAAAAGCTTGTTGGAAATCAGTGCTATAGTCTTCAATATTCTCAGTTGGAGCTAGGTATTTATTTGAGAATTCTATTTCAAGACTTTTAATAAGTGCAGCCATTTCAACAGGTGAGGACATATTGTCAATAAATCCCTCTATCTCTCCAGGGGAAATTATCACTACATCTTTATCTAATGAATCTGTAGGTATATTGCCTAATCCACTTTGTGAAGATCCATTATTCTTACATGAAGTAGCAGCCGTGATTATGAGTGCCCCAAATAGTAATTTTGTTATATTTTTTAACATAGTACTAGTATAAATTATTCAAGAACATTCTTAGTAAAAGTAAACATAAATATATTAAAAATAAATCTTTATAAAAACCTTATTTTTTAGTAAGCTTTTCACCAAAGGAAAGCAATCGCTTAAACACATCAAAATAGAGCGAAATGTATAAAATAACAGTTAAAATCCAAATAGCAACTATATTGAACCAAAATGTATCAAAATATCTACCAAGGAATGGTTTCCTGGGTGCAAAAAAGTGTGTCCTGATACTCAGTGGATTGGTCGGGATTGGGTCAAGGTAAATTGGGTCAATATGTTGTATGAGGTTTCCCTGAAATTCAACTAGTTTATTCTTTTCATAAACTTTCTTTAAAATATCAGATATGCTTTCGTTTAGGTA
>JBNKPU010000139.1:0-90203 GCA_050295515.1 Bacteroidales bacterium | reverse complement strand
TTCTACTTCTTTAGCCATGTAGCAATTCTTATTTAATTTATATATATAAGAAACGGTTCCTATCCTTTTGTAGTAATAAAAGAAAAAATCTTTTATGGAAGCTTAATACTTACAAACTCAAGGTAACCTATTGTTCTTTTTCTACTTGAAGAAAGCTTAATTCAAGAGGTGTTTTTCTTCCGAAAATTTTCACCATAACTTTAAGCTTTTTCTTTTCATCATTGACTTCTTCAATAATACCTGTAAAACTATTGAATGGACCATCAATAACTTTTACAGATTCACCAACATAAAAAGGAGTGTTAATTTCTTCTTCGCTGGCCTCAAGTTCATCTACTTTACCTAAAATACGGTTAACTTCAGAAATCCGTAAAGGTGTTGGCTCTTCTTCTCCTTGCTGTCCCAAAAATCCAATGACATTTGGAATATTTTTTAAAATATGTGGGATTTCACCCACAAGTGCAGCTTCAATTAATACATAACCAGGAAAATAATTCCTTTCTTTACTGACCTTTTTACCATTTCTAATCTGATAAACTTTTTCAGTAGGTATAAGTACTTGAGAAATATAATCTTCCAGGTTCAAACGTGAAACCTCACTTTCGATGTACTCTTTAGCTTTTCGCTCTTTTCCACCGATAGCGCGCAACACATACCATTTTTTCTCCATCGCGTCCATTAAACAATTACTTTTTCAATTTTTAAAAAAGGGCTTTATAAATCCCTTCCATTACATTTTTAAACGCGAGATCCATTAATGCGATTACAATAGCAAAAATAGCTGTTGCAATCATAACCAAAACTGCACTTCCCTGAAGTTCGTCCCAGGAAGGCCAGGTTACTTTGTTCATTAATTCATTATATGTATCCTTAAGGTAAGCTACTAATTTCATTTTAGTTGTCTTATTTGCACGGGAGGAGCGACTCGAACGCCCGACACCTGGTTTTGGAGACCAGTGCTCTACCAACTGAGCTACACCCGTCTCAGGAAAAAGGTAAGCCCAAACAAAGGACTTACCTTTAACATTAATGTATATATTTACTGCTGTAAATTATTCGATAATTTCAGTTACCTGTCCTGCACCTACAGTACGACCACCTTCACGAATAGCGAAACGAAGACCTTTATCCATAGCAACAGGAGTGATAAGCTCAACAGTGATAGTTACATTATCACCAGGCATTACCATCTCAGCGCCTTCTGGAAGAAGAATTTCACCGGTTACATCAAGTGTACGTAAATAGAATTGAGGACGGTATTTGTTGTGGAATGGTGTGTGACGTCCACCTTCTTCTTTTTTAAGGATATAAACCTCTGCTTTAAATTTGGTATGAGGTGTAATTGAACCAGGTTTAGCAAGTACCATACCCCTTTTGATCTCATTCTTATCAACACCACGAAGCAAAAGACCTACGTTGTCACCAGCTTCACCAGTATCAAGAATTTTACGGAACATTTCAACACCAGTACATACTGTTTTACGTCCTTCTGCTCCTAAACCAATGATTTGAATTTCTTCACCAGTATTAACAACACCTGTTTCGATACGTCCTGTAGCAACAGTACCACGACCAGTAATTGAGAATACGTCTTCAACCGGTAATAAGAAAGGCTTATCTTTATCACGTGGAGGAAGTGGGATCCACTCATCGACAGCTTTCATCAATTCCAATACTTTTTCAACCCATTCTGGTTCACCGTTCAAAGCACCAAGTGCAGAACCATGAATAACAGGAGTATTGTCACCGTCGAATTCATAGAACTCAAGAAGTTCACGTAATTCCATTTCTACTAGCTCTAGGAGCTCAGCATCATCTACCATATCCACTTTGTTCAGGAATACAACGATCTTAGGAACGTTTACCTGACGAGCAAGTAAGATATGTTCACGAGTTTGAGGCATAGGTCCATCAGTACCAGCACAAACTAGAATAGCGCCATCCATCTGAGCAGCACCAGTAACCATGTTCTTTACATAGTCAGCGTGACCTGGACAGTCAACGTGAGCATAGTGACGGTTCGCAGTTTGATATTCTACGTGTGCAGTATTAATGGTAATACCACGTTCTTTTTCTTCAGGTGCATTATCGATTGAATCGAAGTCTCTGATTTCAGAGAGACCTGCGTCTGCAAGAACTTTTGTAATTGCTGCAGTTAAAGTTGTCTTACCGTGGTCAACATGGCCAATTGTACCGATGTTAACGTGGGGTTTGGACCTGTCAAATTTTTCCTTAGCCATAGTTAACTAAATATTAATTTTAACCTTTTTGTTTATATTTTTTGTACTTGAGCCAATGATGGGAATTGAACCCATGACCTCTTCCTTACCAAGGAAACGCTCTACCCCTGAGCTACATCGGCCTGTGAGCGGGAGACGAGGCTCGAACTCGCGACCCTAACCTTGGAAGGGTTATGCTCTACCAACTGAGCTACTCCCGCTTTTTATCAACTATAAAGAGCCGATATTCAGACAAACTGAATTTTGTGAAAATAAGTGCAGCATAAACGAATTTACTCTGCACTTTGGTATTATTTTGTGGGGAGAGGAGGATTCGAACCTCCGAAGTCATACGACAGCAGATTTACAGTCTGCCCCAGTTGGCCACTTTGGTATCTCCCCGATGTTTGAGCCGATGGACGGATTCGAACCGCCGACCGGCTGATTACAAATCAGCTGCTCTGGCCAACTGAGCTACATCGGCAAACATTCAAAAGAACACCGATTTCGGAGCTTTTTACCTCTCGAAATCGGTTCGCAAATGTATAAATATTTTATTTATCACAAAACTTTTTTTTACTTTTTTTTGTGATATATTTTATCACATTGCTCTACGCTTCTTTTTTGCTTTGGTAATCTGCCTTTTAAGGGCATCAACAGCACTATCGGTAGATTCTTCAAATGACTTGGTTTGTTTCTTGGAAAAAAACTCGTAACCCGGCACGTCTACCTTGATTTCAGCAATCTTATTGTCCAAATCTTGAGTGTTTTCCAATTTCAGGAAAACTTCAGCCCCAATAATATCCTCCGAAAATTGTTCGAGCTTGCGCACTTTGGTTTCGACAAAACTTGAAAGTTGTTCTGTAGGTGAGAACTTCACTGAATTGATTTTGATATTCATATTTAAACCCTCCATTATTTAAGCTCTGGGATGAGCTTGTTTATATATAGATTTAAGTTTCTCATATGTATTATGGGTGTAAACTTCAGTTGCAGCAAGGCTAGAGTGCCCTAACAATTCTTTTACTGCATTCAGGTCTGCTCCATTATTCAACATATGAGTTGCAAATGTATGCCTTAATTTATGGGGATGAACTTTTTCGGAAGTTGTTGCCTGTGCCATATATCTTTTTACAATACGCTGCACAAATCGGCTATAAGCATCATTCCCTTTATTGGTGAGAAATAATTTGCTGGAGCTTTGCGCCCCAAATTCATTATTCCTAAAGATTAAATAATCCGAAACCTGCTCCAGGAAAAACGAAGTTACCGGTATATTCCTTTGCTTATTTCTTTTTCCCAACACACTTATTTGCTGTAGCCTGAAGTCAACATCCATTACTTTCAGATTAACTAATTCTGAAAGACGGATACCGGTATAATAAAAGGTGAAAAGAATTAATTTATCCCGGTGACCTTGAAAATCATCTGTAAAGGAAACATAATCAAAAAGGTTCTGAGTTTCTTTTACATTGAAAAATTCAGGTAGCGGATTTTGAAATTTTGGCATAATAATCCCATCGGCAGGGCTACCATTAATTTCACCCTCCCGTACCAAAAACTTGTAAAATGCTTTGAGTGATGATAACTTTCGTCTGTAAGAACGGGCAGAAATCTGGTTGTTTGCCATGTACAACATCCATGAACGAATGTCAGCAGATGTTACGTTCCGGCAACATTCATCAGATTCTTCACCATGAAAGTTAAAAAAGGAAGATATATCAGCACTATATGCTTTTATGGTATGTGCTGAAAATCTTTTTTCGTATGTGATATAATCAAGAAAACGTTTAACTAATTTCATACTCAGGGAGAATTAGTCTAATATAACTGGCTTCTAAATACATTCCAGACTAATCCCTGTGTACAAAACTTTATTCTTCTTTCTCCTGAAGCTTTTGAACGTAAACTGCTTTCTTCACTTCTTCACGGCGCACTTCTGAAGGCTTTCTGTAAGCCTGGCGTCCGCGCAGTTCTTTAACAACTCCTGTCTTTTCGAATTTTCTCTTAAATTTTTTAAGAGCTCTTTCTATGTTTTCTCCTTCTTTTACCGGTACAATTATCATTGTCAAATTCAATTTAATGAAACGAGGCGCAAATTTAAACCTATAATTCTAATTCGCAAAAAATAAGTTGAAATAATACGAAAAAAGTCTGAAATATATTTAGTCTTTGCCAGAATAATCAGTTTTATAATGTTTTATCCTTGGTTATAAATTTAAAAAAAAAACATCAGATTCTATTTGATTTTCGAATAAATTTTAGTCTAAATTATAATCTTTTAACAATAGGTATGGGAGCAAACGCTCTATCTCCAATTCAGTAAACACATTTAGGTCTCTTATTGATTTATTCGTTATTTCATTGCCAGTTAATTCCTTATATTTAACAATAGTTTGAGCTTGAAATTTATTAATATATGGATGCTTCATTAATTGGTTTGCAGAATTAGTGTTTATATCAATTTTTTGGGGCTCTGATTCAACTGCAATATAGGGCGATATCTTTCTAAATAAAGTGTCGCTCACCCCATAGACTTCTTCAAGCTGATTGACCGTATAAAAACCACCCAAAACAGTTCGGTATTTCACAATTCTTTTGGCAAGCACTCTTCCAATTCCAGGTAAACGAAAAAGTTGTAAGGTATCTGCTTTATTAATATCAATTATTCTTTCCTCCACCCCAGGTTTTGATTCAATATCTTTAAAATTTTGTTTGGGAACTATACGGATCACATTTTCGATTAATTTTTTATGATTGGAATCAATACCATAAATCTTAAACAGCTCCTGTTTATTGTTAAATACAGCCCCGGTATTTCTATATCTGATTATATTATTTGCTGCAAAATTTGAAAACCCCGCATTAACAAGTTCATCCAGTGTGGCAGTATTTGGATCTACACAACATACATAATCTGGATTAGGATTAGATTTCTCCGCCACAAATTCTTTGTCTGTATTGATTTTAGGTTTTGATAAAGAATCTGCTGCAATAGAATCAATTACAATAGAATTTACTTGTGATCCAGCAAACCAATATGGAAGAACTACCCTGATGATAAGTAGAATGAGGATTAATATAAGTAAAACTGCTATACCTCTCTTTTCTCCTTTTGTATAGTGAAGCAGTGGTTTGAGATTTTTCAACATTTATATTTATTGTTTGGTTTTATGGCAGTCCTCAATTTCCTGAATAATATTAGGCACAAAAATATACAAATATTCTATTTCAGCGAATTGGGTAAAGGCCTGATTTGATTGCAGCATATTCCCACTTCCAAAGGAGGCTAGAACAATGAGCACTCCAGAAAAAGGTGCCAAAAATGTTCCCAACCATTTCAGTTACTTTGGTGCAAAACCATTTGATAAATAATACACAGGACCACCTGAACATTGTGCCATCTGGTTAAACCTTACGTTACTTAATGCCTAGGGTACATTCTGAAAACTTTAGAGACATGCTCAAAAATCCAGCCATAATCATCCAAAAGGTTGTTCCTGCCCCCTAAAGATATGGCAACAGCAACAACAGCAATATTTCCCAGACCTACTGTTGTCGACAATGTGGTTGTTAAGACCTGAAAATGTGTTACTTCTCCATCATCCTCTTTCTTAGAAAACTTACCTGATACAATTTGCCAGCCATGAGCAAATCCTCTAAAATTGATAAATCTAAGGCGAAATGTAAAAAACATTCCGCCAATAATCAACCAGACAACTATGAATGGAACTTTAAAATCAAGATCAAAGCCTAGCGCTTTTGCTACATCCCTAAAAATTATCTTGTCAAGAAAATCAACTGCTGGTTTAAATTTGCCGTTCAAATAATCTGAGACTACATAGATCCTCAAAAATTATTTGGGCAAGGTTTCGAGATACTTGACTACTTGCTCATAGATACCCCAAGCAGATACCATGAATATCGCAAATGGTGCTATATACCTCAAACTAAAAATAAGGGGTTGAATGTATTTTATCTTAAGTGTTCCGTGATTGGATAATTCCTTCAATGTTTTTTCCTTTCCGAAATACCAGCCTATAAATAGTGCAATAAACATTCCTCCAAATGGCAAGAAGACATTTGCTGCAAAAAAGTCAAGGGTGTCAAATAAATTCATTCCAAGGAATATTGAATAATCAAAATGCCCCATGGAAAGTGAACAGAAAACTCCCACAAAAGCTATTGAGGAACTGGCCAGAATTACAGCAACAGTTCTACTCATTTTCAATTCTTCTGATAGAAATGCAACAACAACTTCCAGAATGGAAATAGAACTGGTTAGTGCAGCAACAGTTAATAAAATAAAGAACAATACTGAAAAAATAACGCCTCCTGGCATTTGAAGGAAAACATTTGGCAAAGTTATAAAAACAAGACCCGGACCAGATCCAGGCTCAATATTAAAAGCAAATACTGCAGGTATTATAGCCATACCAGCTAAAATAGCAATTACTGTATCTGCCACTGTAACCTGAAATGCTGTTTTACCCAAATTATTTTTTTCATTAATATATGAGCCATAGGTAATAAGGGTACCCATACCAAGGCTTAACGAAAAAAATGCATGCCCCAAGGCATTTAAAACACCTTCCCATGACAATTTAGAAAAATCAGGCTTAAACAGAAAGGCAAGTCCTTTACCGGCCCCTGGCAAGGTAATAGATCTAAACACCAATACAATAAGAATAACAACCAAAAGAGGCATTAAAACTTTTGATGACCTTTCGATCCCTTTATGTATGCCCATTAATACTATAAGTGCAGTTAGTAACATAAACAGCAATTGCCATAGTACTGGTTTAAACGGTGAGGATATAAACCCTGTAAAAAAGCTGGTTAATTCCTCGGGTGACTTCCCTGTAAAGGAACCCCGAAATGATTCTGCGACATAATCTAATGCCCAACCAGCAACTACACCATAAAAAGATAAAATAAGGTATGCCGCACCAACTCCAAGAAATCCGGTGACATACCAAGGAGTTTTGGGTGCAAGTTTCTTAAAAGAACCAAAAGCGTTTTTATGTGCTTTACGACCAATTGTTAACTCCGATATCATAACAGGAAGGCCAATTGCAACAATAAATCCCAAATAAACAAACAGGAATGCAGCACCACCGTACTTTCCTGTAATATAGGGGAATTTCCAAATATTACCTAATCCTACAGCAGAACCAGCTGCTGCTGCAATAACACCAAACTTGGAACCAAACGCCCCTCTTTTAGCTTTTTGTGACATTTAAAAAAATTTTTGCCGTAAAAATAAGCCGTTCAGCTTCAAATGACAAACTTATTTTTTTCAGCTCATTAATTATTAAACAAAACAAAAAAGGGCAACCAAGTAATTGATTGCCCCTAATATTTATATAAATTCTTTTAAGCTTTAAAATTCAAATCTTCAAAAGCTACTTTTAACCTATCAATCATGGATTGTTCACCTGCACGGATCCAAACCCTTGGATCATATTTCTTTTTATTGGGTTTGTCATCTCCTTCAGGATTTCCAATCTGACCTTGCAGGTAATCATGGTTTGCAGCTTCATATTTCCTGATTCCGTCCCAATATGCCCATTGTGTATCAGTATCAATATTCATTTTGATCACACCATAACCAATTGCTTCACGGATTTCTTCACGACTAGATCCTGAACCTCCATGGAATACAAAGTTTACTGGTTTCTCTTCAGTTCCATATTTTTCCTGGATATACTTTTGAGATTTGTCAAGAATTTTTGGAGTAAGTTTTACATTACCTGGTTTATAAACACCATGTACATTACCAAATGAAGCAGCAATGGTAAACCTGGGACTTATTTTTCCCAATTCCTCATATGCATATGCAACTTCTTCTGGTTGAGTATAAAGTAAAGCATTGTCGATATCTGTATTGTCAACTCCATCTTCTTCACCACCAGTTACACCAAGCTCAATCTCAAGGGTCATATCAATCTTGCTCATTCTTTCAAGATATTTCTTGCAAGTAGCAATATTTTCCTCTATTGGCTCTTCGGATAGATCAATCATATGAGAACTGAACAATGGTTTACCATTCTCCTTATAGAATTTTTCGCCGGCATCCAAAAGTCCATCGATCCAAGGCAATAGTTTTTTTGCAGCGTGGTCAGTATGCAACACAACATGAACACCATATAAAGGTGCAATTTCGTGAATTGCTTTTGCTCCAATAACTGCTCCAGCAATTGCTGCTTTCTGATCCTCATTTGAAACACCTTTTCCTGCATTAAAAATTGCTCCTCCATTAGAAAACTGGACCATTATAGGACCACCAACAACTTTGGCTGTTTCAAGCACTGCATTAATAGAACTTGAACCTACTACATTAACTGCAGGCATAGCAAATTGTTCCTTCTTGGCAATTGCAAACAGTTTTTGCAGATCATCACCGGTTACAACGCCTGGTTTAATATCAGATAATTTCATAATTTTTTATGTGTTTAAAGATTATGTGCAAACAAAATGCAAAGCTAAGAGTTTTCGTTAGTTCATTAAAATTTTATTGCTTCTAAATAATATAAAATTAAAATAATAAGCGAAGAATACCCAAATCAACTATTATACAAGGTATTGGCTCAATTATTTTTCAAACTATTATTGTTATTGTATAAATAATAATGATTTAGTACTTTTGCGGTTCTCTTTTTCGCAGGAACCAGGGAGAAAATTCAAATCGATTATATATTTTAAATCTTTAAACATGGCAATTAGTTATAAAGAATTAGGACTAGTAAACACAAAAGAACTTTTCAAAAAAGCTGTTGAAGGTGGCTATGCAATACCAGCCTATAATTTTAACAACCTTGAACAGTTACAGGCTATTCTGCAGGCTTGTGTTGAAACTAAATCACCTGTTATCCTTCAGGTATCTTCAGGAGCAAGAAAATATGCCAATGCTACTTTACTAAGGAATATGGCAAAGGGTGCTACTGAATATGTAAAAGAATTGGGCGTTGATATCCCAATTGTACTCCACCTTGACCACGGTGACACTTTCGAATTGTGTAAAGACTGCATCGACAATGGTTTTTCTTCCGTTATGATTGATGGATCACACCACTCTTATGAAGAGAATGTTGCACTTACCAAAAAAGTGGTGGAATACGCACATGAAAGAGGTGTTACTGTAGAAGGTGAACTTGGAGTTCTTGCTGGTGTAGAGGACGATGTTGTTGCTGAAAAATCGACTTACACCAAACCAGAAGAGGTGGAAGATTTTGTCAACAAAACTGGAGTTGACTCCTTGGCTATTTCCATTGGAACATCGCACGGCGCAAATAAATTCACTCCTGATCAATGCACAAGAAACGACGAAGGTGTTCTAATTCCTCCAATGCTTCGTTTTGACATCTTGGAAGAAATTGAAAAACGTATTCCTGGTTTCCCAATTGTTCTTCATGGTTCTTCTTCAGTACCTCAGGAGGCCGTTGAGACCATCAACAAATATGGTGGTGCACTTAAAGATGCCGTTGGTATACCTGAAGAATGGTTAAGAAGGGCTGCAAAGTCAGCTGTTTGTAAAATCAACATCGACTCTGATGGCCGTTTGGCAATGACTGCTGCAATCAGAAAAACTTTGGTTGAAAAACCTGGAGAATTTGACCCCAGGAAATATTTAGGTCCAGCCCGTGACTCCTTAAAAGAATTATATGCCCACAAAAACATAAATGTTTTAGGGTCTGCCAATTATGCTTAATGATTAAGGAAACTGCTTATATAGTTAAAAGGTGTCTGAATGGCACCTTTTTTTTATTCTAAAATGGGTATCCGATTCCAAACTGAAAGGTTGGGGCCCAAAAATTTACATCAGGATTTTTAAACGTCCATCTGCTACCTGTAGTGACTTCGCCAATTGACCCAGCCGAACCGATTCCATCATCCTGAATAGAGGGATCATGTACTTTAAATCCAAAATCCGTCCGGAGAATTATAAAAGATAAATCAAACCTAAATCCAAAACCAGAACCAACAGCCAATTCTTTATAAAATCTATCAAATTTAAACTCTCCATTCGGGAATGCAGGATCTTCTTTTAAAAGCCAGATATTTCCTATATCAGCAAACAGAGCACCTTCAAGTATCCAAAACATTTTAAACCTATATTCAAAGTTGGCTTCAAGTTTAATATCTCCAACTTGTTTATTAATAAAACTTGGATCTTTAGGCACTGGGAATGCCCCTGGCCCCAGGGAGTAGTCATTCCAGGCCCTAATCCCAAAAGGGCCACCTGCCCAAAACATTTTCTCAAAAGGCATTGCCTTTGAATTCCCGTATGGTATACCAATTCCACCGTACAACCTGTATACTATTCTATTAACCTTATCAACAACTTTAAACTGCCGAAAATCAATATCGGCCCGAACATATTGGGCATACTTAACTCCAAAAAGCATGCTGTCTACCCCCCAATCAGACCATTTGTTTACTTTATTTAAAACAATTCCGGCTTGTTCTATATTACTATGGAAGTAAACAAAATCCTGATTATATCCTTTTGATTGTGAACTATACTGAAAGAAATACCTAAATGCAAGTATGGAATGGTTTTCAAAACTATATCCAATTCTACCAGTATTTAAAGAATCAACATAAGCGGTATCTTTTTTGGGTAGTTTTACCAGATAAAAGTCTATCGGATAAACACTATGCTTATTTAATGTATTGCCTTTCCAATTGTAATTAATTGAGGTATTTGCAATAGTCCTGGTATAAAGGTGCTGATCCTGATAATTATAAGATAGCCCAAAAGCCGTTCTTGGACTATATTTCTGTTGAAATTCAACAGGATAAAAAGGTAAAAAGAATTTTGGTGTTTCAAATTTTGAAGAGACACCTATTTCACTCAAAGGGTCTATTCCTCGTCTGTTTCGAAGTGATTCATATGATCCCGAAACTCCCAATTGAAAAAGCTCCCCTCCCCTAAACAGGTTATAATTATTATAGGTAACACTACCTCTTGCTCCAAAATCTTTTGCAGAATAAGTTGAAGTTAGCTCAATTGCATAGCTTTGCCTTTTTCGCATGGCCAGTTCAACAACAGCATCCAAGCTGTCCTGCCCCTGAGAATTGTTCTTTTCTATAAAATTAATATTGATGAACCTAAACAAATCTAGAGAAGATAAATTTGAATAGGTTTTATTGACATTGCTCAAAGAATATAGTTTGCCCGGGTCAATCCTGCTTGCAGCAACAAGGGTAGATGGATGAATAAGGGTTTTTTCAGGTGTTAAGAACTCATACCCTTTATAGGCAAAAGTGTCCAAGCTATAAGAATACGTACGACCCACATTAGGATTGACAATTACTTTGTTGATATAATACTTCTTATGTGGACGAGCATTCAGGACCGGATCGATATAGCCGCTAACATTTTGCTTGATATGCATGGTCACATTTACAGCATTGGGGATTTTGGCATCTTCAACCTCATAAAAAATGTATTCCTTGGAAAATTTGTAATACCCATTATCTTTCAAGTTCCTTTCGATCCGGAGCCTTTCCTGTTGCAACAATGGCTTGTTGAAAAGACTTCCCTTTCCAATTAAAACATCCGAAGTATCACTATAAATATATCTTTGGATGCTTGTATCTTCAAAATGGTATTGAAAATCTTTGATGATAATAGGATCTCCTAAACTCACATCGTATATAGTATTAATCTTCTGATCACTTACATCTTTAAACGAATAATCGACAACTGCATTATCAAACCCTATATCACTTAAATATTTTTCGAAATTCTTGACATTTTGTTGAACCAGTAAGGAATCAAAAATTACAGGAGGTTCGCCAATTCTCCTAAACCAACTATGTGGAAATTTATTTTTATCGGGATTTGCCAGGTTATATATAAATAAATGGAATCTAAATCCGACAATTCTTCGATTTTTTGTTATACGCTGATATCGTTTTAGAATAGATTTATCGAATCCCCTTTGATCAATTTGAAATTTTTCATTATTGTACAATACCTGATCAGAAGCTAACCTTCTAATAGGTGAACATGAAACAGCCTGAAAGACCAAAAGTACGATTGTGAGTTTAATGGTCCATTTTTTTATATTTTTTATGCTCCCTATCAATGATGTATCTCTAAAGAAAAATAATAAGTTTGTACTGTTAACCTGCTTAAAAAAAATCTTTTTTTTCTTTTTGTTGGTATGGCAAAGTAATAACAAAGATAACAGCTTAAAAAATAAAGTTTCCATTCATTTACGAACTTAAAACAAACACTTTAAAATTTTATAATTGTGCTCAGCAAAAATCAGGCAAAATATTTCAGGCAACTCAAACAAAAAAAGTTCAGGGACTCTGAAGGCTTATTTGTTATAGAAGGGACAAAAATGGTAAATGAGGCATTATTGCACCATCGAGGGTTTATTGAGACTGTTATTTGTACAAGGCTGGGAGTTGAAAACCTTGTAATGGAAGAAAAAGTTGACATATTAGAAACTGATTATGAGACTATTTCAAAAATATCGTCCTTAAAAACACCGCAACATATAATTGCAATTGCCAGGCAAAAACAAAACAACATTGCTCCTCTACCAAAGAAAAACGAATTGATCATAGCTCTGGACAACATTAAGGATCCCGGCAATCTCGGAACAATATTAAGGCTTGCAGATTGGTTTGGTGTTCAGAACATAGTATGCTCAAAGGATACTGTTGAGATGTATAACCCTAAGGTTGTTCAAGCTTCAATGGGATCCATTTTCAGATCAAATGTTTATACATGCGATTTATCACTATACCTGAAAAAAGTAATAAACATTGACATTCCAGTTTATGGGGCAATGTTAGCAGGAAAGAGCCTTTATAAATCCCACTTAAACCAACCTGCAATTATAGTCATGGGAAATGAATCTGAAGGTATCGGACCAATTATTCAGCCATTCATTGATCATTTTATCCATATCCCTAATTTCAGTGTTTCCGAAACCAAAACTGAATCACTCAATGTCTCAATTGCTACATCAATAATTTTAAGCGAATTTAGAAGACAGCTTTCTATTCAAAGTGAAAACTGATTAGAAAAATCCCGGACTTCATTTGGTCTATCATATTGGTGTAGGCATCAAATGGCACATCCGGAGGAGAACCAGCTGGATTGGCAGTTTTAAAAATATCTGTCATTCCAAGACTGTATTTTAGTTCAATGGAAAACTTAAAATAGGTCAGGTAAAAATCAAATCCACCTCCAAAGTCAGTATAATAATCAAAATGTTTGAGCATGATCAATTGTTCTTTTACATCGTACTCATCTTTTACAGCAAGATCATATCTCAAGTTAATTCCACCAATAAGGTATGGCCTAAAGTTATTTTTCCGTTTAGCTTTATACTTTATATAAAAAGGTAGTTCAAGAAATGACGATTCTATCTGGTGAGGCGAATGCTCAAAATTTCCGAGGGTATCATCAACAAAGTACAACTGCCGCTCTCCAAAAGAAATTCCAGGAAGACTTCTTAGGTCCAAATATTTCGTTAGCCTTAAATTTGAAATTGCCTGAATATTGATCCCAGGTTTTATTTCTCTAATACCAACATAATAATTATTTCTTTTTGCCCACTCAGTTTGTTCAATTCTAAAATTCATAAAATTCACCCCCAAGGAAAAACCAAAATGTATGGGTTTATCATCATGGGTAGGATCATTTTTAACCTTTGGCTTTTGAGCATTCAATGTTAAGCAACTGACAGCCAACAATAAGACAAGTATACTCCTGTTTTTCAATGCAATTTTGTTTTTAAAAGAAACGGCAACGGCATAAAAATAGTATTTTTTTTTGTTTAATAGAGTTTAAATAAAAAGTCTGCAAGAATGATTATTTACAGATCAACATCAGCAAACATAGGCTGGTAACATAAAATTATTATGTTTGTTATTAAGCCAAGATTATTGCATCAATTTTATATTTTTGATGCAAATTCAATACTAAAATTATGTATACATACGATTATCTGTTCAATTTCACTACTGAAGTTTTTTCAAAAATGGGATGCTCCAAAGAAGATGCAGAGAAAGCCAGCAAGGTTTTTTTAGCGGCCGAACTCAGAGGGCTGGCATCTCATGGTATGATTAGAATAAAGGATTACTTCCAATTATGGGAAGCAAAACGCATTAACACAAAACCTAATATCCGAATAGTACATGAAACACCAAGTACTGCTGTTATAGATGGAGATGGCGCAATTGGAATGATTGCTGCAACTTATTCAATGGAAATTGCCATGGAGAAAGCAGAGAAAGCTGGTACCGGATGGGTTTCTACACGGGGATCGAACCACTTTGGCATTGCTGGATATTATGCTATGATGGCCCTTGAAAAAGACATGATAGGCATGACAATGACAAATGCCAATCCTCTGGTTGCACCAACAGGCTCAGTAAGCCGCATGTTAGGGACAAATCCAATAGCTGTTGCTGTGCCAACTGGCAAACACAAACCTTTTGTTGCTGACTTTGCCACCACTCCTATAGCCAGGGGCAAGCTTGCTGTGGCTGAAAAAAAAGGAGAAAAAACCCTTATGGGATATGTTCAGGACAAAGATGGCAACCCTACTGACGACCCTGCCATATTAAAGCAAGGTGGATCAATGGTCACGCTTGGAGGAGATTATGAACATGGTAGTCATAAAGGATACTGCATGAGCACTATTGTAGATATTTTCTCATGTGTGTTGTCAGGAGCTAATTTTGGTCCTTTTTGTCCACCATCTGTAGCGTATCTGCCAGTTCTGGATGAGAAAGTAGGAAAAGGAACAGGACATTTCTTTGGTGCCATGAGAATAGATGCCTTTCAGCCTGCCGATGCTTTTAAAGCACAAATGGACAAATGGGTAGATACTTTTAAAAATGCAAAACCGGCCAAAGGTGTCGACCGGGTTTTGATCCCTGGTGAGTTGGAGTTTGAGAAGGAGGAAAAAATAAGAAAAGAAGGCATTTTCGTTATACCAAATATTGCCAAAGATCTGAAAGAAATTGCCGATAACCTGGGCATCAAATTCGACATTATGTAGTTGTATATGTATATATACCTATAACCTTTTGTGTGCTTACACGTATACACCCCCTTGTGAGTGCCATGAGGGGGTTTTTTCTTTACTGTTGATAGTTTAACAGTACCTTTAATTTGAAATGATCAAGGTTATTTACTTAAAATTATAGATAAACACATATAACCAAAATTAAACTTAATCAAATTTAAAAATTAAAACTTAACAAGTTATGAGAAAAATTTACATCTCAACTGTGCTTTTTACCATTGCAATACTTTTTTCAGTGCAATTGAATGCACAATCCAACAACTTAGTTCCTGTGGATACAGGAACCTATCTTCATGAAGATTTTGAAGGCGACATCTCAGATTGGGAATTGACCGGTGGATTTGAGGTTGGTGTTCCGACTTCCGGACCAGGCACCGTCGTTTCGGGAACAAACTGTGCTGCAACAAATCTTTCAGGTAATTATGGTAACAGTGGTTTCTATACCATGGTATCTCCTGAATTTGCAATTCCTGGAGCTGCAAGTACTGTTGATCTTACATTTCAAGAGTACTACTCTTTAGAATCATGCTGCGATTACATCTATGTTGAAATCAGCATTGATGGCGGTGGAAGCTGGACAACCCTAGTTACCGGAAGAAATGGTATCGGTGGTGGCTATTTTGAAAATTCTGTCTCATTAAATCCCTATATTGGTCAGACAGCCACTTTGAGGTTCAGAATGACTACAGATGCTTCTGTCACTTATCCTGGATGGTATATCGATGATGTTAATGTAATTGGCGATTCCAAGATGCCAATCAAGGGTGTGCCATATCTTTCTTTTATTACAGAAGATGGAACAATTATGGACGACACCATATCTGTAGCTGAAAACTTTTCAACACTTGAACCATGGATAGGTGAAGCCTTAATTGCCAATTTAAGCAATGGAGATACTTTAATCATCGATTCAATTCATACTACATCACTACAACTACAAGTAAGTACACTTTTGGCCGATTCTATTCCAAGCGCATACGGAACACCAATAACTTTGACCTATCAGCCAGGTGCAGAAGGACCAGTTAGTGACACACTATTCATATTCTCTAATGACACAACCTCTCCTCTGGTTATGATATTCGAAGGTGAAGCCTATGCAGCTCCAATCAACCCACATCCAGAACTTTCTTTTAAAGGTGAAATCCTAACTCCTGGAAACTTCCAGGATCCAATACTAATAGCAGATTCCATTCAAGAAAATTTATGGGATGCAACCCAAATTGATTTTGACTTTATTCTTACCAACACTGGCGCCACTACTCTAGATATAGATGATATTGGATGGAAATATAGCAATAACCATTCCTTTGGCATAGAAAGTTTCCCTAGTTATCACCTTGAATATGGTGACACTATTACTGTTACTTTATCATGGTATGCTTATGCAGCACGTAGACAAGTAGCAGCTTTCTATTACGACTACCAATTAAGAGATGGGACTTTATTAAGGGAAGATTTTTGGCTGTCTGCCAAAAACTCGTATTCCGGAACAGTCCTTGAAGCTGACGGCAATTGGTCCAGTACTGGCGACAGCCTCTATTATAACTTTGATTCTATTCCTGTAGGCGATTCTTATTTTATGAGCGGTTTTTCTTTACGCAACTATGGCTCAGTACCCCTTGACATTTCCATTCAGGTTGTTGGTAGTGACTTTGAATTTGTAGGCGAAACAAATTACACGCTTAAACCTGGACAAATGAACGATGAGTGGAGCCATGAAGGTGTAAGGTTTACTCCAAGCGACTCCGTCGGAATTAAAGAAGGATTGTTAATAATAACACACAACGATACTACTGAAGGTGCAATCGATACTGTTTACCTGTTCGGAAAAGGATATGTGGAAGAAGTTCCGGTTATGAAGGATCCTGCTGAACTTACTTTCTATTTTGAAGGAACCCCTATTGAAGCAGGTTCTACCCTTGACATCGATTTAGGTACTGCTATTGAATATAATGACTTTAAAATCAAATGGTTTGAAGTAGTCAACTCAGGCGGTAAAACCGGTTATGTAGGTATGAACCTTCTAGGCTCTTATTGGGACTGGACCACAAAAGATGGCACCACTTATGACTCCTATGGTAACATGGCTGTTAAACCTGGAGACACCCTTGTATTTGGTGTCCGTTTTGATCCTGGTTCCAGTAACAGGTTCCAAACAAGTACCAATGTTGAATTAAAAGGGGACAATACAGATTGGATATACCTCAATTTGAGCGGAAAAGGACTTGAAAGATGGAGTTTTCTTGTTGAAGCATTTGGCTACAATGATGTTTATGAATATCAAGAATATGAACTGTACAACAACGATGGTTTCAAGGACACTACCAACTTTGTGTACACCAACCTTCACGAATCCTCAGTTACAATAGATTCTATCCTATTTGAATCAGGCGACGGTGGATTTACTTCTTCCACCATTGAAGGTCTTCCTGTAACATTACAACCCGGTGAGGAATATGAATTCTTCACTCACTTTGATCCTGATTTTGCAGGCGACCAAGAATTAGCAACCATTAAAATATATTCTGACAATCTTCAGGAACCAATTTATATCTTCTATTTGCAGAATTATGGTAATGGTTACGGTTCTTTCGATTTAGAACTCTTAAATGACACCGTTATAGAGCAGGGTAATAGTTTAATCAATTTTAATGAAGTATCAACCATTGATGGAAGCAGAACAGCTCATATGAGACTTGTTCCAACAAATGGCTATGGTGTTGTAATTGACTCATCAATGATCATTGCATCAAATGAGTATTTTACCGGAACTAATTTACCCGCCAGTAAAGTCATACCAAACAATTCAACATATGATTTTGATTTAAGTTTCTCTCCAATGGGTGCTGAGGGTGAATTTTACAATGGAAATGTTAATTTCAAATATACACAGCATGACCTACCGTACAGCTCTAATACTTCTACCAAAACATACAATATGTATGGATATACCAAAAGCAATTACCCTGATAAAGGCGAATTAATTGTTAAAGCTGGCAATACCACCATTTCTAATAACGGAACACTTAACCTGGGTAACGCCCACGTAAAAAATGGTATCGAAGACATAATGATCACTATTGCCAACACAGGAGTTGAGCCTATTGTAATCGATACTGTAACATTCAGCAATCCAGCATTTAGTATGTTAGTTGGGGATGGCATGTATGATTATGGCTATGGTTGGAATGTCGATTACTACGGAGAACAAACAGTCATTTACTTTAACCCAGATATTGCTGAGTTAGTTGAAGGTACCATGACCCTTCATGTAGTCTATCCAACGGAGTATGACTTTGTGATTAACTTACAAGGTATGGGCATATCCTCTGTTGATGAACTTGAATTGAGTGATGCTTCTGTATATCCAAATCCAGCAAGAAATGTTGCTTATATCAACACTGGACTTGATACTGAAACCCAGGCCAACATTTTCAATGTAAATGGACAGCTTGTATTCTCTGATATGGTTACAAATGGCCAGTCAATTGACATTTCAAACTTTGAACCAGGAATATATATGATACAACTTCAAACAGAAAACGGACAGTCTACACTTAAATTAGTAGTAGAATAGTACACCGTTTGGTAAAATAAAAAAAAAGGCTATCCAAATTTATGGGTAGCCTTTTTTTACTAATTATGTCAAGGTTATTCTTTATTATTCATAAAACCTTGGTTTTCTAAAACCTTCAATAAAGCCTGCGAAAAAGCAAGATTATCTTTTTTAGTATACCTGTTATCAGTAAATATTTGGGCCAGGGTTTCTTTCTGGTTTTCTTTCAAAAGCTCCAGGGTTTGTTCCAAAGCCTCCTTTTCTTTATAAATTTTGTCAATATCCTCTTTTGTATAATCAGAATAGGTGTCGTAGTGCACTACCCCTTCAAGCGGCAACCTGTCTGTCAGTCCAGGTTCTTCATCAGGATAACCGATCACAACCGTTGTAACTGGCACAACTAATTGCGGCAAATTAAGAATATTAACAATACTTTCAGCCATGTATGTTGTTGTCCCTAAATAACATATTCCTAACCCTTCTGCTTCAGCAGCCAGACAAACATTCTGAGCTACAAGTAAAGCATCAATAGCGGCTGTGAAAAAAGAAAGGAAATTGTTATATCCAGGATTCGCATCCCGTAGGTTGCACCATTTTACAAAACGGTTAAAATCGGCACAAAAAGTAATTACCACAGGAGCCTGTTTTACCATGTTTTGTTTAAAATGCGATTCCCACAATTTATCTTTTATAGTCTGATCAGTTGTTACAACCATACTATAAACCTGCATATTACCAGTAGTTGAAGCACGGGTTCCGGTCTCCAGGATTGCATCCAAAACATCTTTGGGGATGGGAGTTTCTTTATAATTACGGATACTTTTGTGTTTTAGAATTGTGTTGACCATATTAATACTTTATTTGAACAAATTTGAGCAAATATACATAATATGATTCTTGCTATCCGTCAATATTTTTTATACATTTATCAAACCTAAAGCAAAATTTGTCAACCAAAACATTAAACTTACGTAGAAGAATCAAAAACAAAATTATAAATTTAATAACTACATGATGAAACGGTTACTGATTCCAATGGCGGCATTCTTTTTATTTGCAATAATTAGTGCTTCATGCAACAATTATACTTGCCCTGCTTATGCAGATGAATCTGCCCCAGATCAACAAGAAGTTGAACTACCAAGCTAAATTCCTGTAATAATTCCACCCGATCCACGTTATTAAATTATTAATCGGGAAATTCCATTGCTATGAAACTTAAAAAATCATTCATTATTTTAGTAGTATTATTAGGGCTGGTTGTTGCTTCATGCAGTCAATACACATGTCCTGCCTATGCAGACAACAGTGAACCTACTGAAGAGAAAGCATAGAGTTCGCTTTTGGTAAAAGCCAATATATATTGTATTTTTCATGTGAATTGCCCTATTTTTGCATTTAACATGAATAAAATAATAGTATCATTTTGTTTGCTATTTGCATACATTGCTTTGTTTGGGCAAGGTGAGATTGACGAACAAAGCAAGATTTTTTACCGTAACGAACGTACTTTCGCCATCATGCTTAACACCAATGGCATAGGAGGAAATTTCAGGTACGCTAAACGAATTGATGGTTTTCAAAGCACACTCTACGAAGTAGAAGCAAACTACCTGAAGCATCCTAAAGAAAGAAGGATAACCATTGACCAAACCAGCCGGAGCATAATCTTTGGGAAATTAAATTCAGTTTATTCGATTAAGGGATCTCTTGGCAACCAGAAAGAACTATTTCAAAAAAGAGATCTGGGAGGAATTTCTATTAGAAGGTTTTATACAATTGGCGCATCTTTAGCCTTGTTAAAGCCAGTTTATTTTGAATATTGGGACCCCAATACAAACATGCCATATTACGACAAGTTTTTAAGGCATGGGTATTTTGCAGGCAGAGCCCCCTTTACCATGGGATTGGGGGAAATAAGCCTTTCTCCAGGTATTCATGGCAAGTTTGGATTTACATTTGAATATAGCAAGATCGATGAAATATTTCATGCCCTGGAAGCCGGAGTTTGTTTGGATGCATACTTGCTTCCAATCAAAATCATGGATACACCCTCTGAGAAGACACTCTTCCTTCTGCCTAATGAACATTTTATTCCATCTCTTTATATCAGTTACAGGTTTGGCAAAGTAATCGACACCAAATTCAATCCAAAGAAATCGGCAATTGACGAAATGCTAATTGATTAATACTAGTTTAGACTCATTTTAATTTATTGTTATTTTTTTCACAATTTCAAAATCCTAAGCTAAACTTGGTTGCCCGTTATAATTTTATTTCTTAAATTCGCACCTCGATTTTCAATTTAACAGAGATTATTAATATTTAATTAACTTTTTATAAAATGGGAAAAATTAAAATAGGTATTAACGGCTTCGGTAGAATCGGAAGGTTTGTTTTTCGTATTGCTGCAGCAGATGAAAATGTTGAGGTTGTTGGGATTAATGACCTTATCGATGTTGATTACATGGCATATATGCTAAAATATGATTCAACTCATGGCCAATTCAAAGGTACTGTTGAAGTTAAAGATGGCAAGCTTGTTGTTAACGGAAATGCGATTCGTGTAACCGCAGAAAGAAACCCAGCTGATTTGAAATGGAGTGCTGTTGGTGCTGATTACGTAGTTGAATCAACAGGATTGTTCCTTACTAAAGAAAAAGCTCAAGGCCATATCGATGCAGGTGCTAAAAAAGTTATTATGTCTGCACCTTCAAAAGATGATACTCCAATGTTCGTTATGGGTGTTAACAACACCTCTTACTCAAACGATATGAACTTTGTATCAAATGCATCTTGTACTACAAACTGCCTGGCACCTATCGCTAAAGTACTTAATGATAAATTTGGCATTGTAGAAGGTCTTATGACAACTGTACACGCTACTACTGCCACTCAAAAAACTGTTGATGGTCCTTCTATGAAAGACTGGAGAGGTGGACGTGGTGCTGGCCAAAACATCATCCCTTCTTCTACAGGTGCTGCAAAAGCTGTAGGAAAAGTTATCCCTGCTCTTAACGGCAAACTTACCGGTATGGCTTTCCGTGTTCCAACTCCAGACGTATCTGTAGTTGACCTTACATGCCGTCTTGAAAAAGGAGCTTCTTATGAAGATATTTGTGCTGCTATGAAAGCTGCTTCAGAAGGAGAACTTAAAGGTATCCTTGGATATACTGAGGATCAAGTTGTTTCTAACGACTTTGTAGGTGATGTTCGCACTTCTATTTTCGATGCTGGTGCTGGCATTCAGCTTTCTCCTAACTTTGTGAAGGTTGTTTCTTGGTACGACAATGAAATGGGATACTCAGCAAAAGTTGTTGATTTGATCAAGTACATGGACTCAGTAAAATAATAATAGGATTTTATCCCTATAAAAAAGCCATCCCGAAATTTCGGGATGGCTTTTTCTTTACGTTTAAATATTATCTTAAATGTACTCCTTCATATTAAAAGGTATGTTTAGGATAGACATGTAGTGTTCCCCCAGGCTTTCAATAGCTTCATCGTCTTCTTCATAGAACCAGTTAAGCTCTATATCTGCACCATCTTTAAAGTATTCTTTAAAAACCCTGAACACTCCAAGTAAATATTTAGATGATCCACTATTCACATAATCTAAATTTAAGCCAAAAGTTGTTTTTGGAGCAGGCGTCTTAAAGTATTCATGCAACCAATCAGAAATCGGTTCAAAAAATTCTCCAGGATTCTCCGGAATAGATCTACCCTCCATTCTAAAATCACCAGTCTCTGGATCAAAAAGCACATAGGGGGTATTAGGCGTTTTGAGTATTTGTAACTTTTTCATGTTGGCAAAATGAAAGTTATGTTAAGAAATTCAAACCAATATCTTAATAATCATACAAATATACAACAAAACGAACAAAAATATATTAATAGTGTTCTTGATGTAGCCAAACTTACAAACGCGTATAGATAACATTTGGCAACAGAGTTTTCCTGTTATTTATTGAAATATTAGTAAATTTGCGCTCCATCAGGACTATTTAAAATTTAAAATACTGACTTATGATTTTTGATCTGGAGATGATAAAGCAGGTATATGCTGGTTTTGCTTCAAAAGTTGATGAAGCCAAAAAACTTACCGGCAAACCTTTGACTTTAGCTGAAAAAATTCTTTATGCACATTTAAGTGAAAAAACAGACACTCCGTTTGCAAGAGGGAAAGATTATGTGAACTTTAACCCCGACAGGGTAGCTATGCAGGACGCTACAGCACAAATGGCCTTACTGCAGTTCATGCAAGCTGGCAAAAAAAAGGCTGCTGTACCTTCAACTGTTCATTGCGACCATTTGATATTGGCCAAAGAGGGTGCATTTAAGGATTTACCAGCATCAAAAAATTTGAACAAGGAAGTATTTGATTTTTTAAGTTCTGTCTCCAATAAGTATGGTATAGGTTTTTGGAAACCAGGTGCTGGAATAATTCACCAGGTAGTGCTTGAAAACTATGCCTTCCCTGGTGGAATGATGGTTGGAACCGACTCCCATACCGTAAATGCCGGTGGATTAGGAATGATTGCAATAGGTGTTGGTGGTGCAGATGCTGTGGACGTTATGGTTGGCATGCCTTGGGAACTCAAGTTTCCAAAACTTATTGGTGTTAAACTTACCGGGAAATTAAACGGTTGGGCATCTGCAAAGGATATCATATTAAAGGTTGCTGGTATTCTGACTGTTAAGGGTGGTACCGGTTGTATTGTTGAATATTTTGGTGATGGTGCTAAAAACATCTCCTGTACAGGCAAAGGAACAATTTGCAACATGGGTGCAGAAATAGGTGCTACAACATCTACTTTCGGATATGACGAGTCGATGTATAAATACCTTGAATCTACTGGCAGAAAGGATGTTGCCGATTTAGCAAACCAAATAAAGGATTACCTGACAGGCGATCCAGAGGTATATGCAGATCCTGAAAAGTACTTCGATCAGGTAATCGAAATTAACCTATCGGAGCTTGAACCTCATTTGAATGGCCCATTCTCGCCAGATATTGCCACTCCTGTGAGTAAGATGAAAGAGCTTGCCGAAAAAAATGGTTGGCCAACCAAGGTTGAGGTCGGACTAATTGGCTCTTGTACAAACTCTTCGTATGAAGATATCTCAAGAGCAGCATCAATTGCAACTGATGCATTAAACAACAATCTTAAAGCCAAAGCCGAATTTACTGTTACTCCCGGATCGGAAAAGGTTAGATATACTATTGACAGGGATGGGTTCATTAATACTTTCGAACAAATAGGAGGTAAAGTATTTGCTAACGCATGTGGACCTTGTATTGGACAATGGGCTAGAGTTGGAGCAGAAAAACAAGAAAAAAACACAATCGTACACTCCTTCAACAGGAATTTTGCTAAACGTGCCGATGGGAACCCAAATACATATGCTTTTGTTGCATCTCCTGAACTGGTTACAGCTCTTGCAATTGCAGGTGACCTGACATTTAATCCGATAACTGACACTCTTACTAATGAAAAAGGAGAACAAGTTAAATTAACGCCTCCTACTGGCAATGAATTACCTGTAAAAGGTTTTGATGTTGAGGATCCAGGTTACCAAGCCCCTGCTGAAGATGGAAGCAATGTTGATATTATTGTAAGTCCAGATTCAGAGAGACTTCAAATCCTTACTCCTTTTGAACCATGGGATGGTAAAGATTACAAAGGCCTTAAACTCCTTATTAAAGCCAAAGGCAAATGTACAACTGACCACATATCAATGGCTGGCCCCTGGTTAAAGTACCGCGGACATCTTGATAATATTTCAAACAACCTGCTGATTGGAGCTGTAAATTTTTTCAATGAAAAAACCAATAGTGTTCTTAACCAGCTAACAAACGATTATAGTGAGGTTCCTGCAACAGCAAGGGCTTATAAAGAAGCTGGTATCGGCACTATCATTATTGGAGATGAGAACTATGGCGAAGGTTCATCAAGGGAGCATGCTGCAATGGAACCCAGGCAACTAGGAGCAAAAGCTGTTCTGGTAAAATCGTTTGCAAGGATACATGAAACAAACCTGAAGAAGCAGGGAATGCTGGCTTTGACATTTGCCAACAAAAAGGATTATGACAAAGTACAGGAAACGGATTCAATTGATATTATAGGACTTGAAAATATTTCACCTGACCTTCCTTTAAGTGTTGTACTTCACCATGCTGATGGATCATCTGATGAATTTGAAGTAAACCACACCTATAATAAAAATCAGATAGAATGGCTCAGGGCTGGCTCTGCTTTAAACCTGATCAAATTGCAGAATAAATAAGAAACTATCTTTTTATTTATAAACGGGCATGCAACTGCTGCATGCCCGTTTTTTTTTCTCTATGTTTGCAATATATTGGCTTTTTAAGTTAATGAGCAAAAAACTATTAAAATTGAAACCATTATTAGTTATTATTGGTGGTCCCACCGGGGTTGGTAAAACAAAAACAGCTATTGATCTTGCCAAACAGCTTGGATGTGAAATTATCTCAGCTGATTCAAGACAGGTTTTTAAAGAGATGTCCATTGGCACTGCCGTTCCATCCGAAAAGGAACTTAAAGAAGTTAAACACCATTTCATACAGTCTCACTCAGTCCTGGATCAGTACAATGCAAGCAGGTATGAGATTGAAGTAATTGAAAAATTAAAAGAGCTATACACCCAACATCCTATAGCTGTAATGGTAGGAGGTTCCGGATTGTATATCGATGCTGTATGCAATGGAATTGATGACTTGCCAAGCATTCCTGGTGATGTACGAAAAAAATACGAAAACCTTTATGAAAGTAAAGGATTGGACTATATAGTACAGCTTGTTAAAGAGAACGACCCGACCTATGCTGAGAAGGCTGACCTAAAGAACCACAAAAGGCTTTTAAAAGCCCTTGAAATCTATGAGATTACAGGAAAACCATACAGCACTTTTCTTAAAAACGAACCAAAAAAAAGGTTCTTTGATTCATTATTCATTATCCTTGATCTTCCCAGAAACCAACTTTATGATAGAATTAATCAAAGGGTAGATTTAATGGTTGAACAAGGACTTGAAGCCGAAGCAAGGGCTATGGAACCCTATAAAGGACTCCCTCCTCTTAAAACAGTTGGGTATAGAGAGTTTTTCGATTATTTTGAAGGCAAAATATCTAAAGAAGAAGCTATCGACCAGGTAAAAAATCACTCACGGGCATATGCCAGACGTCAGTTGACCTGGTTTAGAAGGTATAAAGGCTCGCATTGGTTCAACCCTGTCGATCAAAACAAAATAGTAGAAGTTATAAATGAAAGGATGAAATTGAATGGCCATTGACAAATTCAATATCCGGGTTTATGGTATCGTCTTAAATGATAAAAACCAGGTACTTTTAGCTGACGAATATGTGCTTGACCAAAAAATGACCAAGTTTCCCGGTGGTGGATTGGAATTTGGTGAAGGCCCAATGGATTGTATTAAACGGGAAGCTATTGAAGAATTTGGCCAACCCGTTGAAGTGCTCGAACATTTTTATACAACCCATTTCTTTCAGCCTACCTTATTCTATAATGACATGCAGCTAATCAGCATTTATTATAAAATAAGGTTTATTGATCCAATCCATTTCAAAGTATCCACTAAACCCTTTGATTTTTCTCCTAATATAAATGGAAGCATTTCGTTTAGGTGGAAATCTATCAAAAAATTATCGGAAGAAGATTTTACTTTTCCAATTGATAAATATGTAGGTAAAATCCTTCAAAAAAGCGCCCCTCTATAAGTATATCCAACTCATAATAAACATCATGACTGATTATCAGGAACTCCTCATACTCACAAAGAAAACTGTTTTTGACATACTCCTTCCACCACACATTCTACTACACTCCTCCCTCTCAAGCAAATGCCAACCTACAGAGGGTATATAGCTACTACACGTTACACCTTGTATTCTGGTCCCTACCCATTTTCTTAGTAACACCAAAATAAAAACACAAGAATTGTCCATACGGCTTTTTGCAAACATCATAGCTTTTACGAAGATGTTGCCTATGGACTTCTTTATTAATAGAACGAAAATGAACTAACACAACAAATTAAACCAAGTACCCAAGCTACGGACAACAATTTAAAGGTCATGGCATTCATTAAATCTCATGAATCATGGTTCAGGAACTAATTATTTTAGTGTATATGGCAATTTCTAAGAAATAAAAATCGACAACAAATAAATTTAATTAAGGAATTGATTTACTGTTAATTATAAATTCACTAAATTAGATAAACAATCTCAATTATTTATTCCCAGTCTAATTGTCAGTTATTTTTGTGAAAAACTTTACGTATGTATTGTAACCTTATGTTATTGCACACGTTTAAAATTGCAATGTGAAACCAAATTCAAACTATGTTCTATGTTTAAGCACAAAATTCTAATTGTTTGTAGTGGGCTATTATTTTTTACTTCTTCGCTCTTTTCTCAGAGTATTGGTATTAAAGCTGGTCCCGTCTACAATCACTTTATGAGCAGTCAGCAACATGTGAAAGGTAACATTGGCTTTGTTGGTGGTGTTTCGTTCAACTATGGGTTTAGCGAAAAACTGGGTCTCAGTACCGGTTTGGAGTACCTTCAGCTAGGAGGAGGCTTGCTTACCGTTGAAGACGACTCCAGGTATGGCGCAGAGCCATGGAATGATCCATTTGCCACACAAATCCGTGACAGCAAAGTAACTTTACACACTGTTAATCTGCCCTTAATTCTCAAGTATGGTATTGTTTCCGGAAATTCTGGCGACATAACCATAGGTATTGGCCCCGAGGCCTCCTACACAATTTATGGTAGCTCATACGACATTATTACCTTGCCGTATGGTGGCTCAAATTATTGGGTTACGTATACACAGACCATAAACGAAACTAACAACTATGCTCCGTTTAATGTTGCAGCCACTGCGTTGCTTGGATTCAATTTTATGGCAGGCAATAGCCCCATAAGTATTGATTTTAGGTACAGGTTCGGTGCCCTGCCTATAAGAACGGGATATAGCTACCTGGACCTGTTTGACACAAAATCAGATATGTACCAGGGATCATTAATTGCAACTGTAGAATATAAATTTAATTTGACAACAACAGATTAACCCAAATCAATAAAAGTATGAAAAAGCAAATAGTATTATTTATCGTAGGGATTGCTTCCCTAGCCATGCTAAACTCTTGTAACAAAGACAATGTTACTCAAGAAGATGTAATTACTAACCAACAACTTATCGACCTTGTAATTCGCGTAATGGACGCTTCTGATCCTACAAATGCTCTAGATAGCGCTGTAGTTGAAATCGTTGATGGAAAAGAAGTAAAAAGTGCTGTAACCGATGAATCTGGTTTGGTGTTTTTTGAGGGTGTTCAGATTAGCGACTATACTCCTGTTACCATCACTAAAACAGGATATGCACCTATTTATTCTGAATCTTACACTACTCCGAATGATTATCGTCAAATTCAGGTTACCAAGACATACCAGTTATTCCCTCTTTCAGGTGATAACATGGTTACAATTACTGGTCAATTAACCATTGAAAGCGATGTTACCAACCGCGAAAGAGAAACTGTTGGTGCAGGATTAAAGGTTAAAGCCTACAATTTTTCAATGACAACAGATATGGCTTTCTATGCAGAAACCGATGCCAATGGTGAATATACACTACAGGTTCCTGTACGTGTAACTGGTAATGATGATATTGAAATACAATACCCTGAAATCTATACAAACCAGACCGTAGCAATTGAAAATGAAGATAACTTTACAATAGCTGTTGAAGAAAGGCCTGTATTTTATACACTTGCAACTAATTCTAAATCCAATGCAATCCCTGGAGTTCCTTCGGCATACGCAGTTATCGATGCTCCTGCTCTTACAACCATCGGTTCTGGTTTAGATATTCAAGTAAAAACAAACAGGGTGCCTCTAACTTGGTATTCCAATGCCATTTTGATTGATGGTGGTTCTGGATATAGCGATGGCAATGACCAGTTAATAGATCTTTCATCTGATCCTAGTGGCAATGCTGCTCAAATCCAAGTTGATGTTGTCGATGGATCTATTGTAAATATTGATGGTTTTATTAACAATGGTGCTGAATATGCTGCTGCTCCAACAATCAACACATCAGTATTAGGAGGATCAGGTGCAGAAATTGAAATACAATACGAAGGTCAATGTGAAGTCTATATTGCAAATAATGGCAGTGGATATGTTGACTTCCCAGACGTATTTATTGAGTACCACTATTATAATGGAACAGTTCTTACTGAATATGAATATAAACTTAATATTAGTTCATATACTGACCTAAGTGCTGGCAAAATTGTAAACGATAATTTTAATGATGTAGATACAATATTGACCATAGGTGGTATAGCATCTATTCCTGTTATTACGATTATCGATGTACCAACAGAACAAATGTATATTAGTTTCGATGCAGGTGACATAAACAATATGGGACAAATCACCAGCTATAACACTGAAGAATATGGTTATGGTTACAATCCTGCTGATCCTCCATCAATTTCTATTATGCCAGTTGCAGGGTATGGAAGTGGTGCTATATTAAACATTGACTTGAACACATCTGGTGAGCTTAGTAACATTGACTATGTAAACCGCGGAACTGGTTTTGTTGACAATGTAAACGACTTCAGGGATAACGGCACTACCGGAAACAGCTATGAAAACCCAAGTTTCTCATACAGCTCATATTATGATGGTTTCCGTAATATCTACAACATTGATCCAGGTGCAACTTACATCCGTTCTGCTCACTACGGAACAGGTACACCTGTTGAAGATTTTTAAGGCTTAAATAACATAGATTTGTACAAGCCGTCTCTTTTAGGGACGGCTTTTTTTGTTAAAAAACAAGAACAATCCTAAATTTATAGTGGCTCAATCAATTGTTCTCAAAGCCTAACCTATCAACAAGGCTAAATTTTTTTATTAGCCCCTTATTCTTAAATAGATAATCAATAATAGCTATGACCCAATATTTAAATTCCTCCTACGATCTGAACTCAAAAGAACTTATTGAAGTTATAGACGAAGTCCCCTTTTGGTCGGCACCCTTTGGTGTATGCCTGTTGGAACATATCAGATACAAAGCAGGAATCACAGCCTTGGATATTGGCTTCGGAGCCGGATTCCCCCTTACTGAAATTGCCATGCGTCTCGGAAACAAGAGCAAGGTTTTTGGAATTGACCCTTGGGAGGCTGCTTGCGACCGAGCCAGGAAAAAACTTGACATCTATGGTATTCAAAATGTTGAAATCATAAATGGAGTTGCTGAGGACATCCCTCTTAAAGAAGCTTCCATAGATTTAATAACAAGCAATAATGGCATCAATAATGTATCAAACCTTCCGAAAACCTTAAGTGAGTGTGCCAGAGTATTAAAACCTGGCGGACAATTTATTCAGACCATCAATTTAAACACCTCCATGATGGAGTTCTACCATATACTGGAAGAAGTGCTAAAAGTATACAAGCTTGATTCGTTCCTTCCTGGAATAAAAAATCATATCTATGACAAACGAAAGCCTCTACATGAATTCTTAGATTATCTCAAGACAAGTGGGTTTGAAGTCACAACTATCCTGAACAAGCAATTTGAATATACTTTTGCTGATGGCACAGCACTATTTAATCACTATTTTATCCGCTTGGCTTTTCTCGACAGTTGGAAAGCACTTGTCCCCGAAAAAATGCAAGTCGAAATTTTTCAAAAAATTGAAGATATCATGAACCATGAAGCTCAGGAAAAAGGATGTTTTAAACTTCGTATTCCTTTTGTCCTGATTGATTCCAAAAAAAATAAATGAGACAATTCCCTCCAATAATCTTACCTGAGCATGAAACAATAATACATGCACAATTCTCTTTTTTATAAGTACCTATTGGTATTTAAAACCTGAATTGAGTTTTTTGGAACACTCATTTACCCCTTTCCATAAAATCTCCTACTCGTACAACTACCTGAATTACAAACGGGAACCATATTTATTGCTAACAGTAAGGACGACAACTATGACAGAAAAATTACTGCTCATCATAACATCTTTGAATACTATAACTCATGTATGCCATCATACTGCTTTTGTAACAGTTACTCTTTATTTAATAATTTTAGAATTTCCTGTTCCTGCGTCATATCAAAAACCGTTGTTTTGTATTTACTAACTATTGATAAATCAGGACTATACTTTAGCAAAAGAGAAACAAAATCAGTATTCTGATATAGGGCTGCCCACATGATTGGAGAAAAATTATTTATCCCATCAGTTGTATTTACATTTGCCCTTTCAGCTAACAAAACTTTACCCATTTCTAAATTATTACTTCTGATTGCTGCTACCAATGGTGGTAAGATAAACCTGGTATCAGTTTTATTTATATCTGCTCCTTGATCTATAAGGAATTTTGCTATTTGGTTTCTTCTATAATAAATAGCCAAATTCAATGCAGTTTGACCAACCGAGTTCATTTCATTAATATCTGCTTCTTTAGAAACGAGGTATTCAACAATTTCATCAAATCCTTTTTCCGAAGCAATCATAAGTAGTGTATTGCCTGCACCATCTCTGGCAGCAATGTTGTTGTTGTTCAGAAGCGACTTAGTCGATGTTAAATTATTGCTTTTTACGGCTTGTATTAACTCAACTGAATTTAATTGAACATCATTGATTGTTATTTCATTTTCAAGCAATAAATCAACGATGTTATCCTGCCATTCCTTAAGAGCAACTTGCATAACATTATCAGAATGAATACTTTTCAAATTGGTCTTTGCTCCATGCTCTACCATTAATTTTGTAAAAGGGACATTTCCGTAATACGCCGACCAATTGATAGCAGGGTCACCATTATTATCTTGTATGTTTATATCAGCACCTTTTTTGATTAGGTATTTTGCAATTTCCAAAGATCTGTATTCGCTGGCCATCATTAAGGGAGTTGACCCCATTGATGTTTTATTTTTCAAATTTGGATTTGCTCCCTTGTCCCCCAATATTTTCAGGATAGTCAAATCCCCTGTCATTACAGCATGTGTCAATAGATTTACACCTGTACTATCAAAGGAATTAATATCATATTCATCAATCACTTTTTTCAAAGATACGCTATCCTTGTTGTTGATTAATTCTATGATTTTATATACTTCAACATTAGATTTGCTATTTGCTTTCTGTTTAGTATTATTGCAACTTAAACTAAAAAAACACAGTAGGATAGGTACAAAACTGAGTAACCTTTTCATTGAAATTCATTTTTTATTATTGCCTAGGGCAGCCTGTCCAAAAACCTCTGTTGGCAATAAATATTTGAGTTAAATATAAATGATTTAAGGGTTTTTAAAAAGTCGGGAAATAAAATATAGTACTAAAAATATCTTTTGAAAAGGCAAACCTATAGAATAGTACCACTCGGCAGCTATTGGAGCAAATTCTTGTCCCATAAGTTGTGAAAAAGAAAAAACAATAAGGCAACTCCACTGTTATTGAAGCTATTGCAGGCCTTTTTAAAAGTTTTATGACTAGTTAACATAGCCATGTATTATCTTGAAGCATATACCATGGAAATCGGCATGCTCAATAATAATAAATTCGGTACAAAATAATTGGTATGCAGCTATGATCTAATGTACTGACGCAAGATTTTGCGGCACTACATTATTTCAAATAATTCCTGTATCGTTTGTAATAATAAAAAATTCGCCTGTACTGCAATTCGGTAAAAATACATTTGCAATCGGCAGGTGAATCCGCCATAAAATTGGCTACAGAGGGAACATACCATTCACCATTGGCATCTTTTGTGCCTCCAAAATATTCACAGTTGTCATTTACGTATTGATAAACGTTGGCATCGGCCCAAGTATCACAAATTAAATCTCCTGTACTATCACAGTTGCTTTCATTAACAAGCTCCTTGACCAACAGGTAATCATGAGTAGACAATAAACCAAAAAAATGTCCCAATTGGGTAATTAGTGCATTACCTGAAACATAATCTTTCCGCATATAAATAGCATCATACTCACCTTCAGGGAAAAAACTATATCCATAATAGTTCCCGTTTCCTATAAAAACTGAGTCGAGCAGGAATAAATTTATAGTGCTATCAATCAAATATTTGTCGAAGAGTTCTTTTTGATTTATGGAATCTATAATACGGCCATACTCATACTCTGGGATTAAATTAAACACCCCCATATCAAAATAAATCCCAATTTTCCCAAAGGTAATATTAGCCTTCTGGATTGCCTGGCTAATATCCAGTTGTGTTACACCATTATTGCCCAACGAATCCTGTACAACATGCACATTGATTCTTAAAACAGCGTTTGCATCACTTAGGCCCAAAAGAAACCTGATGTTCGCCTCATCCTCCAAATTATCGATCAATAAATTCCTAAAATCTGTTGTTCCAACGGTAGCATCAGGACCAGGTATGTACCACGATGATATCGTACTTTGAGCCAACAACCGGACCTGGACCGATAGCAGTAAAAGGAGTACTGCTACATTCTGTATTTGTTTTCTTGTTTTTCTCATAATGAAAACTCCATTATCTTATTCATCTATAAAGAATGAAGAAACTTCTCCAACAATTTTCAGTTCTGTCCTTCTGTTTAATTGTCTGTTTTCAGGATTATCAGATCCATCCGGATTACTATTCGGCGCAATAGGCTGGCTCTCGCCATATCCTTTTGCAATAAGCCTATCTTCTGAAATGCCTTTACTCTTCAGGTAATTGACCACACTTTCTGACCTTCGTTGCGAAAGTTTTATATTGTAGCTGTCACTTCCGGTAGAATCTGTATGTGACCCAATCTCGATTATGGCATTGGGCACCAAATCAAACAGGGGCAGGAATTTCGAATCAATTGTCTTTTTTGCCTCAGGCTTTAAACGCGATTTATCGTGATCGTAATATACATTTATCCTTACAGTAATCTCGGGCAATGCATTAACTGTTGTCACTCCTTTATCAATAGTATCCCTGCAATCAATGTCTTTTGTACTTTGTCTCAACACTTTGTCAAAAAAACCATAGTTTTTGATAATAATGGAATAGTTTTTCCCCATATCCAGGTCTAATCTATAAGTGCCATCAGTAGCAGTTTTGGTTTGCGATACCAGGATTTCGTCCCCTGTACTGTCAACTGCATATGCAAATACCGGAACCCCCTCTACCGGCTCATTACCCTTGGGATATTCCAGGTTGAGCCCGTACCGTTCATTCAGTTCGTCATAAATATCATAACTGGGCGAATTGATCACTTTGCCCGATACTGTGGCCTTAATGCATTCGTTAAATTCAAAATAGAAGATATCATCACAACAAGAACCATTCGTCATATCAAGGGCGCCATCCCTGTTTGAGGTAAAATAACCATTTGTGCCACTTTTAGTGATAAAATAGGTGTCGTCAAATGGGGAATTAATGGATTTTGGCAACACAGATGATTCGGACCATCGGTTCCTCGAACCGGTTGATTTGTAGATATCAAATCCACCATAACCTAAATGGCCTTTTGAAGAAAAATATAAAGTTCGGTTTATTGTATCGTAATAAGGGCTGCACTCATCCTCAGGACTGTTTATATCGCGCCCCAGGCTCCTAGGTTCCCTAAACTCTCCAGTATACCTGTCTGGTTCGGTGTACCAAATATCTAGCCCGCCTTTGCCTCCCGGTCTGTCCGAAACAAAATACAGAATTTCGTTTCCCCTACGAAGATTATTGCCCAGTGCTGGTTGGGTGCTTGTATAATTATCATCATTTACTGGATAAGGAAGCTTTTCGGGCTCAAGCCATTCTCCATTTTCCTTTTTGCTTCGGTATATCGAACATATTGTTTTGCCTTGCCAGTTTTCCTCGCAACGCGTAAAATATATTGTTTTCATATTTACCGAAAACACTGCATTGCCTGTATGAACCTTTCCGGCATTGATTGTTTCATCAAAAGGCCCGCTGTAAGTCCAATCTGTTCCTTGTTTTTCTGCCACATGCATTTTTCGGTAAATCCCACCAGCAAAATCATCACGCAATGAACCATATACCATTGTCTGATCGTTGACCAATATTGGGTTAAATTCAATATGTGGCTGGTTAACATCGTTTCCGATATGTTTTATCGTTACATTGGCTGTCTCATCAAACTTGGTTTTTGCCCATTCTGCCCGTTCAATTTGCAAACGGGCCCTTCGCCGGTAGTCTTGTGGGTCTCTGTGCCCCCTAAAGGCTTTTCTGAAACTGCTTAATGCTTCAATACCCTCATCATAATTCTCGAGATTAACAGAGACCAATCCTTTGTAGTAATAGCTCATCGGATATTTTTTGCTCCTCGATTCAATTACTGTGTCAAAATAGCTTTTGGCTTGCTCATACTCCCTGTCCTTGAAGTAAAGTTCTGCCAGCCTAAAAGTCGATTTTATGTCGCCTTCAGTAATGTCAAGATAATCCCGATAGTATTTTATTGCTTCATAGACTTTATTGTTACGATAACTTTTTTTTGCCTTTAGCTTTAATTCTTTTTGCAAGTCCTTGATCGTATCGTTGTTTGCAACATCAAAACCCGATCCTGATGCAACATTTGTTATCACAACAACATAAAGTATTGCCAGGAATAACTTTTTATATGTATTGGTTAATTCTATCATTATAACATGAAACAAGGTTCGGATTGTGTTTTATTTTTTTTCCACCCCAGGGTATAAACCAGCGAAATTTCCATGGCTCCTTGAAAATTGGATGCTTGTTGGAGAGCTGATACGCTGACATCGTATGAGAAACACACATCGAAACTGGCTACCTCTGCCCCAATGCCTATAATAAGGGCATCAAAGTTTCGAACAGGGTTAACACGAAATGAGGAAAGCGCATATACCGAATTCAGGCTTGCTCCAAATAGTTCGGGATAGTAATAAAATAAGGCCCCTGCATTAAATTGTTTGCTGCCTTTTGTATAGTTGATCAACCCTTGGGGCACAAGTGTGAATTTAGATGTTACCGGAACAATTACATTACCATGAAGGGTAAATTTCATAGGAAGTGGATCTTCAGTGTTGTCAGCGTAAAACGATTCTACAGGCCGGTTAAGATTATTGATGCTAAGGCCAACAGTTGGCACTAATTTTTTAATTCGTGACTGCCAGGCAAGCCCCATATTTAATGCAAAATAGCTAAGATTATGTCCAATGCCATCATCTGCTGTGGGAAAATTCAGATTGTATTTCTCTGTAACCGGGTCCCATTGGTCACCAAAAGTAGGGTTTCCAAGTCTTTTCATTACATATCCGGGCTGTAGGGCAACAACAAAACGGTGGTTTTTGTAAAAAAAAGAATGGCTGAGTGAAACTAACAGTTTGTCAACATTCAGGTAATTACCAGAAGATTCATCATGTAGAATAAGAGCACCAATCCCCATGGTACGGTTAAATACCCTGAAGCGCCCATCAAGGCCTATCTGTATTGTTTTAAAAGCAGAATCTATGGTATGCCATTGGTTTCTGTAATCGTTTGTCAAACGTACATTTGATCTCGAAATACCCGTATTTGCTGGATTTATAGACAAAGGAGCAGACTGGAACTGAGAGAAATGTATATCTTGCGCAACAACACCAACACTGAAGGGTATAGTTAAAATAATTAAAAGTTTTACTACTTTTAAAGCAAATATCTGTTTAAATCGTAAATGCATATAACCGAGATAAAGGATCCAGCCAAAATGACTTTTCTACAATATTATAAAAAATATACCAAAAAACTGCTTGCTTCCACAATAGCACTTTTTTGTTTTGCATTTCTAGGATTGCAGGCCCAGGTCCCAAAATTTTCCTTTACCCTTAAACAAGTGTGTGCCCCAACAGAAGTAACTTTTTATAACGAATCCATTATAGATACTTCCTGGACCTATATATGGGACTTTGGGAAAGCAGAGGGCGTTACTTTTTCTAAAGCCCTTGAATTGAAAAACACCTATTCTGAGCCCAAAGAATATTTTGTTAGCCTGAGTATTATTAATGGAGCAAACGATACAACAACTACTACAAAGTCTTTCACCTTGCTTGAAAGCCCAACAGCAATTACAACCTACGACAAAACTACAGGATGTATCCCTTTAGAGGTAACATTTTCTGATGCATCAACACCCGGAGCTGGAACAATAACCGAATACCGATGGGATTTCGGAAATGGTAAAACACAAGTATCTAATTCAAATACAGCTTCAACGACATATCAAGACCCTGGGGAGTTTTCTGTATACTATGAGGTAATCGACGATAACGGATGTAAGCATGGTTTTCCATATGATAAGATTATTGATGTCAGGGAAAACCCTGTAGCAAATTTCACGTCTGACCAAAGGTTTGCCTGTGACACCCCTCTTTTTGTAAACTTCACCAACACATCTGATTTTGACGGCACACTACAAACCAGTGAGTGGGACTTTGGCGACGGAAATACTGCCAGTACAAGGGATGCCTCCAATTACTACAATTCTGAGGGGCATTTTAATGTTTCACTTACAGTCACTGATGGGATGGGATGTTCTGACCTTGTAGTCAAAAACAATTATATTAACATTGGCACTTCAAGTGGAGAGGTTGTAGCGATTAGCCAGGGAAGCCAGATATTGGCAGATAGCGGCATTGTATGCCCGGGAGCTATCACTTTTACCTCAACCCTGTCCCCACAATCAGATTATAAATGGCAGATCAGTTATACGGGCAATAGCTTTACTATTGATAAAGGGGCATCGATAAATACTAACCTGCCCAATACGGCAGGTCTGGTTACCGTTTCATTATTTTATGGCGAAACAAATGGTTGTCCGGATAGTATTTCAAAGGTTTTTATTGTTGATAACATCAAGGCAGATTTTGAGTTAAGTGAAGATACAACCTGTCAATTGCCAACAAACCTTACCCTTACTAACCAGTCGGTAAATGCCATCAGCTATCGGTGGGTGTTTCCAGACTATAGTGCCAGTAGCAGCGCAAATGAACAATACACAATTGAAAAACCTGATGATTTTTATTACGAATATACACATGTGTTGCAAAAACTCAATTATACATTCTCTCTGGAAGCTACAAGCAGCAATGGATGTAAATCAACAATCAGCAAGAATGTATTCGCAAATCCGCCTTTAGCCCATATAACACCAAACATTACAGAAGGATGTATTCCATTACCTGTCGAGATAACCAATAAAAGTTTGTCTGATGACCCCATAGTTGAGTGGAAATATATTTTTGAAAATGAAAGTGGAGCTATTGACGAGATAGTAAAAAGCAACAATTCTGCAGTTAACTATACTTTTACCAATTCAGGAATATATGACGTGAAAGCTGTTGTAACCAATGAGCTAGGCTGTATCGACACCTCTTATAGCACCTTAATAAGAGCAGGAGACACACTCACCCCCGACTTTGATGTTACACCCAGTCCTGTTTGTTATGGTGACGAACTCTATTTCACCCTAAACAATTCATTGCCAGGTCCACCAGCATGTATCAGTTATGCATCACCTGATATTTTTGCCACAGCATGCTCAGTAGATGGCGATCAGCACATAATCCTAAAACCTGATACGGTTGGTTTGTTCCCAGTAACAGCTACTGTCAACATAAATGGATGCTATACCTACCATACTATTCCGGATGCTTTTGAAATTCAGGGGCCCGCTGGTAACTTTTACGATGATTTTGATTGTGACAGTCCTTTATATTACCAATTCTATGCCGATCTAAAAGAATACGATAATTTTGAATGGAGCATTGGCGATTCTGTCTTTTACAATAAAGATACTGTTAGTTATCGTTTCCCCTCAACTGGAGATTACAAAGTAACTCTTTCTGCCACTAACTCCTCTACTGGTTGTATATTCACTAAAAGCAGATTTATTTTTGTACGTATCCCTGTCGCAATACTAAATGTAAGCTCTATTGTATGCCTTGGCATGGAAACATATTTCGATGCCTCAGCTTCAAGGGAATATATTGATACATGTAACTATGAAGGTTTTTTATGGAAATGGGGAGATGGAACTCCTGACAGACGAAACTTTGACCCCAAACCCCAACATACTTATGTGGATACCGGAACTTTTTATCCTGTCTTAGAAATAACCTCAATCAATGGATGTACCGATACCGATACAGCAGAAATAAAAGTTACCAAACCATTTCCAGAAATATCAATATCCGACACCTTTGGTTGTGGTCCCAATTTTAAAGTCACGCTTACTTATGATAATGTTGACGAATCTATTTATAACTGGCAATGGAGATACTCCAGCAGCCAGATTTCTGCCCCAACAACCGATACAGTTGTCCAGCACACCTATACTAATAATATAAGCTACACTTATGAGCCAGGCATTATAGTTACTGACGAATATGGTTGCACGGGAAATACTTCTGTTAATTTCGAACTTATTACACCTGAAACTGGATTTACACCCTGGCCAAGTGGGCTTTGCACAAATAAAGAATTTAGGGTTATTCCATATTCAGGCGATCGCGACTCATTGTTAATCGATTATGATGATGGCACAATTACCCATAACACTTTGCACCAATTTACAGAACCAGGGGAATACTATGTAACTCTGACAGCTTGGTATAAGGGGTGTGTTGATTCTTCTATAATAGAGAAAGCAGTATCTGTGGATGAAGTCAATCCATTTTTTGCAATCTCGAAAGAAACAGCAGAATGTTACCCGGATTCCATACAGTTTTATTTTGATCCTGCAGGACAGCACATTAAAGATATTCGCTGGGACTTTGATGATGGAACGCCTATTATTCGATCACAAACAACACCTAAGCACACCTATACAAAACCAGGTACATTTAACAGCAACATTTATGTCGAATCAACCTTTGGTTGCTGGGATACTTTAACACAAACGATAAAAGTATTTGGTCCCTCGGCCGAATTTACCTTTTCGCCTGATTCTATTTGCAGTGGCGAATTTGTTGACTTTAGAATACTCAATATAAAAGATACAGAAGAGTTTACCTGGTATTTTGGTGATGGTGAAACCTCAACAAATACAGATCCTGTAACACATCAATATTTTGCCAAAGGAACAATTTTACCATCGTTAGGTTTGAAAAGTGGTACGTGTGAACCGCCTCCTATTACTGACAAAAAACTTGAGGTGTCGCTCATTGAGGCAGATTTTGATTTGTCTATATCAGATGGTAACTACTGCTTAGGAGGAAGACTCGCAACAATAAATAATTCAACAGCAGCAGCTCAATCTCAATGGTTCATCAATAATTTGCCATTTGCACAGATCAGGGATATAGAAGACTTTCCCTTAGCTGTTCCTGGAGAATTCAACCTTATGCTTGTTGCAAAAGACCAAGCAAATTGTTCTGATACAGCAAGCAAAATCTATAGTGTACAAGCAGTCCCGGAATTCGAGATTTCCGGAGATGGATATATTTGTGAAGGAACGAGTACCTCATTGGGTATAAACGGATATACTACTGGTTGGGATGTTGTTTGGGCCCCAGCTGAAATCATGAACAATCCTAACTCCCCTGAACCTGTTGCTATAATTGATTCTACAGTATTGATCGTTGCTACTGTTACCAATGAATTAGGTTGTTCTGTAGACCATACTTTCTTAATAAAAATTGACAAAGACTATCAGATATCCAGGATTCCATTAGGTGACACATCAATATTTCTCGGACAAAGTATTCAATTTATAACAGCGATTAATAAAGACAGTGTAGATATTAAATGGACCCCAAATAAATATATCAGCTGCACAGATTGTCTAGACCCTGTTATTCGCCCAATGGAAAACATAACGTACACTTTAACAACTACAGACAATTGCGGCACTAAGACTGAAGAATTCTTTATTGAAGTAATCAGAGACTTTTACCTGGAATTTCCGAAAGCATTTACACCGAATGCAGACCAACATAATGACATTTTTGTATATGCATCGCACAATATTGGTGAGGTAGATTTCAAAATATTTAACCGTTGGGGCAACCTGATTTTTGAGACTGAAAGAGTGGATGAAGGATGGGATGGAACAATTAATGGACAGGAACAAAATGCTGATACCTATACATTTTATATCAGGGCTAAAACAATCCATGGATATGAATTTGAAAGGAAAGGAACCTTTTTATTGCTCAGGTAACCATTAAGTTTTTGAAATTTTTTCATGTGCCAAGGTGGTATATATAGGATTAAATTTACCTTCGCCCTGAATTTTCAACACTACGGATCCGCACAATTTTTTCGAGTCATTATAGTATTCCTTTCTCAATGGCGAAAATACTATACAGGTTTATCCAAATCCATGTACAGATTATGTAAACATCAGCTTCATCGGAAAGTTTGAAAGCAACAGCCTCCAAATATTCAATATTTTAGGACAGCTATCAAATACATTTATCATACCAGAGGTAAACTCGGATTTAACAGACAATACAGGACCCAAAGTAACTAAAGGCCAACATATAATAAGAAATCCTAAAGTGTTTGTCAGAAAGCCCTAAGTAATAGAGTGAGTAGATTTCTTTCTCAGGCAACTATTCCTGTATTGGTAAAGTTGCTTTTTATTTGTGCAACATTTCAAGTAACTTTTTGTCTTTTTGTTTAACTTACATAAAATTTGTCTCCCATGAAAAAACATGTTTGTTCCATTGGTTCAATAGTTGTATTGATTCTTTTGACCCTTAATAGTTGCGACGTAGCTACTACTACACTCAGTGATGCACAGAAACTTGCAGCCCTTAGAAATATTACCGTCCAGTTCAACGGCATGGAATATGAAATTGGATTGCCGCCAGGAGCACTAAGCGGGAAATCCCTTGCGCAATTGCTGCTTGAAGACTCTTCGACCTATAAAAATCCTGAAAATTACTCAATTACAATTACGGCAAATCTTACTGCAGACAATACTGCTTCAAACGCTGAAGATGCAAAATTTGACGGAATGGATGTTGATATTGTTCTCGACACCATAGAATCGAATCCTATCAATATGAACACCCCTGGTTTTGAAGTGGGAAAAGGAAAAACCTACCCTGTTCAAATGGGTACAACCATAAACCTAAAAACCCACAGGGCGGCAGGCTTATACATTTTCAGGCAAACCGTAGATGGCAATGACCTGGCAACCACTACATATCCCTATCTGCACTATACATTAGGCTCTCAGACAGGAACAATTGAACTACCTAGTATTTATAAGGAAATACCCACAAGGGCTTCAGATGAAACCAAAGAATTTTTAAGTCAGTTATTGGATTCTGGCATATTTGATGAAAGCTAGAAGCAGTAAGTTTGAATTCTAATGAATTAAAATTTCTGAAATATAGCTCCGTGCTTTTAGCTTTAGAATTCCTCCAAATAAGGATATGCTCTGTCCAAAATGGATTTACTCAGTAAATGAATAAATCTAAGGTTAAAAATCTATGTTCGGATTAGTTTTTAGCTAAAACAGAGGAAGATTGCTGTAATATAGTTCGTGTATATACACATTCAAATTTCAGAATTACACCTAATAAAACTAAACACTATCAGGTTCCAGTTGTTATCTTCGAAACACTTGGAAAATAAACATGAAGTACGAAGTTCCCAAAAAGAAAATTACCTTATCGGGCATAAAAAACCTGGGCAAATTATACAAATACATCAAACCTTATAGTTTCACATATGCTATTGGCATTGTTTTTTTATTGGGATCAAGTCTGTCCAGTCTCGCATTTCCCAAATTTTTGGGAGATATGGTCAATACAATTACTGAAAAAAATATCTCGACCAATATAAATAGGATTATAATAATATTAGGTGCCGTGTTGGTTTTGCAAGCCTTTTTCAGCTACTTTAGGATTATCCTGTTTGTTTATGTTACCGAAAAAACTCTATCTGACCTAAGACAAAGTACCTACAATCACCTAATAAAATTACCATTGCACTTTTTTAACAAACATCGTGTGGGTGAGTTAAACAGTAGGATTTCTGCTGACATTAGCCTTATGCAAGATACTTTGACTTCGACACTGGCAGAGTTTACCAGACAAATTATTGTCATATTAGGTGGATTGACCTATATGATCATTACATATCCAAAATGGACACTTTTTATGCTGGCTATTGTCCCTGTTATTATGTTGCTGGTAGTATTCTTTGGCAGATATATTAGAAAGCTTTCAAAGCAAGCGCAAAAGCGGGTAGCTGAATCTAATGTGATTGTTGAGGAAACCTTACAAGGAATTCAAAGCGTAAAAGTATTTACAAATGAAATATTTGAAATATTCCGCTACAAAGATATTGTCCAGTCTATTGCCAAAACAAATATTAAGAATGGTAAATTGAGGGCAGCTTTCTCGTCCTCCATAATATTGGGGATTTTTGGAGCTTTAATTGCTATAATTTGGAGGGGAGCAACACTTGTTGGAAGAGGAGAGCTATTGATGGGGGATTTTGTAACCTTCATTATGCTTTCTATTTTAATAGGTGGCACTATTGGAGGCATTGCAAGTATTATAGGCAGGATCCAACAATTTATAGGTGCAACTGAAGGATTGTTTGAGCTTTTCGACGAAAAAGAGGAAGAAGAAGTTTACACCAGTAAGACCTCTAAAAAAGATCATTTCATTCAAGGGGAAATCATTTTACAAAACCTAGGCTTTAGTTACCCTTTGCGAGATGACATACCGGTTTTAACAAATGTTAGTGCCACTATTCCCCAGAATAAAACAACTGCAATTGTAGGCCCAAGTGGTGCTGGAAAGTCTACACTGATATCACTACTTCTGAGACTTTATGACCCCACTGAGGGGCAGATTCTTTTCGATAAAATTCCAAACAAGGATATTCCTTTGTATAATTTACGTAAGCAAATTGCCCTTGTACCCCAAGATATTTTTCTATTCGGAGGAACAATCCGAGAGAACATTGCCTATGGAAATACCGAAGCTACAGAAGAAATGATCATTGAGGCTGCAAAAAAAGCGAATGCGTTAAATTTCATCAATCAGTTCCCAGAAGGATTTGACACCCTTGTTGGAGAAAGGGGCACACAGCTATCAGGAGGTCAAAGGCAGCGTGTTGCTATTGCCCGGGCAGTTTTAAAAGACCCTAAAATATTGATGCTTGACGAAGCAACATCGTCATTAGATTCAGAATCGGAAAAACTGGTACAAGATGCATTGGAGAAACTCATGGTGGGACGTACTTCCATTGTTATAGCACATAGGTTATCGACTATCCGCAAAGCAGACAACATACTTGTTTTTGATAAAGGTAAAATTGTAGAACAAGGCACACACCAGGAGCTTGCTCAAATTGAAGGTGGTATTTATAAAAACCTGAACGAATTGCAGTTTAGTAATTGATACTAAATCTCGTCATCAATCAGGTACTTATTCCTGTCATAGGCACTTCTGGATACCAGTTCTGCAAGAAATCCGACCAAAAACAGCTGTGTGCCCATTATCATAACAGTCAATCCAATGTAAAAGAATGGATTTGTGGTTACTCGTGGCAGGACAACATTATTGGCCAAAGCAATAAGTTTTGCAAGACCTAAATATAAGGCTATTCCAAAACCTATTAAAAACATTAACGAACCCCAAACCCCAAAAAAGTGCATTGGACGCTTGCTGAATTTAGAAATAAACATTACCGATAATAAGTCTAGCGGGCCACGGATAAAACGTTCAATCCCAAACTTGGTAACTCCGTATTTCCTTTCCTGGTGGTGGACCACCTTTTCTCCAATATTTTTAAATCCACCCCACTTAGCCAGAACTGGAATATAACGGTGCATATCGCCATATACTTCAATACTCTTAACAACCTTGTTTTTATAAGCTTTAATTCCACAATTAAAATCGTGCAGCTTAATATTTGTCATTCTTCGTGCCGACCAATTATAGAACTTACTTGGCAGGTTTTTAGAAAGCACCGGATCATATCTTTTCTTTTTCCAACCAGAAACAAGATCAAACCCTTCTTCCCGAATCATTTTAACAAAACCGGGAATTTCATCAGGACTGTCCTGTAAGTCTGCATCCATTGTCATCACTACCTCACCTTTCACCATTGAAAAACCAGTATTCAAGGCTGCAGATTTACCATAGTTTCTTCTAAAACATACCCCCTTAATGTTTTGGTGTTCAGATTTTAGTTCTTTAATTATACCCCACGAATTGTCTGTACTCCCATCGTCGATTAAAATAATCTCTGTTGAAAGATTATTTTCCTGAACAACTTTTTGAATCCAGGAAACTAGCTCAGGAAGAGATTCTTCCTCGTTAAAAAGAGGTATAACTATTGATAAATCTAGTGAATAACCCATTATTCTGGCTTAATGTTTAAAGGTTTACGTTTTAAAATGCTGGCTAAAAATAATGATAAAATTGATCCTCCCACGCCCATATTAAAAAAAAAGGTTATAAAAAAAGCCATGATCCCTGGGGTAACAAATGTTCTGTAGGTTTCGGAATAAAATTCTTTTTGTGAATCAGTTAAATTGGAATCCTGCACACCTGAAATGATTTCATTCACATACTCCTCTAATATTCCTGGTACAAGTATATATTGGATATATCTGTAAACCGACCATATCAAACCAGCAAGCAGACTTACGAACAATCCTGTTAAAAATGCATCCAGAAATTTAATAACACCTCCTAGGTTATTGTCCCTATGCCTTTTAATTGTTATCATAAGTATCATTTCTGTAAAAATGATATAAATAAAGGGTATATAAGAATTAAAAGTCAATCCCATATACAAAGCAAAAAACTCGATCAGGCTTAACGAAAAGCCTAATATCGCACCATATCTGATAATATGTTTTATCCACAAACTGTTTTCCATCATCCTCTTGCAATTATCTATTTAAAAAGCTGTCTCTTTTCTTTTGTATTAATAAAAAAGTTTATACTTTTGCCGCCCGGGTAAGTCTTATACGACCAGCTCCCGCTGAACTCCCCCAGGACCGGAAGGTAGCAAGGGTAGGTGGTTGTAGCGGTGCGATATAAGTAGCTTACCCGCTTTTTGTTTAAGCTATTTTGCATCTACCTTCAAAAAAAGCCTCAAATTCAACTCCAAACACATCCACCTGATAAACTCAAAGGCAATACCTCCTTTAGCACTCATATTTTTTCGGCTATTTGAATAATTGTCCAAAATACGAAAGCCATTCTCATTCAAAGATCTTCTTTTCCTTTGACTGGTCTTGGTATCCCGGATCAAACATAAACTACCGTCCATAAGCAACCTCCGGAAAAGCCCCATCATACCTGGGTCGGGGAGATTGATAAACAAGGGAACAGCTACTGCATAGGACATAGGTAAACTGCAGTTCACTGCTGTACCTAACAAATATTTTTTTTCCTGCGAACCACAGAACATGCAATCAACTTCCTCCCATACCTCAGCTATGTATGGTTCTCTTTTCACCTTTTGCTTAATTAGCTTAATGCCTTAATGACATCATCAGGAGCCTGAACAAGCTCAACTAAAACACCTTCACTACAAAGAGGAAAATCTTCATTACCTTTTGGGTGGATAAATGTGATATCATATCCACTTGCTCCAGGACGAATGCCTCCTGGCGTAAAGCGCACACCTTGTTCAGTTAACCATTCAACTGCCTTTGGCAGGTTATCGATCCACAATCCGATGTGGTTTAATTTTGGTTGGTCTACTCTTGGTTTTTTATCAAAATCGAGTGGTTGCATAATATCAACCTCAACAGCAGATGCACCTTTACCCATGCGTAAAACGTCCTCATCCACATTTTCTTTCTCGCTTTTGAAGTTTTTCACAACTTCCAGGCCCAGAATATCAACCCAGAATTTTGCCATTTTGGATTTATCTTCGCCTCCAATTGCAATTTGCTGTATACCTAATACTTTAAATGGCCTCATATATTGATTAATTTTAGTGGTTATTAAAACTTTGCGAAAGTAAGAAAATAGAAGGTTTAATAAAAGATAATGTACCAGATAAATCACCATTATAAAATCAAACACCAAATATTAAAAGGATGGAAGTATGAAGCAAGATGCAGTACATGGTTTTGTGCATATGCTCACAAGTTTCTGTATTCCATCAACTGTACCCCTACTTTCAGCTTCCAAATTTTTAATTACATTTGCCGCCATGAAGCGTTTAATTAAATTTTTACTGAATGTAATACCCAGACCGGTTTTAATCAGGTTAAGTTATTTGTTCAGAGGATTAAGTAAACTTTTTTATAAAGGGGACAAATACACTTGTCCTGTTTGCCAGGGAAATTATAGGAAATTTTTGCCCTATGGATATGTTAATCCCAGGGAGAATGCTTTATGCCCGGGATGTCTTGCTTTAGAAAGACACCGGATCATGTGGCTTTATCTAAAAAAAGAAACAGATTTTTTCTCGGCTCACAAAAAGGTTTTACACATTGCACCGGAACAATGTTTCCTGGACCGGTTCAGGAAACAAGAAAATTTAGATTATTCCACAGCCGATCTGGTTTCTCCCATAGCTGATTATAAGTGTGATGTTCAAAACCTTCCTTTTAACAACAACACCTATGATGTAGTAATTTGCAATCATGTTCTTGAGCATGTACCAGATGACAAAAAAGCCATGCAGGAAATTCTAAGGGTACTTAAACCTGGCGGATTTTCAATATTGCAAATACCAGCTGATTTTTCAAGGGATAAAACTTTTTCAGACAACACCATTACTGACAAGAAAAAAAGGACAGAGATCTTTGGACAATATGACCATGTTAGGGTTTATGGAAAAGATTATCCTGAAATTCTTAAGAGTGCCGGATTTATAATTGACGAAACAAATTATACAGAGTTGCTGAGCCAGGAAGAAAAAGACAAATATAGCCTGGATATTAATGAATTTATGTTTTCAGCAAAAAAGGGAAAAGAGTAGTATATTTGAAATGTGTTACACATTTTTTTTAAAGTAAACCATTTCTATTTTAAAATATTGTATATATTTGTCACACAATAATAGAAAATATGAGAAATATCATTACAGTCGTGCTTCCTATTTTAGTCCTCGTGATAGAAACCTGAGGATAAGGATGGTGCATGCTGTAATATTAAAAATATAACGAGCCATTCTTACTAACAAGAATGGCTCTTTTAATTTAATTAAATTCATAAAACAAAAAAACCGGTTGTCATGTCAAATAAACTAAGAAGTGCAACAACAACAGAAGGTCGGAGAATGGCCGGAGCACGAAGCTTGTGGAGAGCTTCAGGAATGAAAGATGAACAGATGGGCAAGCCTATTATAGCTATTGTAAACTCTTTTACACAGTTTGTCCCAGGCCATACCCACTTACATGAAATCGGACAAACAGTCAAAAGTATTATCGAATCGAAAGGTTGCTTTGCAGCTGAATTCAACACCATTGCTATTGATGATGGCATAGCCATGGGGCACGATGGGATGCTGTACTCCCTCCCATCTCGTGATTTAATTGCTGACAGTGTTGAATATATGGTAAATGCACACAAAGCTGATGCAATGATTTGTATCAGCAACTGTGATAAAATAACACCCGGCATGCTTATGGCTGCCATGAGACTGAATGTTCCAACCATATTCGTTTCAGGAGGTCCTATGGAGGCTGGTAAAATTGGCGATAAAAAATACGACCTGGTTGATGCAATGGTAATTGCCGCCGATGATAAAGTTAGCGATGCAGAAGTTCTTTCTGTTGAACAAGAAGCTTGTCCAACGTGCGGGTCTTGCTCCGGCATGTTTACTGCCAACTCCATGAACTGCCTTAATGAAGCCATTGGTTTGGCACTGCCAGGAAACGGAACAATTGTGGCTACCCATAAAAACAGAAAGAAGCTTTTTGAACAAGCAGCAGATCAAATCATCAAAATAACAAACGAATATTATTTCGAAGGCAATGAAAAAGTATTACCAAGGTCTATTGCTACAAGGGATGCTTTTATGAATGCAATGTCTTTGGATATAGCTATGGGTGGTTCGACAAATACAATTTTACATATACTGGCTATTGCCAATGAGGCTGGAGTTGACTTTACCATGAAAGACATTAACGACCTCTCCAAAAAAATTCCTGTGTTGTGCAAAGTATCACCAAACTCTCCTACTTACCACATTGAGGATGTAAACCGTGCTGGAGGGATCCTTGGAATTCTCGGTGAATTAGCTGGAGGAGGCCTTTTAAAATTAAATGCAAACAGAGCAGATGGCAACACCCTTGGCGAAGCCATTAAAAAATATAGCATAACAACTGACAAACCATCTGAGGAAGCACTTAATATTTACAGTAGTGCTCCTGCAGGAATTAAAAACCTGAAAATGGGTAGTCAGGGAGTCATGTTTAAAGAATTGGATGCTGACCGTGAAAGTGGCTGTATCCGTAGTGTTGAAAACGCCTATAATAAGGATGGCGGGCTTGCAGTATTGTTTGGCAATATTGCATCCCGCGGCTGTGTCGTAAAAACGGCCGGTGTTGATGAGTCAATATTTTTATTCTCTGGTCCGGCAAAGGTATTTGAGTCACAAGATGAAGCTATAGATGGAATATTAGATGGAAAAGTAGAAGCTGGAGATGTTGTTATCATCAGGTTTGAAGGTCCAAAAGGCGGACCTGGAATGCAGGAGATGCTTTACCCTACTTCTTATATTAAGTCAAAAGGACTTGGAAAAGCATGTGCCCTGGTAACAGATGGCCGATTCTCCGGAGGCACTTCGGGCCTATCCATTGGACATGTTTCACCAGAAGCTGCGGCAGGTGGAGAAATAGCTCTGGTACAAGATGGTGATATCATCGAAATTAATATTCCGGAACGCTCTATAAATGTAAAATTAAGTGACAAAGAACTTCAACTAAGAAAAACTGAAGAAGAAAAAAGAGGAGATAAAGCCTATACGCCTAAAACAAGGCAAAGGATTATTTCAAAAGCGCTTAAGGCTTATGCCAGCATGGTAACATCTGCCGATACCGGAGCAGTAAGGGAGATATAAATAAAGTTTGGAATACAAAAAAATGAGATTCAATCGTTGGAGAATAAATTCATGAATCACAAATCATTTAGAGATCTGGAAGTATATAAACTTGCTATGAAACAGGCAGCTATAATTTTTAAATGGTTTGTCTAGAAATGGTGACTATGGTTTAATTTCTCTAATAAGACCATAAAGTCTCTGCGATTAATCTTTATCTCAACTCTTTTTGATTAATAAACTTATTTTTGAAACAAAAGAAAAATTAAATAAAATGAAAGTAACAGGTTCAGACGCAGTATTATTATCACTTATTGAAGAAGGAGCCGAATATATTTTTGGATATCCAGGCGGTGCAATTATGCCTGTATATGACGCTATGATGGCTCAGGAAAACATAAAACATATTCTAACCAGGCACGAACAAGGTGCAATTCATGCCGCACAAGGCTATGCCCGTGTATCTGGCAAAGTTGGTGTTTGCATGGCCACCTCTGGCCCGGGAGCAACCAACCTGATTACCGGGATTGCAGATGCCATGATTGACTCTACACCTCTTGTTTGTATTACCGGTCAGGTAACCTCTCCCCTGCTTGGTACTGATGCATTTCAGGAAACCGATGTAGTTGGCATTTCTATGCCTGTTACTAAATGGAATAAACTGGTAACTAAAGCAGAGGAAATCCCAAAAGCCATAGCGGAAGCTTTCCATATTGCAAAAACTGGTCGTCCTGGTCCTGTATTGCTGGACATTACCAAGGATGCGCAATTTGGTGAACTTGATTTCAACTATAAGAAATGTGACCATATCAGGAGTTATCATCCTATTCCAAAATATAACGAAGAAAAAATTAAAGAAGCTGCAGAAGCTATCAATGCAGCAAAAAAACCATTTATCTTATTTGGTCAAGGTGTAATCCTGGGCAATGCTGAAGCTGAATTCAAAGAATTTGTTGAGAAATCGGGGATACCTGCAGCATGGACTATATTAGGTGTATCCGCATTACCATCTGATCACCCGCAAAATATGGGCATGCTTGGTATGCATGGAAATTATGCCACCAACATCATGAGTAACGAATGCGATACACTTATCGCCATTGGAATGCGTTTCGATGATAGGGTGACCGGAACGCTGAGCACCTATCTGAAGCAAGCCAAAGTTATCCACCTTGAAATTGATCCAGCTGAGATTGATAAAAATGTTAAGGCAGACATTGCTGTTTTAGGAGATGTTAAACAAACACTTCCACTTTTAACAAAATATATCAAAGACAAAGAACATGCTGACTGGATCGGAGAATTCAAGAAACTATATCAGAAGGAATATGATATTGTCATCAAAAATGACCTGTATCCTGAAAAAGAGGGCATGACCCCCGGTGAAGTAATTCGCATTATCAATGAAAAAACGAACGGAAGTGCTGTATATGTAACTGATGTAGGACAACATCAGATGTTTGCATCAAGATATTGCAAAATGGACAAAACAAGAAGTTTTATTACTTCTGGTGGGCTTGGAACAATGGGTTTTGGCCTTCCTGCAGCATTTGGAGCAAAAATTGGGGCACCTGACAGGGAGGTAATCCTTTTTGTTGGTGACGGTGGCTATCAAATGACCATTCAGGAACTAGGAACTATAAACCAAACAGAAGCTGCGGTTAAGGTTGTAATTTTAAACAATAAGTTCTTGGGTATGGTAAGGCAATGGCAGGAGTTATTCTTTGACAAGAGATATGCTCATACACATATGGTAAATCCTGATTTTATTAAAATTGCTGAAGGTTATGGCATCAATGGCAAGAAGGTTCTTCAACGTCCTGAACTCGAAAGTGCAATTGAAGATATGCTAAACCATAAAGGGGCATATGTTCTTGAAGTTTCCATCGAAAAAGAATCTAATGTATTTCCTATGGTTCCTACAGGAGCTTCTGTTTCTGATGTTATGTTAGAAGCTAAAAAGTCATAATTTAAAACTGTAAGAAAATGATCAATACATACACCATAACAGCCTTTTCTGAAAACCATATAGGTTTACTGAACAGAATAACAATCATATTTACCAGAAGACAGGTGAATATCCATAGTCTCACAGTATCACAATCTGCAATTGAAGGTATACATAAGTTTACTATTGTTGTTAATGAAACTGAGGAGAGAGTGCAGAAAGTTGTGAAGCAAATCGAAAAATTGGTCGAAGTATTAAAAGCATTCTACCATCCTAATGATGAAATTGTTTACCAGGAGATTGCTTTGTACAAGGTGCCAACTGAAGCACTATTGGCCAGCACTTCATTAGAAAGTATTATTCGCAAGTATAGTGCACGCATTCTGGAAGTTATGCCAGAATATACCATTATTGAAAAAACAGGACATTGCGAAGAAACCCAGGATTTATTCGACGACCTGACCCAATTTGGAGTTAAACAGTTTACACGGTCAGGAAGAGTGGCTGTTACCAAACTCAGCGAAGAGTTACTGACAAATTACCTCAATGAAATTGACGAACAAAAAATTGAGGAAGGAACTAAAAAGATAAAAAGAGACTTATAATTTCTATAATCTATCAGAAAAGGCCATCATGAGGATACAGGATGGCCTTTCTTTGCTATCCAAAAAATGATAACTTTCATGCTTTGTTGCAGGCATCACAATTATGGACTTTACAAGAGACACCTCTAATACACCCAAAGACCCTTTTAAGGATAAAGATTTTGACTCGGTATTTGAGACTTTATATGAACCATTATGTAAGTTTTGCCTCAAATTTGTCCATCAAAAAGATATTGCCGAAGACATTGTACAGGAGCAGTTTGTGTATTTATGGGAAAACAGGAAGAGATTGTACAATCAAGGTTCAATAAAATCATATTTGTATACTTCTGTAAGGAATAAGTCTATAAGTTTTTTAAAGAGCAACTATTATAAAAACAAGGCAGAACCTCTTGAGGTTGTTTCCGATATAAATACCAATTACTTTCAACCACCTGACAATTGGCTGGAAAGTAAAGAACTTGAAAAAATTATTAAGAATGCCATAAACGAACTACCTGAAAAATGCCGGATGGTTTTTACGCTCAAACGATTTGGCGAACTTAGCAACAAGGAAATTGCAGATAAGCTGAAAATCTCTGTTAAAACTGTTGAAAACCAAATGACTATTGCTTTAAAAAGGATCAGCAAAACTGTCTTTTCTGATCCGAAATTTCTAACAATACTTTTCTTCAAAGATCTTTTTTTATAAAAAACTACAAATCTTTTAGGGGTTGAATGCCATTTTGAAGCTATACTATAAAATGGTCCCCTGATGGCATCTGAGAAAATATATAAGCTAATAACAAAAATCCTTTCAGAATCAGCTTCTGAGATGGAAAAGGAACAATTTGGCAACTGGTTGACTGAATCAGAGAAAAACCAGCAAGAGTTTGAGGCAATAAAAATCCTTTGGACGAAACTTGAAAACACCTATGAGTCAGAAACATTTGACAAAGAACAAGCAAAAAAAGCTATTAGATATAAAATAGCAGAGTATCAAAAAACAGTATTTATTCGCAGAAAACAAATCCGTTGGATTGGATATGCTGCGACTATTGCGTTATTTCTATCATTTGGGCTTGCTTATCTTTTCTTTCCAATAAAAGTCTATGATCCAATAGCATATAATTCTAAGGAAACCATACGTCAGATACTCCTACCAGACAGCAGTATCGTATGGCTCAATAAAAACTCAACGCTAATCGCCCCGAAAACCTTTTCAAGCAAAAAACGCAAAGTACTATTAAAAGGCGAAGCATATTTTGAAGTTAAAAGGAATCCGGAAAAACCTTTCATCATCCAAACAGGAAAGACGATTACCAAAGTTTTGGGAACAAGTTTTAATATCGCCGAAAAGAATAATACAATTACTGTATCTGTAAAAAGTGGAAGGGTTGCCTATTATCAAAAGCATTTCCCCTGGCATAAAAAGATATTAACTGCCGACCTTATGGCTACATATGATAACAAAAAAAATAAGCTTTCCACTCCAGAGGCAACCCATCCTAATTTTTTAGCATGGAAAACCAAAAAGTTAATATTCAACAACACTCCATTGAATGAAGCCTGCAGTATACTAAGCGATTTTTATGGACATACTATATTATCATCCATATCGGACACAGGGATTTATTTATCCGGAAGTTTCAATAATGAACCTCTTGAAGATATTTTACCAACTATAGAGCTAACACTAGATATTAAGACTAAAAATGAAAACGGAAAAATAATCTTTATCAATCCATAAAAACACGATTTGCAAAAACATTAAAACCCTACTATAGTGATCAGAAATTTACTCTCCTTATTACTGCTGGCTCTTGTTTGTGTACTTGCAAGAACACAATCAACAGCTGAAATCCATGATGCAAAAATTACATTTAGCAGTACTGAGATGACTGTTAGAATTGCACTTGAGGAAATCATTGAAAAAACTGAGACCAGTCTGACCTACAATATCAATAATGAGATACTAGGACAAGCCATCCAATTTTCTGCAAAAAAGTTAGATCTGAACAAAGCGTTCGATGAAATTCAACAACAAGTGCCTGTTGAGATCATGTACCTCAAAAACCAAGTAATAATTAAAGAAAAAGATCTACATCAAAAATACAGGATATCCGGATATGTTTTTGACCTTGAAACCAATGAGCCCCTGATCGGATCGAATGTATTTATATCAGAAAGTCTTAGTGGTACAGTCACGGATACATCTGGAAATTTTTCACTTAATCTTGCTCCCGGAGTTTATACTTTGGTTTGCAATTATATGGGCTTCAAGGACAAGCAAACCAAAGTACATCTTTATGAAAACAAGACAGTTACATTCCTTCTTGAACCAGACCAAAAAGCCATCAAGGCAGTAAATATTTTTGGAAACAGAACAGAAAATCAGGATTTGGAGGTTGGGCGAACAATTGAAACCCTGGAATCAAAAGAAATTGACAGACTAGATTATAACAATTTAACAGACGCGTTGCATGCCCGCTTTAATGGAATATGGACAACAAAAGTTTCAGGTGCCCCTGGAGACCAACAAAAAATAAGAATACGGGGCATTAGTTCCATTTTCGGAAGTACTGATCCATTATATGTGGTTGATGGTATGATCATCCCTGTGGTAAATTTTAAAAGCCTGGGTGTATCAGGAATAAACACACACGATGTTGAAAACATCACCATTCTTAAAGATGCCTCGTCAACAGCACAATATGGCTATTTAGGGGGCAATGGAGTGATACTCATTGACACGAAAAAGGGAAATAAAGGATCAGGAATTAATGTTTCTGTCCAAAAGGGCTATCAGACAATGAAGAAACGTTACCCCTTAATGAGTTCGAAACTTTTTCTCAACACACTAGAAGCCAGTGACAGTTTAATAAATACTGATTTTTACAAACAGAATCCAAGAGAATATCTGTATCAAAAATACCCCTATTACGAAGATGCTACTGGAAAAATTATGTGTGACGACAATTATCAGGACGAGATCTTTCAGCTTGGTGAAATTAGTGAATATCAATTGTCAGGTAGCGGTAAAACATTGGGGCAAGATTTTTTTCTGTCAGGAAATTACAATAATCATGAAGGCATACTAATACATTCTCAGTACAAGAAATATACCTTAACTGGGAGCCTATCTGGAATATTAAAGAAAAAAATAAACTATAATCTTATTTATAGGGGCAGTTATCAATCTAACCAGAATAACCTTAACAATTATTTGGGAAATGATATCATTTTTAAAGGCATTAACTATGAACCATCTTACAGAACAACACACGACTCGCTTTTATCAAGGTTAGATCGGTTCTATTATAATGATATCACAAACAATTCTGTCAATATTCTTTCAAGCCAAAGTATTAATCCTGAACAATTTTTCCATGAACAAATAAAAGAACAAAACATCACCTCAAACAACATCAATCTATCGGTCAACTATTCCATAACACCCAAATTGAGTGCAAAAGCTATTTTATCCTATTCTCAAAGGAAACTTAGTTACCTAAGCACTGTTACTGAATATTCGAACACACCTACCCAAAAACACCTTGAGAGCAATGATAACTTCATTATCATAAACCAGCAATATAGTATAGAATACAAAAACAGGTTCGGGAACCATTTCCTGAGCAGCAGCCTAAAATACAGAAACTATACAGATAATATTTTTTGGGGCATAGATTCACTTTATAACGTAGAAATTGGTGGAATCAATATTGAGGATAATGTGTATGTAAGGGGCTCTCAAGCTTTATATGGTGATCATGGTTCCGTTGTCAGAACCATTCAGTCTCAGATTGGGAACATTAATTATAATTACAAACAAAAATATTTTGTCTCCTTATTGGTCAACTACGATAGAATAAATGAGGGCAACTATCTCAACCAAAAAGACATTTTTCCCTCTATTGCTTTAAACTGGGACATATCAAAAGAAAATTTTCTAATTCAACATGGTTGGTTAAACCATTTTAACTTATACGCAAATTGGGGGCAAGCAGGTAACTATCCATTAAACAGTCTTTCTAATGATATTTATACTGATGTTTCGATAAACCGCTTTGCAAACCTTGATTTTGGCTGGGCTCCACAGCAATATCTATATGATTCTATTGCAGATGTTAGTGACCAGAATGCTTCTATATCTGGTGTTGCAATTTCCAACCTTTCAAACCACCACATCAAACACGAGAAAGTTACTGAATATAATGTGGGATCTGAAATATCACTTTTAAAAAACTATCTGGTTATATCAGCTGATTATTTTATTAAATACAATTCAAACCTACTGGTTTTGAGGGATATTCCCTATTATTATGGAGGAGGGTTTATTTATCAGAACATTGGTGAGATGAAAAACACTGGAATTGAACTTAGCCTTGAAGTATCTCCAGTCTTAAAACCAAATATTGAATGGCGAACAAGAATAGCATATGCTAGCAATAAACAACAAATCATTAAGTTATTGGATAGTGAACAAATCAGGTTCAACAACACTGATGTTTTGTTTCCTGACTTTGCAGCCGAAGAAAATGAACAACTTGGATCAATTATTGGCTATAAATATTTAGGAAAATGGGAGGATCAGGAAATTGGAGTAGATGAATTACCCGCTGAAAATGAAGAAGCCGAATTCAATAAAACCATTGAGCACTTTGGTCTGGAATACCAAAAGACAGATACTTTAAATCCTGAAAAGTTAACTAAAAAAGACAAAGTAAATATAGGCAAATCGGTTCCGGATTTTACCCTGTCATGGTTTAATGAGATTAAATATAAAGCCTTTGGTTGTGAAATGGTTTGGTATGCCGTAATTGGGACCGATAAATACAATGCTACAAAAGCAGCTACTTATATTACAGGTATTCATGAAGATGTTAGAGACATAGTGGTTGATACAATGAATTATTTAACAGATAATATTTTTTACGAATCCTCCTATTTTGTTGAGGATGCCAGTTTCATAAGATTACAATCAATAAGGTTTACATATGCTCCGCCCAAAAAGATTCTAAATAAAATTGCTGTAGAATACGCTTTGAGCTTTGAGAATATTATAACCCTAACCAATTATTCAGGATATGATCCCGAATCTACAATCTTCACCAACAATAACTTTTCGGACAATGCCATTGACCGTGGAGCTTACCCGATACCCAAAGGAATAAATTTTCGAATAAGTCTTCACTTTTAATTCCAGACTAATGAAAAAAAACATCTTAATTATCTCTGTCTTATTATTCTTTGGTTGTGAAACCATTTTGCATGAGAATGAAGACCAGTACAACACGCTTGATTCGGACCAGGAAAAGATTGATCTGGTAAATGGTATTTATTCTACCTTCAAACAGATTTATAACGACAATTACTTCTTTCTTCTGCTAAATGCAGATGACATCAATAACTATGAAAAATACAGTTTCAATGGATGTTCATTTTCTTCAAACCGTATTATAAAACATGAAGATATAAAAGACAATCTATATCAAAAGCTTTACATCATAGTTTTAAGCTGTAATAAATTGATCAGTCAGTTAACCGAACCGAAAGATAAAGAGCTACTTGGTGAAATACTTTTCCTTCGGGCTTATGCCAACTATATGCTTACACGGTTTTTTGGGAACCCTCCACTTGTGACCGATACCGATGTAAACTATAAGCTGGAAAGACCTACTATTCTGCAGTTCTATGAGCACATCGAATCAGATCTTTTAACTGCTTTGGAATTGCTGCCTCCAACCTATTCTGCTTCCAGGATTCAATATGAAACTCCTCATCAGGGAACAGCTAAAGCATTGCTGGCTGAAGTTTACCTATCAATTGCCGGATACCCTTTAAATAAAACAGAATATTATGAAAAAGCCGCAATGATTGCTCGTGAAATTATTGAGAATTCCTCATATTATAATTTCGGTTTGTTGGATGATTTTGCTGATCTTTGGGATAAGCGAAATTTACATAACTGCGAATCAATTTTTTCACTCTATATAGATCCGTATATCGACAATTTCAACAAAAACATCCTGGCTGATGCTTCTGTCCCCTGGGATGATCAAATCTATCATGCTGATTATATAGAAGGGTCTTATTCGAAAAACAAAAATTATCCAAATAGTAAATATGCTCCTGAATTAAAGTTCTTTAAAAATTTTCCACATAATTACAGAAAATATACTTCTCTGATATGTGGGCATTATGAAGCCTACACTCTAGAATATTTTGATTCAAGCTCTACTTTAGTAGAATATGTAATGCTGGACCCGGAATTTAATCCTTGTGCTTATGCCTACGAATGTGCGTATTTAAAATGGGTAGACAGACCAGCTTTTGATTATGAAGATAAAGAATATCATCTAGGTTATGGTTCAGAAATCCCGGTGTATTTATACCGATATACTCATACACTACTAACCTATGCTGAAGCTAAAGCCCGTTCCGGAGAAATTGATGCCCTTGCATATGATTGTGTGAATTGGATTAGAAGAAGAGCCAATAATTTGCCCTTAAACCAGGAAAGCAAATTTGATCTATCAAACAATCTTTCACCTGAAATTTTTATTGATTCAGTCATCTGGGAACGAGCCTGGGAGTTATGCCAGGAACCCAATGGTCGATATTTTGACCTGCAAAGATTAGAGTTGTTGAATAACATGGAGGATTATAGGTTTGCCCATGAAACAGACAATAGGTTTCCAGACAAATTTTTAACAGCTGATAAATGTTTCTTTACTATACCACAAAATGATCAATGGCTGAATCCTAATTTTTCTGACACCTTGAATACAACTAATTAAAAACCTGACTAATGAATCTATTATTTTGCCCTATAAAACTAAAACTTGCAGCAATTTTTAGCCCGAATAAAAAATACAGTAAAGGTTTTCTGCGCAAGTCATTGAAACATACTCATATAATTCTTGCCTTTTTTGTATTCGTTTCCAACACATATGCTCAATCAGTATCTACTAACTTTAATTTAACTGATCAAATTTTACTTAAAATGCAGACTGAAACTGCAATTAAAAAGAGTAATAAGGACCAAAGACTTGATTCTGTGCGCACCCTTACACATTATGGTTTATCAGATAGGCTGACCCTAAAATACCTTTTCTACAATTCTGAAGATTTACTCATCTCAGACACTTCTTATGTTTACAATATCGAATCAGAATATCAGCTTTTTAAAAGGATATCGCACAATTACGATGATAAGTTACGAATAACACAGACTACTCAAGAGTCAATGACTGAGGACTATAACAGTAGTAATGGAAAAACAATTTTAGGCATTGAGCAAATGATCTATTATAAATATAATGACACCAAGCTCATTAATAAGCGATCAAGGTCCTACTCAATGGTTGGTGACACAAATTATTACTGGGAAGAAACATATGATTATTGGTACAAAGATAACCGGTTAGATTTATATGTATACTATATTGGTTCCGATACAACAGTTCATAAATATTACTATAAAGATACACTGGGTAAAACCATTATTAATGAAACATATTTCATGCCTGGAATCTCGAGAAATGCTATATCAGATACTTCGAAATGGATGAACAGGTCCAGGGATATCATTGAAACAGATACTATCAATCAGAAAATAAGCATTCTGCACCAGGAACAAAAACTACGATATTCCTATGATTCTCTTTTTAATATAGCCATAATCCAAAAGAAATATACAAATGAGGGTGTTCTAAGAGAAGAATTATTATGGAACTGGATCTCTGATGTACATTTAAGCGTAAATCCATCTAATATAGGTAAGTGGCAATTAGCTATGCAAACTATAAATACTATTGATGAGTTTAATAATATAACAAAACAGGTCAAAACATTCTGGGATGCCCGTTCTGAAGAATGGACAGAGCATGAGACAAGCTTTTACTATTACAATTACAATACAACACCTACATATAGCAGAGCTGTTGAAAACTTAAGCATTTACCCTATTCCTGCAAACTCTTATTTAATTATTCAAAACGACTTAAAAGATCAAGAAGAATATTTAATTTATGATTCAGCAGGTCAATTGGCAAAACAAGGAAAAATACTCGGTAATAAACTTGATATTCAAGAACTGGAAAATGGTCTTTATATCCTTCAGGTCAGATCTAAGAAGAAAACATTGTTAAGTAAATTTATAAAGTATTAGTTGTTAGTTACAAGTGGTTAGCAGAGTAAAACAAAAGAAGGGACACTATGGTCCCTTCTTTATTGTATATATGCTTAAATCTTTAAATAATTGCTTTCATATCAGCCATAGCTTCACGAAGTTCAGCACCACAAATTTCAACATCGTGGTAACGGATCTCATCGTTAATCTCTACTAATTTGACGTTATCAACATGACCATCGATTCCATCATTAAAGTTTTTGCCAATTACATTAGAATCAATCTTTGCCATGAAGTCTTTTAATAATGGACGACAAGCATGGTCGAACAAGTAACAACCGTACTCAGCAGTATCAGAAATTACACGGTTCATTTCATACAATTTCTTACGTGCAATGGTGTTTGCAATAAGTGGAGTTTCATGAAGAGACTCGTAGTATGCCGATTCTGGCTTCATTCCTGATTCTGTCATCAACTCAAATGCTGACTCAACTCCAGCCTTAACAAACGCAACCATTAAAGTAGCATTGTCGAAATACTCTTGTTCAGATATTTCTTCTGTCTGAGCAGGAGTTTTTTCAAAATCAGTTTCTGCTGTAGCTGCACGCCAGGTCAAAAGATTTTTATCGTCATTGGCCCAGTCTTTCATCATCGTGCTAGAGAATTCGCCAGAAAGGATATTATCCTGGTGTTTCTCATATAGTGGACGCCAAATTGTCTTTAACTCTTCAGCTAATTCAAAAGCGGCTATTTTAGCAGGATTCGACAGACGGTCCATCATATTGGTAATACCACCTAGCTTAAGTGCTTCGGTAATAACTTCCCAACCATACTGAACCAATCTTGAAGCATATGCTTTATCAATTCCTTTCTCAACCATTTTGTCGAAGCAAAGGATTGATCCTGTTTGAAGCACTCCACAAAGAATTGTTTGCTCACCCATAAGGTCAGACTTAACTTCAGCAACAAACGAAGAAAGTAGAACACCAGCTTTATGACCACCAGTACCAACACAGTATGCTTTAGCAATTTCCAGTCCATCGCCATTTGGATCGTTTGGACGGTGAACAGCAATAAGAGTAGGAACGCCAAAACCACGCAAGAATTCTGCACGCACCTCTGAAGCAGGTGATTTTGGAGCAACCATGATAACAGTTAAGTCTTCACGTATTTGCATTCCTTCTTCAACGATGTTAAAACCGTGTGAATATGAAAGACAGGCACCTTTTTTCATTAAAGGCATAATGTGGTTAACTACTGGCGTGTGATATTTATCTGGAGTAAGGTTCAACACGAGGTCTCCTTTTGGGACCATATCCTCGATAGTACCAACTTCAAATTTGTTTTCAACTGCATTTTGGTGTGAAATCTGGTTTTCATCGATCTCAACTTTACGTAAAGCATAGGAAACATCCAGACCACTGTCACGAAGATTAAGCCCTTGAGCTAATCCTTGGGCACCACAACCAACAACTACAATTTTTTTTCCTTTTAGGTATTCAACACCATTAGCAAATTCAGAGCTATCCATGAATTCGCATTGTCCTAATTCCTGAACTTGTAGACGGAATGGTAATGAACTAAAATAATTTGCCATTTTCTTAGATAATTTATTTAATTATACACTAATATTAGTAATGAGAATTATTTACATGTAGCTTCTAACTACATGATACAAAGCAAGTAAAATTACATCAAATCCCACATATAAAAAAACAGGAATTTTAGGTACTTTTCATGGATTTTCTTCGATACTGTACTGGCGTAACACCCGCCCTCTTCTTAAAAAACTTTGTAAAATACGATTGATCCGGAAAATGCATCAATTCAGCAATTTCTGACACAGTCAGGTTTGTGTGCAGCAATAAACGCTTCACTTCAGCAACCAACTTATCCAGAATGAGGTCGATCGAAGTCTTGCCTGCAATTTGTCGAGTCATTTGGGTCAAGTGATTGGGTGTTACTGCAAGCATTTCAGCATAATCATTAACTTTTAGGTTGTTTTGGTAATTTTCCTCGATCAGCTTAAAAAAATTCTTCACCAGAATATGTCCCTTACCTGGTTTTACACTTCTGTATGCCTCGGGATATGCCTGATGACAGGACAAAAGAATAAGATCAAGCAAAGATCGTATAATTTCTTCAGAACCGCCGTTCCCCTTTTCCACTTCTTTGCACCCCCTTTCAAACAAGCTTCTAATAAAGTTATCCTCCTTGGCCGACTGAATCAATAATGGTGGATTATCCTGATTGATCGAAAAAAAGAAGGGAAATTCCATTAACCTGTTTTTATTCTTTTGGTTAATCAGATAAAATTCAGCTGTAAACAGGAATATAAAACCATCAATATCGTGCGAAAGTTCAAGCTTGTGGGCTTGTCCTGGCGACATAAAAAACACACAAGGAGGTTTTATTTCATATTTATTACTATCAATGATATGATATCCTGACCCCTTGTCCACATATAACACTTCATAAAAATCGTGCCTATGTGGGTAGGCAACCTGAAAATGCCTGTTGGCATCAAAGACCTCTACCTGAAATAGCACTCCTTGCGACTGCTTTCTGTTAAAATTTTCAAGGCTATAAACTGGTATTGACTTTCTGTTGTCCAACTATTTTTTATTGCAAATATAATAGTTTGAAGTCAAAAGGCAGAAAACTCCACACTTGAAACCCTATACTTGAAACTCCAAACCTCAGACTTCATTTTTTTTTCTAACTTTAGGGCCAATGGATGAACAAAAAACCGACAAAAAAAGGCTCTTCATGAGCCTATTGTTCCCACTAGGGTTTGTTGCCATTCTATGGATAATAAAACTTATTGAAGTTTCCACTAAAAGTGACTTTACCCGATTTGGCATATATCCTTTACATAGCAAAGGATTATTGGGCATACTTACAAGCCCACTTATTCATGGAGACTGGAAACACTTGTTAAACAACACATTTCCTTTAATATTCCTTGGGTGGGGTATTGTCTATTTTTACAAAGACATCTCCTATAAAGTAATTATTTTGATATACCTCCTTTCGCAAATCTGGCTTTGGTTTTTCTATATCCGTCCTGCATGGCACATAGGTGCAAGTGGACTCATCTATGGATTTGGCGCTTTTCTTTTTGTCAGTGGTATTATTCGCAAAAACAGACATCTGTTGGCAATTTCTCTACTAGTAGCCTTCTTATATGGAAGTATGGTATGGGGTTTGCTTCCTGTTGAAGAACATATTTCATGGGAGGGGCATTTAATGGGCTCAGTAGCTGGCATAATAATTGCTTTTTACTACAAAGATTTTGGTCCTCCACTACCCTACTCCAATATAGCTGACAATCACGACTTTGAGGATGACGAGGAGGAGGATGAAAATGCGTATTGGATGGTTGACTTGGACGATGAGGATGATTTTTCTCAAAAAGAATAGATAATACAACAAATAATATTTATTTTTAAAAAAAGTCAATAAATTAGTATAACAAACAATGAAATCAGCAAAGAGGAGAAGATTAATGAAAAGAGCATTTACATTTCTGATATTGACTACTATTCTACTAACCATGTCATTTTCGCAAACCCTTGAAGAAAATGAACGCAAGCTTCTTGTTGAACATAAAGTTAAAACACGTTCAAATACAGATTACTCCTTTACAAATGGGAAATTTTCAAAAACAGGCAGATTAACTAGTGTCACTACTTATGATACAAAAGCAAATGTTTTAGAAACTAAAACCTATAATATGAAGGGAGAAGTTTCCACTATTGAGAAATACGAATATGACAATTCCGGAAACCGAACTCTTTATGAAAGACAAAGCCTATCTGGTGAATACAAGAAAGAATCAGAGTATGATACTGAAAACAAGTTGATTGAAGAATACGGGTATGATGGATCAGCAACTTTCAGGACTCAATTAAAATACGACAATAAAAGCAGGGTACTTGAAATTAACTACTTTATTGCCGATGAAATCGATGAGAAAAGAGTATATAACTACAACGGAAATGCTGCAACGGTTGAAATATTAAAGCAAGGAAAGCACCTGACCTCAAAAGTCGATTTAGTATATAATGAATCAGGCGAAGTTTTAAGCGAAGTCCTCAAAAGTCTCGACAACAAAATTCTTGAAAGCAAATCATTTGAATATAACAGTAATGGAAATATAGTTAAAGAGGTAAAATATAAAAATGGAGAATTCTTTTACGAGATTTCTTACGCATACGATGCTAACCAAAACCTTCTTTCCATTTCAGAAAAAACCCGCTCAGAAGCTAAGTTTCAAAAGAAACTTTATACCTATGATGATCAAAATAGGATAACAGAATATAAATGGAGAAGAAACTCCGAAAACGACTTTAACATCAAAGCCTATAAATATGGTGATGTTGGGGTTTGTAATGAAGTCCACACCTATTATCCCCGCACAAAATATACAATATTGACTAAATACGAGTACACCTTCTATTAAGTCACATAAGATGCTAATAAAGCTTCATCCAGAAAATCCAGCTCCTAGAATAATTAACCAGGTGGTTGAGATATTAAAAAAAGGGGGAGTAATAATATACCCAACCGATACAGTTTATGGCTTAGGATGTGATATTTTCAACCACAAAGCTGTTGAACGTATAGCTAGAATTAAAAGCGTCAAGGTTGAGAAAGCCAACTTCTCTTTTGTATGCTCAGACCTAAGTCATATATCTGATTTCACAAGACACTTTAGCAACCATGTTTTCAAGGCAATGAAGAAACACCTTCCAGGTCCTTTCACCTTTATTTTGCCTGCAAACAACAATATCCCAAAGCTTTTTAAAAACAAAAAGAAATCTGTAGGTATCCGCATCCCAAACAACAATATACCCATTGAAATTGTAAAAGCATTAGGAAATCCTATACTAACAACCTCGATTCATGATTTAGATAAAATATTAGACTATACAACCGATCCTGAACTTATTCATGAGACCTACGAAAACATTGTAGATGCTGTAATAGACGGAGGATTTGGTAATAATATACCCTCTACAATTATTGATTGTACACTGGATGAAATTACAATAATAAGACAAGGACTTGGAGAATATACCGAATAGAATAGTTACATCCTTACAATTCTTATCTCTAAGATTTTGACATAACAAACAATTAAACACTCATAAATAACCGATACATATAATGAAGACAATCTTCTCAGTCATGCAGCATGAACACAAGATAATTAAAACAGCTATTGATGCCTTAATGGCCAATGCTGAACAATTAGAGGAAGGAGCAGGTGTAAATGAAGAATTTTATATGCAAGCCATATTTTTTTTAAGAAATTATGCTGATAAAATACATTATAGTAAAGAAGAAGACATTTTATTTTCCACGTCCCTAAAAAATGAGAACACTAAAGACAATCCTGATGTTAAACTTCTGGTACATCAGCATATTCTAAGTCGAGGATTGATTGATTTAATGGAAGAGGCTTTAGCAAATAGAAATACAAAGAAGTTGATTAATGTCTCCAAAGAATATTCTGAAATTATTGGTGCCCATATAATCAGGGAAGATGAAATTCTGCTCCCTTTACTCGAGAAGGATCTACCTGAACCCGTCAAATCTCAGATAATAATGGAATTTGAAGATATTGACAACAAGTATTCGAGTGAAGAAATTAAAAAACTTGAAGAATCAGCTTTAAAATTAAAAAACCTGATCAAATAGTACTTATTTCTTCCAAAAAGCAGAAGTAAATAATACCAATACAGTAAATAGCTCTAATCTCCCTATCAACATTAGAAAAGATAAGAACCATTTTCCAAAGTTACTGAAAAATGCATAGTTATCTGCTGGCCCTACCTTACCAATTCCCGGACCAATATTGCCCAAAGTAGCAGCTACAGCACCAAGTGAGGTTTCCAGGTCGTGTCCAATAAATGAGATTACTATTACACTGGAGGCAGTAATAATAATATACACCGAAATGAAAGCCAAAACATTTGTAATAACTTGCTGACTAACTGCCTGTTTATCAAACCGCACCGGAATTATTGCATTGGGGTGTATCAACCTTTTAAGCTCAAGAAACCCATTTTTAAGCAACAATACAATTCGTACAATTTTAATACTTCCTCCTGTTGATCCAGCAGATCCCCCAAAAAACATGAGTACAAGAAGTATAACCCAAGCAGATGGCATCCAATTGAGATAATTTGCAGTTGCAAATCCAGTAGTAGTAGTAATCGAAGCAACCTGAAACAAAGCATCCCTAAAACTATTCTCCAGACCTGTACCATAGTTATTCACCATAAGAATAATTGTTATAATTATAGTGAATCCAACTATAAAACCGAGGTACCATCTCAGTTCTTCATTCTGCCAGATGGGTTTAAATTTAAAATGCAAAGCAAGGTATGCCAAAGAAAAGTTAATACCGGCTATAATCATAAAAATGGAGATAATATAATGTACATATGGGGTCTGGTAGTACCCTACACTTGCTCCTTTGGTTGAATACCCTCCTGTAGCCATTGTGGTAAATGAATGGTTTATTGCATCAAACAAATTCATCTCTCCTGCCCAAAGCAGCAGTACCTCTGCTATTGTAATAATCATGTAAACTGCCCATAAACGTTTGGCTGTCTCTTTTATCCGCGGATGTAATTTATCTGGAGTTGGACCAGGAACCTCTGCGACAAACAACTGCATACCGCCTATTCCCAAGACCGGAAGTATTACCAATGAAAGCACTATAATTCCCATTCCTCCAAGCCATTGAGTCATGCTCCGCCAAAAAAGAAGTCCATGAGACAATGCTTCTATTTGCTCTCCACTCAATATGGAGGCTCCTGTTGTTGTAAAGCCAGAAATGGTCTCAAAGAATGCATCGGTATAGGATGGAATAGCACCAGAAATAACAAATGGAAGTGCTCCAAAAAGCGAAAAAACTATCCACCCCATGGTAACTACAAGATAACCTTCGCGTTTGCCCACATTTTTATTTGATGAACGGAAAAACGCCCAAAACATAAAACCAGTCAACGATGTTAGGAAAGCAGCTAAAAAAATTGAAACCCAGTCGCTATGACCATAAAGGGCAGATATAGGAGCAGCCAAAAGCATAAATGCACCTTCAATAATCAGAAGAATCCCCAAAATAAAACCAACTACCTTAAAATTGACCATAGCTAGCTAAAATATTTTCCAACTTTGCTAATTGCTGAAGGCAATGCAAATACAACAACCTTGTCTCCTGGTTGTATTTGTGCACTGCCATTGGCAATAAAACTTTCTTCACCACGAATAATACCTCCAACAATAGAATCGGTAGGAAAGTCAATATCTTTTAACGGTCCCTGAGCTATTTTTGCACCCTCTTTAACCTCAAATTCCATGACTTCTGCCTCAGTTCCAGTCAAACAACGCACTGCGGTAACAGCATCACTAGTCGTGAACCTGAATATTCGGCTTGCTGTTATAAGTTTTTTATTGATAATAGTATCAATACCCATGTTTTCTGCCAAGGCTATATAATCTATATTTTCAACTTCTGCTATTGTCTTCTTTACTCCAAGTTTTTTGGCCAACATACAGGAAAGAATATTAATTTCAGAATCACCCGTAACAGCAATAAATGCATCCATTTTATCAAGTCCTTCTTCCATCAATAGGTTATAATCGCGACCATCTCCATTAATAACAAGTGTATTATTGAGCATATTAGAAAGGCGATAGCTCTTCTCACGGTCCATCTCAATAATTTTCACATTATGATGGGCCCCTAGGTCCCTTGCGGCAAGCATACCAATCCGGCTGCCTCCAAGAATCATTATGTCCCTTACATCAAACTGCTTTTTGCCCGATTTCTTAAGCATGCTATCTATCTCTTTTTTGTTTGAGATCGTATACAGCAGGTCTCCTGCAACAAACTTAAAATCTCCTGTTGGAATTATTGTATTTCCTTCGCGGGTAATGGCTACTGCTGTAAAATCGTATTCTGATTCGGATGAAACAAGTTGGTTTAATGTTTTTCCGATCAATTGAGCATGCTCTTCAAGCTTAATAGCGAACAAGGTTAACTTCCCTCCAGAGAAATCAACAATATCGGTACTGCCGGTTTGATGAAGCAATCCAACTATCTCGCGCGCAGCAATTCGCTCGGGATATATCATATAATCTACCCCAAGGTCGGTAAAATGCTCTTTGTATTTAGCATACAGATATTCCTGATTATCAATGCGGGAAATAGTTTTTTTTGCGCCTAACCGCTTGGCTAAAATAGCAGAAGTGATATTTATTTCTTCTGTTTTAGCTACTGATATGAATAAATCACATTTCTTAATATTTGTATCCAAAAGATCCGGAATCGATGTTGCAGATCCTACACGGGTCATTACATCAAGATTGGCACCTACCTGACGCAATTTGTCTTCATCTACGTCCAATAAAACAATATCATGATTCTCCTGACTTAGCATTTTTGCCAAGTGTGAACCAACAGCGCCTGCTCCTACTACAACTATCTTCACAACAGTACAATTATATTAAACAAGAGTTATACGTACTAGATTGTCTATAAGTTATGTGACTGGGTAGAAACCTAAATTCAAAAAAAATGAACCTAATTTGCCCCATACTATACCTATGTTTTATAGCACACAATAACAGGTAACAAATTAAACACCTTTCAAGCGAATTAAATAATTCTTATGCAACTTTTATCTGCTACTTCAAAAAACAACTCATCCACAAACAATATAAATAACTGAAAAACTATTACTTACACAGAAATTAGAAAAATTATAAATTAAGAGTTAAGTATACTTTTGTTACAGATTAACAATATATGCCCCTTCCTTTTGGAGATAATGAAAGTCCAACTTGTTCTTTATTGCAAACTCCTCCCATCTTCCAGCAAAATATTTATTCAATCCAGCTGATATAATAATTGTCCCCTGAAGTTTTAGATTAGAAGGTGGATAAATCTCTTTACTTATGATTATATAATGAGACGTTGAAGCGGTTCCTCCTGGAATAGATTCAAATCCTGAATTGACATAAAGTACCCTAACAGTATCCTTAACATGAATCATATGGGCTGCAATTTTATTGCTATTCTGAAAGGAATCGAGGATACATCGGTATTCAATGTTCCTGTTTTTATGGTTCAACAACCAATGTCTTTCAAAATAATTTTCAATTAGCTTACCTTGATCTTTTTGGGGCATGTCTGAAAACAATACATTTTCATCCTTATTATAATAACCAATATTACATGCCTTGTAGGTATTATAAAACACAAGTTGTTGGACTTCTTTTGTTCTTATCTCCATGATTACCGATATCATCAGAAATATAAAAATGGATGAAAGTACAGTAAGAAGATGTAAAGCTTTTTTACTTTTTATCCAAGAAAAAGCAAAGTAGATTACTATGAATAACAGAAGTACCTGTGCAAAATGAACATGCAATCCATTTAGTGTTGAATAAGGAATTGTGGTTATAAATTCAACCCACTTCTGCATATAATCAATTATTAGGCCAATAATAAAACTCAATGATTTAGCTAAAAAACCAATTTTAGCAGAAATCAATAAAAAAATCCCTAGAAATAACAGCAAAAACACTGCTGGTATAACAACTAAGTTTGCCAGCCAAAAATAGGTTGGAAACTGATTAAAATAAAATATGGTCAACGGCATAGTTGCCAGTTGAGCAGCAAAACTCACACAAATCAATTGATAGGAATAGTCCAACAGCCTATTCTTAAAGGAAAAAATCGAATATAGGAAAGGATAGATATAAATTATTCCAACAACTGCCACGTAAGACAATTGAAATCCAACATCAAACAGCTGTAAAGGATTAATAACCAATAGAATAAAAGCCGAGGCAGCTAAAATATTGTAAATAGAAACTTCACGTTTAAGACCATTTCCAATGGATATCAAAGAAAACATTAAAGCTGCTCTGGTTACCGATGAAGAAAAACCTGTTAAACTGGCATAAAACCATATAAAACATATAATAACAATGATCCTGACAATTCTGAGATCTCTTCTGTATTGTAAAGGTTTTAAAATAAAGCTCAGAAACATATATAGTATACCTATATGCAAGCCTGAAATCGCCAAAACATGAATTACACCGGCATCGGTGAATTTCGACTTTATATTATCATCAAGCTCAGTCTTATCGCCAAGGATTAATGCTGAAAGAATACCTCTAGCAGTTTCTGATTTAAAATTCTCATGAATAATATCCTTGGCTACTGACCTGAAATAATTTAGAAACGATACAAATTGCGAGGAAATATCATTTTTTTGCTCTTTTGAGATAGAAGAAAAAGGAACATAACATTGATAATAATATCCTTTTGTTGCCTGGTATAAGGCATAATCAAATTCGTTAGGATTGCCCCTGTTTTTTAATGGCTCCAAATTAGCTTTAAAACAAATTACATCACCTGGATGAATGGTAGATTCAAGTGATGAATCCTTATCAGTATAAAGATGAATGCAAGGTTGGCTTATTTTCATAACTACCGGATAAAGCTGCTTTATTTTTACCTGGTAACTTGATGTTTTCTCTATAGGAGGTGCTAATACACGCCCAACAACATATTTTTTGTCACTTTGTTTTTCAAAATCATGAATATTAAAAAAAGAAAGCGCTATTGAAGCACTAAAAACTATCGCTGGTATTAAAAAATCAGTTAACTTTAGCTCCAATTTTAAGAAAAGGGTGTAAAATGATACACCTAACAATAAAAAGCAGCTAATTAGTACCAGAAAATTGAAATTAAACACCTGATGGCTATAAGCTTTAGCTACAAGTATTCCAATCACATAAGGAAATAAAATGCGAATAAACGGATTTTTTCGAAGGTTGGAATAGAGGTTCATTTTTTTAATACTGGGAATACGAAAGTATTATTTTTCTATAAGTTGGGAAATAAAAAATAAGTAACTTATCAAATAAATCAAAAAAATAGATCAAATATGGCTGATTTAAAGACAAAGTATCTTGGAATCGAATTGAAGAACCCTGTAATTCTTGGTGCAAGCACCATGGTCAACAACATTGATAATTTAAAACTTGCTGAAGAAAAAGGTGTTGCCGCAATCGTTTATAAATCTTTATTTGAAGAACCAATTCAACTGGAACGTGCTCAGCTTGATGACAGACTCGAAGAATATGCTGACCGCAGTGCCGAAATGACAAGCCTGTTCCCTGCTATTGAACATGCAGGGCCTGAAGAACATTTATTTAATGTTGCCCGCGTTAAGCAAAGTGTTGGCATTCCTGTATTTGCAAGTTTGAATGCTATCCTTTCCGAATCATGGATTGATTATGCTCAACAACTTGAAAAAACTGGTATTGACGCATTGGAGATAAACTTCTTTTATGTTCCAAAAGATACTGATTTTGACGGAGATCAAGCAATTAAACAACAAGTTGAAACACTAAAAGCAATTAAAAAGGCTGTAAAGATACCTGTAGGTGTAAAGCTTAGCCCATTTTATGCCAATCCATTAAACGTGGCTGCTCAAATGGATAAAGCTGGTGCCAATGGATTAGTAATGTTTAACCGTTTGTTCCAACCTGATATTGATATTGATAAAGAAGAGCATTTTGCTCCTTACGATTTAAGCAATCCATCTGATTATAAATTAGCACTCCGTTTTGCCGGCTTATTATACGGAAAAGTTAATGCCAGCATATGTAGCAACTCTGGTATTTATACAGGTGCCGATATTGTGAAGGTTTTACTTGCTGGTGCAGACTGCGCTCAAGTTGTAAGTACTGTTTATAAAAACAAAATCGAATATATCGAAACTATGATTAAAGACATCAATGCCTGGATGGATAACAAAGGATATAAAACCATTGATGACTTTAAAGGTAAATTATCTCAAAAGTCAATCAATGATCCATTTGTTTACAAACGTGCTCAATACATCGATCTACTTTTAAAATCTGATGAGATTTTTAAAAAACATCCTGTACTTTAAGAAAAAAACAACATAAAAAAAAGCGATGACTATTTGTCATCGCTTTTTTTTATACTTATACATTAAGAATTGTCATCAATCATAAATAAAGACTTCGTCTTCTTCTCCTCCACCAATTGTTCCAACAATTCTGAATTCGGTGCGTCTGTTCTGTTCTCTGCCTTTGGGGTTATCACTGCCATCTGGCAAGAAGTTTGGTGCTTTCGGCTTGGTTGCACCATAACCAATCGATATCAGCCGTTCTGCAGGTATTCCTTTCGAAATTAAATAACCAACAACGTTATCGGCTCTTTCTTGCGAGAGTTCCAGGTTATACTCACCCTTACCTATACTGTCGGTATGAGAGCCTATCTCGATAATAAAGTCGGGGGCTTCCTTCAGTATCTCCAACAATGTTGTATCAATAACTGTCCGTGCTGACTTGGACAGCTCTGCACTGTTAAACTCATAATACACATTTTTCAATTCAATTGGTTTATCGGACAGTACATTTACCCATATTGGCGGTAGTTCAATCGTGTCAGAGAAGTTAAACCCCTCGGTGGACATGTAGTTCTTCTCATCAAAATATTGAAAACCGTCCATCTTAAATTCAAAATCTTCATTCGGCTGAAGGTTAAAATAGAACCTTCCATCTTCAGTTGTTGTGAAACGGTCCATAAAAACGTACTCCCCCTCCGATTTATCAAATTTCATTAAGAGTATTTTTGCTCCTTCAAGCGGTTTAATGCTTTGCTCAGTATTCATAAAATCAAAATCATCCAGGTTTCTTTTACGTCCAAAGCGGTCTTTCTCGAAAGGGAATATCCTACCGGTTACTGTAATACGCACAAAGTCGTTTCGGCTATAATAAAAAATATCATCACAACAAGTCTGGGGATCTAGTGAATCAGGCCTGTTTGAAACAAAAAAACCATCGCCCCCTGTTTTGCTGACTGTATAATACAAATCGTCATATGATGAATTTATCGGGTAACCCATATTTTCAACCTCTGACCACCTGGTCCTTTCTCCAAATGCACTAAACACATCCAATCCACCAATACCAGGCAATCCTGTCGAACTAAAATATAAGGTATGGGTCGGATTATCATAAAATGGGGTCATATCATCACCAGGGGTATTTATTCTGCTTCCCAGGTTTCTTGGCCGGCTATAGGCATCCCGTTCATCATTCCATATAGTATACCAGATATCAAGACCTCCTTTGCCCTCGGGCCTGTCAGAAACGAAATAGATCATTTCGCGGTCACTTTTTGCAGTTCGCCCAAGTGCAGGCTGTGTTGTTGTATAGTTTGGATCATTAATTAGCTGTGGCAATTTTACAGGAACACCCCATTTCCCATTTTGCTTTGTCGATCTGTAAAGGCTACATATAACTTTACCCTGCCAATTTTTTTCACAACGATTAAAATAAAATCTTTGTCCATCACGCGACAGAACCCCATTTCCAGTTTCTACGCCAGGAATATTAATGTTTCCTTCTAAAAGCCCCCCCCCATTCCAGTCCATGCCCTCTTTATGGGCAACATAGAATTGCCTGACCGGCATACTAGTATCCACATTTTCATTGGTAAAATAAATCAGTGAATCGACCCGTAACGATGCATATATAAAAGAATTATCATCCAGAGGTATTGGCGACAATTCAATATGGGGACTATTAATACTACTATTGAGACTCTCAATGTTTATATTAAGAGGGCTATTTATAATCTTTATGGCAGAATCACACCCCTCAACTTCATTTCTGACCAGTTTAGAGTAATCACGATAATCCTTTTTGCCTCGGTAACTTTTTTTAAATTGTTTGAATTGCTCTATTGCCTCATCATATTCTCCGGTGGTTTTTAACATTTGAGCATAATAAAACCTTGATAAGGGGAATTTTTTGCTTGCATGCTTTACTACACGTTCATACAACTCACGGGCTTGCATGTAGTTTCTTACTTCGCGATGAAGATTGGCAAGGGCATAATTCACTTTACTATTTCCCGGCCGAACCACTCTGTACTCCTCATAGAAATAGATAGCTGTAAGCTTATCTCCTGCCCGCATAGAGTTTTTGGCAAACTGTTTCAGTTGAAAAGGCGTTAACTCTCCAATATTTGTCATTTGTGCTTCTGCAAAGCTGAAGTGCAGAAGAACAAAACCGATTGTAATATAATATTTAATACCTCTCACACGGAATTGAATAACTGTTTAACACTGTACTGATACTTTTATATATAAAAGAAACCTCAAAAGCCCCTAAAGATCCTGAGTTACTAGTTGCAGATGATGCCATTTCATAATTCAAAACAATATCAATCCTGTTAACTGTGGCACCTGCCTGGAAGGTCAAAGCTTTGTTTTCAATAATTAGTCCATTACGCATATAAGCTCCACCAAATATTCTTTTTACCTGGCTTCTGCCCACAACTCTGTATCCTCCTTCCAGTCCTGCAACTGTTCCATTTTGCCCAGCATTGTTGAGCAATAAAAACTTTGGTGTCACATAAATATGATCATTGATGTTCGTTTTGAGGACAAAGGTACCCAATAAAGCCATAGCTTCTTTTCCACTGCCATCTTTATCAAAAGATTTATCTGGATTATTCAAGTGCATAGCCGACACCCCTATTTCGGGCTCAAAAACACCTAAGCTGGTCTTATAGTTTAATCCAATATTTAAGTCAAAAAAATTTGACTGCCCATAAGAATCTGGTTCACCACTAGGTAGGTTAAACCCACCAGTTTTTCTGTCCCAAATAGAATAGTCCGGATAACTGCCAATTGCATATCCGGCTTGCAAACCAAATCCGATCTGGTTATTCCCCACCATAGCCTGATAAGCCAGAGATGCATATATCTTATTATAGATTAATTTTTTAGCTCCAGTACCAGATTCATCATTCATGACATATAGACCAGCTCCAATTTTCTGATTAAGAATATACAACTGTCTATCGTAGCTTAAAGAGGTCGTACGAAAATCACCGGCAAATAATTGCTGGTTTCTTAAATACCCGGCAATACGCCAGTCTCCAATAAAATTCCCAGTATTAGCCGGATTAATCACCAATGGATTATAATCGAATTGCGTAAATAGTTTTTCTTGAGCTATCAATTGTGGAGCACAAAGAATTGCCCCTAAAAAGAAAAAGAAAGCCAATAATAATCTAAAATACGCATGTATTATGTAAAGTTTTTTCATAGGCTTCTCCAACTAAATTTCCCAAAAAATAATCAATATTTACATGAAAACGAAACATAATTATTGACAATTAGTATTTTAAGTGAAAATCTTTTATTTTTTTATCTCGTATAAAGTAATAATTTTAGCTTGGCTAGTGATCAGTTTTAAACATTGAGATAACACTCAAAAGCCAGTACTAAAAACAAAAACGAAGTCCCAGTCATGAAAAACGATAAAACAAAACCAATACCGGCAAACATGAAATTAATTGCATTAACCACAATCATTTGTTTTTTCTTTTCAACAGGCATACGGGCACAGGTAACTGCAAGTTTCACTGTTAACACGTCTGAAGGGTGTTCTCCACTTCAGGTTAACTTTACAAATACGAGTTCATCCCTTTCAGGCGATCCTTTGGAATATGTCTGGAAATTAGGTGACGGTAGTGAAGTAACTACTAAAAATGTGACACATGCCTACAACATTGGAAAGGAAACTCCATATACAGCAAAACTTATAGCAATTAATTCAAACGACCCAAACAACGACAGAGATACCTTTGATGTACAGATTCATGTTATACAAACACCTTCGGCTGCTTTAGTATTAAGTACACAGGATGCATGTGTAAATGAACTGGTCAAATTTAATTTTTCAGGAGCAATAAAAGATTCGCTTAGATTAGATTTTGGTGATGGAACTTTTAGCCAACTATTAAACTCACCAATAACACATCGCTATAAGGACCATAGTAGTGGTTTTATGACCATAAAGTTATACACCTATTACAAAGGATGTGCCGACACCAATGAGTCTAAAACTATAATAATTCAGGGGCCAATAGTTGAATATGACATCTCAGAGGATTCTGCATGTATCGATAATGATATTACTTATAAAATAACAAACAAATCACCAGGCATTGACAGTATAAATTGGGTATTTGGCGATGGCTCTGTATCCAATGTTGATAGCGTAGTTCATAGGTACCTTAATAGTGGTGATTATGCCCCAGCTTTAAAGGTCTTTGATCTTGAAAGCCAAAACTGTAACATTGAACTACCTGTCTATATATACAATGTTAAAGCATCCATAGGTTATGACAACAAAATTTTCTGTGCGAGCAGAAATGTCTATTTTCAGAATTCATCCTCTGGCAATGACAATAACCTCTGGACGTATAGTGATGGCAGGACCTCAACATTAACAAACCCTGTAGACTCCTTCAGCTATGGAGAACAATACATAACCCTTGAAGTTAGCAACAAAGCTGGTTGTACAGATAAAGATTATGACACTTTGTTTTTTAATGAAAACCCAGAGATCAATTTGGGCAAAGACTGGTATGTATGTGCCGGAGAATCTGTCCAGCTTAGTGCTTCCGGAGGTGACAGCATCTTTTGGGTTCCTTCTAATTTTCTTGATGATCCAACCAGTTATACTCCAATAGCCACCCCAACTTCAACTCAGTCGTATCAGGCCAATGTTGTTAATACAGCCAATGGCTGTAAAAGTACAGGTTTTATTTTGGTTGATGTTGTACCTACACCTGTTTGGAATGTAACTCTGGAAACACAAAAAGATACAGTGATTATTGGAGATTTGGATACGATTTCGGTAACCCTTAATGGAAATTATGAATATTCCTGGTCATCTGATGATTCAATTGTTTCACACACAGATACTATTTTAGTAGTTCGACCCCAGGTAACAAAGGATGATTATGCCTATTACAACATTCGTGTTTTTGATCCACGTGAATGTTTTGAATATACAAACGCTGTACAAATATATGTCCGTGAAGGGTACACTTTTGGTATACCTGAAGCCTTTAGCCCAAACACTGACGGCATCAACGACATAATCAAGGTTGATGGTTGGGGTATAAAAAGGCTGATAGAATTTAGAGTATTTAACCGCTGGGGCAATGAGATATTCTATACTGATGATATCGATACTGGTTGGGATGGATCAATAGATGGAACACCTCAGCCAATTGATACTTATGGCTATGTTATTAAAATCGAGCGCTGGGATGGTGAAATAGAAGAACAACGGGGAACATTTAGCCTTGTAAGGTAAAGATCAATTCTTTACAATTGTATGATATCCTTACTTGTAGTTTGAGCATCGACAACTGCTATTGCAGCCATATCTACTATTTGCCGCACGGAGCTTTCCATCTGCAACACATGTACAGGCTTACGAATGCCCAATAAAATTGGACCAATGATCTCTGAGCCAGCTAATTCATTCATCATTTTATAGGCAATGTTTCCAGAACTTAGGTTGGGGAAGATAATTGTATTTACATCTCTATTGTATAATTTTGAGAAAGGAAAAACTTTGTCCCTTAAGGTCTTGTTGAAAGCATAATTCGCCTGCATTTCCCCGTCGACCACTAGATTGGGATAGTTTTTATGTAATATTTCAACCGCTTCATGAACCCTTAAAGGACTACCTGACCTGATATTTCCGAAATTTGAATACGAGACCACGGCAATAACAGGTTCAACATTGAATTTCCGGACCTCGTTTGCAGTCAAAAGTGTAGTATCGACAAGTACCTTTGCCTCTGGCTGGATGTTTACTGTAGTATCGGCAAAGAAAAAAGGACCACTTTTTGTTTGGACTATATACATTCCAGCAATATGTCCCAAGCTATTGTTTGGCCCAAGTATCTGCAATGCAGGCCTTATTGCATCAGCATAATTTGAAGAAAAACCTGCAAGGAACCCGTCTACCTCGCCTTGTTCAACCATCATGACCCCGAAATAATTAGGCTCATACATTAATTTTAGGGCTGCTTCAAGTGTTACTCCTTTTCGCTCACGCGATCTAAAGAAATGCTCAGCAAAAAGTTCTCGTTTTTCCTGTTCCTTTTTGCTTCGAAAATCTACAATATGGATATCACTAAGCGGAAGATTGTTTTTAAGTGCAACCTCAATGATCTTTTCCGCATTTCCAAGCAATACAGGCTGTGCTATTCCAGACTGCTTAACCACATGTACGGCCTTTTGCACTTTATAATTCTCTCCATCTGCAAACAATATCTTTTTAGGTTCCTGTTTTGCCCTGATATGCACATCATTGATTAATTTATCATAGATTCCCATTCTTTTCATGAGGTCAACCTTATAGGCTTCCCAGTCCTTAATAGGTTTTCTGGCAACACCAGAATCCATAGCAGCTTTAGCAACAGCAGGTGTAACAGATGTGATCAACCTCGGATCTATTGGTTTTGGAATGATATATTTTCTGCCAAAAACAATATTTTTACTTTTATATGCAGCATTTACTTTCTCTGGAACTTCTTCTTTTGCAAGCGCTGCAAGGGCATATGCTGCTGCTATTTTCATTTCCTGGTTAATAGAAGTTGCCATAACATCCAGTGCCCCTCTAAAAATAAAAGGAAAACCCAGAACATTGTTTACCTGATTAGGGTAATCAGACCGCCCTGTTGCAAATATCAGATCATCTCTGGAGTCCATCGCTTCTTCATAAGATATTTCCGGATCAGGGTTGGCCATGGCAAATACAATAGGATCTTTGGCCATACTCCTAACCATCTCTTTACTCAATATATTTGCCTTTGATAAACCCAAGAACACATCAGCCCCCACAATAACATCTTCAAGTGTTTTCATATTTGAATCCTGGGCAAATTGTTGCTTGTATTTATTCAGATCTTTCCGTTTAGTAGTAATCAGCCCTTTACTGTCTAGCATGTAAATATTCTCAAGACGAACCCCCAGATCCTTGTAAAGCTTTGTACAAGATATTCCAGATGCTCCTGCACCATTAACCACTAACTTAATGTTTTCAATTTTCTTATTCACCAGTTCTAAGGCATTAATTAGGCCGGCAGCAGAAATAATAGCTGTACCATGCTGATCATCATGGAATACCGGGATATCCAAAACTTCTTTAAGCCCCTCTTCTATTTCAAAACATTCCGGAGCCTTGATATCTTCAAGGTTAATGCCTCCAAAAGTTGGAGCAATAGCCTTAGCCACCTCTATAAAGGCTTTAGGGTCCTTTCTGTCGATTTCAATATCAAAAACATCTACATCTGCAAATACTTTAAACAAAAGCCCTTTACCCTCCATAACAGGCTTTCCTGCCAATGACCCGATATCCCCCAGTCCAAGCACCGCAGTTCCATTCGACATAACGGCGACAAGATTCTTTTTTATAGTGTATTTATAAACAAGGCTTTCATCTTTTTCAATTTCCCGGCAAGGTTCAGCAACACCAGGTGAATATGCCAAAGATAAATCATATTGAGTACTATAAGGTTTGGTGGGTATAACCTCAATCTTTCCTGCCCTGCCTTCTGAATGATAGTTAAGAGCATCTTGTTTAGTGAACGAAGCCATTTCTTTTGTATTTTGTTGAACATATATAAGTTACTGATTTAATAGCACAAAAACCATGATAATTGATATAAACGATGCTAATATGATATAAAACATAAAACAAAATTGGATGTAAAACCATATGAGAAAACCGAGTGCTAATTATCTTAAAATGATCAAGCTTAGCGTCAACGAGAAAAAGATTTCCCTGATTATTGATTGTGAGGAACATATAACAACAAATGAAGCTTTAAGCACAGCTATGTCACTTGAAAAGGAGATTAAAAATAAAACCGGTAACACTATTAATACGCAATATTCATATTTTAACATCCAGTAAAAGACAAACAAGAATTCTACTTCATTTTTCAATGCGTAAAATAGAATTGTCTAATCCCAATAAAAAAAAGCAAATAACAACAAAGAATGGAGCTTTGCTGCTTGACAGAGCAGCAATCAATGCTAAAAAAGAGTATCTGGTTCGAAGAGTAAACACCTCGCAAGAAACATCATCTTTAATTCTTGCATTAAAAAATTTCAGATATAAAATTAAAAGGAATTTTTCTAAGCGAATTTATTTTTATTTCACTATATTTAACATAAACAGGCTCTTACAAAACACTTGACAAGAAAACATTCAAATGAGAAGGCTTTCATCAATCGTGTTATTTGCAATAATCCTAACAATTTCCGGTCTGATAATAGGACAGGAAACATTCAAACAATCAAAAAAAGTACTTTATATCAATTCATATGCACCAACCTATTCATGGGGTGATAGTGTTGCAAAAGGTATTGTTGGCGCTTTTAAGCCCAGAAAGGATATCACGTTATTTGTTGAATATCTTGATGCCAAAAGGTTTGGACAAAAGAATTTCCAATTATCATATAACCTGTTTAAACAAAAGTACCATAACACCAATTTTGACATCTGCGTTGCCAGTGATAATGATGCATTGGATTTTTTAATGCATTATGGCGACAGTCTGGCACCATCGGTACCGATAATTTTTTCTGGAATAAACAATCCTGAAGATTACGACCTAAAAAACAGCAGAATTTATGGAATTAAAGAAGGAGTAGACCAGGATGCAGTTTACCGACTAATTTTGTCAATTATGCCAGATATTGAGTATATCTACCTTCTGCATGACAGTACTACTACCAGTTTAGTCAATATAGAATATAACAAAGAACTTGAGCCTTTATATTCTGACCGGGTTAAATTTATATATGTCAACAATATAAGAATAGATTCATTGCCGCAAATAGCACAAAACTTTCATCCAAATGCTGCAATATCCCTTGTTAACCTATTCCAGGATATTGACAAATCACCGGTTAACTCAGATGTATGTTTAGAAACCGTTGCCAATTATGCCCCTATCCCATTGTTTACAGACAGCGAGACTTCTTTCGGCAAAGGAATAGCTGGAGGAATAATAAATAAAGGGACACAACATGGACATGAAACAGCAATGCTTGCCATGAAATTCCTCAACGACCCCAACTTCAAGCCAGAACAAAGAGTGGCATTCCCCATTGATAATTATTATTTTGATTATAGAGTCCTTAAAAAATTTGACATTAACCCAAAGCTTCTGCCTGAGGGCTCAATAGTAATTAATAGACCAAAATCTTTATTTAGGGAATATTTCACATACATTATATTTATTCTTGGCACAATCACCATCATGCTTGCAACAATTTTTATTCTTTTCATCAATATAAAGAAAAGAAGAAATGCTGAAAAGATGGTTGTCCAAAAACTGAATGAAATCCAAGACAAGAATTCTAGTTTGGAAAAAGCCAATTTTCTCGTGGGTGAAATGAACAACAAATTAGAAAGTGTAAACAAACATCTCGTTGATACCAATAAGGCTCTTTCTGAAGCCAAGCAGAAATCTGAGGACGCTGATCGTTTAAAATCCACATTTTTGTCTAACATGTCACATGAAATTCGCACACCTTTAAATTCAATTGTTGGTTTTTCCAGTCTCCTTTCTGCCAGGGAAAATACAGAAGAAGAACAGGAGCGGTTTATTAAGCTGATCAATTCAAACAGCGATCAACTATTAAGGTTGATCAATGATATTTTAGATTTGTCCAGAACCGAAGCTGGTGAATTCAGTATTCACAAAGAACTTTTTCAAGTACAAGAAGTATTCGTGGAAATAGCAAATAATTTTCAGCACAACTCAAGAAAACCTGATGTCAACATAAAAATTTCAGAATTTGCCAATCGACACACTCTTATCATTAACTCTGATCCTGTAAGGTTTAGGCAAATATTCAACAACCTGATATACAACGCGTTAAAATTTACAGACAAGGGCTATATCGAATTCGGTTTCGACTTAAACCATCCAAAAGAGGTGACTTTCTATGTTAAAGATACTGGTATTGGAATACCCGAAGAACATCTAGACAACGTATTTGAACGGTTTTGGAAAAGAGGTGATGATAAGTCGAAAATATATTCCGGTACGGGACTCGGACTAGCAATAACTAAAAAATTATGTGAAAAACTAGGAGGTAAAATATGGCTGGTATCAAAAGTTGGCAAAGGAACAACATTTTATTTTACACATCCTCTGTTTTTAGCTCAAAGCGACACTTTCTCTTCCTCAACTAATTTAAAGTCAAGAAGCCTGAAACAATCAACACACTTTAAAGGCAATGGTAAAATAATAGCAATAGCCGAAGATGAAAAAGACAACCTCAATTTATTAAAACAGATATTAGCCAAATACCAGTTTAAGGTGCTTTCTTTTAGGAATGGAAAAGAATTAGTCGATTTCATGGATCAAGATCCAAGCCTGTCCATAGAACTGATACTTATGGATATTAAAATGCCCGTAATGGATGGAACAAGAGCAGCAGAAATAGTTAAGAGCAAGAATCCAACAATACCAATTGTGGCACAAACTGCTTATGCGCTTTCTGATGATCTTAAAAAGATTAAATCAAAATATTTTGATGATTATATCACCAAACCAATAAATCAAAGATTGTTAATGGAAAAACTTAGGAAGTTTTTATAAATGCTTTTCTCCTATTTTAGAATTTTAGTTTTATAGGCTGCAGCAACTTTTCCCTTGGCAATATTGCCCAGTTTTCCTTTTAGCAACTTCTTTTTAATGGGCGAAAGCAAATCAATAAATAAAACTCCCTCAAGATGGTCATACTCATGTTGAATAATCCTTGCCTTAATTCCATCATATTTCTCATCATGATAGTTAAAGTTTTCATCAAAGTATTGTATCCTTATATCTGATGGACGGCTAACTTCTTCCCGGATTTCAGGCAAGCTTAAACACCCCTCGACAAAGCCCCATGGCTCCCCCTCTTGTTCAACTATCTCAGGATTAATAAACACCTTTCTGAATCCTTCAAGACTTGGTTCATCTTCTGCCATTGGGCTGGCATCAACGACAAACATCCTGATAGATTTACCAATCTGGGGTGCTGCAAGTCCAACCCCGTCTGAAACAATCATTGTCTCAAACATATCCTCAATAAGTTTTTGAAGGCCATCATAGTCTTCACTAATTTCCTTTGAAACACTCCTAAGCAAGGGCGATCCATATACAATAACAGGATAAACCATTTGTAAATTTTATAAACTATTGTTTTTTGTTTCTAAATAAGCTTGCAGGATTATAGTTGCACTAATCTTGTCAACCAGCGCTTTATCTTGTCTTTTTTGTTTTTTGAGCCCACCATCAATCATGGTCTGAAAAGCCATTTTTGAAGTAAACCGTTCATCCACTAAATTTATTTCCATATCAGGAAATACCTTTTTAAAACGTTTAATGAATATATTAATATAAACAACAGATTCTGATGGCTGATTGTTCATTTGCTTAGGGTATCCAATTACAACTTTTTCGACGTTCTCTTTTTGGAAATATCCACCAAGAAATGATTCAAGCGTATGTGTGGGAACAGTCTCTAGACCATTTGCTATTATTTGCAAAGGATCTGTAACCGCTATTCCACATCTTTTTCTTCCATAGTCTATTGCCAAAATCCTTCCCATATCATCGACAAAGATATAAAATATCAAATAAAAAAGGCTGCACCATAGTGCAGCCTTTTTTTTGCTTTATAAAAATAATTATTTTGCATAATCCATATCAGCCCTACGCTTGTAGCTATCATAACGCCATTTGGCATTACTTTCTGCTGCAGTGAATAAACGTGCAGCTTCAGCTGGAAAGGACTTGATCAAAGAAGTATAGCGGACTTCACTTTTAAGGAAATCCTGGAACTTATTGTAATCAGGCTCTTTAGAATCCAATTGGAAAGGATTTTTACCGTCTAGTTCCAACAATGGATTATATCTAAAAAGATGCCAATAACCCGATTCCACAGCTTTTTTCTCTTGTTCTATGGATTTTCCCATTCCACCTTTCATTCCATGGTTGATACATGGTGCATAAGCAATTATAAGTGATGGTCCGGGATAAGCTTCAGCCTCCTTAACAACTTTCAAATATTGGTTCATATTTGCTCCAATAGCAACCTGAGCAACATAAACATAACCATAAGTCATGGCCATTGCACCAAGATCTTTTTTCCTGATTTGCTTACCAGCAGCAGCAAATTTGGCAACAGCACCTACAGGAGTTGATTTAGAAGCCTGTCCACCAGTATTTGAATAAACTTCTGTATCCATTACAAGCACATTCACATCGTCGCCAGAAGCCAACACATGGTCTAATCCACCATACCCGATATCATAGGCCCAACCATCACCTCCAAATATCCATTGTGATTTCTTGATCAGATATTGTTCAAGGTCAAGTATTTCTTTGGCAACAGGTGCTTTTTCTTTCTTAAGCACTTCAATTACTTTAGCCGATGCTTCTTTTGATCCTTCAGCATTTTCTTTTACTTCAATCCATTCTTTAAACGCTCCCTGTGTTGATGCTGAAACAGCATTTTCATCAATAGCTGCTTGCATCTTCAATTGTATTCTTTCTCGAAGCTTATTGACTCCCTGGGCCATACCAAGACCGAACTCGGCATTATCTTCAAACAATGAGTTGCCCCATGCAGGACCTTTACCCTGTGCATTGGTACAATATGGAGTTGATGGTGCAGAACCACCATAGATTGAACTACAACCAGTTGCATTGGCAACCATCATTCTATCGCCAAATAATTGAGTGATCAGTTTAATATAAGCTGTTTCACCACAACCGGCACAAGCACCTGAGAACTCAAACAGTGGTTGGGCAAACTGGCTGTTTTTAAGCGAAGCCATTGTGTCAACCCTATCGGTTTTATACGTAACGTTCTTTGCCAGATAATTCCAGTTTTCATCTTCAACCATTTGATCTCCAAGTGGTTTCATGATTAACGATTTCTCTTTTGAAGGACAAACTTCGGTGCAAACATTACAGCCTGTACAGTCTAATGGACTTACTTGTATCCTATACTTCAATCCTTCCATGCCCTTGCCTTTTGTATCTATAAGAGCTGCTCCATTAGGCATTTTTGCTGATTCTTTTTCGTCTAGTAAGAAAGGACGAATACATGCATGAGGGCAAACATAAGCACATTGGTTACACTGGATACAGTTATCTGGTTGCCATTCTGGTACATTTACAGCGATACCACGCTTTTCCCATTCGGTTGTTCCTGCCGGGAAAGTACCATCTTCGCGATCTTTGAATGCTGATACAGGAAGATCATCACCTTTCAGGTTATTAATTGGTTCAACCACATTCCTAATGAAATCTGGTACACCTACCCTGTTATCAACTATTTTTTCATCTTTAAGTTTTGACCATTCTGCAGGTATATCAATCTTCTCAACCTGTCCACCACGGTCAACAGCCATGTGGTTCATTTTTACAATTTCTTCCCCTTTCTTAGAGAAAGTTTTGGTAATGGCTTTCTTCATTTCTTCAACTGCTTGCTCGTAAGGTATCACATTACCAATTTTAAAGAAAGCAGATTGCATGATGAAGTTAATACGGTTGCCCAGTCCTATTTCGCGGGCAACTTTAGTTGCATTGATTATATAAAAATTGATTTGCTTTTCAGCAAGGACCCTTTTAACAGAATTTGGAAGATGACTGACTGTTTCATCTTTGTCCCAGATACTGTTTAAAAGGAAAGTACCACCTTTTTTGATACCTTTTAGCATATCATATTTTCCTAAATAAGAAGGAACATGACAGGCAACAAAATCAGGAGTATTTACAAGGTAAGATGACAGGATAGGGCTATCTCCAAACCTCAGGTGGGAAGTTGTTACACCACCTGATTTTTTAGAGTCATATGCAAAGTATGCCTGGGCATATTTATCTGTTGAGTCACCTATAATCTTAATTGAATTTTTATTTGCTCCAACAGTACCATCAGCACCAATTCCATAGAATTTACCCTCAAAAGTACCTGCTGGTGATATACTTACTTCTTCTTTTAATGGAAGTGAAGTAAATGTTACATCATCAACTATACCAATAGTGAAATAATTCTTAGGTTCTTTCTGTGCCAGGTTTTCATAAACTGAAAGTATTTGGCTTGGAGTAGTATCTTTTGAACTCAATCCATATCTTCCGGAAACCACCTTAGGAGCGTTCTCTTTTCCATAGAATACCTCACATACATCCAGGTACAATGGCTCACCATTTGAACCAGGTTCTTTTGTTCTGTCAAGTACGGCAATACGCTTAACTGATTTTGGCATTACATTAAGCAAATATTTTGCAGAGAAAGGACGGTACAGATGAACCGAGATCAGACCTACCTTTTTTCCTTGCTTGCTCAAATAATCAATAGTTTCCTTTATTGTTGAAGTAACCGAACCGATTGCAATTATTATGTCCTCAGCATCTGGGGCACCATAATAAGTAAACGGATGATATTCTCTTCCTGTAATTTTTGAGAGTTCCTTCATGTATTCTTCAACCATGTCAGGAATTGCATCATAGAAACTATTAGCTGCCTCGCGGGACTGGAAATATATATCCGGGTTCTGTGCGGTACCCCTTGTTACAGGATGCTCGGGATTAAGTGCCCTGTCGCGGAATTCCTGTAGGGCATTCCAATCCAACAGTTTGGTCATTTGGTCTGTTGTTGGAGCCTCAACTTTTTGTATTTCATGTGATGTACGGAAACCATCAAAAAAGTGTAAGAATGGAACACGTGATTTAATAGTTGTAAGGTGAGCAACAGCACCAATATCCATAATCTCCTGAACACTTCCTGATGCAAGCATAGCAAAACCTGTATGTCTTGTACTCATCACATCGGAGTGGTCACCAAATATAGAGAGAGCTTGGGCTGCAAGGCTACGTGCTGAAACATGAAACACACCGGGCAAAAGTTCACCCGCAATTTTATACATGTTTGGAATCATCAAGAGCAATCCTTGCGAAGCTGTATAAGTAGAAGTCAATGCTCCAGCCTGAAGTGATCCGTGAACTGCTCCTGCAGCACCACCTTCAGATTGCATTTCAGTAACCTTTACTACTTCGCCAAAGATATTCTTTCTTCCCTGAGCCGACCATTCATCTATATATTCCGCCATGGTCGAAGATGGTGTTATCGGGTAAATAGCCGATACTTCACTGAACATGTAAGCGATATGCGATGCTGCATAATTACCGTCACATGTTATAAAGTTTTTGTTTTTAGCCATATTAATACGCTTATTATTAATATTTTATGAATTGCATATTTTAAAGAAGCACAAAATTAACATATTTTACTTTAATTTATCTCTGCTTTATCAAGTTCTATGCTTATTCATTTTAATTACAAATAAGAAGAAATTTTGAGTTAAGGATCCCCTTTTCTGATAATTTAAAATTGCAATCAAGATCTTATTCTTGTGACCTAAAAAACCTTTGTCAGTCTTATTCAATAAGATGTTAACTCTTTTATATTAAAAAAAAAGCGGGAAAAATTCCCGCCTTATATCTTAGTCTCCATTCATCGTCAATAAAAACTCTTCGTTGGATTTGGTTTTGAGCATCCTGTCTCTCATAAACTCCATAGCTTCAACAGAGTTCATATCTGTTAGGTACTTTCTCATAATCCAAATTCTTGTGAGGTTATCTTTTTCAACCAACAGATCTTCTCGACGTGTACTTGAAGCAGTGATATCAACAGCAGGATACACTCTTCTGTTAGATAACTTACGGTCAAGTTGAAGTTCCATATTACCGGTACCTTTAAATTCCTCAAATATAACCTCATCCATTTTGGATCCGGTTTCAGTCAGCGCTGTTGCTATAATGGTAAGCGAACCTCCATTTTCGATGTTACGGGCAGCTCCAAAAAATCTTTTAGGTTTATGCAAAGCGTTTGCATCAACACCACCAGACAAAACTTTACCTGATGCTGGAGCTACAGTATTGTATGCACGTGCCAGACGGGTTATTGAGTCGAGCAGGATTACAACATCGTGCCCACATTCCACCATTCTTTTGGCTTTTTCAAGAACGATGTTGGAAACACGTACATGACGTTCGGCTGGCTCATCAAAAGTTGATGAAATAACCTCACCATTAACATTACGAGCCATATCGGTTACCTCTTCAGGTCTTTCATCAATAAGCAAGATCATCAGATATACCTCAGGATGATTAGCTGCAATTGCATTGGCGATATCTTGTAAAAGTATTGTTTTACCAGTTTTTGGCTGTGCGACAATCAACCCACGCTGTCCTTTTCCTATTGGTGAGAACATATCAACTACACGAACCGAAAGGTTGCTTGTTGATGAATTACCCAACAGGTTAAATTTTTCATCAGGAAACAGGGGGGTCAAGTAATCAAAAGGCACCCTATCGCGGATAAATCCAGGATCTCGTCCATTTATTTCCTCAACCTTAATCAGCGGGAAATATTTTTCACCTTCCTTGGGAGGCCTGATTGTACCCCTTACTGTATCTCCTGTTTTAAGGCCAAAAAGCTTTATTTGTGATTGAGATACATAAATATCATCTGGAGAATTCAAAAAATTATAATCTGCTGACCGTAAAAAGCCATATCCATCAGGCATAATTTCAAGCACTCCTGAATTGCTGATCAAACCATCAAAATCTGTAATGGCATCAGGTCTTTTATTGTCGGCAAAACGGATCTTAATTTCACTATCTGTAGTAATAGATCGGTCAGACTTTCTGGAGCCGCCAGCTTCTTTGCGGTTTTTCCAATCGAGATTTTCCTTGCTAACATTCTGTCTAGGTGCTTGCTCTTTTACAGCCTTTTCCTGCACCTTGTTTTCAGGATAATCAACTTTTTTATCTTTATTAAGTGTTTTGTTCAGTGAAGCCTCTACCTCAGCTACCGCATCAACTATGCGTTGATTGTCATTTTCGCGTCCATTTTTATCAAGACGCTTACGCCTTGGCCTAAGTTTACTGTCAGAATCTTCGGTTTTTGGTGTGCCTACAGATTGAGGCTTTTGCGGTTTTGACTTAACGGTTGCTTTTGTTTCTTTGCCTTTAGGCGACTCTTTTTTAACTGTATCCTTTTTCTTTTCAGATGCAGAAATTGCCTGTTGATCCAGTATTTTGTATATGAGATCCTGCTTTTTTAGAGAGTCAACGCGTTTAATTTTCAAACCTTTAGCTACTTGGCGAAGATCAGCCACTAGCATCTTGTTTAATTCAAGTATGTCGTACATAAAAATTAAGAAAAATTACTATAAAAATTCATTGTTTTAGAAACTGATTGGGAAATTATTCCGGATTGAGCTTGTGTAATAGAGTAATGCTTTGTTGGAATTACTTTGCAAGTATAAATATAAATGAGTCAATAACCAAAATAAATTTTAAAATAATTTTATTATCGTGTCTCAAAAGGAAATTTTATTATTTTTATAATCAAAAAGAACCTGGCAGTTGAAAACTTACTAAAACAAAATGCCAAAAATGGATCTTAATTTTCCCTTATTGTTTTAGTTAAACCTAAACCATTGTAACACCAATACCTCCATGAGACAATTAAAAATCATCAAACAGGTCACAAACCGGGATACACCATCCTTAGATAAATATTTACACGAAATTGGCAAGGAGGACCTGATAACAGCTGAAGAGGAGGTTGAACTGGCCAGAAGGATAAAACAGGGAGATGCAACTGCTCT
>JBNKPU010000138.1:0-123899 GCA_050295515.1 Bacteroidales bacterium | reverse complement strand
ATACTTTCTGGACCTTTTCCGTATCCTGGCACATCAGGTAATCGCCCATTTCTTTGTAGTCACCATGTCCACTGAATGAATCTATACGTTCAATCCGTGCCTTAACAGGATATGTATTGCCATGGATAGAGACTTCACTATCTCCTCTTAGTATTTTGGCGCCTAAAGTAGTAGGCGCACAATAGCCGACTGCCAAAATAGTGTTGTATGGATTGGAAATAGCATTGGCCAGATGGTGTTTTACCCTTCCGGCTTCCATCATTCCCGAAGCAGATATGATAACACAAGGTTTTTTATAGGTATTTAGTTTTTTTGAGTCCAGATGGTGTGTGATATAGTATAAACTATTAAATCCGAATGGATCCGGATCGGTTTCCATTACCTCTAGCACATCACCATTGAAACATTCTGGGTGCAACCTGAATACATTTGTAGCATTCACAGCTAATGGGCTATCTACAAAAATGTTTATCCTGGGCAACAGACGGTCGTTGTAAAGATTATTTAGTGAATATACTATTTCTTGGGTTCTTCCCACACTAAATGAGGGTATGATCAGCTTCCCATTTTTCTCCACGCAAGTTTCGTGAACAATTTTTTGTAAAACACTTTCGGCTTCCTGGGTGGATTTATGTAATCTGTCGCCATAGGTTGCCTCAGTGATCAATATATCGGCATGAGGAAAGGGGTTGGGTGATTTCAGGATCCTGTTTGATGGACGTCCGATATCACCTGTATAGGCAATTTTTTTCCAGTTGCCATTTTCTTTGATAGAGAGTGTCACCACTGAGCTCCCAAGCATATGTCCACTGTTCGTAAACTTAACCGTTGTGTCATTGTCAATCCTGAAGGTACGGCTATAAGCTACACCAATAAAAAGTTCCATGGCTGCCACAGCATCTCTTTTAGTATATAGAGGTTCAACTGGTTCAAGACCTTTTCTCGCCCTTTTCTTATTGAATGTCCGTGTATCATGTTCTTGGATTCCTCCAGAATCGGCAAGCATAATTGCACACAGGTCACGGGTAGCATTTGTGCAGATAACCGACCCCCTAAAGCCTAACTTGTAGATATAGGGTATTAGTCCTGAATGGTCAATGTGTGCATGACTTAATACCAGATGATCAATTTCTCGGGGCTCAAACCCGAGTTTGCGGTTCAGTCTGTCAGTCTCAAATCCTTTTCCCTGGTACATTCCACAGTCTAACAGTATTTTTTTTCCAGAAGGGGTTTCGATAAGGTGTTTACTGCCTGTAACTTCGCGTGCTGCTCCAAGGAATTTAATTTTCATGGTCACTTAAATTTGATGTAGGGGAACAAATCTAATCGTTTTTTTTAGATAAAAAAGTCTGCTTGGGTGTATTGTTAAAGTTGGCTCCATTAGGCCAATAATAGAGGCGGAAAATTAAAAAGACATTCCATGCTCCTTTCGGTCGTGTGCTCTAAGGTTTTTATTGCGGTAAATCGTAAGTTCTTCAATATTTGCGAGTTAGAACGATTGGATTCTTTAGGGTTTTCGTTCTGGGAATGATTTGTTAATATTGGATGACTGCATATCGATATTGGAATTTTTGTTTTTTCCCGACACGTAGTAAAGCAAAAAGAGGTTGCCCAAAAAGTCCATTTCAAGTCCTTCTGAGCAGGGTCGAATTATTATTGTTGTTGATAATCAATATATTTCTACTCCGCTCAATATGACAAAACAATGGATTATAGACTTTTTGGACGCCCTCTTTTTTATACTTGGTTTTTCTTGCTATTCTCTCATTTATTTAGTTACAATATTTACATTCAATGTAAAATCGTCATAAATAACTTTGTCTCCAAGGTTATCGAAGAATGAACTTGAACCATATCTTACATCATATTTAGATCTGTCAACAACAATTGTCGCTGTATAAGCATTGCCTGATTTTTTCACCTTAAACTCAGTTGGGTGCGTGTCTTTCTTAATTGTCAGTTTTCCTTTTACTGTTGCTTCATCATTTTTAAAAGCTGTTGCTTCAGTAATAACCAGTTTTGCAGTTGGGTAGGTTTCAACTCCAAAGAAGTCATCCGATTTTAAATGTCCGACCAATTTGGCTCTGTACTCATCGCTTTCTATATCAGAATTTTTAATAGAGGCCATATCAATAATGAAAGTTCCACCAATGATATTCCCTTTCTTAAGCTCAAGATTTCCTTCTTTTAAAGAAATTAAGCCTTGATGTTCACCAGTTACTTTTTTTCCAACCCATTCCAAGGTTGATTTTTCGGCATCAACTTGCTTGCTTTGGCCGTAAAGCGTTGTTCCAATAGCTACAATAGCTATAATAGCTACAAATTTTAGATTTTTCATAGTGGTAAGTATTAAAGTTTATATTATACACGTATTAATTCTGTTTTGGTACTTCAAGGTTAAGGATATAGGCATCTGTTTTTGCTCTGATAGAAAAGGATGTGGCATCATAAATACCTACACCATCTCTTTTGTGCAATTCCATTTCGCCAAGGTTTATTTCCCCGTTTATTATAAACAGATAGCTGCCAAATGCCTCATTGCTTAGAGTATAGTCCAAAGATTTTCCTGCTTCAAGAAAAACTCTCGAAATATTGGCATCCTGATGTATATGCAAAGTACCATCATCATTCTTGCTTACTAATTTTTGCCAATTATTGAGTGCCGGTTCAGCACTAAAATTCTTCTGCGCATAGGTTGGTGTGATGCTCTTTTCATCCGGGAAGATCCAAATTTGCAAAAGGCTCAAATACTCCTCTGCACTTCCGTTATGTTCTTCATGAAAGATACCGGTGCCTGCACTCATGACCTGAACTTCGCCTGGGGTAATGAATTCTTCATTTCCCATCGAATCCCTGTGTAGCACCTTGCCTTCAAGGGGTATGGTAATGATTTCCATATTGTCATGCGGGTGGCGGCCAAATCCTGTTCCTGGAGCAATAACATCATCATTTAGCACCCTAAGGGCACCAAAATTCACCCTTTCCGGTTCGTAATATCTGGCAAAGCTAAAGGTGTGCCAAGTGTTTAACCAACCATGGTTAAAATGTCCTCTAGATGTTGCTTTGTGTATTATTGTTTTCATTGTCAATTTATTGGAATACAAACTTACAAGTACTCTATATACCCTACAATGGCAAAAACACGGTTCGAGATGTAAAAATCCGATGTAGCTTGTATTAAAGCTTAATTGTTCTTTTTAAAAGGCACCAGTTGTTTGACCGGGGAGAAATGAAAGCATTATACGTTTGTCTTTTAGTTTTGATTTTCTGCGGTTTTGTCTAAAGGATAGAGCAAGTAATCAAATATACGGAACTTGATATTAATTGAGTACGTAGATTCAGCTTAGATTAAATTCACATGATATGCTTAAAAAAAACCTTCTCCTTTCACTGCTTGCCATTACATTTTTTATTTCATCATGCGAGCAGAATAAAAAACCAACGGGTTCATTACAATTAGAAAAAAAAGAAGTTTTCCCTGAAGAAGAAATCCTTGTTCAGGCCTTAGTGAGTGACGAAAATGGCGACTCACTGACTTATGACTGGAGTGTGGATGGCGGAGAACTTAAGTTGTATAAAAGACAAGACACGATTTGGTGGACCGCTCCGGCCACAGCAGGAGATTATTCAATAGGATTAACTGTAACGGATGGTTTTAACGAAATAGCCCTTAGCAAAGACCTAACTGTATATCCTGTAGATTACTATGATCAATACAATGCGGTAGGTAGTAATGTCGGACAGAATAACCTAAATGCAGATTTTGTAGACAGTAAAGTCTTTATGCAAGTTGACTTTGGCAGTATCCAGGAATATGGGTCTCTTATAACCCAGTTAGAAGATGGACAGGTTCAGTTCAATACTGTTGATTTAAAATGCGGCTATGAAATGTATAACAATGGCTATGTGACGTTTGATTTTTATTTCGAAGTTGATAAAACATATACCGGAGGTCAGCTTGAGGCATTAAAATTTGAGGTTGACCCACTTAGTACATCCTATAACTGGACTATCAAATATAAATGGAAGGACTATTCAACAGGCAATTATTACTGGGAGTTTTTGGATGAATCATCAGTTGGTTTAGCCGATGTGATTGGCACAGAAGACTATAATATGAGTTTTCATGATGTTCGTTTTGAAAGGGGAACCAACAACAGCCTGAGTTTCTATTACGACAACCAGTTGATATATACATCAACAAGTATTGCAGATATGATTGCGAATAAAGGTGTTGTCTTTGATCCAACCTTAAACAGGATTAGGTACTATGTTTACTACGATGCTTATATGGAAGTAGACTATTTATATATCTATTAGTTGTTGGGTTACCGTTATTATTTTGAAATACTCTTTGGAGTTTAGTCGCAAACTAATTTCAGAGGGTATTTTATTTTTAGTAAGTGCCGGGTTATTGTTCAACCATACTTTTCTCCAACTGAGTCCTAAAATCACTAAAAGATTTCCCTTCTGTTTTCTTGAAAAACTTGCTGAAATGCGAAGGATCGTCAAAGCCAACCTGAAAGGCAATTTCTTTATTGGATAATTGAGTATGTATACCAAGTCTCTTCGATTCAAGTATTATTCTTTCCTGAATGAATTCTTTGGCTGTTTTGCCAATTGCATTTTTTATGCTGCTGTTCAGGTAGTCTGGTGTGATATTTAACTCCGAGGCATATTCGCTTACTTTATGCCATGTTGCAAAGTGCTTTTCAACCAAGCCTTTAAAGCTCCGCAGGATGATTTTTCCAGCTTCCAGTACCTGTGTGTTTTCTATATTTGGAACAGGGAGCAATTTATTACATTCAATAAGGAATACCTTTAGATACGCTCCGAGCAAGTCTGCACGGAAAGGATTGGTGTCATGAAATACATTCTTGATATTTTCAACAATATTTTCAAGGTCCTTGCCAGCATCCGGAGATATTTCTAAGGGCGGTGTTGCGGCTGTCGAAGAGAACAATCCCAAGTTAGTCAGAAAATCCTCGCTAATATGGTTTCGCGAAAGGAATTCCGTGGAAAACATAATCACAACACCTTCAGGTTCGCCATAGGTGATAACTTGGTGAACTTGTCCTGGATTGACAAAAAATATGCAATTCGGTTTTATTGGGAATTCGACATAATCGATATAATGTAAGCCACAGACTTTCTTACCCAATAATACTGTATAATAATTGTGTCTATGGGGCACGTCTGGTGTATTTCCCCTCTTTTCAAAAATTTCTTCCATGGTCCTGAAAGCAAAAGTAACTTTCTGGTCATTGTGGACAAGATCCAACGATGGTATAGAGTTGTTTTGGTCGTGCATAACCTATTAACAGTTAGTATTCTAAATTGTTAATCACGAAAGTAACCTGAACGATATAACATCTAAGTAATCCCCTTATTTTAAACCACATCTCTCGAGCAATGGGTCAATCGAAGGTTCTTTGCCCCTAAAGCGTACATATAATTCCATTGGGTCCTCAGTTCCCCCCTTTGACAAAATGTTGTCTTTAAAACTTTCGGCAATCTCCTTGTTGAAAATACCTTTTTCTTTGAAATAGGCAAAAGCATCGGCATCCAATACTTCAGCCCATTTATAGCTGTAATAACCAGCGGCATATCCTCCAGAGAAAATATGGCTGAATGAGGTGCTCATTGCCGTGCCTTCCTGTTTGGGCATTAAACGTGTAGGAGCCATAGCTTCTTCTTCAAATACTAAAACATCACCGTTGTATGGTTCGGTAAGTGTATGCCATTTCATGTCAAGCAAGCCAAAGCTGATTTGCCTTAAGGAGAAATATCCGGAGTTAAAATTTTTCGAATCAATGATTTTTTGGACCAGTGTGTCAGGTATTTTTTCTCCAGTTTTGTAATGTGCAGCTACTTTATCGAGCCATTCTTTTTGCTCCGCCCAATTTTCCAATATCTGAGAAGGTAATTCGACAAAGTCCCGATACACATTTGTTCCGGCAAGCTCTTCATATTTACATTGGCTCAACATACCATGCAATCCGTGTCCAAACTCATGAAGGAGTGTGGTAACTTCTGTAAAAGATAGTAGTGATGGTTTCTTTGATGTTGGTTTGGTAAAGTTAAAAACCAATGAAACATGAGGCCGGTGTTCGATACCTTTATCGTCAATGTATTGTTGCTGATATTCGGTCATCCATGCCCCACCTTTTTTGCCTTTACGTGGGAAATAATCCATATATAGCAGAGCAAGGAATTTATTTTCTTTATCATAAACCTCATAGACCTTTACATCGGGGTGATATACCGGAATTAAATGGTTTTCTTTCAATGTCAATCCAAAAAGTGTAGATGCCAAACCGAACACTCCTTGCTCAACTTTCTCAAGCTGAAAATAAGGACGGATCATTTCATCATCAATATCGAACTTTTGTTTTTTAAGCTTCTCTGAATAATAGGCCCAGTCGTATCCTTCAATTGTAAAATTAGCTCCTGACGATTTGGCAAAATCCTGTACTTCTTTGTACTCTTTTTTAGCAGCTGGTAAGGAGGCAATAAGCAGGTCGTTGAGGAAAGTCTGCACACGATCAGTGGATTTAGCCATTCTGTTTTCCAAAACAAAGTCGGAAAAGGTGTTGTGCCCCAGAAGGTTACTTTTTTCAATTCTCAACGCAACTATTCTATTTACTATTTCGCGATTGTCATGCTCATTATCTTTCAAAGCCCTGGTGTTATATGCCAAGGCTATTTTTTTTCTAAGCTCACGGTTGTCGGCATATTTTAAGAAGGGCACATAGCTGGGAAATTGTAAAGTAAACACCCAGCCTTCCAAGTCGCGACTTTTTGCTTCCTCTTCGGCAGCAACAATTACATCTTCAGGAAGTCTGGCAAGATCGTTTTTATCTGTTATATGCAACTGATATGCATTTGTTTCTGCCAGTACATTCTCATCGTACTGAACAGTCAGTTGTGCAAGATCCATAGATATTTCGCGATAGCGTTTTTTTTGGTCGCCTGTAAGATTGGCGCCACTTCTTTCAAAATCCTTAAAGGTTTTTTCCAAAAGCCTTTTGTCTTCAATGTCCAGGCTGTTCATATCCGTATTTTCGAAGACAGTTTTTACCCGATTAAATAAATCCTCATTTAATAGGATATCATTGCTAAAGTCTGCAAGGAGCGGTGACATTTCCCTGGTCACATTCTGAAGTTCTTCAGATGTTTCGGCCAGGTTAAGGTTAAAAAGTGTGGCGGCAATATGGCTTAACTTATTGTTAGCCCTTTCGAGTGCAACAATAGTGTTTTCAAAATCAGGTTTTTCAGGATTATTGATGATCGCTTCTACCTTTGCTTTTGTTTGGGCAAAGACAGAATCAAAAGCTGGTTTAAAGTGATCTGGTTTTACCAGGTCAAAAGGTGTTGCGTTGTGAGCGGTATTATATTTCTCAAGTAATGGATTTGCCATAATTTCAACTTCTTTTTTATTAGAACATGCAAAGCTAAGAATTAGGATTATAGCTGCAAAAAGCCATAACCTACTCTTGTTAAATTTTAAAAACAAACATTTATCCCGGACCAAATGTTTCATGACAGAAGAATTATTTTCAAACTCCCTAAGTTATGTCGATCAATCACACATTCCATTAGGTCTTTTATCAGCCTATAAAAGTACAATGTTGCTGCATAAAAACATATGAAACGAGCATGTATTTTACCATTTTAAAGCATATGCACTTAAATGATTAAATTGACAGCGCCGGGCCCTCCAGGGTTTATTGGGAGTCCCCTCTATACCAACAAGCAGGCATCTAATAATTTTAAAATAGATTATAAACAGTTGAATCTTTAACGTTTTAATTCAATTATTCGTCAGATTTATTCCTATAATTGCACTGATAAAAAATAAAAAACCAAAATATATTGTGAAAAAGATTTTCAATAACGATATAGTTTTAGTCATTCTAAGTGGCTTGCTTTTAATACCTGGATGGTATGAGTGGGGAACAGGATTAACACTTTTAATAGCCTTTGTACCGCTATTGGTTATTATTGAGCGGGCATATGAGCGGAAGCAATCTGCCAGGAGCGTCTATATGCTTGCCCTCTTGGGTTTTATTATTTGGAACATTGGCGATACCTGGTGGATCAGATATGCATTGGTTGATGGAAAGCCTTCCTTAGTTGGGGTTGCGTCAGCTGTTCTAATATCATCGTTTTTAATGTCTACAGCTGTTTGGTTGACTTATTTGACCAGAACTGCTTTTGGCAGGCTGCCATCTTATATAGGTTTTATCGTTTTTTGGATAGCCTGTGAATTTGCATACACCCATGGCGAAATAGCTTGGCCCTGGCTTACATTGGGCAATGGATTTGCTTATGAAGTGAAGCTAATTCAATGGTATGAATATACCGGAACTATGGGGGGTAGTTTATGGGTTTTGGTATCTAATGTTTTAATTTACGCCACATTGTTTGGACAGGGAAACAATCCCGGGTTTAACCTAAAATCTGCCATCCCAGGTTTTTTAGTGATATTAGTTCCTGTTGTTATTTCCTTGGCAATATTTAAGACATATACCGAAAAGAAAGATCCGGTAAATGTTGTGGTGGTACAGCCAAATATCGATCCATATTTGAAGTTTAATGATATTCCTGCCATTGAACAGACAACTATTCAGGTTAACCTGGCACGTGAGTTTGCAGATTCTACAACCGATTATGTTATCTCTCCCGAGACTTCAATAATGAACAATATCTGGTTAGGTAGATTTGATGAGGTGTCTGACCTAAAGATGGTAAAATCCTTTCAGGAGGAATTGCCCCAACTAAAATACATTGCCGGAATAATGTGCTATCAGCTTTACAAGCCTGGAGAAAAGTTAAGTGCGACGGCAAATCCATACCAGAGAGATGGTTCATATTATGATAGTTATAACTCGGCGATACAGATAGATTCAACAGATTCTATTCAGATATACCATAAGTCTAAATTGGTAGTTGGCGTTGAGAAGATGCCCTATCCTGGATTATTAAAGGTACTTAAGCCAATAACGCTTAAACTTGGGGGCACTTTCAGGAGCCACAATACACAAAAAGAGAGAACGGCGTTTTATGCTCCTGGAGAAGACCTTAGAGTTGGTGTGCCTATTTGTTATGAATCTGTTTTTGGCGAATTTGTTGGAGAGTTTGTTCAAAAGGGTGCTGATTTAATTTTTGTTATAACTAACGATGGCTGGTGGGACAATACACCTGGGCACCGACAACATAATTCATTGTCAAGCATCAGGGCAATTGAAACACGACGGAGCATTGCACGTTCAGCAAACACAGGCATTTCTTCCATCATCAACCAAAAAGGAGAGGTGATTCAGTCTTTGGGTTGGTGGAAGCGCGGTGCGCTAAAAGGAACTATTAATGCCAACGATAAGATTACCTTTTATGTCAAACATGGCGACTATATTGGTCGTTTAAGCTTTTTTACAGCTATAATTGTAATCTTAAGCCTCTTTGTTCGAAGGGTGAAAAGTAAATACAAGTCAAGGATTTAATAACCAAAATAAATTGGAATAAAAGAGATTGGCATAAAAGTAACAAAGGTTAAATGTAGCTGCTAAATCTTAAAGGGCAGCAAAGATCTGAAATATAAAACTATAAGCTTTTGCTGTTGATTTTCTCAATGTTTTTCCATGCAGTTTTTGGAGTAGTCCCTAATGCATTGACATTTTTGCTGAATTTTAAATCAAGTTTTTATAAATGAATAAGCCACAGCTTAATTGCTGTGGCTTATATGTAAAACCAATATGGAGATTCTTTTAAAATAACAATGCTTATTGCACGATCAGTTTTTTAACTGATGTATACATGTTGTCACTTACTTGTATCAAATAAATTCCATTGTTTAAGCCTGTTTTGATAAAATTATAGCCTATATTCAAATCAGCTTGCTCAATAACACTCTTCCCATCGAGTGTAAAAATGCTCATTCGAATATTTTCTTCAAAGCCAGATACTGATAAACTGAAATCTCCATCACTTGATGGAGTTGGGTAGATATCAAACCTAGGATCAATGGATATATCGACCCTATCTTCTTTTGCTGACTTACTACCAACATAATTGAATTTGAACAACTGACAGGAAGTGCCATAATAATCCCAAATTTGAAGCGATTCAGAGGCATCCATTACGCAATTGGGTATATCCCAGCTTTTAGCAGTATTGACTGCAGACTTAATACTATAGTATCCATTACCAACACTTGTAACTAACCAAGTTTGGGCTGTGTTGCTGTAATTATCCCATAGTCTAATTGACATTCCATTGGTGGCATCACCATTCTCAAGATCTATAACCCGTCCATTAGAACTGGCATTTGATTGGAACCTCCAGTAGCCATTACCGGCATCAAGCGCAATCCATTGTTGGGCAGTTGCCCCATTTTTGTCCCAAGGCTGTAATACTCCACCGTTTACATCTTGACCCCATCTTAGGTCTAACACTTTATTGGAATTGGTTTGGAATTCGATTTCGTATATCCCATTGTTTACTAATTCAGAAGGTGTTGTTCCCGAGCAATTGCTGGCAGTTGAACCTTCTCCGGAAGGAGTTGAACCGGTATTCGTAATGTATAGTTTATCAAGGTATGTACCATCCTCACGATAGGCAACTGTAAGCGTATGTGAACCACTGCTTAAATTGTAAGATTGGCAATCGTCCCAGGTCCAGCTTGATGATGAGCTTATACCATTCCACATATACCAGGAGCCATTGTCCATCCTGATCCAGAAGGAGTCATCGTTGGGTGTTGGCGCAATTATTCTGCCCCAGAGAGTATATGTTCCACTTTCACCAACATTAAAGGAGTAAGTTATATATCCTGCACTGCTTCCGGGTTCGTTTCCAGTACTATTGGTTCCTGACTGCACAGTTATATATTGGTCATTAGAAGCATTTCCGTCTGAAACGGTGTTCCATGACGATCCGACTGCCCCACATTCAGCTTCCAGCCATACATTGGTTGTACCTCCGGTACTTCCGCCCAGGGAGTGGTTTTTACAGAAGTTCCAGATTTCCTGACTAGTGCTAACTCCATAGGTAACATCCATCGACCACCAATGTCCTTTACCTTCCTGTGAAATCAAGACTACTTCTGAACCTGCGTCTCCAGTTCCCCAATAGTATTTGGCTGCACCTGATAAAGAATTACTTGAAGGATAAGGATCAGTAACCTGGGCTGTGGTTGGGCAATTGTTCCTTGCAATCCATGCATCAAGACAGGTTTGAACGCCACTAAAGGGTACAACATCATCTGTGGTGCCATGTACATGTATCAATGGTATTGGACGGGAACTGTTCGTGTTTGGGCCACCCATGAGGTAGCCACTTACAGGGGCGAATGCAGCAATTTTGTCTGCAATTTTTGTAGCAGCATAATAAGTCATCATACCACCCATCGAGAAACCGGAAAGGTATACACGGTTACGGTCTATTCCATAACGACTATGCATATTATCTATAATGGCCAGAATAAAATCGATGTCACTTGTTCCAGATAAGTCCCACGAATTATTCACTCCATTCGGATACACAACTAGAAATCTTTCAGCATCTGCAATTGGTCCCCATTTTGCCTGAGCTTGCTGATATGCTGCATCCTGGTTCAAGCCATGCATGTTAATAACCAAAGGTCGGTTTTGTTCAATACCCGAAGGAGCATATACAATCATGTTCCGCGTAGTTGAACCTACTTGGATGTTTTCTTGTGCATATATGCTAATTTGGAGCACGAAAGCAGCAAAGAAAGTGTACAAAAATGTTTTTATTAGTTTCATTTGAATTAAGATTAGTTGTTATTGATTTAACCCGAAATATGCATTAGAAAACCTATTACAAATTGAAATTGCTTCAATATAAGTCATTTCACTTACTTGTTTAGGTTATTCATACTCACTTTTTTTTATTGCATTCATGAACTCCCTATGGTCGGTTCACCATAGCGGTGCTATGATTCATCTCACCAAGTCCTTCTATTTTTGCACTTTCAACCTTCATAACGAAGTTCTAATACATAATCCGGGTCTAATAGGTTTGTTTAGTTTTTTTAATAGTCACCCTGTACCTGGATGACCAGGACAGGATGACAAACCTATGAAACCTGCTTGTATAGAAAAAAGGAATTTTATCTAAGCAGGTTAGCTATCAGAGAGAAACTATTTTTTTATAAAAGTCTTGGTTTTTACTTCCATATCGAAGTTGACTTTTATAATGTAAATACCTGATATCAGATTACTTATATCGATCTGATTAAAGCCTTCAATCACATATAATTCTTTTTCCAGGCTACCATTTGAGTTATAAATTGAGAGAGAAGTCATATCTGCAACCAAACCATTAAGTGCAAGACCTAAAGAATTAGTTGCCGGATTTGGATAGACTTTAATAGATGGTGTTTGGCTTAAATTCCCCATTTCATGTTGAGCCGATTTAGTTCCGACATTATTAAACTTGAACAGTTGACAGGAAGTACCATAATAATCCCAGATCTGAAGCGATTCCGAACCATCCATTGTACAGTTAGGTACATCAAAGCCTTTAGCAGTATTAACAGCAGATTTTATACTATAATAACCATTTCCGACACTAGTAACCTGCCAGGATTGTGCTGTATTATTGAAATTATCCCATAGTCTAATTGACATTCCATTGCTTGCATCACCATTTTCAAGATCGATTACCCTTCCTGAAGAGCTTGCATTGGATTGGAATCTCCAATACCCATTACCGGCATCAATAGCTACCCATTGTTGTGCTGTTCCATTGTTTCTATCCCAAGGGCGCAGAACAGCTCCATTTGCATCTTCGCCCCATTTGAGGTCGAGTACTTTATTGGCATCTGTTGAAAATTCAAGTTCGTAAATTCCATTGTTTACAAGTTCACTGCCATTATTACTGCTGCTACCCACCGAGGTGAACAGGAATTGCTGTCCTTCGCCTCCCCAGTAAGAATACTGTTGCAGATTTGCGCCATTTTCTGTTGAAATATTTTCTATATCCAACGCTTTGCCACTGTTTGCATTTATTATGCTGTAGTAATCATTTCCCTGATCGGTAAGACAAAATTGTTGTACAGCTTCGCCATTGCAAGTAAATTGTTGAATGTTAGCTCCATCAGCAGTTGACCAGTCGGCAACATCAAGGCATTTGTCGCTGTGCACACTTCTGAAGGAATAGTAACCGCCCGATTGTTCAACAATCCATTGTTGGTTTTCTCCACCTCCACAGTCCCATTGGACAATGTTTCCGCCATCAGAACTTGAAAAGTTGTACACATCAATACACTTATCGCTGTTTTTAGCTGTTAACGTGAATGTGCCATTGGGTAAACTGGTAATTCCTGAGCAACCAGTAGGTTCTGGCGTTGTGTTTCCACAATCACCTGATGGTAGCATATATCCATTCTTCCCAAATTCCTGGAACCACCACTTAACAGGGGCTGCACAGGCTTGCCAATCACCGCCATAGGCTATGCCTCCGTTGGGATCACCATGATCGAGCAGGTTGTCTGGGGAAAGGACATTCCAGCTTGCATTACCTGAATTATAAAGGATCATGTTTAGGTTTGCTCCAAATCCATCACCTTCGGCAGTTCCAGTTGTTGCAGTGCCAAATGTCCCATATCCTTCAGGAGCCCAGTCAGTCTCGGTGACTACTATTGGAGCAAAGTCAGCAGCAGGTTTTACGTTTATATCCCAAGCAGACTGAAATGCAGTATAATTTTGAATACCCCCCCAATAGCCAGGGTAGATATGCACAGCGTAGCCAATATTTCCTCCGGTAATTTTATGGTTTACATATCCCTGGTAGTGCGATTGCCATCCTGTGCCAGGAATCCAGCAAATGTTATTGGCACCATTGTTTCTGATAATATCAACAATGGGTTGGAAAAAGTTATGAAGTGCAGCAAAATGCTCATCACCTGTGGTTCCCCAATTACCATTAACTCCAAGTATTTGAATAGGTTCATTGGCCAACTCAAACATTACATTATCAGCGTTCTTTAAACTTGGATGTTGCGATAAATAGGTCCATACCGTTTTAAGATAATTGTGATAAGCATCATTAACTGCAATTCGTTCTGGACATACACCTGGAGGCCGTAAAATTACATACATGTCACGGTCTCTTGCATGGTTAATCATTGGTATAATCACTTGATCGGTATAAGTTACCAAGCGATCATAACTAAAGCGTGAAATGTCATTTTCCGAAATTGGATCACCAGGAGTGTTGGTCCAGTAAGGATCAATATGTAGCCTAATGTAGTTCAGGTACCAGCCGTCTGATGTGTCTGTCAACTCGTCCATAACAGCATAATTGTAATCCAGGCAACCCTGAACATCGTAATTGGTCCAAGTACAATATTGACTTGAGAAGCCATACTGGCAGCCATTAAACCATGGGCTTGGTGTAATTGCAACCCCGTGCAGAATTACATTATTGCCACAAGGATCTTGTAAATTTCTGCCAACAACTTGTAAAGCTGGCAATGGCATACCGGGCCATCCGTACATCTGAATTGGACTTAATCCAATTACAAGAAAAATTAAGATTCTTACAAAATTTTTCATAATAATAAAATTTAGTAGGTTAGTTTTAAATTATTTGAATTAGTTAAAGTGGAATCGATAGGAATATTTGGGTTATCCTATTAAACCACAAATTTGAAATTGGCTGGTAAATTACGGAGAGCTGTCTATTAGCACTTGTTTCTGGGTAACAGATACTGGTCTATGGGTAACTTTTACCCTTTTGAGGTTGGAACAAGAAAAACAGAACTCTCACCACAGCCCAATGCGTATGATTAATCCATTGATTGTAAAAAAAATGCTCAAAACAACAAACAGTATGTTTTGAGCATTTAGTACCAATGAATCCCGACTGGGACTAATATTTTAATTGTCTTTTAACAAAGCACACTTAGTCAACACTATACCTAATATATAACCAGTGCATTTTCCTTAGGTTGTAAGGAAATATTTCTCCTATTCAGGGCAATACTCTGTTAATTATCCAGATTATTAGAAGAAGTTTAGAAAGGTGCAGTATTGGCACCTTACTCCATACTAACCAATCCCTTTTTTGTTCCGATCCATGCAACACCATTACCCTCAAAAGCTAAGGCAGTAACATAAGGATCAGGCAATTCAGTGGTAATTGTTTCCCATGCAGTGCCATTGAATACAGCAACACCCTTACGGGTACCTACCCAGATATTTCCATCCGTGTCTTGTTTAATTACCAGGGCATAATTATCAGGTAACTCATCGTAGTAATATTCAAAGCTGCCCACATCTTTGGCGTCCTGACCCGTATGGACTTGTATTCCTTGTGTTCCACCCATCCATTGTTTGCCTGCGTTATCAACAAAGACAACGAACATCGTATCAGTTACACTTTGCCCGTTATAAGGAGGATCCCACTGGGTGGCACCAGAGAATGCATCAACAGATTCGTTATAATCAAACGCCCTATAAAGTTTGGCTCCACTAGTTGCAAAAAAGTAACTTCCTTCGAAGTTTGCGATAGAGTTGATCGGAAAGTCTTCAATGTCCATAGGAAACACATTGTTCAGTGCATTTATCCTGAAGTTTTCTTTTTTCCAAGTATCAGCATAGTTTAATGAAAAGCCTTTTTCGGTTCCAAACCAGTGTTTGGAATTATTGTCGATGTGTAATGCCACTACTTTAGGGTAGCTCAAGTTACTGTTGTCAATTATGTTTTCTGTTAGTTCTCCATCAGTAATTGTTGCTTTGATCAGTGCTGTTTCTGTTCCTATCCAAAGAATGTTTTCTGATGCTTCACAAAACAATGAATAGATAGAACCTGCAACAGAGAGCTTCACGTGTTTATAACCATCATCGACACTTTTGTAAAGGCTGTCTTTTGTTGCAACCCATAAAGTATTGTTTTTATCGACAGCTAACGCTCTAACTTCAGTAGTTATTTCAGACACCGTATCATTAGGAACTGGTTTTTCTTTTTCTCCACAAGACCACATTGTGATTAGTACTGCAACAATAATTAGTTTAATAATTTTCATCTCTTTACTCAATTTATGCTATTTTAATGTGTTAAACATCTGGTTGGTGCAGTAAACTACTGCACAACCAGTTTAAGTGTTTGCATATTGCTATCGGTTCCAGAGTCTATTTTTATATTACAGACATAAACTCCTTTTTCCAGATTGCTTGTATTAACAGTGTATGTATGATCCCCTGCAGCAAACATCTTATTATTAATCAGTGAATGAAGTTTTCCATCAACAGAATACAAAGAAATTGAAACTGTACTGTTAGCATTCAATGAAAATGAAAGATTTGTATTTTCTGAGCAAGGATTTGGATAAACAGAGAAGCTTTTATTGGAATTTGTTGTCCCAATGTTAGAAATACCTTCAAGTTCAACATTTACCTGAGTATCACCAGAAATTGCAACTTGCCCATTGAACGTATTATATCCTTGTTTCTGTACTGTATAATTCAAATCATTAGCATCAATCATATTGCCTATTACAACAATTCCTTCAGAATTACTGCGATGTTTAGATCCGTTAATATTAATTATGGCATCTTCCAATGGCAAACCGCTTGATGTAATGGAAATTGTGAGGAGGTTGGCAACTGTTGATTCATGGTTGACTAATGTAGATGGAATTGCAACTAGATCAATTCCTGTGCCGTTTGAAAACAAATTTCTAGAGTATTGTTTGTTTGTTGAATTATTCCAGTGTTCATGAACCCCCATAGATGGCATTTCTGTACCGTCATTTTCAGGGTCGTACTTAAGTCCGGATGGCCAGTTGGCTTTTTCAGCAGCTTGGTGCAGATGGTCATCTACAGCAGGAAAAAAAGGTCTGTCTTTAAAATAAGTGTTTTTATCAGCCTCAGCCCTTAAAAAATCCAGGCAAACAGATTCAACAGCAACAGCATCCTGAGAAATGAACAATGAATTTGGGAAATCGTTGTTGAATGGTGCGATGCCCCATTTTACAGGCATGTCGGTTGCTTCAATTCCGCTCCACAGACCATCAACTACAAATAGCACTGTATTACCACCCAGCTTATCATGTCCCATCAAGTCAGTCATAACCCTGTACATTCCATAATTTCCGCGAACGCCACTTGTAAACACGTCATTATCCACAGTGCAGATTAATCCTGCATGCAGGTCAAAAGAACCCCAATCATTTCCTCCATGATCACCATGAGATCCAAAGTGATTTTTGGCAGTTAAGGTAACTCCGTTACGCGCATGGGCTTTTAATGCAGGGATGTTAATGAGGTAATCGGCATTATACATTTCGTTCATAAAGACATCTTTAATACCATCTGGCATTGATGAACCTTTGTCGGAATAATATATTGCATTTGATGACAACCAGCCAGAAGTTTGTGTCCTTCCAACATCGCTTCGGTCTTCTTTGTCGAGGACTATTACGTTTGCAAATTCTGTGCGAATGGCATCGTATAGACTTTTATAGACATGAGTCATTGGCTCACCAACATAAATATCAGTCTGAGCTATATTGCATTCTTCAATTAGTTGTCTTAGTATTGCTACTACTGTAGCAGGGGTTGTGTTTGACATTGCAGCATCTTGAACTCCAGTTGAGGAATTGTTGCCTTTTTCTGACAAGTCGGTTCTGTTGATTGCCCAACCAGCTTGTCCATTGTTTACTTTAATGAAGATTTTCTGTCCTGCGACATAGCTGGAGGCAGAACCGGTTTTTCTTTCATTGAAATTTTTAAATATTGCATCCCATGCATCTTTGACAGTACTTTGGCCTGCTAATGCTTTAATTGCATCATCAGCCATTTTATTAATGGTATCCTGATTGTTGTTTTTGGGCATGAAAAAAGCGTCAGATTTGTCCCAGTCCATTACACCGTTCCAGGAACTGGTCAGTGCGACTGTGTTTTTACAATTTTCGTTTGTTGCAGCTGGATTCCACACCCAAACTACGCGTCCCGGATTAACGCCAATTCCTTCACCCATTGGGTTATTGACACCATCAGGCAAAACGCCACGGGTAAATCCAATAGCTTGCGAATATACTTTTTGTGCACTTTGCCAGTTAAAAGCTACTAAAAGTATAAAGCTGATAAACAAAGCAAAAACAGCTGACAGGTATTGTGCTTTTTTAAATTTGGCAACGGCTTTTTTAAACATTAAAGTCATTCCACCAAGCGATAGCAAGTAAAGGACAAATCCTGACATAATTGGTGCCGCTGCACGCATGCAAGGATATCCAGCACGCTGTGGTTTAGGAATAACCCGAACAAGGAACCAAAGGGTAGATGCAATTCCTAGAATGATAAAAACTAATCTGGGAGGCAGCTTAAAGGACTGCAACTTAAGCCTCATGCGGCTTACAAAGTCCAGGCGGTTGTGAGAGTCTTTCATCATATTTAATATTTGTTAAGGTTTCTATATAAAATTCAGAGTTGACCAGAATCCATTTGAAAATAAAGCAGTCAAATTCTCAGTTAATTTTAAATCACTCAAATTATAAATATTGTACACTGAAAAATGTTACAATATTTAATGTGCGCTAATAGGACGGAATCTTTATTGCTTAAAATTAGTATAATCTTTTAAAGTATATAGTAATTGTGTTTTAAAATGCTTCTTCAAATGTTTATTAATTCAATTAATTAGCAGCACTCCCCCATTTTTTGGAATTGTCAGCTTGTGTTCCTGTTTTTTGTTCAATGTCAGTTCAGTTTTTTTCCCTTTCTAGTCTGGAGCATCTTTGTAAACAATTAGTTTACTGTCTTTTTCTATCATTGGAAGCTTTATATCTAAATTCAAAGTTTCATCCTGAGCATTGATTCCGGCAATGTGCCATCTGTCGCCATTGCGACGGGCAAGCACAACATATTTGCCTGGATAGCCCTCAAAGAACCGGATTTCATCCCAAGTTGAAGGAACTTCTTTCATGAAGTTGATTGCCCAATCAGGGGCATCATTTAAATTGTTTGGTACAAGGGCAAAATGTTGAACCGGACTCTGGAATAAAACAGCTGTTGACAATGCAAATACATCAGAGGTTCTTCTATGATTACCTCTTTTGGGGCTGTTATCTATATGGTAATACTTATTTAATGCACTTCCTCCAAAATCCATACTTCCAACTGTGTTTCTGATGAATGGGTGCAAGCTGCCATTGAATGCTTCGATATCGCAGTTTCCCTGGTTAAAATGAAGGTTCTCACTGGCCAGAACGGCCTCGCTGGAGGCATAGTTTGGGAACATTCTTTCCCATCCTCGGGGCAAGGTGCATCCGTGAAAAATTAACATTAATCCATAATCGTTTGCATCGAACAAAATATCTTCATAAAGTTTCCCATCAGCTATATAGGATGTCTTATAGCTTGGTGAACTACGGGCAAAGCCTCTCATAGGTAAACTCTGAGGACAAAGAAAGGTGGTTGTTCCTTCAAAGAACTGGTATCTGGTTGTTTCTTCGAAAATAATGCAGGACCTATTTTCTCCCTGTGGATAAATTTTATATTTGAAAGCAATGTTATTGTTACTAATTCTGAAAATAACATCCATTGCTTTGTTTCCACCTTTTATAAAAGCATACGCACCTTCATTTGCATCATACTGTACCTTGCTTTGCTTTATATTTGGGATTTCATAGTATTCAGATATTTTCTTCTGATCTGAGACATCTTCTAAAACCAATCCTGAAGAAAAGTCGCCCACATTTGTTTTTAGTCCGAGGGGTGATGGTCCAAGATAGCGTTGATCCTTATAGTTGATGTTGTAAAATGGGCAACCATTTTCAACAAAAACAGATAGATTACCGTCCGGACTATCCAGAGTATTTGCCGCATTAAGATCAGATGTCAGTATGAGACCTAATATTGCAGACAGGAATATTCTATATATCATAAGTTGAAGTTTTTTCAAAAGGTATACTAAAAATGTGATTCAAGGATTTTGAAATTTTGAAAAAGTTATATAAAAAACTGTAAATAAACATGTTAAATCCTTTTAAGTCATTAAAAACAGTGTGTTAAAGGCAAATTGCAATTGGCTTTTATATATAATTACTAAAGACAAGGACGACACGTTATTAAGAATTTATTTTCTTATCCGTGATTATTTTAATGAATTACAATATTACTGTGAGCGGTTTAGTGACAATATCCAACCCTAGTTTATGTACTTTTTGTACGTCTGGTGCCTTGATCTGGAATACTGCCCTGTTTTCGGGCAATATGCTGGAATATTATTGTCCGGGTATATTGGTTGAAGCCGGTATACCCTGGAAAGTTTCTTTTTTAGTAAAATCGTATTCACCAAAAATGGATGGATCAACGGGTTTAAAAATCAATTTTGAGAATTGGTATAAACCATTCTTCCAAACTTTAAAATCATGGTATCCAGGTTCGATATAATAAATGTGTGGGACATTGTTTTCCTTCAGATATTCGTGTGTGCGTTTACTAAATCTAATGAGGTTGTCCTTGTCACCACAAGATATCCACAGGAGCTTTATTTTTTCTCTCGCAAGGTCCGGATGGGGTAACAGCTTTTCCGGTTCTTTTGTATTTGGGGCCGAAGAGAAACCGCCTACCCAGGCAAACAGTTCGGGATTGCCCAGTCCAAAATTAAGCGATTGTCCCCCACCCATTGAAAGTCCAGCAATGGCCCTGTGTTCACGATCATTAAGCACAGGATATTTTTTTTCGATATAAGGTATTAAGTCATTGATGAGATCTTGTTCAAAGGTTGCAAAAGCCTTTACTTTTGCACTGTCGAATATGTTTCCGGTTGCCCGGTCGTTTTTCATTGCCCTGCCATTAGGCAAAACAACAATCATAGGTTCAATTTGTCCTTGGGAATAAAGGTTGTCCAGAATAATTTGTGGTTGCCCTCCATTCAGCCATTCCGTTTCATCTCCCCCAATTCCGTGAAGCAAATACAGAACAGGATATTTTGATGACTCGGTATATCCCGGAGGTCTATATACTAAGGCCTTTCTTGAATTGCCAACCGTTGTTGAAGGGTAGGTTATTGTGTCGATTCTACCATGCTCAATTTTCTCAGTGAATTTATCGAAACCTTCAGGAGCTTCTGTTAAGCCGGACTGACTGACTCCCAACATGGGCGTCAAAAAGAAAGTTAGCAGCAAGGAAAAATAATTCAGGGTTTTCATGTATTTGTCAGTTAAAGTTTTAGTCAATCTTTATGGCTATTTTATTATTCCAAATGAATTTGTTGTTACTTACCCTTACAATATAGGACCCTATACCAAATCCATCCATATGAACGTATTCCGCAGATGAATCAGGTACCTTTTGTAGCATCAATTTACCTTCAATGTCGAAAATTTCGATTAGTGCATTTACAGGCAGGTGCTCAAAATGCAGTCCTGAAGTGGTAGGGTTTGGGTATAAATTAATCGGGTAGTATTTATTTTCATCAAGCAGGGAGGCTGTGCCGGTCCATTTTGCATATAGGGTCAATGTATCACTTACCCTGTCGGTGGCAAAGTTCCATTTTTTGCCAAAAGATTGATTTGTGTACCACCCATCAAAGATATATCCTTCATAGTTTGGTTCCTTTGGTTCCTGGATCAAAGAATTGTATTCAAGTAAAAGAGTGTCTGGTGTTTCAGTCGCACCATTTGTGTTAAAGGCCACTTTATATGAATTAATATCCCAGTTAGCATAGACAGTTAAGTTTTTTCTTATTGTATCTATCTGAAAGTCAAATGGAATGGTGTATTCAGGATCTCTAAACCATCCCGAAAATGAATAGCCTGTTCTTGTTGGCTTGCTGGGTGCATTTACCAGGCAATCGGCCTGGGTCATTACAGTTGAGTTTTTGATATTGCCTCCCATAAAGTTGAGAGAAACATATACAATAGAAGAGTCACGGAACAAGTAAGGTGCAAAAGTCTTTAAATCCTGCCGCCAAACTCCCCACCAATGCCCTGATGGAAATTCCCAATAATGAATAGTAAGTCCGTTTTCACGCAGCAAGCTTAGCGTAGCTTGTCCATTAGAATATGCAATATCTTCTGAAGTCCCTTCTGCAAAATAGAAGTAACGGTAATTCTTTTCCATTTCTTTTCCATGATCTGCCAAAAAGGTTCTGGCTTTTTCATATGTAGCTGTTTCTGTGGAGAACCACCCAGAACTAAGTATCGCAAGGTACCCAAACATTTCATAGTGGTACAGACCGGGTTCCAGGGCTTGTAACCCACCCCATGATAGTCCTCCTACACCTCTGTGGTCCTTATCTGCAATTGCCCTGTAATTTGATTCAATATAGGGAATAATATCTTTGATCAATTCCTGGGAAAAGATATCGGGAGCAAGGTTTTTTCCATCAGGCATTACGACAATCATTGGAACTGCCTTTCCTGTCTCAATATAGGAATCCATTGTGGGTTTTAGTTCACCTGAATTTACCCAGTGTGTATAGTTCTCTCCTCCACCATGGAGCAGATAAAAAACTGGGTATGAATTTACTGTATCTGCAGGTTCATTGTATCCATATGGGAGGTAAACGTTCATCTTACAATCAACATTCTGGGTGGATGAATGATAAGTAATAGTTAATACTGTTCCTTCTCCGGAAAAAGATGGGTAATTGAAAACAAATATTAATATTAATGTAAATATGGCACTGAAAGATTGTTTGACCATGGTATCGTAAATTGTGATTTTTAATTTCATTTATTGGGTGGATTTGGTTTTTATTGTTCTAATATTATTTTTTAATTACTACCAGGACATCGCATGTTGGTGATTTTAAGTTCCTTCATTGCTCCGATATAATCTTTTCGAAAGCCGTTTTCATCAGCTAAAGGGGAGGAGGGATCGTAGGGGTTCCCGTACATTGTGTTATAAATAACAGTATCCGGCAATCCAAATCTTCTGCCACTAAATTCAATTGGCTCCATAAATATCCCATAAATTTTTGGGGCAATACCACCAATATTCCTATTGATATCAGTTTTTATTATTGCAGTTTGTGCATTTGATAGTATTGGAAATACAATATTCAGTGTGCAGATTAACTTTTTCATAATGGTGATTATTTGGTGCATGAAGGATTATCTATTTTCTTGTCATTATATGTGTTGTTAAGTTTGTGTTATTTATTATTGGGACCTACTTTAAAAACTTCAACCAATCAATTTCAATATGATTTTTACTACCCAGACGAACAATAATATTATGGATATTTGTTGGTCGAGATAATAAAGGAGCTTGAATCACTTGCCAATCTTTGTTACCGGTTAATTCAATTTCAGAAAGTACTTGCCCGTTCAAATCATCAAGGAGAATTTGAATAGTAGCTTGCTCCAAGGAAAGCACTTTGACTTGAATAGATTTGTAGTTTTTATCTCTAAAACCAACAGCATTATACTTTAACCAGGCATCTTTATTGCTGAATATGGTTTTCCAGCCTGAGAAAGCGTTACTGGAATCCATTGGTTCAACAGACACACCTTTGTTGCTGATCAGACTATACCTGTCAATCTCTATGTTCTGTGAAGCATCAGTTATACCAACACCTCTAAAGGTTGGATTAACTTTCTGGATTGTCCCGTCGTCATTAAAGAACAGACTGTCCACGCGAACGGACCTGTTTTTGTCAAAAAGTGGCGACAAGTCATTATCGTGATAAAACAAATACCATTGTCCTTTGAATTCTACTATAGAGTGATGGTTTGTCCAGCATCCTGATGGTAATTCATCCATAATTACTCCTGCAACTTTAAAAGGTCCTAGCGGGTTGTTTCCAATAGCATATTCTAACCTTTCAGTCTTGTTTTTCACATGAGGGTAGGTCAGATAATAGATGCCACTCCTTTCAAAAACAAAAGGTCCTTCTTTTAATCCTTTTGTAGGCAGATCTTCCAGAATGTGTACTTCGGAATTTAACTCCAACATGTTTTCTTTGAGTTTTGCTCCAAAAATATTTCGATGAGACCAATAGAGGTAGGCTTGTCCATCTTTGTCGATTAGCACATTTGGATCGATGCCATGAACATCTTTAATCGGATTTTCCTCCAGGGAATAGGGACCTTGAGGATTTGTTGCACTTGCAATCCCAATCATAAAGCCTTTGCCAATAGAGGTGTCTTTAGTAATGGTTGGAAAATAGAAATAATATTTACCATTTCTGAATATACAGTCAGGAGCCCACATACTATAAGCTGTTGGATTTGCCCATGCAACCTTTTCCTGGTTGACAATTATACCATGATCAGTCCAATCAGAAAGGTTATCTGATGAAAACACATGGTAATCTTCCATGCAAAACCAACCAGGTTGTCCATGTTCCTCATTGCATAAAATATCATGTGAGGGAAAGAGAAATACTTTATCACTGAAAACCCTTGCTGAAGGATCAGCCGTAAACTGATCTCTGATTATAGGGTTTTGGGCGTTAATTTGAGCTATTCCTACAATGAATAGGCAATAAAGAGGCAAAACGTAATTTGTCTTCTTTATCATGGGTTGAAAATTTTCCTTAAATTACTACTTTAACCTGAACCAATCAAAATCGACAAAGCCCCCTGTTTCTTTTGTTGAAAAATTAAAAAGACAGAACTTGTTGCCAGTAAAGACTTTGAGGCTGAATCGCATGCACAGCCCATCACCAAGTTGTTTGTATTCTATATCATCAAAACTGTATTCAAATGTTGCAATCTCACTTATATTGGATGCAATCGTACGGAAGTATAAGAGGTTGTTTTGCATGGGCACTGAAGCAACCATTTCTCCATTGTTGACCATGATGATTTCTTTTTTATCTCCTTTCTGCTTAACAGCAATGTAAGCATATGGATCCTGAAAGACAGCAAGTCCGGCAATATCCCCATCTTTCATATTATCGGTTTCAAGTTTGGTTGTACCGATTGTAGGAATAGTCTGGTCATAATGTACAAAAGGACGTTGTGTTAAAGTGTTTGGAGCTTCAAGGAAGCCAGACACGACTTTTCCTGTTATAAGGCGCAAGTACCCTTTTTTTTGTGTCAGTGACCAGTTGTTTGAATCTGGATTATGGTTCCAACCCCATTGCATGCCTAATTGTGAATTATCAAATTCATCTGAGGTTGGAAAATCCAGTATGGGATATTCCTTACCAACATTAGGTTTTTTATGCGTGATAACTCCTTTACCATCAATCCCAACCATTGGCCATCCATCAACCCATGTTACCGGTTGTAAAGAAGGAAAGCGTCCAAATGGACCACTATCCACAAAAAGCATGGTCCACCATTCTCCGGTTTGAGTTTGGATAAGAGCTCCCTGATGTATGCCATAGGTACCTCCGGGAATAGTATCCCTGATCACTACCTTTTGTTCAAATGGGCCATAGATGTTTTTTGAGCGCAAAGCTACTTGTATACCATCATCACCTCCATAGGTACCATATAAATAGTAATAGCCGTTGATTTTGTATACGTGCATCCCTTCCAGTCCACCCCTGATATTCCCTTCAAACACCAGGCTGTCTGCACTTTTTGGGGTGAAATCCTGATTCAACTCAGTTACCATGATTGTTCCATATCCATGTGTAACATAAATCCTTCCGTCATCATCGAAAAACAGTCCAGGATCGTAAAATCCTTTTGGTAGTTTTCTAATCTTCCAAGGTCCTTCTGCTTTTTCTGCTGAACAAATAAAACCGCCTTCGTCTAAGGTAATAAAGAGAAGGTAAAACTTACCCTTATTATATTTTATACTAGTTGCCCATTGTCCGTGCGAATATCTGTTACAACCATCAAGGTTATAGCAGGGGCTAAAATCAAAACGTTGCACAGCATTACTACAATATTCCCAGTTTACCAGGTCTTTTGATTTTATGACAGAAACTCCAGGAAACACAAACATAGTAGTGCTAACCATGTAATAGGTATCATCCACTAAAATCACATCCGGATCAGGGAAATCAGCCGGTATTACAGGATTAGTATAAGTGCCATCGCCATTATCACTGTGTATATTTTGTCCATGCAGGTTGGTTGCTACTAAAAGTATGAGCAGTAAACCAGCAATTCTGGTTGAATACAAATTATTATTAATCATCAGGTATTATTTAAATTTATACGCAATAAAAAAAGAATTACAAAAATTAACCTATTTAAGGCAGACGAGGATTATATCTGGGTAACTTTATTTTGTTCGTCTGTAACATTGAGTATATTTTCTTTTTGCACATATCAATTGTAAAAAAAATGTGACTGGGAATAAAAATGGTTTTTCTTTTCAATTATTTAGTTTACTAATTACCTGAATAAGAATTAATTGTGCTTGGTTGGTGAGGAGCTGGACCCTAACTCCGACATTTTTTTTGATGTAAATTTGCAGGTTATCAACATTTTTGATTTATTTCACTCCTTGGAATCCAGTTTGTTTTTCCATTACAAAAGTTTCAAACTTGAGATCAAACAATGAGAAGGCGTGAATTTTTGTCCATAATACTTTTTGCTCTCCTGTTGAATGTGCTGAAGGCAAACAATATTGTCATCCAGGATGTAAATACTGAGTATGGTTTGCCCAAAAACAGGGTGAACTGTATGGCTCAGGATTCAAAAGGATTCTTATGGTTCGGTATGGTCAATGGACTTTACAAATTCGACCTTAATGACTTTACAAAATATAAACTCCGTGAAAATAAATATTGCGGATTTCCCGAAATTGATATTAAGGCAATTGTTGAAATTGCACCTGGAAAATTTATGATAGGAGCAAATAAGGGGCTTTATATTTTTTATGCTGAAAATGAGACTTATGACACCATCCGCTGTGAAACCGACTTCTCTTTTTCAAACATCCATGTTACCAGTATATGTTCGAACAAAGAGGATAATTATTGGATAGGCACTTATCAGGGATTGATGAATATTACACTTAAGGACAAAGATAAACTTGAATTTGAACTGGTTAGGTCTTTCAATTCCAGCAATTCCAATATGCGTGCCAATGAAGTTGTGGACGTTAAGAAATCTCCTGACGGACAAATATGGTTCCTGACAACTTCGGATATAGGTTTTTTTAATATAGCCATTCAAAGTATTTCAACATATGAAGCCTACGGTGCCAATTCTGCCATTACATTCGATAATGACAAAATAATTCTTAGTTCATTTGGAGATGGGATTTATGTATTTAATACCAAAACAAGTGTTTTTAATCAGACCGGACTGAGCGAACAGCTTATAAAAACTAAGGTTAGATTTACTCATGTTGACAATAATGGTAAATCTTGGTTAGCAATTTCAAATGTTGGATTATTGTTGATGGATTCCTTATCGCAAAAGGAAAACTTCATTCTTATTTCAAAAAAAAATGAGAAATATTCAGAGCTTAACTCAGATGTTATATACAAGATTTATGAAACAAGCGATGGCGCTATTTGGCTTTGTACAGAGGAAGGAATAAACATGATATCTCTTAAGCCGGCAATTTTTAATACGGTCTCCTTCCAATCTAAGTTTAATCAGGAATTTGCCATGGGAGTAAGGGCTTTGCATTCTTCGGGAATGGACAATTTATGGTTGGGTACTGTTGGTGACGGATTGTTCCGCTACAACCTCAAATTAAACTCGCTTGATTATATACCAATAGTAAGCCAGGACGGTCTGATTGGGAAGGTGGTTCAGGCAATCATAGAGGATACACAGCTAAACGTTTGGTTAGGCACAGAAGGTGATGGATTGATAAAATTGGATTTTGATGGAGACTTTAAGCAAAAACCCAAAATCACAAATTATAGGTTATATCCCCAACCTTTCCCACAAAATACTGTTCTTAACGATTATGTAATGTGTTTGAAGGAGGACCAACATGAAAATATCTGGATAGGCACCTGGTATGGATTAAGCCTTTTCAAACACTCAGAAATTGTTAAGGCTAACCAAAACAGCGCAAATATTATTAATTTCCTCAACAAGCCTAACGATCAAAATTCCCTTACCAATAATACAATAATGAGCCTAATTGAAGATAGGGATGGAACGATATGGGTTGGAACCCTGGCAGGGATTAACAGAATAATGCAAACCGATGGGGATTATAAGTTCGAAAGCAACTTTGAGAATTCAAACGGGGAATCTCTACGGAATAAAAAAATACTCGAACTTTGCGAGGACAATACAGGCGATATTTGGTTTTCAACACAGGATGGGGGCATATGCTTGTTAGATGTAAATACTGGTATTTATAAAGAGTTCAATTCGTCAAACGGATTTTATGACCATATAATCAATTCCATTTCGCAGGATTCATTAGGAATTCTTTGGCTGGGAACAAATAATGGATTGTGCAGGTTCGATCCACAAAACTTTACATTTAATATTTATTATACCGAAGATGGCTTATTGTCGAACGACTTCTACTATCGTTCAAACTGTAAAGTTGACGAAAAGCTTTTTTTTGGAGGGGACAAAGGCATTAATTACTTCGATCCATATACTATAATACCAGGAAAAATAGAGCCCAATCTTGCATTTACCAATCTGAAACTGTTTAACGAACCGATCTTTATTAACAGCAAGAAGTCTCCCCTTAAGAAACAGTTCAGTTTTGTTGATGAGTTGATACTCAGGTATGATCAGAACTATATTACCATTGAGTTTGCTACGCTGAACTACAAGCATCAGAAAGAAATTCAGTATTCATGCATTTTGGAAGGATTAGAAAACAACTGGAACAAACTAAAACACGAGCGGAAAATAACATACAATAGTTTAAAGCCAGGACATTATGTTTTCAGGGTTAAGTCCTTGACAACTGTTCAAAATACAAGTATTGCAGAGATCTCAATGCCGATTACAATCAAACCACCCTATTGGAGAACAACTTTAGCCTATTTATTTTACTTAATCATCTTTATCTCATCTATTTACTGGGGTTACCGTTATTTCCTGAACCAGGAAAAGAAAAGGCATGCACTTGCCCTAGAGCGGATGAATGCCAAACGAAGGCATGAAGTTGACATGATGAAACTGCAGTTTTATACTAACATTAGCCATGAACTACGTACTCCACTTACCTTAATTTCAGCACCTCTTGAATCACTTATGGACTCGAATGTTGATCAAAAGAAAACCCAATCATATTATCAGTTGATGCATAAAAATGTTCAGCGTTTGAGAAGGTTGATCACACAGTTGCTAGATATGCGAAAGATTGAAGAAGGTCACCTGAAGATAGAATGGTCACAGGGCGATGTAGTAGATTTTGTGAAACGTGTATTTGCAAATTTTGAAACTTTTGCTGAACGGAGGTATATCCAATTCACATTACACTGTTCAGCTGAACAATTGATCACCTATTTTGATGCAGACAAACTGGAGAAAGTCATTTACAACCTGCTATCGAATGCCTTTAAGTATACACCCGACAATGGTGTGATAGCCCTTCATCTTGATGTTGCCGAAAAATCTGATGTTACAGGATTTGAAGAAGGTTATTATGAGTTAAAAATAGCGGATTCTGGCTTTGGGATACCCAAAGAATCTATTCGAAATATATACAAGCCTTTTCATCAGGTCAAGAAAAACAAGCCGATTGGAAGTGCAGGTAGTGGAATAGGTTTATCGGTTACAAAAGAATTAGTAGAAATGCATAATGGGGAGATTTCTGTTGAAAGCGAGGTTGATAAAGGATCTGTTTTTACTGTCAGGCTTCCAATTGTAAAAGAAATGCCGGAACAGGCTGTTTCTCAACAAACTGAGGAGGAAGTTGCGGATGACATAAAAATAGAACATGATCTGGAAGAAACAGAAGTTAAAAACTCTAAACCCTTGGTGCTTATCGTTGAAGACGATCTCGAATTAAGAGGATTTTTAGGAGGTGAGTTGTCTAAAAATTACCGTATCCTGGAGTCAGAAAATGGTAAGAATGGATTGGAAAAAGCAATTGAAAACATTCCAGACCTTATTGTGAGCGATGTAATGATGGACGAGATGGACGGAATTAATATGTGCAAACTGGTCAAACAAGATATCCGCACAAGCCATATTCCGGTTATTTTATTGACAGCACGGCATTCAGAGGAGATTAAACAAAATAGCTTTGATATAGGTGCAGATGATTATATCACAAAACCGTTTAATGCCAGTTTGTTGCATATCCGGATTAACAACTTGATTGAGCAACGTCGTCAACTAAGGAAACTATTTGCAGTCGGAGGTAATTCTGATTGTTCTGAAATCGCCATAAACAGTACCGACAATAAATTTATCAAAAAATTAAATGGTGTTATAGAGCAAAATATGGACAATACAGAATTTAGCCCTGTTGTTTTGGCTTCGGAAATGGCTATGAGCAAGATGCAACTATATAGGAAAGTCTCGGCACTTACTAATCAGACTGTATTCAACTACATCCGATCTGTCCGAATGAACAAAGCAGCACAACTACTTGCTACAACCGATATGCAAATTGCTGAGGTAGCATATAGTGTTGGATTCTCAGAGGCTTCAAACTTCACGAAAACTTTTGGCAAACACTTCAACCAAACTCCCACCCAGTTTGTAAGGGATCAGCGCAAGGATTGAATCCGGTACAATAGATTTTTAACACACAATTTATTCTAGCCTAGATTCATTAGTCTCTTAGGGGACAAACTATTTTTCTTTTAAAGGAAGTTGTGCCTGAAATGCTATATAAATATTCTACAATTATTGCATAGATTATAATAAGTTGAATTTTTGGAAAGGTAGCTAAAGAAAAAAAAATTACACTTCAGACTTATGGGCAAAACTTTATTACAAAATATGATATTCCTTTAAAATGTTACTTAGATATTAGAAAATGTTACGCCGCTATAACCTATTCCATAATATAGGTTATTAATTTGAAGTAAATATTGGTTAAACATTTTTTAATATTAATAAATATGAAAAGTAACTTATATCTTCCTGTTGTCTTTTCCCTTTTGTTTGGAATAATTCAAAACTCTAAAGCGGACTATCCTATTGCTTCGCATAGGTTCCTTGCTGATCCGGGAGCCCTTGTGTACAATGGAAGAGTATACCTGTATTGTTCTAATGACGACGATAATTCAACAGATGAAAAAGGTGGTTATAGAATGTCCACTATTGTTTGTATCTCAAGTAGTGATTTAAAAAACTGGACCGATCATGGTGTGGTTTTTAAAGTGCCAAGGGACGCAGAGTGGGCAGGAAGGAGTTGGGCTCCTTCACCAGCTGAACGTAATGGAAAATTTTTCCTGTACTTTGGCAATGGAGGCAATGGTATTGGTGTTGCAATGGCAGATAGCCCAATTGGTCCATTCAAAGATCCTATTGGCAAAAAACTGATTGAAACCGAGACTCCGGGTGTTATGCCAGCAGAAAATATGTGGCTGTTTGATCCTATGGCATTTATCGATGATGATGGTCAGGCATATCTTTATTTTGGCGGAAATGGAGACAATAACGTAAGGGTAATCAAACTAAATACAGACATGATCAGTGTTGATGGTCCGGCAATACATTTGTCAGCCCTTAATTTTTTTGAGGCTGCCTGGATGCATAAGCATAATGGGAAATACTACTTCACCTATTCATCAAACCCTAGGGCAGAAATGAGGATTGATTACATGGTTAGTTCAAGCCCCATTTCAAATTTCACCTATGGAGGCGTGGTTTCTTTACAGCCCCCTCAAAACAACAATAACAATCACCAGGCAATCTTTAAATTTAAGGGTGAATGGTACCAGGCATATCATAATCGCATTGTTGCCAGGGAGGCTGGAATTCCTCCGGTATATAAGCGCAACATTTGTATGGATCAGTTTAAGCATAACGAAGATGGTACCATAGATACCATGTTGAACACTGTTGATGGATTGCAACAATTAGGGTATATTAATCCGATGGAACGTGTAGAAGCCGAGACTTTTAATGCCCAGATGGGAATAGAAACCGAAGTTTGTTCGGCTGGGGGGATGAACCTATGTGATATTGAGAATGGGGACTGGATTAAAATCAAGGGAGTTGATTTTGGTGATAAGGGTGCAAAGAAATTTACAGCCAGTATATTACGTACAATAAACAATTGCTCTATTGAACTTCGTCTTGGAGAACCATCCGGAGAAATCATTGGTGCTTGCAAGATTTCACCAGCAAGTGGGCAACAGGAATGGAAAACTGTTTCATGCAAAGTTGAAAAAGTTACCGGAGTCCAGGATCTCTATATGGTGTTCAAGGGAGATAATGAACAGCTGATAAAAGTTGACTGGTGGAAATTTGATAAAAAATAAAAAATGAAAACAAAGTTCATCGTAGTTCTTATAACATTAGTCCTTGCTAGTAGTGCAAATTACCTTAGAGGACAGGAGAAACTGTATTCAAATCTATTTTCAAGTGGAGATGTTTCTTTACTTGATGGTCCATTAAAACATGCCCGCGACCTGAACATTGAAGTACTTCTTCAATACAACGTTGACCGCTTAATAGCACCTTATCGTAAGGAAGCAGGCTTGTCCAAGAAAGCCGAATGCTATCCAAACTGGGCTGGTTTGGATGGACATATTGCCGGACATTATTTATCTGCTATGGCGATGAACTATGCAGCAACAGGTAATAAAGATTGTAAAGAGCGCATGGAATATATGATTGCTGAGCTCATGGAATGCCAGGAAGCAAATGCTGCTAACAATTCTGACTGGGGAACGGGGTATGTTGGTGGTTTTCCAAATAGTGCCAAGTTATGGTCTGCATTTAAAGAGGGAGATTTCAGCGTATATTTTTCATCTTGGGCTCCTTTTTATAATATTCATAAAATGTATGCTGGGTTGAGGGATACCTGGATTTATTGTGGAAATGAAAAGGGAAAGAAAATGTTCCTAAAATTCTGTGATTGGGGGATAAACATCACATCCGGTTTATCAGACAGCCAGATGCAGGAAATGCTTAACATGGAACATGGAGGCATGAATGAGATGTTTGCTGATGCATTTCAAATTACAGGTGACAAAAAATATCTCAAGGCAGCAGAAAGGTATTCACACCGACAGTTTCTTGACCCTTTGTCCAAAGGAATAGATAACCTGGATAATAAACACGCAAATACGCAAATCCCCAAATTTGTTGGTTTTGAAAGAATTGCTGAAATAAAAGGTGATGAACAATATGATAATTCAGGAAGCTTTTTCTGGGAAACCGTTACCAACAATCGATCATTGGCTTTTGGAGGCAATAGCAGGAGGGAGCATTTTCCTAGTGCTGCATCTTGTATCGATTTTGTGAATGTAAATGACGGACCAGAATCGTGCAACACCTACAATATGCTTAAGCTGACAGAAGATTTGTTTAGGGTACATCCATCGGCAAAATATATAGATTACTATGAACGTGCCATGTTTAACCATATATTGTCTACCCAGCATCCTGAGCATGGAGGTTATGTTTACTTTACGCCTGCACGTCCAAGACATTACAGGGTTTATTCAGCACCAAACGAAGCTATGTGGTGCTGCGTGGGTACAGGAATGGAAAATCATGGAAAATACAACGAGATGATTTATACCCACTCAAGCGATAGTTTGTACCTTAATTTATTTGTAGCTTCTGAGCTTAATTGGAAAATAAAGGGTGTTAAAATCAAACAGGAAACAAAATTCCCCTATGAGGAGCAGGCAAAACTGACCATATCTGAGGGGTCCTCTATATTTACATTGTTGGTTCGAAATCCTGTGTGGGTAAAAGACCAAGAATTTAAAATCTATATTAACGGTAAAGAGTTTGCACATGAATCAAAACCATCTTCATATATTGCCATCGATAGAAAATGGAAAAAGGGAGATGAGGTTCTAATTCATTTTCCCATGTATGGCCATACTGAGCAGATTCCTAACGTTCCGGATTATATTGCTTTTTTGTATGGTCCTGTTTTATTGGGTGCCAAAACCGGAACGGAAGATTTGAAAGGTCTTATTGCTGATGATGGAAGATGGTCGCAATACTCATCTGGAGAATACTTACCTATAAATAAAGCTCCAATTCTTATAGATGATGATATTCAGAATATTGCAAATAAATTAATGCCTATAAAAGATAAACCGTTGCATTTCAAGTTAGATTTGAAAATGATCAATTCTCAGGAACTTATTCTGGAACCCTTTTATCAAATTCATGATGCCAGGTACATGATATACTGGTTGGCCCTTACAACTAATGGTTATAAATCCTATTTGGATTCGTTGGCAAACATAGAAAAGAAGAGGTTGGAACTTGAAAGACGAACAATAGACTATGTGGCGACTGGAGAACAACAGCCTGAAACTGACCATGCCATGCTCAATGAAAAATCGGGTACTGGAAACAATTCCAATGAGTTTTGGCGAGATGCCCGTAATGGAGGATATTTTAGTTACGATTTGTCAACAGGAAATGAGACAGGATTAAGTCTTTTTGTTACATATTGGGGAGCAGAATGGGGCAACAGAAAGTTTGAAATTTATATTGATGACGAAATTTTGGTAAAAGAAGATAATTCAGGAAGGTGGAACCAATCCTTGTTTAAAGATGTAATATATCAAATTCCAGATTCAATGATCAGTGAAAAATCACATGTAAGGATTAAGTTTCAATCCCTTCCCGGAACAACTGCAGGTGCAGTTTATATGGTGAGGTTAATCAGGGAAAAAAATGAATAAGCAAAAAAGAGCTGGTAATGCCCCGATAAGCTTTTAATAGCAAACAGCTCTGTTTCAGGGGGTACAAAGGCAAGTGTAATAAACAATAGCTAAAAAGAAGCAATTGTGTGGAGACTAAAAGAAGTCTGAGAATTGGAACAGCAGGCCTTTGGCTTAAATCTAGTTCCCGGAATTCTTGAAACTGAAAATTTTGATGCCGGTTGCCCCGACGATGCCTATTCTGGTAAGGGTGAAAATAATGCGGGAGGTGTTTTCAGATGAGCCGCTGCAGTGGATATCGAAATCTGCTCGGCAGGAGGTTTTAATGTTGGATGGACAAATGCTGGTGAATGGATGGCCTATACATTAAGTGTTTCAAAGACTGCTACCTACGAAATAACATTTTAGGTTGCTTCTGGTAAAGATGATGGTAAGTTTCACCCAAGTAAAATCGTAATCAAAACGTATAATTTTGCAGTAACAGATTTTAGAAAACACTACGATATTTTATCATAAACCTTGATGTGTTTTCGTTTATCAATATTTTTTATTCATTCATGTAAGTGATTGGCCCATTCGTCAATTCGATTTGAAAAACGATAACACAGATAACCTTTTCGGCGTAAATAATAATTGGCTGCTTATATTTTATATAGAATCAAAACGCAAGGTGGCGATGGATTTTGAAGGTTAAGGGAGAGCGTTTTAGAAATAGCTAAATTTTAACCTGATAAAACATCTCACATGAAGAAATTTTTACCTGTTCCTTTATTGTTGGCAACCCTGACAATTTATGCCCAAAAACCCAACAATTTTCTTCAACCTGAAGTTTGGCTGCGTGCCGATAAGATAAGTGATGAAACCACGATTTGGGAAGACCAAAGTAAAAATGGCTATGATGCAGTTCCAGAGAATGATTCAGCATTGAGTTCTAAGAGTACTATAAATTTCAACAAAGCCATTACCCTCAATGGTGAGGACAGCAAACTAAACATTCCGATTAATTTAAGTTCCACCTCACAGCTAACCATTCTCACAGTATATAACAGCAAAGGCACACTTGATGAAAGAGCCATTTGGGGCGCAACCATCAATCCGGGACAGGATGTATTGCTCAGTACCCAAAAAATAACCGGGCCACAAAGCATCGTCAAATATTCAGAAGGAAACATGAACCTTCCGGTAGTAAATACTTCTTCACAATACTGGGGTAAAGCTGGCGAAGGTGTCGATGGTGCATCGTTGTATATTGGTGGTGCTGCCAACACCGACCTAAATGCTTTTTCCGGCGATATTGCCGAATTTATTGTTTTTGACCGATTGGTTGAAGGTGCAGAATTACAGATGATGCAGTCCTACCTTTCCCTAAAATACGGGGCCACTTTTCAATATTCAAACTATGTTTCTTCCAAAGGAAAAGTTTACTGGAATTATCTCGACAATGAAGAATATTCCTTTGCCATTGCCGGAATTGGAAGGGATGAAGGCTTTGACCTCTATCAAAAACAATCTTCCAATGTAGAGGTTCCCGAACTGTTGACCATTGCAGCCAATGCCATTGCACCAAGTAACGATGCTAATCTTACGACCATTGGCAACGGAAACTTTCTGGTTTGGGGCATGAACGAAAAAGAGCCAACGATGCAGCTATCGAAGGCCGAAATATACCCATACACCTATCCGATCATGGAGCGTAAATGGAAAATGGAAGTAACAGGAAAGGATGCCAAAGCCATTCCTACAGAATTGCAGTTCAATGTAAAAGATATAATTGGAGAATCCACCAAGTGCTACCTTGCCATAGACAGGACAGGTACTGGCGATTTTGCTTCAAAAAACGTGGTGTACATTCAAGCTGAGAACATAACTGAAAACGGTATTGCTACATTCAAAAACATTCTTTGGGACGAGGACAAATCAGGTGCTGATGTGTTTTCTTTATCATTTGGCATGGACAACGGTGTAAGCTGCACCCAACCGATTTGCCACAACGAGGCCACCGGAGCTGTTCACATGCAGATAATGGGCGGAGCTGCTCCCTATTCTTTTGCCTTAACCAATGAAGCAATAGGATATAAAAAAGAATGGACAGGTGAATCCCGTTTTCAGGATATTGAAAACCTTGAACCGGGCAATTACCGTTTAGTTGTAACCGATAAGGACAACAACATGGCACAAAATACGGTAACCATAAATAACCCCGGAGAGTTCTCAACAGGATTGGAACAGGAATATACGTTGAAAATGGGCGAAAGCCTTGGACTGAACGCAAGTAAATACATTTCAGGGCGTGAGGCTACTTTTGAATGGAAAAGCGAAAATGGTTTTTACAGTACCGATGTTGAAATATATGTAACACAACCGGGCGAATACACACTAACCATTACCAATAAAAGCGGTTGTGTGGCTACCGAAACCCTTTCTGTCAAAGCAGAAAACGATATTTTCTATAATTACAGCATGTACCCGAACCCATCGAGGGGCGATTACAAGCTCGATATTTCACTGGCAGAACCATCTGATGTAACAGTCAGGATATACGCCTCGCAGGGAGCCATGATCAGTGAAGAAAGGGGTGAAGGTGCAGCTGGCTACACATTCAGGGGTCACCTCGACAAAACAGGTCTTTACCTGGTGGATATCGAGACAAGCTTTGGCAAGGAAACGTTCAAACTGATTGTAAACAACTAAGCTTGGACTTCCATGAGTTTCAAAAAAAAACCTAATTAAATTTTGTTAAAAACCTTTATCCGTTAGCCACCATAGGCTCCCGGTAAAAAATATTGTTCCCATGACTAAATCGAAAGTTCTAAAATCAGCCCTAATTGCAACAATTATCGCAGGCATTTTTTCAGCAGTGGTTTTTCTAAATGCCAAAGAAGAAGCAAAAGCCGATAACCTGGCCATTGAAAGAGCAGTTGAAAACCAACCTGTGAAGGAGTCTGTTGAGTCTATTGCAGGTAATTCAGAAGTTAAAGAGCAAGTAATTAAAGAGCCAACAATTACTGAATATAAGTTTGTTGAAAGCCCAGAGTGGTTTCATTCAACCAACAGGGCAGGTTATATTGGTATTTCAGCAGAAAAGCCCTTGGACAACCCTGTCGATAATATTTTTCATTTCCTGGTGGATAAAAAGTTAAAGGGGAATGAAACCGTATGGTTGGAGTATGAGCTCTTTGGAGTGGAAGATTATACAGGCATTGCCCATAGTGTTAATGACCAATTGGCTGTAGGTGGCTATTTGGTAAAGAAACACGAAGGATGGAACAAGCAGAGGGAACAGCTTAACCCATCAGATATAAAACTTGGAGACAATGTGGTGCGGTTTACTGCACCTGAGGGAGCAAATTATTATTTTCGGGTTAGAAACCTTTCGGTTTATGTAGAGCCATACAATGAAATGGCAATGAAAAACCCAAATCCGGAACGCAGGTTAATTGTAAACCAACCCACAAACGAATATTACTACGGGAACTTAGGATATTTGCAAGGCTTTGTTGTTGGCGACAATAACAACAAAGCTGAAATTTTAATTGATGGGGAACTCATCCGCTACAACCAGGGAACATTTGAAAGTCTTGTTGAGAAGAACTCCGACAATGAAAACTGGACAGTAACTGTTCAGGCAGTTTTTGAAGATGGACAACTGTTAAGCGTGGAAGTACCTTTTAACAAACCAGCCGAATGGGATGAAAAGAACGGTTTTGACAAGGATATTCACCATACAGAACAACTTGCTACTGCAAAGACCGGATTTGACATTCAATTAGCCAATGCCCATCTAACAGGTGAGGCAGGCTCGGTTGAAAAAGAAACCCAAGTTTCGGTTACTGCATTGCGTGACAGGGATATTCCTGCACTCGATGCAGGAATGGTAAACGTTACGGCAGGATATGCCGGATACCGTTTTCTTCCTCATGGAACTGAATTTAAAAAAGACATTGCCGTTAACTTGGGTTACGATACAACCAGAATACCAAACGGTTATGGAGAAATGGATATTCAAACCTACTTTTTTGATGAAGTAAGCCATCACTGGATTGCCATACCAAGAGATTCAGTATTGCTGGCTTCAAACGTTACCCAATCCCGCACCAATCACTTTTCAGATTATATCAATGCCATTATAAAAGTACCTGAATCGCCCGAAACGCAAGGGTACACGCCCACATCCATGAAAGATGTAAAGGCAGCAAACCCTGCCGCAGGTATAAACCTTATTCAGCCTCCAACAGCCAACTCAATGGGCAATGCCAATTTAAGCTACCCGATAAACATACCTGCCGGACGACAAGGCATGCAGCCACAAATGGCAATTTCGTACAACAGCGGTGGTGGAAACGGTTGGTTGGGTCTTGGTTGGGATCTGTCAGTTCCTTCTATTTCGGTTGAGACGAGATGGGGTGTGCCTCATTATCACCCTACTCTTGAATCGGAAACCTATTTAATGGGTGGAGAACAATTAAGTCCAGTTGCGCATAGAAGTGCAACATTGGATGATAGAACTTCAAATAAACAATTTTATCCAAGAGTTGAGGGTTCTTTTAGTAAAATCATCCGAAAAGGAAGCACCCCAAAGAATTACTATTGGATTGTAACAGACAAAAATGGAGTTAAATATTACTACGGTGCTGCATCTGATGGTAATTTATTAAACTCAGCAATACTGAGGGATGCCGATGGAAACATTGCACATTGGGCATTAGTTGAAGTTCGTGATTTGAACGGCAACTTTGTAAAATACAACTATTCCATTGTTTATGATGCCGGGATTATTGATGGTACTGTAATGGGGTCGCAAATTTATCTTGAAAGTGTTTATTATACAGGCTATGAAAATGAAAATGGTGCATATTCCGTTCATTTTAACCGAGACAGAGAACTTCCTAACTTTACTAAAAGAAAAGATATTACCATTAGTGCCCGTTATGGTTTTAAGCAAGTTACAGCTGATTTGTTAAAAACTATCGAAGTAAAATTTAATGCTGAAACCATAAGGAGTTATGAATTAAACTATAAGGAAGGAACATTCCTTAAAACCCTTCTTACAAGCATTACAGAGAAAGATGCAAGTGGAGAAGAATTTAACACACATTCGTTCGACTATTACAACGATGTTTATTCGGGAACTACCTTTAATCCTTATAGCTCCGGAGTTAACTGGAATGCTGGTGAAGACAACATAAAAGGTGGATTTATTGATAAAGGAGCATTTAATGATAAGGCCTCGGTTTTAAGTGGTAGTAAAACTGAAAGTGGCGGTGCTGGCCTTGCAGTTACAGCCGGGCTCTGGGATTGGAAACCATGGTCAAAAAGCAACACAGCAGGAGTTAATTATAGCTTTACCCACTCATCAAGTGAAGGGCGTGTTGCATTTGTTGATATTGATGGCGATGGCTTGTCCGATAAAGTTATGATGGTTAAAGTTGATGGTCAAAACAAAATGGTTTACAGGCCTCAAATACTTAACCCTGAGAGTGAAAATAATAAATTCGGAGCAGTAAAAGACATTACCGGAATCAATGAATTCTTGAAAGAAAAAAGCAACACCCATGATATTGGTATTGAATCTAATTTTGCGATTTCAGCAGGGTTAAATCACAACATGAGCAAATCAACAACCGAGGTTTATTTCTCAGATGCTAATGGCGATGGTTTAATTGATATTGTAAAAAGTGGTTCGGTATATTTTAACAGTATTTCCGAAAATGGCACACCTCATTTTGAGAAGTCAAGCTCAAAAACACCAAGTCCGATTATACAATCGGGTACAGTTGACCCCAATTTGGTAGAAGTCGATTCAGCCGAAATAAAAGATTTAATTGAAAAGAACCCATTACAAGATGTTGTAAGGGTTTGGCAAGCTCCTTTTAATGGTACTGTTAATATTAAAGGTGGTTTGAATTTAATTGAAAATTCATCTGAAGAAAGAAAAGCTTATACTACGGCAGATGGTGTTCGTGTGGCAATTCAACATAAAGATAATGAGCTTTGGAGTACCGAAATATTGCCTACGGACTATAATGTCAAATATCCAAGCGGGGTTAGCAATATAACAGTAAAAAAAGGCGAAAGAATTTACTTCAGGGTTCATTCTATTTTTGATGGTTCATACGACCAGGTTCTTTGGAACCCGGTTATTGAATATACTCAGCACAATGACACAATTATTGATGCCAACAATAAACCAGTATATCAATATTCGGCAAAGTCCGATTATATCCTAGCATCTCCACAATTTGCAGGTACGCCAATTGCCGGAGAAATAAATATAGACGGAACATTCACAAAACCTGTAACAAGCGATGATATAAAGATTCTCATCACAAAAGATAAGGAAACTGTTTATGAACAGGACATAGCCTGGGATGTTGATACTTCATTTAACTTGAAGTTTTCACAAACAGTTGCTCAAGGCAATGATTACAGGTTCAGGGTAATTAGCTCAACAAATATTGATTGGCAGAAAATTGAATGGATGCCAAGATTGTATTATACAAAATCTGATGACCCAAATATTACAGAGGTGAAGGATGGTGATAAATACCTGATTGAAGTTTATGCAGTTCCGGAATTCTCATATTATCCCGAACCTATTAGAAATTCATTTGCTTGGTATTCAGAATATGAGCAGGAAGTGTCAATTTCTCCACAAGTAAAATTTAGCAAAAGCGTATATGGATATTTAACCTTTACTGTTAAAAAACAAGATACTTTACTTACTAAGCAATTCTTAACAATTCATGATAGCACTTTAATAGATAGTTTAACAGAACCTGTTCTATCACCTGTTAAGGTTAAACTTAATAAGGGAGATAAAATATTTGTAGAATACCATACCGATAACCGAGACTTAGCTTATTTACTGACGAAATCTAATTTTATTATAAGTTCCGATAGCATTAAGACAGATACACTTGTTGCCGGCTTACATACACTTCATGCAGATGAAGATTACATTTTTGGTTCGCTATATAGAAATTGGGGGCAGTTTCAGTACAATGGCATGAATGGAAAAGGCTATCAGCCAATTGTTGAAGCTGAGTTAAACATGGACGGTTATGATGAAGAGGCAGAAGTACCTGAAATTGATTTAAGTAAGTCAGAAACAGAGGACGAAATGAATAGTCAGTTTGATAACAATAATGGTTACCGTGCAGACAAGAATCAATTTAACATGATGTTGGCCAGTGGCAACAGAAAGGCTTGGATCGGTAATGACGATTTAACCTATGTAAGCTTTGATACGATTAGCAGTTCGCGCATGGGGCTTGACCAAATAACATATGAGAATCCAATTCCGGACAATCCTGATGGAGCAATTGCAGTAAACAAAGTTACGAAAAGCAACACCACTTCTTTAGGTGCCGGGGGAACTGTTGGAGGAAGTGCCTCTACTGGTAACAGCAGGGTTCTTACCGACTATATGGATATGAATGGTGACCGTTACCCGGACATGCTTAGTGAGAATAAAATTCAATATACAACTCCAACCGGAGGGCTAATGGATAATGCAGTTCCTCATGGATGGGAGTTCAATCATAAAACTAAATTATACTCTTTTGGAGCATCAATCAACGGTTTCCCGGAATCGAAAAAAGAAGCCAGCAATTCTCCAAAGTCTTCAAGTTTCTCGGTGCTTTCAGATGCAGCCTCATTAAGTGCGAGTGCTTCATATAGCAACGACGAAGCTTTATTTACATGGATGGACATTAATGGTGATGGCTTACCGGATAGAATAAATCAGGAAAACGGGTATGTTGCCTTAAATTTAGGGTACAAATTTGCTCAGGAAGAAAATTGGGGTAGTTTTGACATTAGAAAAGGCTATGCCACAAGTGTTTCAGGCGGTTTAGGAATTAATATCCGTAATGGTAGCATAGCAGCTGGAATTGGTATTTCACGTTCCGACAATACATTAAAAGGGTCGCTTATAGATGTAAACGGAGATGGATTAATTGATAAAGTATTTAAAGAAAACGGAAAGGTATATACTTATCTTAATACAGGTAATGGTTTTTCTTCTCCAAAGCTTGAATTATCGAATATTGGCAACATTAACAAAGGTTCATCTACAAACCGTTCCGCAAACGTAGCTTTTACTGTTGGTATTCCTATTGTTCCAATTGCTCCGGTTGTAAAATTATGTATCAATCCTAAAGTTTTTTATAGCCAAAGTTTTAACAGGCAGGAAGAACAAATAAGTGATGTTGACGGCGATGGATTTCCTGATTTTGTTACATCTACAACGGATGATAAGCTTACACTTAAAAAATCAAATATTAAAAGAACAAACCTGTTAAAATCTGTTTCACGTCCACTAGGTGCGGTAATTGAGATGGATTATGAATTGGCTGGTCATACTTACAAAATGCCCCAACCGGTTTGGGCATTAAGCAAAGTTGAAGTTCATGATGGACATGAAGGTGATGGTATTGACAATATGGTAACTGAATTTGCTTATGAAAATGGTTATCACGACCGCCATGAGCGAGCTTTCTATGGTTTTGGGGAAGTAAGAACAAGCCAGTTGGATGAAAGTGGCGATGTGTACAGAACAACAGTACGTACTTTTGCCAATGATAATTACTACGAAAAAGGTTTAATGCTTTCTGAATATTTACAGGATGCCAAGGGCAAGAAATATGTGGAAACCATTAATGAATACGAACTAAAATCAAGGGAAATGGCCACACTGCCCGAAGATTTTCAGGAATCAGGCATCGATATAGTATTCCCAGCATTGATTGAAACTCAAAAATATTTTTATGAAGGACAAAGCGAAGCTCAAAAATCAACAAAAGTAAGTTTCGGATATGGTGTTTATGGAAATGTAGTGGCATATACCGATTTTGGAGAGCCTAATAATGATAGCGATGACATTACCGCAAGCATTGACTACTGGGAAATCGCCAACAAAAATATTTTATCGGTACCTAAGTCTATTGCCGTGACGGGTAGTGGAAAGACATTACGTAAAAGAGAGACCTCTATTGATGAAAACAATGGGAAAATTACTCAAATAAGGCAAAGCTTAGAAAAAGGTCAAGCTGTTTATGATATGAACTATAACAAATACGGTCTTCTGGATTCAATTGTACGTCCTGAGAATTACAAAGGCGAACGTTTGTATTTTGCTTACGATTACGACGATGTAGTTCATAGTTTCGTTACTTCGGTTCGTGATGCCTATGGATATAGTTCTTCAAGCACCTATGATTATAAGTTTGGGCAACTAAAAAGTACGACCGACTTAAATGGACATGAAACGCAGTATGAGATTGATAATATTGGGCGAATTACAAACATTACGGGTCCTTATGAAATAGAATCAGGTCAGGATTATACCATTCGATTCAAGTATTTCCATGATGCGGAAATTGCATGGGCACAAACACAGCACTTCGACCCTGAACATCCTGACAACCCCATTGAAACAGCCATTTTTATTGATGGTTTGGGCAGGGTATTACAAACTAAAAAGGATGGTGCTATCTTCAACTCCAAAAATTCAGAAGATACCGAGGTAATGTTAGTATCAGGATTGGTTGAATACGATGCCTTTGGCAGAAGTATTTCTTCAAAGTATCCGGTAACAGAGAACAAAGGTAGCATTGGTAAATTTAATGCCGATGTAGATGATATTTCAGCTACTTTAGTAGAATATGATATTTTAGACCGAGGAATTAAAACTAAATTACCAGATGGTGCTGAAACAAAAACAGAATACGGCTTTGGAAATGATAGAGATGGTGTAAAACAATTTATGATCCGTGTTACTGATGCCAATGGAATTAAGACAGAAAGCTTTACCGATGTTAAAGGAAGACAAACAGCCGTAAAAGCTCCAGGAGATATTTGGACGAGCTTTGTTTATAATGCAATAAATGAATTAACTTCGGTAACTGATGCCCAAGATAACACCACAATTTCGGTTTATGATATGCTCGGACGTAGATTAAGCCGTAATCACCCCGATGCAGGACTAACTGAATATACTTATGATCCTGCCGGAAATATGCTTACTCAAATTACAGCTAACCTCCGTGAAAAAGATGAAGAAATTAAGTATGAATATGAGTATAACCGATTAATCAGCATTACATACCCTGAAAACACAATTAATAATGTAACCTTTGAATACGGTAAACCTGATGCTAAACACAATCGAGCAGGACGAATAGTTTTACAAGAAGACGGTACAGGTGCGCAAGAGTTTTTCTATGGTAATTTAGGAGAAATCACTAAAAACATACGTTCGGTAATTGTACCGGATGAAGGAATATTCACCTTTGAAACCGAGTGGGAATACGATACCTGGAACCGATTAAAGAAAATGGTTTATCCTGATGGTGAAGTATTAACGTACAATTATAATAAAGGTGGATTGTTACATGATGTATTTGGAAAGAAAAAAGGTACACGCTACGATTATGTTACACAAATCGGTTATGACAAATTTGAAGACCGTAGTTACATGGGCTTCGGAAATGGAACTGAGACCTACTATAATTATGAAGCCGACCGGAGACGATTAGAGCATATTACGACAACGGCTTCAACGGGCAGGAAACTAATGGATAATACTTACACCTACGATGCTGTAAATAATATAACCAACCTTAAAAGCACAGCTCCAATCCCTGAAACCGGGTTTAAAGGAGGTAGATTTGACTATAATTTTAAATATGACGATCTTTATAGATTAGAAGAAGCAAACGGGCACTTTGAAGGTGCTGAAAGCGAACATCAATACGAACTGACCATGGGGTATAGTCCGACTGGTAGTATTTTAAATAAAACTCAAGTTCATCAAAGTAAAGATAGAGGTGAATCTGTTTGGGAAACAAGAGGTAAAACAACCTATCAATTTGACTATAAATACGAAGGCAATAAACCTCATGCTCCAAGCCAAATTGGAGACAATGCCTATACCTACGATGCCAATGGAAACCAAACTAAATGGCAAAGAATAGGCGATGGCAATGGAAAAGGTCAGCGCCGGGATATTCTGTGGGACGAGGAAAACCGAATAAGAGCAATTGCCGAGAATGGTTCAACTCACCACTATATGTACGATGCTTCCGGAGAACGTGTTATTAAAGCAACCGGAGACGGACAAGCCATTTACATTAACGGCTTCCCAATGGGTGGTAGTGGTACGGTAGGGAGCTATACCATGTATGTGAACCCCTATATGGTAGTAAGCAACATGAACTTTACCAAGCATTTCTATATTGAAGGACAGCGTATTGTAAGTAAGTTGGGTGAAGGCGGAGCATACCAATACCTGCTAATGGATAAAAACACCCAGTATGTAGCAGGTGGTGATACCATTAATTACGATAAGAAAATGCTTCAACAAAAGGATGCCATTATTGCGAATTTTGAAGGCTTAGGTTTGGATGGTGCAGTGTTTACCGCCGGCAAATCGGGCAAAACACCTTATGGCCAGCTTAAAAAATATTACAAGCAACAAAATGGAGACGGTGTAACTCATGTAAAAGATACAACTAAGGCAACAGCCAATGCCAATGAGAAATTCAGGTATTTCTACCATACAGACCATTTAGGTAGCAGTAGTTATATTACAGATGCCAGTGGAGAGGTTTACCAGCATTTTGAGTATTTCCCATTTGGTGAAACATTCTATGAAGCACGGGCAGATCACCATCGTACTCCATATTTATTTAATGGAAAGGAATTAGATAAGGAAACTGGCCTGTACTATTACGGGGCTAGGTATTATGATCCAAGGATTAGTATGTGGTATGGGGTGGATCCGTTGGCGGAAAAATATATATCATTATCACCTTACATTTTTGTAGGTAATAATCCAATAATTATCAAAGATGAGAATGGTCGTGATTGGACAATTGAAGTGGTACAAAATGGGAAAAATACTGAAGTAAAAATTACTGTTGATGCAGCAGTTTTTAATGCCAGCGGTAGTTATATTAACACTCAAATGGTGGCCGATGCACTTAAAAATCAAGTTGAAACTTCATTTTCAAAGACTTTACCAGTCGTAAACGAGAAGAATCATCTTAACGGTGGTCCTGAGGACGTGCCAGTGATAGGTGGTATTTACAGTGTTACATGTAATGTAAATGTAAGAACAATTGGGAAAAAAGATGATCTTAAATCAAATGAACATTTAGTGGTAATACGTTCTGGAGAAGACATGAAAAAAAACTCGAGCGGAAGTGCTCCATTAGGAAGAGGTAGATTATATGGTAAATTAATTTCATTGAATTATGATCATATCTCAGAAATGATTTATGGAGATTACGCTACAATTCCTCATGAATTTGGACATACGGCAGGTCTTATTCATCCTAATGATGATACTTATTTCTTTGGATTGTTTGAAGGAGATCAGTATCTTGATAAAGATACTAAATGGGGAAATTTAATGTTCCAAACCGCAATAAAACAACAGCAAGGTGGCACAGGAGCAGAAGGGTATTTAACTAAGGAACAAATAGATATTATAATAAAGTATTATCAGGATGGTAAACTAAATCAGGGGAATGTGGATTATGAATAAAATGTTTCTTGTACAATCTATTATTTTGCTTATTATATATTCATGTAAGGAAAAAGAGGAATATTTCAATTTATCTTCTAAAGAAATTATAGAATATAAAGGTAAAAGTGCTTTTGAAATTATCGAATATGCTAAACTACAAGAATTCAAACAGAATATACATTTGGTTTCTACTGTATTAGCTAAAAGCTTAATGGAAAAAGATACTGTCATTCTTATTAATAAGGATTATCAAGCAGAAGTTAAAATTCATGAATTGGTGTTTTTTGCCAATAAACCAATAGAAACAGATTCTCTAACAATTCCCGTCACAAAAAGAATTAAAGAAAAGATGAAGATTTGTAAAATATACTATGGTGTAATTACAAGTGCAGATGAATGAACATTAAATATCCTTATAAAAGATTTAGTGATGAGTAAAAGGTCGAAACAACTTTTAATATTGCTGTTTGTATTTGAAAAAAGGTGTTAAAATGAAATGTGTATTTTTTATGTCAATATTGCTTTTTTTCATGTTCCAATTTTCAGAAGAAACAAGATAGTGATTGTTGTGAAGAATCAAAGTATAGGATTGAACCAACTGTTCATTTTGACATACTTGATTCACCAGCATTTCGAGTATTTCCCGTTTGGTGAAATATTCTATGAAGCACGGGCAGATCACCATCGTACTCCATATTTATTTAATGGAAAGGAATTAGATAAGGAAACTGGCCTGTACTATTACGGGGCACGATATTACGACCCGCAGGTTAGTGTATGGTATGGTGTTGATATACTCGCTGAGAAACACCCAGATATTTCACCTTATTGTTTTTCCGCAAATAATCCAATCAAATTAAGAGATGTTGATGGGAAGGATTGGACGATAACAACATCGTTTGATAATAATGGAAATAAAGTGATTAATATATCCTTAAAAGCCGCTGTGTTAAATTCATCAGGAAATTCTTCTTTAAATATGAGTGCATTAGCAAACCAGGTCAAAGCTCAAGTTATTAATTCATATTCAATGTCATATATGGAAGCCAGTAATTATGAGCAAATTAGCATAAATGAAGGTTTAGATAGACCTGCCAACAATATTATTGTTCCAAGCGAATTCAGGGATGTTAAAGTCATGGTTGATGTTGATGTCAGGGTTATTAATAATAAGAGTAGCTTAAAAAGTAACGAACATCTAATTGAAGTAAAATCAAATAAAGATTTGCCTGGGCTTTATGGTAAGGTAAACAAGATTGGAGGAAAGGAAGTCTATCTTAATGAAAGATTAGTCCCAAATATGATTAATGGAAAAGATATGAATACTATACCTCATGAACTTGGACATACCGGAGGAATGCTTCATCCTGATACTTGGGCAACTTATGTAGATGGATTATTCCCATGGAACGATCAACAATATATGGATGAAGGTACTCAGAAGGCTAACAAAAATAACATGATGTTTAGTGGAGGAAGTAAATACATGAATGATTTAAATAGCATTGATTTAACTCCTGAACAGATTGGAATAATGATAGAAGAATATAATGATGGCAATCTAAACCAGTAATTCTATGAAGAAAAAATATATAATTGTTTTATCGGTAGTTGTATTTTTAATTGCATGTATTTTGTTTGGTGAATTTAATGCTAAATCTGATGGATTTACAAAAGTTGGATTTCCATTTACTTTTTATATCGGTTTTGCAGGTAAATGTATTGATTGTGATTTTGAAACTGGTTTTGACCTAATTAAATTCATATTAGATTTAATTGTTTTTTCATCAATTGGGTTTGTCTTATATTTTTTTATTAAGTACTTACAAAGTAAAAATTAGTTTTAAAGATAGTAGTTTAAATAATGTTATTATTTTTATTAATCCAGTTGTGCTTATCAACCAATCTCCATAAAATTCACGTATATAGGAATTGATTCAATAATTGAGTGTAATAAAGAGGATACAACTTCAAAACTTTTTAGTAAAGATGTTAAAGTAGTATATAAAGAAAATGACCTTGAAGAATACATTGCTGTTTAATATGTTACGATTAATATATTACAGGCTCTATCAAAAAGGTGTTTTTTAAAGATTATTATTTAATTGGGAACAGAATCCCTGCAGGAAGTCCAAATGCTAACGGGTATTCTCCTCAATGGGATTCTTCGGATGACCAATTTTCAATAGAAGCAGGTTATAATTATGCTAGAGGTGGAGGTGTTTTTTCAAGATGGTTTGGTGGTCGTCGATGGGACATGAAGTCAAACCCAGGTAAAGTAATTGTTGGACCATTATCACCAGGTATAGTTATTCCTTAAAACAATAAGCTTATGGCATTAAAAAAAATATTACTGATTGCTGTCTGTGTTGTAATCGCAACTTCATGCAGCATACCAGAGGCTTACTTGAATTTTGTGCAAGAGCATAAACAAACATCTTTTAAGGAATATGAGGGGTATGGCATTTTTCAACGAGGTGAAGATGGTAACGGAAATCGATTAGTTTATATATCAAAGACTCTGAATAGTGATACTTTTGTAAATTCAGGAAATATTAAAATAGCTATAGATACTACTCAGGCTATCGCCTATATAGATTCTTCTGAATATAAATTTGATTTTAGTATCGATACATTAAAAAATATAGCCATTTTTTTTAACACTCTTAATGTAAATACCTTTAGTGCAGATTATAATGGAAACGTTTACTTTTCGATTTATTCTTTTGACCAACCTGATTTAATTAAGGTAAACATGGAAGCTCCTCCAGAAACATTTAAAGTTAAGGAATGGCGAGAATTAGATGCAGGTTGGTATTTAAGAAAGTAGTAAAAACATAAGATATAAAGCCCCGTTTGGGTCTTTTTTAGAATGATAAATTTGAGGATATTGCTACAAGTATTGGTTTATATTTAAAACCAACAGGGAATGAGGATACTGATAACTTATTGAAAGGTCAAATCATAAATCAACTTTCAGAGTGGGGGGGTGATACAAAGAAAGCGATTTGGTTAGATGAACCATTGGAAGATGGTAATACATTTGAAATAAGATACATAAAAGAAGATATAGATGTTGAAGATTTATAATTGCTTAATTTTATTATTGCTTAATATAGTTTTTGCTCAATATATTTTTGGGCAAATTGACACCACCTACCACACAAATGGGGAAATAAAATGGATTAGGCAATACAAGGATGGTCTCAATATTGGTGTTTGGAAAAAATTTAATAATGAAGGAAAAATTATTGAAGAAATAGAGCATTTTGCAGATAATAATTTTGAAATTAAAACATATAAATATAGAGGTAACACAATATTATATTCCAAATTTTTAGGCTATTATGATAGCACTGGAAAGGAAATAATTAATGGCACATATTTTAGCTATAGGAATGGTTCTATACAAGAGCTATCAAACTATAAAGAAGGAGTATTACATGGGAAACAGATATTTTTCATAAAGGATTCTATAAAAATCAAAGAAACCAATTTTAAAAATGGGAAAAAAAATGGTGTTTATAGGGAATATTATAGAAATGGGAACATAAAAGAGCTTGGTCGTTTTCGGAATAATTACAAGATTGGAAAATGGAAGAATTATTATGAAAGTGGGGTATTAAAGAATAAGGGGAGGTATTGCCCCTTACTTTGGATACTTGATTATGAAAATTTTAATGATTTTACTTTTAAGGTAATGAACGAACAAATGATTAAACTTACCGAAGAAGAATATTCATATCAGATAAAACAAAATCTTGAGTCAATTACAACTCTGGATAAAAGAAAAAGCTTTATTATGCCCCAGAAAATTTATTGCAAAGATGGAAAGTGGATGTGTTTTGACGAAACTGGTGAAATAAAACGAATTGAAAAATATAAGAAAGGTTGTATCAAATACATAAAAGATTTATAGATTGAGTTTGTAATAAAGTGAGGTTAAATTTCTTTTGATAAATAAGTAGATTAAGAAATGAAACACAAAACTTCAATAAACATAGCATGAGTAATTTTACGGCATCTTTAAAAACTTACCATGACAAATTGGATACTAAATAGCAAGGGTGAAATGATAATAATTCGAATGGGTGGTGAAAATAAAGGAACTTATTTGAAAGCAGGTAACAAGCTAATAAGAGAATTAAATAAAAAAGATGCAGGATCTAAAACAGTAACGATTTCAATTGGAGCTTCGGGTAGTGGAAATTCTGAAACAGACGTTAATTCTAGGAATGCAATTAATGGAATTGGTTCTGATGCGAATGTTAATTTTGACCCTTCAGCAAATCCTCTTATAGATACGAAAGATCCTGTTACTGGAAATGTCTCTGGCCAAACCCGACCTGACGAAGTTGGATTATCACATGAGCTAATTCATGCTAAACGATCAATGGACGGAAAACCGACAGATTATAGCATAACAGACCATCATACATATAATAGAAAAGAATATAAATATTTTGAATGAAATTAAATCTAGCTATATTAAAAAAGGAGGTTGGTTAATTATAATTACAACAAGAGAAAAAGAGTTTAGATTTTATTATGATGAACAAAGAAATACTGCCTTAGGTAAAATGATTAATGAAATTATGAGAATATCACCAATTGAAATCAATATTCATAGTTGGTCTTGATACTTTTTACATGGGCTACATTAATAATTTTTTGATGAACTTATCAAATATTCACCACTGTTGAGAGTTTATAAAGATTCTATTTTTAAAATAGATTTTAATATAAAATACACTTACTTATACATGAATGATTCAAATAGCATTGATTTGAAGGACAATACAATAGTGCTCTTGAAACATTGAAAGGATTAAACAATAACGGTTATACGACCAGTGAACAAAGCGCTAAAGACGCAGAAGCAAGAAAAAGAGATGAGATAAAAGCAGAAGTTATGAGAGGACCAAAATTGTAAGATATGAGACGAGTAATTATTTTATTATTGACTTCATTTGTGTTAATACTATCCGCCTGTGATAATGGAATAAAATCATTTGAAAAAAGAATTGTAGCCCAAATAAAGGCTTGTGCAAATAAGAGCAATTGTTTGGTTTCAATAGGAGATATTACCGATTTTAAATGGGATACGTTATACGTCTTTAAATATAATGCTACATATAACGATGTGCAAAAGGCAATAGGTACTAAACCTCCCAATTATACTGAAATTACAAGGAAAATAATTTTTACATTAAAAGGTAGTATCGTCTATTTTGAAGAACTCCCAACAGATGTAAGTGGGGTTATTGAAAATGAAGTAGTTTTCAATATACCAGATACAAAAACTTATAAATCGTATACCATTGATTCTGCGAATTTCCATGTAACGAGCGAAGAAATAAGAAAGGGAGAATACTTTTATGAGCTTAATCAAATTAAAAAGTGATAAAAGTTGTGCATAGAGCTGATGAACAGCAGGAAAATGTTGTACAGCGGTTTATAAGAGTTGACCCGATGGCAGATAAATATCCAAATTTAAGCCCTTATAATTATACTCTTAATAATCCACTTTCATATATTGATCCTGATGGTCGTGATGGTGGTGTTTAAGCTTCCGAGAATAAAGAGAACAACCGAATTGATATGGAAGTATCGGTTAAAATCTATATTTATGGGGATGGAGCTTCATCTGAACAAGCAGATCGTATTCAGAGTACAATAAATAATGAATGGAATAAGGGAGATGGATATCAGACATACCATGATGATGAATCTGGTCAAGATTATGGCATAAAGTTTAATGTTTCTGTAGAACTTTATAATGAAGATAATCCAACAGATGTACCTTCAATAATTCCAGATGAGTATAATCCTTTTAGTACTTCCAATTATATTGAACTTACAAATGAAAAAATGAGATCATTTGTTACAGGAGGTGATGAAGGTAAGTGGTATACTGGGGATAACGATCTTTTGTTTTCCCATGAATTTGCTCATTTAATAGGATTAAAGGATCGTTATACAGATCAAGTCATAGACGGCACAAAAAGAAGTGTTCCAAACTCAGGATATGAGGACAATATCATGGGTTCTCATAAAGCAGGTGGGTTCAACAGAAGAATATTGATGCTTTAGGTAAAGGATTGGTGAACTTATATAAAAAACACGGTGAAAAATTCAAGATAGATGAGAACAAACCAAGCTGGTAAAAGAGGATTAAAAGTTAATGCTATTATCAAAAGTTTTATTATTCTGGTATTAATAATTGTTTGTTACTGGACCTATAGTTACTTAAAGTTAAGAACTGGATACATTGTCTGGACATCAGATTCCGTTCTTTATACTTCAATAGATTATGAAGAAGCTTTAAACACTGATTTCACCAAACTATCATGGGGTAAATGGTTTTATTTAGAGCAAGACTCCAAGGTAAATGAAATCTATAGAATTGTAAGTAGTGGGATAAGTACAAATGAGTACATTTTTCAAAAAGTTAAAATAAAATACATGAATTTAATATTACCGTATACAAACTTACCAACATATATAGACGATAGTCGAATATCAAAAATATATGTTTTTAATATTGAGATTTTTGAAACACCAAACAATGAGAAAGATAATCCCAGTTGTCCATAGCATCTTCGGCTTCAGGCTAAAAGCAAGTGAAATAATAAAGAAAAGCCTAGCAGAGTATATCAACACTTCGAGTATTTCCCGTTTGGTGAAACATTCTTTGAAGACCGTGCTGATCACCATCGCACACCATACCTGTTCAACGGCAAGGAATTGGATAAAGAGACGGGGTTGTACTATTATGGGGCTAGGTATTATGACCCACAGATTAGTATGTGGTATGGGGTAGACCCTGTAAAACAGGACTAGTAGGTTTGGTGAAAAGAGCTGTCCTTTATAGCTACTGAGCCGTCGTATACGAGACCAGTAAGTGCGGTTCTGTGAGAGGTTCTCCGCTAGTCTCTGCCTATCGGCTGCCAACTCAATTGTATTCTGTCCATTTTGATTATTTTTTATTTATTAATCCTATAACATATCTAATATCAAAATCATTCGTCCTCTCGAAAGTAGCATGTCTATCAAAAATCTTTCCGTATAGAGTGTTATAAGTGTTATTTGCTAAATTCACTAATTCTTCTAAAATATAATGTTCAATACTTGGTAAATTTGTCTTGGTATCAGAATGCGCATAGTACCTATTCCTAAGCTTTTCAATATTTTCAATTGTATTATGTAATTCTCCTAATTTACCTCTTAATGATTTAACTGCTGATAAAATATCATCACGAGTTCTGAAAACATCAACAAAAGGTTTAGAAGAATTATCAATCAGTATATTTTTAAGTCTCTCATCCAATCCTTCATTCTCAAATCTATTACATAATTTATTAATATTCTTTTTTTGATTTTCGTTAGCAGAAAATATTTTAGCCAGTTGCACAATCAAAATAAATCGTTGTTGGTGCCAAAATAATCTAAAAAATCCATTATGAATATCAGGAAGTTTGTTTTCCTCCTCAGTTCTTAAAATTCTAAGATTTGTAATCGAAATATTTATATCAGTCAATATGGGCCAAATGTCATTAGACCATTCCTGAAGCTCGTTAAATTTTATCATGTTTCGGTGTTTTTTTTAGTTTGCTCACAACAACTCAATAAAGTTACTAAAAGTAACTTTATTTTCGTTATGCCAACCAGTTAGTGCTGCAATTATACCCCCTTAACTGCCAGCCAGTTTGCAACTGTTGGCTCCACTCGAAAATAGTTTATTATAGTGGCGGGGTTGTCACCAATGAAAATTTGGTCAAAAAGAATAATGGCAGTTTTATTGAAAGGAGAATTACCTGCAACGAAATAATAAATATGAGAAAGAAAATAATTATCTGTTTAATAATGCTTGTGATAGTATTGGCAGGGGGGTATTTTATCTTAGGTTATCCTCTGATTATAACTAATCTTCCTGAAGATCTTGTGTGCTGCAACGAACAACAGTTTGAGTTAAATCCATTGAAAGAGGTAGACTTCGAACTATCACATAATGTTGCATATCTATATTTTTCTAAGGAGGATATTGTTGAACTGCCTGCTAATATGACAAAACAAAAATTATTTAAATGTAGTGAAAATGAATTATTGGAAGAATTAAAGAATAATTTTCATTTTATAAGATCAGAAGGAGACATGGCAACCTGCGAAAGTAAACTGATATTGTATCATGATGATAAACTTGTTCTCTGTACAGGATTTGTTTTAACTGATAGTATTGTTGGTATTCAAAACAAAGAGACAGGATGGGCAGATGCTTTAAAAAAAGAAAAACTAAAGGATATTTTTCTAAAATTTAAGCCAATTCATAAACTTATTATAAAGCTCTAAAGCTTAGCTTACAAAAAAACATAAAAGAATAATTGTAGCTAATTGTCTCTTAATGAAAACATTTTGGTATTATATTCTTGTTTGTATTTCTGTTCTGAGCTGTAAAACACATAGTACAGACTTAATGGATTTTAACCAAAACCCTTCAATGAGCTGTAATCAGCAGATAGTTAATGGGTTAACTGATCCTTTTAGAGTTGATACAACTTGTTTTATTCATTTAAAACAACCGTCACCTCCTACTGAGGGAAAAATAATAAATGATTATTCGGTATATGCTAAAGTGGCTAACAATGATTTAGCTTTAACTTGGGGCTTCATTGAAAAAGCTGTCATTCAGACAAAAGTTAATATAAAGCCCTTAATGACGAATAAAAAATTAATCATTAGATACAAAAAAGGGCTGTTTCAGTTTGAAACTGCCCTTTTAAAGTTTTGTGTATGAGCAATAATCCTAATCCTTAATACATCTTACCGAAAAATAGTTATCCATTTCAATGCTATACAAAAATGTAGTTGTATAATCGGAGCGAATATGAAATGTAGTGGCTACATAATCGTTTAAATTGGTGCTGCTCCACCAATACCCCGAAGTACCCATTCTGCTATAAGAATAATGGTATAATCCGGCAGCTAACGCGGAAAAACCTGTCATATTAATTTTTTCAGGATAACCATTGTTGCTTGGCGCACCATCGGTATAAATGTCGGTATTCCAATTTGTACTTGCACAAAGTGCTTTTGCAATTGCATCACTACCTAGTTCTCCGGTATAAGAAAAACCATTCTCAGCCAAATAATCTTCTAATTGTTGAAACTCTTCTTTTGAGGGCAAATGCCAACCATCAGGAGCAACAAGTTGAGCGGTTTCCCAATCGTATAGGTAACCATAGGTAGCAACATTTGTCTGGTCATCATCATAAGCCCGGTAATTTCCCGAATCAGGAACGTGTGCTAAATTTTCAGCCATCCAAACCTGGTCGCCAATCTGTATCGTTTTATATGTTTTTCCGTCACTGTTATCAGTTAATGTCCCAAAGTTGTGTTTTGAGTCAATATGGTCGCTCGGATTTCCGTTATTATCGTCTTTTTCGCACTGAGTTAAAGAAAAGGCAAGAATCACAATAAAAAAGCTTTTCCAAATAGAATTTAGTCTTTTCATGAGATTATATTTTTAAAATTATTATTCCGCAGTAACAAAATTGATAACATTATTGTACTCCTGCATTCCGCTTACATTCACCAATTCAAGGTCAACACTATACAACGAACCTGCATTTAAGTTTGAGCTTGGTTTAATATCCAGCTTCATATTATTGCTCGACCATGCGTGGGTATAGGCTGTATTATTCCAGGCATCTTCCAATAAACTTATATTTGAATTTATGGTATCAACCGGAATTGTAAATTGTAAGCTTATCGTGCCATCTACAGGGAAATTCTCTAATGATTTGCCATCGCTATCTAAAATATTGGCAGACGCAACGCCAAAACTCGCCTCGGCATAATACCCATAAACAACTATATAATTATCCTCACGAATATTAACTGTAGAGGTGGTTTTGTAGCGCACTCCGTTTAATTCATGGTCTATTGAAATGGTAAAGGTTTGTGGTACGTTATTTAATGATATTCTCCCAAACTCATCGGTAGTTCCCTCGATAGTCGCATTCATATCGCCAGTGGCAATTACATAGGGAAAATTATTGGCTGCAATTACTTCGCCATCGTCAAACTTTCTGTAAACCGTCAGTTCCGCTACTTCGGTTGCTGGAACCAGGTTACAAACTATCGATTTTACCACATAGTAACCGTTTTCTCCCCCACCAGACAAATTATCGGCAGCAAGAACTTGTTGGGTTTGAGTAGCAAAACCCTCTTTTGAAATTATTATGGTATAATCGCCAATGGTATATTTCCCCAAATTGAAATATCCCGTCTCATCACTACTTGCTGTATGTGTAGAATTATTGGTAATAATTTCAACCTTTGCATCCACTACAGGCTGGGTGGTTTCGGCATTAAGCACTACGCCCTCAATAATAACATGTATTGCAGGGTCGTCTTTTTTGCATGAAAATAATAAGATAAGAATAACCGGTAGGACTAGTAAATTTCGATTCATAATGTATTTATTTATTTAGATTTCAGTTGAATTTATTTTTATACGCAAAAACCCTTGATTGGTTAGTGTTTTAGGCTATGGTTTACAATTTTAAAGAACTTGCCCAAACTAAATTTCTAAATAATTTTAACCATTCACCTCATACTTCCCAACCGACCGGAGGGAGCTCGCGAACACGATTAAAAAGTAAACAAAAGTGTGAGCAAAACGGAGGCGGTGTAACTCATGTAAAAGATACAACTAAAGCAACAGCCAATGCCAACGAACGGCGTAGCCCTCGCGGGCACCAAATAAACCATACCCAGCGAGAGCAAAAATTCAGGTATTTCTACCATACAGACCATTTAGAGGGCCGAACGTTTAGAAAATGTCTGGGTGACATTTTTAGTGAGGGACCAGCTTGCAGGGGAGGGAGTTATATTACAGGTGCAAGCTGGGGCTTTATGGCTTATTGTTGTGGAAATGTCTATTATTCCACAATTGAACCCGATCGTATTGCTATATGGGGTGAAGAGAGTGGCGTTGAGTATTATTTCGGGCTAATGAAAACCAAATTTGTTGATAATGGTATCCCGGTAATACTAGCAACGGGTATATTGCGTTTAGTGCATTTCACAAAATATTGTACGTTTTTTTATCAGAGGGCATATTTGCCTTCAGCAATTTTCCTTTGTTGTTTGGATGTTTTGTAATTTGAAGGTTTTATGCCAAATTCTTTTTGGAAACATTTAGTGAAGTAACTAGTGGTGGCAAAACCTACTGTCCCTGAAACTTCACTGACAGAAGTACCCTTTTCAAGTAATAAAGCAGCCTTTTTCAATCTTACGGATTTGATAAACTCAGAAGGTGTTTGACCAACAATAGCAAGTAACTTTCGATATAAGCCTGTCCTGTCCATAAACATATCCCTGCTTAGTTGTTTAACAGAATAGGAAGTATTGTCCAGGTTTTTTTCAACATGATGAATAGCCTTGTTAATTAGTTCTTCATCAACATCTGTCAGTGTAATCGAATCGGGATTGATTATCAGGTCCTTTTTAAACCTGTTTTTACGTTGTTCTTGTTGATCGATCAGGTTCTGGATGCGCATCAATAGTATATCCAGGTTAAAAGGTTTTGTGATGTAGGCATCCGCACCTGCTTTAAAACCATCTGCCTGGGATTCTTCTGATGATTTTGCCGTAAGTAAAATTATTGGGATATGTGAGATGTTCAGATCTTTTTTTAAAATATTGCAGAACTCAGTCCCGGTCATTTCAGGCATCATGATGTCTGAAACAATCAGGTTGGGCTGGTGCTTTCTTGCTTTTTGCAGCCCCTCTTTGCCGTTTGAAGCTAAAATAATATTGTAATATTCAGATAATTCATTGTATAAAAATGTTCGAAATTCTATATGATCCTCAACAAGCAGAATTTTTATTGAAGGATTAATGTTTTTTTTCTGGTAGATAATTTCTCTTTCTTCAGATTTTTCAGGATTTACAGGAAGCACTATGGTAAAAGTACTTCCCCGATTTACCTGGCTTTTTACTTCAATAGATCCTTTATGCATCAGAACATATTGTTTGACTAAATGCAGTCCTATCCCACTACCTCCAGCATGCAGATTTTGTTTTGTCTGATAGAAACGATCAAATATTTGTTTTTGATCCTCTTCAGCGATACCTTGTCCGGTGTCGCTAACTTGTATTTGAATTTCTGAATCTTCTTGAAAACCTGGATGAGTAACACTCAAACATAATTTAACCAGTCCTTTTTTTTGGGTGTATTTTAATGCATTTGTAAGCAGGTTATTTATAATTTTCTGAAGTTTATCTTTATCAGCATAAACATAAAGGTTCTTAGCATGGTTTTCGAAGCTTAATTGTATTTCCCTTTCTACAGCAATCTCGTAAAAATTATTAACCAGGGTTTCAAGAAACTCATTTAAATAGCAGAGACTTAGATGCATTTTTTCACCTCTCATTTCAAGTTTACGAAAGTCCAGGAGTTGGTTAACAAGGTTTAATAAGTTTTTTGCATTACCATGTATCCCGGATAACCTTTTGACAAGCTCCTTGTCCATTGTTTTTTTGATGATTGATTCCAGTGGAGTCAATATTAGGGTAATTGGTGTACGCAACTCATGGCTAATATTGGTAAAGAAAGAAAGTTTCATCTGGTCAAATTCTTCCTTTTGCTTTTGAAGCATTCTTCTTTTATTTTTTTTAACTGTTGAGTTCACAATAAAAAACACAATGCCTACAATTAGAATAATATAGAAAGTAAGTGCCAAACCGGTTTTCCAGAATGGTGGTAGGATTACAATATTAAGTTCAGCAACTTGATTGTTCCATTGCTGGTTGTTTACTGCTGAATTTACTTTCAAACAGTAAGTCCCCGGAGGGATCTTTGTATAGGTAATTCTTCCAAGTCCATCAGGAGGGTTTTTTACATGCCACGAATTGTCGAACCCTTCTAATTGATAGCGATAGTATGAATGTGTTGGATTGACATAGTTCAGGGCAGATACCTCAAAGCTGATAAAATTCTGGGAGTGTTTAAGTTCAACTGTTTTTGTGGTACTGATGGTTTGGTTTAATAAAACCTGTCCATCGTATTCTTTTCCAACTTTTACTTCTTTGCCAAAAAGTAACATCTTCGTAAAAATGGGGCGGGCAAGTTTTTGGTCAGGCAAATTAAATTTGTTGGGGTTTAGCTCGTTAAAACCCCCTACACCGCCCCATAAAATGCTGCTGTCTTCCATTCCGAAAACGGATCGGGGCAAAAACTCATTCTCAATTACTCCATCGTATAGGTTGTAATTCAAAAACGAAAAGGTGTATCTGTTGTTTTTCTGCAATAAGGCAATACAAGATATACCAGCAGAGGTAGAGAGCCATATGCGGCCATTGTCATCTTCTACGATAGATCTTATGTTGTTGTTTATCAGTCCATCAGCTTCGTTAAAATACCAAGAGGAGTTGTCGGATGGATCATAAACATTAAGTCCGTCTTGTGTGGCAAACCAAATCAGTCCCCGATTGTCGGTTAACATGTCATGGCATTTTTTATTGCTATGGCGCAGCATCCGGTATTCATTGTCATCAGGAAACATATAAGAATCATTTTTTCTGTCATACACAAATAGACCGGCATCTCCGTAGGAGACACCCAAGAGCTTGTTTTCTCCAAAATCCATGAGTTGGTAAATATGACCCAATTGAACAGATGATTCAATTTTCTTATAGGTACCAGTTGTTATGTCCAAAGTGCCAAAACCTTCATCGGTGCACATGAAGCAAATACTATCCGACGATTCAAAAAGATTCTGGCAACGAAACTTAAAATCGTAGTGCTTTACAACACCCTTTTTAATGCTGAATAAGCCGTTTTTATCGGTACATAACCAAATCCGATTGTTTATGTCTTTATATAGTTTGTTGCAAAGAGTGTTTTTTGGAACCTTGCCAATTCTGCTAATCGCTTGTTGTTTTTTTGATAATTGAAACAACCCATTGTTTGTTCCGATAAAAACAACATCATTCAATTCCTCAAAACATGTAACCCGAAGGTTCTCTGCATTAAAAGCTTTGAAATGCGATGGGCCAAATTGGTTAAATTTAAATCTGTCCCTGTGAAAATATAGTAATCCCCGGTCTAAAGTCCCAATCCATAAACCTCCATTGTTGTCATGGAATTGTGTATTTATTTCAGCTTCATATTTTACGCCATCATTCAAGTTTAAATGGGTAATTTGTTCAATATTTTCAAGGTTCTGGTCCATTCGCCAAAGACCATAATGAGAACTGACCCAACATGTTCCTGCTGAGTCTATTGTTATTGTGTTAAGCCATGTTTTTTCCGGCGAGATTAGTTTTTTCCATTTTTTTGTGTTAAGGTCAAATCTTACCAGCAATCCTCCATTTTCAACTGTGTTGCTTAAAAGATATATATACTGCTTATAGAAGGCTGTCATTAATGCCGTGTAAAACAAGTTTTCACTGCCTTCATAATAGTTTGCCATAAAAAGTTTTTCAGCGGTAGTTATTTTAAAGCAAGATATCCTTCCAGATTTGTAGAAAAGATAAATATTGCCTTCATGTTCATTTAAATCAAATAGTTGATCATGTACACCATCAATATTCGAGACATTTTGAATAAACAACCGGGCTTGTTTTTCTTCTTTTTGCTTGTAGAACAACTCATCCTTATCGGTTATATACCAAAAATCTTTTTTGTTGTCCATGTAAATGTCCTTTACCTTATCCTGAATACCAACAGAAGCAAAAACACTGTCAATATCATATAAGAATAATTCCTTGTTAAGGTTAAAGAGAAAAAGTTTAAGGTGGTCTTTTAACCACAAATAGTTATTCTGATCAATGTAAGCCTGGTAAACTGCTCCGTTTCTGGAAATGTTATATGCATCCTGATCGTTGTAGTGAATATACCTAAATCCGGTGCCATCATATATATTGATCAATCCTTCGGTAACAACTAACATACGTCCGTCATTCATTTGACTGATTTTATGCACTCTATTGTCTGAAAGACCATGCTTGGTGTTAATAGAAGAGAAAGTAAAATGTTCCTGGGGGAAAAGACGATAACAAAGACTTAAAAGAAAAAGAATTGGCCAGATTTTCATTTTCTTACAATTATAGGACAAGTGTAAAAATAGGAATAAAAGTTGATATCAGATTTTGTATAAACTCCATCCATTATTTTGATAGTATATTGTTTTTTAAGATCACTTTGTTTGGTTTTCGTCCTTTTTCAACCAGATTGCCAAATTCTTCAACATTTGTTCCATACCTCATCCGGTAGTATAATCTATTTTAGCCCATACCTAACTATTAAAACCAATATCACTTATGAATCAATTATTTTTCGATGTTCCTATTAACGAGCATTATTCTTACAAGAAAAATATCCTGCATGTAAAAAGAATAGGGGTATTATATCCGACCTGGTTATGGGTATATTCTTGAGGGGGAACAATTCCCTTAATGGACAAACTATCCTTTTCTCTTTTTCACTATAAAAACTAAACAGGAAATACATGTTTTGAAAGATGATTCAGGGCAAAGTCTGTCGCTGAATCTATATGTGGACTGTATTAAAGCCTTTCAGGGCTATGTGACCATTGCATCTAATCAGTAGATATAAACACAATTAATTTAAACCCTTTGACCTAATAATAACTAATCTTTTAAACTAACACCTATGAAAAAAAACAAATTTGTCCAGGCAGTAATTTTTCTGCTGCCGCTCCTCGCAGTCTCAATGCTAACCTTTGGCCAAACACGATTGGTTACAGGTAATGTACAAGACCCGGATGGAAATCCATTAGTTGGTGTAAATGTTGTACTTCAAGGCACTACAGCAGGTACAACCACAGATCTTAACGGGAATTATAGTATTGAAGCCAGCAATGAATCAATACTGACTTTTTCGTTTATTGGATATAGTGTTCAAAACATTGCCGTAGGTAATCAAACAAAGATTAATGTTAAACTTCAACCGGACATTACCGAATTATCAGATGTCGTAGTTGTGGGGTATGGAACACAACAAAGACAAAACCTTACAGGTTCAGTGTCTAAATTATCTTCTGAAAACCTGGAAACAAAGCCAGTCAGCACGATAGAATCAGCCCTTCAGGGGCAGGTTTCTGGTGTAACAGTTGTTAATACAGGTGGCCCTGGAACTTCTCCAACAGTTCGAATTCGAGGTATTGGTTCAGTTAGCTATTCTTCCAATCCATTATATGTTATTGATGGTATTCCTGTTAGTAACCTTAATAACTTCGATGTCAAAGACATTGAATCTGTTAGTATACTAAAAGATGCCGCTTCGGCTGCAATTTATGGATCTCGTGCAGCCAATGGAGTAGTGATTATCACAACAAAATCAGGTAAAGCATCTGATATGACCTTAAACATCGATGCCTCTATTGGAACACAAAAAGCATGGAGCAAACTTGATCTGTTGTCGAGGGATGAGTATATCCAGTATGGAACGGAATTGCTGACAAATGCCGAACTGGAATTGCCTTATCGTTTTTCAAATATGAACGAACCAATCTATGAAGGCACATCGCAAACCTATGCTCAAACAGAAACCGACTGGCAGGATGAAATGTTTCGTGCTGCCCCCATGTCACAATTAAATATAAGTATGGCTGGTGGCAATGAGAAAACAAAAATTTACACCTCTTATGGTAGATACGACCAAACAGGCATCATGCAGGGTACCGATTATACCAGAAATAGCTTCAGGATTAATGCAGAGAGCAAACTAAATGATTTTATTTCAATTGGTGAAAACCTCAAAGCATCTTATAGCGAGACCAGAAACGAACGGACCGACGGTGGACGCACATTGGCAAAGCATATTGTAAACCAAGTTCCTTATGTGCCGGTTTATAATCCAAACAATATTGGCGGATTTGGTGGAGCACAAACCACCGATGGAAGCGATCCTGCTAATCCTTTACGGATTGCCCTGCTGGATTCGGATAAAACCAAAGTTGTTAATCTGCTTGGCAATGTATATGCCGAACTAAAATTAACCAGTTGGCTGAAATTCCGTTCAAGTCTGGGTGTAGAATATTCTTCGAACAGACGTAATACAGATTTGCCCATTTTCTCAGAAGGGTATAACCAAAGGACCGAACACGAGCTAAGTGAAGAGCGTTCCATTTATTATTCTCCCGTCTTTACCAACCAACTGACCTTTAACCAAACATTTGACAAACATTCTATTAATGCTGTTGCGGTTGTTGAGCAACAACAAACTTTCTACTCTGTACTTAATGCTAACGGTAAGCAATCAACTAATGATTTAAGTCAATTAGCTGGTTCATATGCCCAAAGTGTTGATGGAAGAAAAGAAGAAACAGTCCTGTTGTCCTATGCAGGAAGAATAAATTATTCATATGCTTTTAAATACTTGTTCAATGTTTCTGTACGTCGCGATGGTTCAAGTGTATTTGCACCCGGCAAAAAATGGGGAACTTTCCCCGGAGCTTCTGTTGGTTGGGTAATAAGCAAAGAAAGTTTCATGGAAAATATTGAGCCATTGTCAAACCTTAAACTAAGGGCAAGTTATGGTTCTCTTGGTTTTAATGCTGTTGGAGCTTATCCATGGCAATCTCCATTTTATACAAATACCACAGCTGTATTTAATGACAACTATGAAAACAATGTTGGAGCCTATTTCAATAAATTATCTAACAAGGAGCTGGAATGGGAAATTACAACCATGTCAAACTTCGGACTCGATCTAGGATTATTTGATAACACAATAACTTTTTCAGCTGAGTATTTCAATCGCCAGACTGATAATTTAATTGTTGATAATCCATTGCCAACTTCAATGGGATATGCTATTAATCCGGCAACAAACATTGGGTCAATGAAAAACTGGGGGTATGAGTTTAATGCAGGATACAACAATCAGATTGGCGATGTTACTTTTTCAATAGATGGTAATCTTACCTTTATTAACAATGAAGTTTTAGCCCTGAGTACAGGACAGCCTACTATTGATAGATCAGGTGTAACCTCTGATTATGGTGGATATGCGATAACTCGTACAGAGGCAGGTTATCCGATTCAAGGTTTTTATGGCTGGGTTGTTGACGGAATCTTTAAGACTCAAGGTGAGATAGATGCATTAAATCCTGACCCTGCAAATGGAGTTTATTATCAGACTAATAGCACCAGTCGTGGAGACATAAAATTTAAAGATATTAATGGACGCGATGCAGATGGTAATCTTACCGGACAACCTGATGGTGTTGTTGACGAAGATGACAGGACATACATTGGAAGCTATCTTCCAGACTTTACCTATGGACTTAATTTCACAGCATCTTATAAAGGATTTGCGGCATCATTGTTTATTCAAGGTGTACATGGCAATGAGATATATAATGGTACTAAAGTTCTAACGCAAGGTATGATGCGCTTATTTAATGCCGATAAAGATGTACTAGATGCCTGGACTCCCCAAAATACGGATACCGATATCCCAAGAGCAATAAGTGGCGATCCAAACCATAATGCACGTACATCAGACAGGTTCATTGAAGACGGCTCTTATTTAAGGATTAAAAACCTAACCCTTAGCTACGATTTGCCAAGTAAACTTATGTCATCAATGTTAAACGGTACTGTTTCCGGAGTAAAACTTTACCTGACAGCTCAAAACCTGTTAACATTTACGAAGTATACCGGATGGGATCCTGAAATCGGTGCATCATCCACCTATTCTGGCACAAACACCAATTTGCTGCAAGGAGTTGATTTTGGATTTTATCCTCAACCCAGGACATTCATATTTGGTATTAACATGTCATTCTAAGCAGAGGGAAATAAATAACATTTAAAAAAGATGAAAATGAAATTAAAAAATAAAATATCAATTTTATTGGTTTTCGTTCTGGCACTAGCATGTGATGATAGCATTCTTGACCAATCGAATCCCAATCAGTTTAACTCAGATTCTTATTTCAAAGATGGTGAACAGCTCACAGCAGCAACAAATGGTATATACTCAATACTTTTGGGAGCTGATCTCTGGGGGCGTATGATGCAATATTTTTCTGATTGTCGTGCAGATGAACATTCAGCTGGTGGATCTCAGCTGGAAACCCATAATGCTGCAATTCTTAATGGTACATATGATAATAGCAACTATCCAATAGAAGCAGCCTGGAGAGGTATGTATAGACTAATCCACAGATCAAATGCCGTAATTCAATACGGACCAGATATTGAAGATATTGATGCAGGATTACTTAAACAGCGGCTTGCTGAAGCAAAATTCTTTAGGGCATATGCTTATTATTACCTGAACGTAAACTGGGGCAGAGTGCCAATTTATACTGAAGTTGCAGATTCTATTACAGATGCAAAACCACTTTCAGAAGAATCTGATTTATACCAGTTTATAGAGTCAGAGTTGATTGGTATCCGGGATGATCTGGATTGGGTTTATACCGACAATGATGCAGGCCGTGTCAATCAGGGTGCTATTAAGCTATTATTGGCAAGAGTATACATGCATCAGGGAAAATATACCGAAGCTCGCACTGTTTTGTTAAATATTTATGAAAATGGTCCTTACTCGCTAGTAGACAACTATGCAGACAATTTTCTGGAAGAAACCGAATACAATAAAGAATCCATTTTCGAAATTGGATTTGCAGGAACCGGTTTCACATGGGCTGAAGAAGCAAATTCCACGAATGCAAGGTCGAATGTGATGTTTCAGGATTACAGTCCGATAGCATGGAGAAACTGCATACCTTCCGATAAACTGCTTGCTGATTTTGAACGTCCTTTCAATGGTGATGCAAAAGAAGATCCCCGCTTGCATGAAACAGTATATTTTACAGGAGATTTATTTGGTGATCCAAGCGCCCCTGATACACTAAAGGATACAGATCAGAATGGATTTTCTTCTGTTTTTGATGGCAATACCATTAAATGTAGCTGGAAAAAATATTCGCCAATGTATAAATTAAATCCTGGGGGTTATTATACATCAAACATTAACTACCGCAATATGCGTTTTGCTGAGGTAATTATTAAGCTTGCAGAATGTGAAAATGAAGCAGGAACCCAAGCACAGGCAATTGCTTATTTAAATGAGATTCGTGCACGGGCAAGTGTTGATATGCCGGCTTATCCAACAACAAATTATCTATGTAGCAACTATGATGAAGTAATGAGTGCAATTATGCATGAGTCTTTGGTTGAATTTTCAAATGAAAAATTACGGGTTTTAGAACTTGCTCGCTGGAGGAAGAACAATAAGTTTACTGCTGTAAATCCAGATCCGATTGACTATATAGCTGCAGACCCCAATAAAGCTCTTTTTCCATACCCCAATGCAGAAACTAGCGCAAATATCAATATCGATTAGGTATGCTAAACGAGCTATAATGAGAATCAAATCTCATTTACAGCTCTTTTCCGGCAGGCCATAAAGGACCTGCCGGATTTTCTTCTCAATTAATTGATTTACACTATAAATTTACAGAATCATCTCTGTTTTTATTTAAATTCTCTCCCACAATCAATCTAATCCCATAGAGATCAAATAATGAATTAATCACTTTAAAAACCATGAGATTCAAAAACCAATTAAACAATAAGTTGTCAATATCTTATTCAAAAACAATGCTTATTGTAGTTTTAAACTTATTTTCCCTACATTCTTTTTGCCAAGAATTATCATTGAACCAATTAGAATATTTCGAAAAACCGGGAGTAAATTTTCTTGTTTTCAGTAATGAGTATAATGGCATGTTTTTCGATGAAAAAACTGCTGGTATTGAGATTATACACCACGGAGTAAGGACAGCCACAGGAGGAGCAGTCAGGCTACAAAACACACCAGAACAATGGGATCTTGTCCCTTTGGTAACCTCCAGAAAGGTCAATTCCTCCGAAAACAGCATTGAGGTAACTTTGCGTTATGAACAATTTGATTTTAATTCAAAACTTATTGTGAAACCTCAAAACAAAGGAGTGAAAATATCCATTTACCTGGAGAAACCACTGCCCGAAAAACTAATTGGCTCTGTTGGTTTTAACCTCGAATTATTACCTGTGGCATATTTTGAAAAATCATATTTAATAGACGGAGCACCAGGAAATTTCCCATTATACCCGGCTGGAAATACAAAAATAGAAGATGGCAGCAAAAAAATCCCTCAGTTTGCAGGGCATACAACTTTTGAAGATAGGGGTAGAAATGAATATATATCCCCTTTTCCTCTTGCTGTTGGAAATAATTTGGTGTTTGCCCCTGAAGATCCTGAGAGAAGAATCAAGATTATATCAGATAAGGAAATAATGTTGTTTGACGGACGAAACCTGGCCCAAAATGGATGGTTTATTGTAAGAGAATTAATCCCGGCAAATAAAACAGGCCAAGTTATTGAGTGGTATATTGAACCAAATTCAATCGAGAACTGGATTAGAACTCCGGTAATAGGATTTTCTCAGGTAGGATATCATCCTTCTCAAAAAAAAGTTGCCGTAATTGAGCTGGATAAAAATGACACACCTCTTAATAATGCAAGTCTTTTTAAAGTATCGTCCAGCGGGGAATCTAATGAAGTATACAAGGGCGAAGCCAAGGTTTGGGGCAAATATTTGAGGTATAACTATGTAAAGTTTGATTTCTCCAGCATCAAAGATCCTGGTTTATACTTCATTAAATATGGTAATCAGAAAACCAACAGTTTTTCAATTGGTCAAGATGTATATAATGATATTTGGCATCCAACCCTTGATGTTTGGTTCCCCGTACAAATGGACCATATGCAGGTAAACGAGGCATATCGCACCTGGCATGGAGTGCCTTTCCTGGACGATGCCCTTCAGGCTCCACTAAACCATGAGCATTTCGATGGATATCAAATGGGGGATACAACTGACACGAAATACAAACCATTGGAACATATCCCGGGACTGGCTGTTGGTGGATGGTTTGATGCCGGTGATTTTGATATACAAACAGCCTCTCATTGCCAAGCTATCCTCGCTTTTGTTCAAGGATGGGAAGAGTTTGGTATTGACAGGGATCAAACCTTTATTGATCAGGAAACAAGGTATGTTGATATTCACCGCCCTGATGGAAAACCTGATATCCTGCAACAGATAGAACATGGAGTTTTAAACATTGTTGCTCAGGTAAAAAATATTGGGCATCCGGTCCGCGGAATAGTTGTGCCCAATTTGCACCAATATCATCATCTAGGCGATGCATCTACAGAGACAGATAATAATATATATAATCCTAAGCTGAAACCATATCAAAGCAATGGCGAATCCAGCGGAACTTTAGATGACAGATGGGCATTCACTACGAGGACAGCCTCTCTGGATTTTCTAACCTCTGGTACTCTGGCAGCTGCAAGCAGGGTGCTTAAAGCCTATAATCCTGATTTAGCGAACGAATGTTTGGATTTGGCTCTACAATTATACAATGATCAAAAACGTTTTAAACAGGATCCGGATACCAGCATATGGTCCAGATATTATCGAAAAAGTGCTGAGACAACAGCTACCTTCCAATTATTTGTAACCACAAATAAAGAAGAATATGCACAACGCTTTGATGAATTAATATGGAATTCGCTTGACAATCCCGGAGGAAGAAATATGTCTATTGCCTTGCAGGCTATTGAATACATGGGGGATCAATATAAAGCAAAACTGAGGAAGTACATAACTAAATATAAGACTGAAGAAATAGATAAGATCAATGAGGAAAACCCTTACGGGGTCTCATTTATGACACGAGGCTGGGGGGCAAATGGCAGAATTGTAAATTTTGCTGTCACCAACTATTACGCATACAAGTATTATCCTGAGATTATTGATAGGGAAGATGTTTACAAGGGAACAAACTATGTTTTTGGATGTCACCCATATTCAAATCTGTCATTTGTATCCTCTGTTGGTACATGTTCGAAAAAAGTAACTTATGGCAACAATAGAGCTGATTTTACTTTTATTGCAGGAGGTCTGGTACCTGGATTGTTAGTCCTAAAACCTGATTTTCCTGAAAATAAAGAAGACTGGCCTTTTTTATGGGGAGAAAATGAGTGTGTGATTGGAAGTTGTGCTGAATATATATTTCTTTCCAATGCAGTTCAAAAAATCCTGGAATAATAGAAATTAAAAAATTTGAGTATTAGTTGTGATAGGTATATTTCAACAAAGAATTGGACAATTATCAAGTGTTATCTTTTCTTGGTATGCTTTAAATATTAGAAAACCCAACTAGGAATTATTGTATCATTCAACAATGTTTAGGCAGACAACATTATCACATTTAGCCTTTTTGTAATATAAGTGGCGGAAGATACACTTGATAGTCGGTTTTCATTAAAAAAACGATGAAAATGTTACGCATATGTAGAAAAATGTTACTTACCTACAATTGGTACACATACATATTAAATATATTAGGGAAATGAAAATCACATATTTTTCCAGCATGAAAAACAAGATATTAATTGCATTAACAATGCTGTTTGTTGTGAATGTACAAGCACAGCAATACCCTTTTCAAAATCCTAAATTAAGTTCAGAAGAACGTGCAAAAGATTTGATCTCCCGACTGACTTTAGAAGAGAAGGCTGCCTTAATGTGTGATCAATCGGATGCTATACCGCGATTGGGCATTAAAAAGTTTAATTGGTGGAGCGAAGCCCTTCATGGATACGCAAACAACGACAATGTTACTGTTTTTCCTGAACCAATTGGAATGGCTGCATCCTTTGATGATGAATTGGTTTACGAAATTTTTGATGCTGTATCTGATGAAGCCCGTGCCAAATACAATCAATGGATAGCAGAGGGTAATGAAAACAAACGGTTTTTAAGCCTTTCCGTCTGGACACCCAATGTCAATATTTTTAGGGATCCCAGGTGGGGAAGAGGACAAGAGACCTATGGTGAAGACCCTTATTTGATGTCGCGCATGGGGGTTTCGGTAGTAAAAGGACTCCAAGGACCGGAAGATGCCAAATATCGTAAACTTCTTGCTTGTGCAAAACATTATGCAGTACATTCAGGGCCAGAGTGGAGTCGCCATGAGTTAAACCTGAATAATGTTGATCCCCGTGAATTATATGAAACTTACCTGCCAGCTTTTAAAGCATTAGTTCAGGAAGCTGATGTGCGACAGGTAATGTGTGCTTATCAAAGGTTGGATGATGAACCCTGCTGTGGTAATACAAGGCTATTACAAAGAATCTTGCGTGATGAATGGGGCTATGAGTATATGGTTGTTTCTGATTGTGGTGCCATAACTGACTTTTTTACCAGCCATAAGGTGTCATCAACACCAGTACATGCTGCATCTAAAGGTGTTCTGGCTGGAACAGATGTAGAATGTGTATGGGAAAATTATCCTTATAAAAAATTACCTGAAGCTGTAGACAGGCAACTAATAACAGAGGCGGAAATTGACAAAAGCCTTATGCGTGTATTGACTGGGCGATTTGATTTGGGAGAGATGGATGATGATGCTATTGTGCCATGGGCTCAAATATCCCCTTCAATTTTAAACAATGTAGAACATCGTCAGCTTGCTTTGGACATGGCCAGGGAAACTATGACTTTGCTACAAAACAAGGGAGGTATACTTCCTTTATCCAGGTCTTTGGAAAATATTGCTGTAATTGGTCCAAATGCCAATGATGAAAAAATGCTTTGGGGAAATTATAATGGAACCCCTGTTCGCACAATTTCAATACTTGAAGGTGTAAAAACAAAAGTGCCAGCAGAGAAAATTCTTTATGATAAAGGCTGTGATCTTGTTGAGGATAAAGTGACCCAAAGTTATTTGGATCAATGTTCTTTTGAAGGCAAAAAGGGATTTAAGGCAACATACTGGAATACTCCGGACCGGAGCGGGAAAATTGTAGCAACCCAGCAGATCGACCAACCCATAAAAAAAACAACAGCTGGTCAACATGAATTTGCCTCAGGTGTGAAATTAGAAGGGTTTTCTGCCGTTTACAAAACAGAATTTGTGCCTAAAGTATCGGAAGACCTTGTTTTTAAAGGGGGTGCCACGGGTTATTTTGAACTTTTGGTAAACGGTGAAACAATAAAAAAATACAATAATTGGCGCACTCTGCCTTCCAGCATTCCTTTTAAAGTTGAAGCTGGAAAATCTTATAATATTGAAATTAGATATGCCCAATTACACAATTGGCAGGCCAATATTGAATTTGATTTTGGAAAAGAAGTTGATGTTGATTATACCGGCCTGATTAATAGATTAGAAGGTGTTGATGTTGTAGTTTTTGTGGGAGGTCTTTCAGGAAATCTTGAAGGTGAGGAAATGCCGGTATCTTATCCCGGGTTTAAAGGTGGTGACAGAACAAACATTGAACTGCCATCTGTACAACGAAACTGTTTAAAAGCATTGAAAGAAGCTGGCAAGAAAGTAGTGTATGTCAATTGTTCCGGATCAGCAATAGCATTAACACCCGAAACAGAAACCTGTGATGCTATATTACAAGCCTGGTATGCCGGTGAGTCTGGTGGACAGGCCGTAGCCGATGTTCTTTTTGGCGACTACAATCCTTCGGGTAAATTACCAGTTACTTTTTATAAAAGCTCAGACCAATTAAAAGACTTTGAGGATTATTCGATGAAGGGGAGGACCTACAGGTATATGGAGGATGCTTTGTTCCCCTTTGGTTTTGGTCTCAGCTACACCAATTTTGAAATTGGACAAGCTAAACTTAGCAAAACTACTGTCAAGAATGATGAATCTATCGAAATTTCAATACCAGTTTCGAATGTCGGAGAAAAGGATGGGACTGAAATAATTCAGGTTTATGTCCGCAAGATGAATGATATTGAAGGTCCACTAAAAACATTAAAAGGTTTTAAACGAATTGGGCTTTCTGCCGGAGAATCACAAAACATAACAATTGAACTGCCTGCCAAGGCATTTGAGTTTTATGATTGGGAATTGCGTGAGATGACAGTCGCAGAAGGAGAATACGAGTTGCTGTATGGGAACAGCTCTGATGCAAAAGATTTGAAATCGATAAAAATCACAATTGCCAATTAATTATAGATCAGCTCTTATTTGAGGACAATATTTATGCATTATTTAGTTCATATAATAATTATATTAGTTTGTAGTTCAACCTTGACTTTTTCACAAGAAACCAAGGTGGTTTCTCCAAACCAGAATATTGTTGTTGAGCTATATAATAAGCAAATTAGCAATTCTGCCAACTGGTATTTAAGGGTCAAATACAAAAAAGAAGGCATTGAATCTGTTATAATTCCTCGTATTGATTTGGGGCTGTCGTGCAACATGGGCGACTTTTCAAAGAATCTCAAATTCCTGAAAGCCAATAAACCTGTTGCCATAAATGATAAGTATACAGCAATACACGGTAAAAGGACATATTGTAGCAATTCAGCCAACGAAATAACAGTTTCATTTGAGAACCAGGACAGGGTCAAACTAAATTTAATTCTCAGGGCATACAACAATGGGGTGGTTTTTCGTTACGAATTTCCTGAAAAAGAAGGTTCTTGTATTGTCAATGATGAGCTAACTGCGTATACAATCCCGGAGGGGACTAAACGTTGGCTTCAAAAGTTCAATCCTGCAAACGAAGGTTATTACCGTGAATTAAATACTGGAGAAGTGCAGAAAGACTGGGGGTATCCAGCCCTCTTTTTATCAGCCGACAGTTCAACATGGTTTTTAATCCATGAGGCAGATTTGGACCGTAACTATTGTGGATCAAAACTCACCAACTATACAAATTCCACAAAATATAAAATAACCTTTCCAGATGAGTGGAATGGGAGAGGAACAGGAAATGTCCAACCAACCATTTTTTTGCCTTGGAAATCTCCTTGGAGGGTAATCATTACAGGCAGTTTGTCAGATGTAGTCGAATCAACCCTTGTTAATGATGTTTCTTCTCCTTCAATACTTACAAACACAGAATGGATAAAGCCAGGGCTGGTTTCATGGAATTATTGGTCTCAAAATCACGGCACTAAAGATTATCAGGTAGTATGTGAATTTGCTGATCTTGCTGCCAGGATGGAGTGGCCTTATACACTGCTTGACTGGGAGTGGGATGCGATGGGAAATGGAGGTGATTTGGAGGATGCAGTGGATTATATCCATTCCAAAGGGATAAAACCATTCATATGGTATAATTCAGGCGGGGACCATACCTGGGTGCAGGCAACACCAAAAGACAGGATGTTAACACATGAAAAGCGGGTTGAGGAGTTTTCCAAGCTTCAAAAAATGGGGTTCGCCGGAGTGAAAGTGGATTTTTTCGAAAGTGAAAAACAGAATATGATCAATTACTACATCGATATCCTTGATGATGCTGCCAAATTTAAAATGATGGTGTATTTCCATGGTTGCCTTGTGCCAAGAGGATGGTCCCGTACATATCCTAACCTGATGACTTACGAAGGTGTACGAGGAGCAGAATGGTACAATAATGTACCTGACTTTACATGGGAAGCTCCTGTTCATAATACAGTTTTACCTTTTACCAGAAACGTAGTTGGTTCCATGGATTATACTCCGGTTACTTTTACTAATTCACAGCATCCACATATAACATCATATGGCCATGAGTTGGCTTTAAGTGTTTTGTTTGAATCAGCATTGCAACATATGGCTGACCGGCCGGAAGGATATGATGCTTTGCCTGAGACTGTAAAAATTTTCTTGCATGATGTTCCCACAGCCTGGGATGATATAAAATTCCTGAATGGTTACCCGGGTAAGGATGTAGCAATGGCCCGATTTAAAGGAGGGGTGTGGTATATAGCTGGCATCAATGCAGAAGATAAAGAAAAACATGAGAAAATTGTGCTCAATTTCCTGAAGGGTGGATGCAAGTACAGACTTACACTTATTACAGATGGCGAACATGACAAATCTTTTTCTGTCCAGGATTTGGAGGTGGATAATGGAAGTGCTTTGGAAGTTAAAATGTTGCGGCGGGGAGGTTTTGCCGGTAAGCTGGAACCAATTGATTGACAATGCAGCCATAATTAATATAGTAGGAATCAATTCAAGTATAACAGCTAAAACAAGTTGTTTGAACAGGAAAACTAATTGATCAATAACATTGACATGAAAAAAATTACACTTTTATTAATAGCCTTTTTGCTGACATTGGCAGGTTTTGGGCAAAATCCAATTATTCAAACAATCTACACTGCTGATCCTGCACCCATGGTGCATAATGATACAGTTTTTTTATATACTTCTCATGATGAGGATGCATCTACTTGGTTTACAATGAAAGATTGGCGGGTATATTCTTCTACTGATATGGTAAACTGGACTGACTATGGTTCTCCATTGTCGTTGGACAGCTTTACCTGGGCTGATGGTGATGCATGGGCAGCACAATGTATCTCTCGAAATGGGAAGTTCTATTTTTACATTTGTGCCCATCACAAGACATTAAACAGGATGGCTATTGGTGTTGCTGTTTCTGATAAAGCTACCGGACCATTTCAAGATGCTCTTGGTGAGCCGTTGGTTGCAGCAAATTGGGGCGACATTGATCCTACCGTCTTTATAGATGATGATGGACAGGCATACCTCTACTGGGGGAATCCTGACCTTTGGTATGTAAAGCTGAATGAGGATATGATTTCATATGACCAGACAGTTGGTGTTGTAAAGGTTCCATTAACTACTGATAGTTTTGGCACAAGGGCAAATGATTCAGATAGAGAAACATTATACGAAGAAGGTCCCTGGCTTTACAAGCGTAATGGATTATATTACCTGGTCTACCCTGGTGGACCGGTGCCAGAACATATTGCACATTCAACAAGTGCAAGCCCCACTGGCCCATGGGAGTACCGAGGAACAGTTATGGAAATAATTGGTGAGGGAGGAGCATTTACTAATCATCCGGGTGTTATTGATTTCAAAGGAAAATCATATTTTTTCTATCACAACGGGAATCTTCCGGGAGGGGGAGGATTTAACCGTTCTGTTTGTATAGAGCAATTCGAATACAATGCCGATAAAACAATCCCATTGATACTACCTACCCAGGAAGGTTTGCTTAATAGTGTACAACCTTTGGATCCATATAAAATAAAAGAAGCTGAAACAATTGCCTGGGAAGATGGAGTTGAAACAGAGAAGAATGATTCATCTGATGTTTTCGTTACAGATATTGATAGTAGCGATTACATTAAAGTACGCAGTGTGGATTTTGGTAAAACAGGTGCTGGCGTTTTTACTGCTGCAATTTCTGGTGGCACTCAACCCGGTGCAACTTCCGGGGGGGCTATGAGTATTTATCTCGACGATATGGAAACCTTGCCAATTGGTTTTGTTGAAATGCCCTATACAGGTGGCTGGAATAATATTGAAGAAGTACAAACTACCGTATCTGCCGATACTGGGATTCACGATCTGTATTTTGTATTTGAAAAGGAGCTGGATGCAAGCAGTTTTTATTTCGACAAATGGGTATTTACAGAGAAGCGAGCTAGTCACGATCTTGTGGGATTAAATCCAGCAGTGAAAAACTATAAATTAGATACAGTCAGTGGTTTAAATATGACTAGTTATAATGTATCCGCCCTATATGCCGATGGAATAAAAAATAATATCAACTCCGTGGTTGAATTGTCGAGTAGTGATTCTTCTATAATAGCTATATCAGGAGACCAGATAATTGGGGTTGGTTATGGAACTGCTCATATTTATTTTAATTATGGAGGCATAATTGACAGTCTTCCAATTTTGGTTAAAAACCTGGAAAGTGAATTGGCTGTTGAGTTTTTACAAGTTGATACGAACGATATAGAATTGTTATATGGAAGCAACCTACCAATTGTAATAACTGCAATTTATCTGGATGGACATAGTGAAGTAGTTACTGATATGGTAACCATTTCAAATCCTGATGAAAATGTGGCCACTTTTTCAAATGGAATAATAAAGGCTACTGGCAGTGGGGAAATATCAATATTAGTCAGTTATCAAGGAAAAATTGGGGAAGAAAGGACATCTCATATCAACATTATGGTTAGAAACCGTAGCCCATACGATAAAAATGAAGCTGAAGATTTTAGTGAGCAAACTGGTATTCAAACAGAGGATTGTTCAGATACCGGAGTAGGTTTAAATGTAGGTTTTATTGAAAACGGTGATTGGTTAAAATTTAGCAATCTTGACTTTAATAAGGGTGTTTCATCTTTTGAAGCAAGAGTTACCTCTGCGACAAATGGTGGTAATATTGATTTGCATCTTGATGGTATTGATGGAGAACTTATTGGCACATGCAAAGTGTTGGCCACAGGTGGATGGCAGAGCTGGCAAACCATATCTTGTATAGCTAATAACATAGATGGTGTTCACGATCTTTATCTTGTATTTTCAGGGGAAAGTGGTTTCTTGTTCAATATTAACTGGTGGAAGTTTAATGAACATAAAATCTCTGAACTTAACAATACAGTCTTTGACGATATAAAGGTAGTAACACAGAGTAACCAAAGATACCTTCATGGTATTTATCCCGGAGATATTGTTAACATATACAATTGTATGGGACAAATACTATCATCGGTCAAGGTAAGTTCCAATCAAATGCAATTGCCTGAAGATTATGGATTCACGATTTTGGAGATAAAGCATCAGGGACAAAGTTTTATACTAAAAACCATATTGTAAAATAATAATAATCAACAAACATATATTTTTTGCATCAATGAGCATAAATAATTTATTATTGAAAACTATTCCAGAAATCACTAAATGAGATAATTATGAAAAGAATACCCTTGCTGTTGCTAACATTATTTGCTTTTATTCTTTCCAGCAATTCACAAACATTTCAAAAAACAGATTTAGGCGTAAAAGCAAAATCCAAATCTTTGGAAATTGAAATACAGTTTTATGGTCCTTCTATTGTCCGTGTTTTAAAAGCACCAATTGGAACATCCTATAATAAAGAAAGCCTTTCTGTAATTAAGGTTCCTGAAAAAACAATGTTCGATGTAAAACAAGAAAGTCAACTTCTTATCCTAAAAAGCAATAGCCTTATCGTAACAATGGACTTGAACGAGGGCAATATTACTTTTAAAAGCAATAACAGTAGTATGTTATTGAAGGAAGAAGGAGCAGGGTCAACTTTCACCGATTTTGATGATGCAGGATCGAAAACTTTTAGTGTTGCACAATCCTATATTTTAGAACCTGAAGAAGCTATCTATGGTCTTGGCATACAACAAAGTGGCAAAATGATCAAAAGAAACCTAAAGCTGGAAATGGTACAGAATAATACTGAAGATTTTATCACTTTTTTTCAATCAGTTAAAGGGTATGGCTTGTTTTGGGATAATTACTCACCCACCACTTTTACAGATGACAAGGAAGGAACAACTTTTAAATCGGATGTTGGTGATTGTATTGACTATTATTTTATGTACGGTGGAAATGCTGATGGTGTAATTGAAAAAATGCGTGAACTTACTGGATCTGTACCTATGTTTCCTTTATGGACATACGGGTACTGGCAAAGCAAGGAACGCTATAAAAGTCAGGATGAAATGGTCGGGGTGGTTAAGAAATACCGCGAACTGAAGGTACCTTTCGATGGCATTATTCAAGATTGGCAGTACTGGGGCAGTAACTACCTTTGGAATGCTATGGATTTTTTGAATCCTGAATTCTATGATCCTCGAAAAATGGTTGACGATGTGCATAAGATGGATGCTCACATGATAATATCTATCTGGTCGTCTTTTGGTCCACAAACAAAACCTTATCGGGAATTGAAAGAAAATAATATGCTTATGGATTTTACGACATGGCCTCAATCAGGAGTGCAAAAATGGCCGCCAAACATGGAATACCCATCAGGTGTTCAGGTTTATGATGCATATAACCCAATTGCGCGGGACATTTACTGGAAATACCTGAGCAAGGGGATTTTTTCCATTGATATGGATGGTTGGTGGATGGATTCAACCGAACCTGATCATCTTGATTTTAAACCTAAAGATTTTGACAATAAAACCTATCTGGGGTCTTTCAGGAAAGTCCGCAATGCTTATCCATTAATGACTGTGGGAGGCGTTAGCGACCATCAACGAAATGAGACATCAGACAAGCGTGTTTTCATTCTTACTCGTTCGGCTTTTGCAGGTCAACAGCGCTATGGTGCTAACACCTGGACAGGCGATGTTGTTGCATCATGGAATGCTTTGCGAAACCAAATATCTGGAGGATTGAACTTTTCATTATGTGGCATTCCTTACTGGAATACTGATATTGGAGGATTCTTTTTATGGAAATACAGCAAGAAAATAGAAGACCCAGAGTACAGGGAGCTTTATGTTCGTTGGTTACAATTTGGCGCATTTACACCAATGATGCGCTCTCACGGTACCGATGCCCCTCGTGAGATCTATCAATTTGGTGAAAAAGGCAGCGTATACTACGATGCCATTGAAAAATATATTGAATTACGGTACAGCCTACTGCCGTACATTTATTCAACTTCTTGGGATGTTACAGCCCACAACTCAAGTATGACAAGGGCACTCATGATGGATTTTGCCAGTGATAAAAAAGCACTGGATATTAACGATGAATATATGTTTGGAAAGTCGATACTGGTTTGTCCGGTGACAAATACTATGTATTCGAAAGATACAAAAGAGGATTTCAGTTCAATCAAATCAAAAGAGATTTATCTACCCAAGGGTACTGATTGGATTGATTTCTGGACAGGTGAAAAGTTGGCTGGAGGCCAGAAGGTAAAAAAAGAAACCCCAATAGATATAATACCCCTGTACATTAAAGCCGGATCAATTTTACCAATTGGACCAGATGTTCAATTTGCCACAGAAAAGAGATGGGATAACCTTGAAATTCGTATTTACGAAGGTGCAAATGGAGAATTTACTTTATACGAAGACGAAAACGATAACTATAATTACGAAAAAGGTAAATATTCTACCATTAAATTTACCTGGGATGATACAAAACAAATACTTACAATTGACTCTATTCAGGGATCGTATCAAGGTATGCTAAAGGAACGAAAGTTTAAGGTAGTAAAAATCGACGGACAAAAAGACAACGACAAGCATAATGTAGTAATATCAGAAAAAGAAATAAACTATAACGGGGAAAAGAAATCGATAACCCTTTAAATAATAATCAACTAAATAATTATGAAACTAACATCAATTTACTGGAAAATCCTTTTTTCAACCCTTTGTCTCATCTTGTTTTTAACGGATTCTCAGGCACAAATCGAATCCATACAGGTTGGAACAGCCACAAGAGATATGTTGGTATATGCACCCCCTGTTATTAAGAAAAACAGGCCCTTGCTTCTCTCATTGCATGGATTGAATCAAGACATTGCCTATCAGCAAAACCAAACAAAATGGGAGGAAGTTGCCGACGAAAACAACTTTGTGGTTGTTTATCCGGCAGGTATAAACAATTCATGGGATTTATCCGGAACAAGCGATATCGATTTTATCTTAGCTATTATCGACGAAATGTATGATCGTTATTCGATCGATCGTGATCGTGTATATCTTTCAGGTTTTTCAATGGGGGGAATGATGACCTATTATGCTGCCAACCACATCTCTGATAAAATAGCAGCATTTGCTCCAGTTAGTGGTTATCTTATGAGTGGACCGGATACATCTAATTCCCGTCCAATTCCATTAATCCATACACATGGCACCTCTGACGGTGTAGTACCATACAATGGGGTTCAATCTTGTCTTGATGCATGGATAGCCAAAAATAATTGCCCTGCTGATGCTGATACCACTAAACCTTATCCTGAAGATAAACCGAACTCTAATGCAACAAAGTATCATTGGGGACCTGGTACCGACATGGTAGAAATTGTGTTTTTAAGTATAGAAGGAGTTGGTCACTGGCATTCTTTAGATAACAATGGTGTACATACGAGTAATGAAATCTGGAACTTTTGTAAGAAATTCTCATTAGGATTTGGTGTGCCAAAATTCGGGTATGCATCGGTAACCGATGATAATCCGAAGCAGATAAAACTGCTTTTAAGCATCCCTCTGAAAGAACAGGAAAGCTACGATGGCTTTACTGTAAAAGTAGATGGCCAGCTTGTATCAATTGACAGCATAGCTTTATTGGACACCAATTTATTAGCAATTAATTTAAACAATAGCATTCTTAAAGAAAACGAAATTAGCTTGTCGTATTCCGAGGGTAATGTAATTTCGATTTACGAAAAAGATTTGGAATTCTTTTCTGACACACTGGTAAACAACCTGCTTTATGGTTCTTCGCCACGAGTTACTGAGCTCTTTACAAACGAAGATGGCGATACCTTGTTAGCAAGGTTTAACAAGAAAATGCAGCTGCCAACTGATATTTCGAACATAAGCCTCACTGCAACTTATACCGGCGTAGAGGAAATACCGATTCTTCCTTGTGATTTTTATAATAATGATTCTACATTAATTGTATTCCCATTAGAGGATACTGTTTATGCTGATTATGAGCTGCTATTATCCTACACAGGTACAAATGTCGTTTCGGCTGATAGTGGAGGTCTTAAAACATTTTCTGATGTACAGGTTACAAATAACTCAAAAGGATTACCGGTGCAAGTTGTCTCAGGAGATATAGAAGAAAACGGAATTACTGTTGCCTTAGAATTTTCAAAACCTATGAAAATGCTTGATGGACAATTAGAATATTTCACCTTTTATGTTAATGGCGAAAGTGTTGCTCTAAAAGATTTTTCAGCTTTCAATAATACCATTAGACTAACCCTGTCAAATAATTTGCATTACGGAGATACAGCTTCAATCAGTTACAGCCCGGGCGATATAACCGCAATTGATAAAGGCAGTCTGGTAGAATTTAGTTATCTACCTGTTGAAAATATGATGAGTGCCCCGGTCTGGATGAGTATACCTGGTAAAATAGAAGCCGAAGATTATCACTTACAATGGGGTGTTCAAACAGAAACAACCAGAGATGACGGTGGCGGATTAAATGTTGGATGGATTGAGACGGGTGACTGGCTGGAATATGCAATTGAAAATACAACTTCAGACACTTCATTTGGATTAACATTCAGGCTTGCTTCAATAAACAGTAGCCGTAGAATGGAAATATACCTTGACGATACTAAGGTAAGTGAAGTAGTAGTACCGAACACCAGCGACTGGCAATCGTGGGAATCAGTTGTTGATAATATTACAATACATCCCGGAAAACACTATTTGAAATTAGTTGCTGCATCAGATGGGTTTAATATCAATTACATTGATATTCAACAAGGCCAAACGAGCTTGACCAAGACAGCCGACGGAAGTATTAAAGTATATCCTAATCCAGTAGATGATGAACTTATTATTCAATCCGATAATTTTTGGTTTAATAAAATTGAAATTATTAATACGGTGGGCGTTTGTGTTCATCATGAATCTATATCGAAGGGAACCGAATATAATTTGCCAATAAATCTGGCCAATGGAGCCTATATTGTAAAAATTAGCAATAAAAGTCAATGTTTAATGCAAAAGATTGTAGTGAATAACAAATAGTAAACACACCAACGAAAATTAATTATGATAAAAAATATAATAGTTCTATTTGGCATTCTAATCTCGTCGGTAACAGTTGCTCAAAGTCAGGCAACAGTTGCCAGTCCTGATGGAAAACTAATTGTAAATATTTTGATTGAGGATGGAATCCCATTATACAATGTTTCATACAATGGAAAAGCCATGCTCGAAAACTCCCCTCTTGGCTTAAATACTAACGAAGGGGATTTTAGCTCGGATATGCGTTATATTGAATCCACTACCGGTGAAGTTAATAAACAATATACTCAGGATAAGATTAAACGTTCATCTATTAAATATAAAGCAAATACATTGCGCTGTACATTTGCTAATGCAGATGAGAAACAAATAGATGTTCTGTTTCAGGTTAGCAATAACGATGTTGCTTTTCGCTATGAGCTCCCAAAATGGGGTAAAACCATGGCTTGTGTAGTAGAAAAAGAAGTAACCGGCTATAGATTTCCATCCTCTACAACCTCATTTCTTTCTAATATGATGGGCCCTATGGTCGGTTTTGCGCGCACATCTCCAAGTTACGAGAGTGGTTATAGAGCAGATGCTCCAATCAATGAAAACAATTCTTCTGAAGGGTATGTTTTTCCAAGTCTTTTTAAAGTAGGTGACAATGGTTGGGTATTGCTTTCCGAAACCGGGGTAAGAAGTCTTTATTGCGCTTCACATTTAAGCAAATTCGAAAATGGAGTTTTTACTGTTGAATACCCAAATCCTGGTCAGAATAATGGTTTTGGAAGCAATGGAGCACAATTAGGCCTTCCGGGTATTACTCCCTGGCGAACCATAACATTAGGCGAAACGCTCCGGCCTATTGTAGAAACAACTATTTCTTGGGATGTAGTAGATCCTCTTTACGAACCATCACAAGCCTTCAAATATGGGCGCAGTACTTGGAGTTGGATTGTGTGGCAGGATAACAGCATGAATTACGATGACCAGGTAAAATATATTGACTTAGCATCTGAAATGGGATATGAATACATTTTGATTGATGCCTGGTGGGACACCCGAATCGGCTACGACCGGATGAAAGAACTTGTCGAATATGCCGATTCAAAAGGAGTAGGTGTGTTTTTATGGTATAACTCAAACGGTTCTTTTAACGATGCTTTTCAGGGGCCTATGAATAAAATGAATACATCTATTACCCGTAAGAAGGAAATGAAATGGTTGCAGGAGGCAGGAGTAAAAGGCTTAAAAGTTGATTTCCTTGCAGGGGACAAACAGGAAACCATGCGTCTTTACGAGGACATTCTTTCCGATGCCAATGATTACGGGCTGATGATAATCTTTCACGGAACTACTCTTCCAAGAGGTTGGGAAAGAATGTACCCTAACTTTGTAGGCGGTGAAGCTGTGCTTGCCTCAGAAATGCTTGTCTTTGTGCAGGGCATTCGAGAACAAGAGGCTTTTTTTGCAAGTCTGCATCCGTTCAGCCGCAATGCTGTTGCCTGCATGGAATTCGGTGGAGTTTTTCTGAACAAATACTTAAATAAAGGAAACGAAAAGGGACAAAAACGTTTAACCACAGATGCATTCCAGCTAGCTACCGGAATACTGTTTCAAAACCCGGTTCAGATGTTTGCCCTTACGCCCAATAACATCACAGATGCTCCTAAATTCGCACTCGATTTCATGCGGAATATTCCAACAACCTGGGATGAAACACGATACATTGATGGGTATCCGGGAAAATATGCTGTTATCGCACGACAACACGAACAACAATGGTTTGTTGCTGGTGTAAATGCCGAAAAAACAGCAAAAGAATTAAATCTCAAGCTTCCAATGTTAGCCGGAAAAACGGCAACAATCTACAACGATAACCGGAATAATGAAACTTATATGAAAACCATTACAGTCTCTGAAGATGGTGATATATCCCTAACTATTCAACCCAATGGTGGTTTTGTAATAACTAAATAAAGTAAGCAGTGATATGAAAGCTAATTATAAATTTTTATTCCTACTTCTGATTATCAGCATTGCACAAACCGTTTTACTGAGAGCTCAAAACCCGATTGTGCAAACTTATTTTACAGCCGACCCTGCTCCTATGGTACACGAAGGCACTGTATATGTGTACACCTCGCACGATGAGGACTCAACCGTGAATAACTTTTTTACAATGTACGATTGGCGTTGCTATTCATCAACCGATATGGTAAACTGGACCGACCATGGTGCTGTTGCTTCTCTAAAAGATTTTAAATGGCACAGCAAGTCTAATGGCGCATGGGCACCACAATGCATTGAACGAAACGGTAAGTTTTATTTATACGTGCCCATTCATGGAGAAGGCATTTCGGTATTAGTGTCCGATTCGCCAACTGGTCCTTTTACAGACCCAATTGGTAAACGTCTCATCGAAAGCGACCATATATGGCAGGATATTGACCCGACCGTTGCTATCAATGATGACGGACAGGCCTACCTTTATTGGGGAAATCCAAAACTTTGGTTTGTGAAATTGAATGATGATATGGTTACATATGATCAAAGTATTGGTGAAAACGGAATTGTTTCAATCGATATGACTCCTGAAGCCTTTGGCAGCATGGAAGGTCGCGATGGCCAAATGCGCCCTTCATACACCGAAGGACCTTGGTTTTATAAACGTAACAACTTGTATTACATGATTTATGCAGCCAAAGGTATTCCCGAATATATTGCATATTCAACAGCACCAACAGCTGAAGGCCCATGGACATACCGCGGAATAATTATGGAACGTGCCGATAATTTGGCTTTTACCAACCACGCAGGCATTATCGATTTTATGGGAAAATCGTATTTCTTTTATCACGACCAGTCCTTGTCGAAAGGCGAAGGTTTTAAACGTTCGGTGTGTGTTGAGCAGTTTAGTTACAATAAGGACGGTTCAATTCCACTTATTAAACCCACTAAAGAAGGTGTTCAGAATAGTGTTGCCTGTTTAAATCCCTATAACAGAGTTGAAGCTGAAACTATCGCCTTGAGCGAAGGTTTGAAAACAGCAGTTAACAAACAAACAGGTGTTTACCTGACTAGAATTGAAAACGGCGATTATATGATGGTTCGTAATGTTGATTTTGGTAAAGGCTGTAAGGTATTGGAAGCTGCTGTTGCATCGAATTCAAATGGTGGCAAAATTGAAATTAGATTGGACAATTCAGAAGGTGAATTGCTGGGAACCCTTGACATTGAAAAAACAGGCGATTGGCAAAACTGGACTGTACAATCGTGCAATATTAAAAACGCAAAAGGTATTCACGATTTATATCTTGTTTTTAAAGGTGACGAAGGTCTGTTGTTCAATTTCGACTGGTGGCAATTTAAATAGATTCGGAAAACAAAAACAAATTAACAAATGTATTCAGGAGGATAATGATGGTCTTAATTAGAATTTTTAAAAGTGCTATTTTATGCGCAACAGTATTAAGTTGCCTTGCCTTGCATGCACAACCTAATAACGAGTGGAACAATAAACCTTCTGTGTTTCAGGTTAACCGAATGAAGGCACATGCCTCGCTAGTTGCTTACAACAGTGAAAAATTAGCTTTGGATGGAGATATTAAGAAATCAGATAATTATTACTCTTTAAATGGTTCTTGGAAATTTAATTTGGTTACAAAACCTTCTTTGCTGCCAACCGATTTTTATACGGTAAATTTTGATGATCAATCGTGGGATACTATTTCTGTGCCGGGCAACTGGCAAACACAAGGTTTCGATTATCCCATTTATACAAATGTTACATACCCCTGGAGTGGCTACGAAAACATTTCGCCCCCGGCAGCACCAACAGTTTATAATCCTGTGGGGTCGTACCGAAGAACGTTCACTTTGCAACAAAACTTGGATACTCAGAGGTGTATTCTTCATTTTGCAGGTGTAGAATCGGCCTTTTATGTTTGGGTAAACGGTAATTATGTTGGTTATAGCGAAGATAGCTACACCCCGGCAGAATTCGATGTTACAACTTTCCTGAACAATGGTGAAAATACTATTGCAGTGCAGGTTTTTAGGTGGAGCGATGGAAGTTGGCTGGAGGATCAGGACTTTATCAGGCTCAGCGGTATCTTTAGGGATGTTTACCTGTACACTGTACCCCAAGTACACATCTCTGATTTTCATTATACCACCGATTTAGATAATGATTTCAATGATGCCAAATTTAACTTTTCGGCTCAGTTAGAGACTAACATTACGGACAAAACAGATGGCTATGTTGTGAACGCACAGCTTTTCGATACCAACAATCAACCATTTTCGTTGCCAATAACCTTACCTGTAACATTAGATGGTGGTCAGGCAAATGTTTCTTCTTCAATAATCGTTACAAATCCATTGAAATGGTCGGCGGAATATCCCAATTTGTACACTTTGGTTATTTCACTGAGCAATCCGTCAGGGACAATCATCGAATACGAGAGTTGTAAGGTGGGATTCAGGGAGTTTGAAATAGTCAATGGACAGGCAGTGCTAAATGGTCAACCCATTCTATTTAAAGGTGTTGACAGGCACGAAACCGATCCAATATATGGAAGGGCTGTTACCAAAGAATCGATGATTGAAGATATTCTGATTATGAAGAGGTTTAATATCAATGCAGTGCGAACAAGTCACTATCCAAATAATCCGACATGGCTGGAGTTATGTGATCAATATGGGATTTATCTTATAGACGAAACCAACCTCGAATCACACGGGCAAAGGGATGTTATCCCAGCCAGTAACCCCGATTGGACAAACAATTGTATCGACCGTGCTCAAAGCATGGTTGAACGGGATAAAAACCACCCGTGTGTGCTTTTTTGGTCATTGGGCAACGAAGCTGGAAGCGGTTCGAATTTTCAGGCTATGTACAACTGGATCAAAGCAAATGACTCTACCAGGCTGGTGCATTACGAAGGCAACAGCAATTATGCCGATGTTACCAGCTACATGTATACTTCGGTCGATGGTGTGAAAAATTATGGTGCATCAGGTAACCTTAAACCGTTGATTCTTTGCGAATATGCTCATGCCATGGGAAATAGCGAGGGCAACCTGTTTAAATACTGGGAGCAGTTTGAAAAATACCCTAACCTGATGGGCGGGTTCATCTGGGATTTTGTAGATCAAGGACTTAAAGGTGAGAATGGATATGAATATGGTGGCGACTGGGGGGATAATCCCAACGATGGAAATTTTTGCGCGAATGGCCTTGTAAGTGCCGATCGTACACTTCAACCCGAAATTTACGAGGTGAAAAAAGTTTATCAGAATATCAAAATGAATGCTGTTGACCTGCTTGCCGGGAAAATCGATATTAAAAACTGGTTCCTGTTCACCAAGCCATCAGAATTTCAGGCTACATGGCAGCTTTTGTCCGATACAACACTTTTGCAAGAGGGTGAACTAACTGCAACCGATTTAGACATTGATCCGCAGCAAAACAAGACAGTTATCATTCCGTTTACTACTCCTCAAACGCAGGCAGGTGTTAAATACTGGCTGAATATCAGTTTTAAAACAAAAACCGATAACATTTGGTCTAAAGCAGGGTATGAAATAGCTAAAGCCCAATTTAATATTCCTTTCAATGCGCCGGAAGTGTCACCGACGGATGACTATGGCAATAATAACCTGCAATTCTATAACACAAACGATACATTAACTTTCGAAAACAACAAGGTTAAACTTACAATTGATGCTAAAACAGGAATCATAAACAACTATTCTTTCAAAGAGGTAAACCTTATCAACCAAGGGCCTGTTCCCAACTTTTGGCGGGCTCCAACCGACAACGACAATGGCAATAGAATGCCATCGAAGTGTAAAATTTGGGAAGAGGCCAGCAAACAACGTACTTTGGATACTTTGATAGTTTACGATATCAATAAAAACAACATTCGTGTGTATGCATATTATTCTTTCCCGGCCCAGCAAGCTACGAGTGTTATTATGGAATATGGTATACTTTCCAATGGAGAGGTTCAGGTTACAGAACGTTTTTATCCAGGCAGCAACAGTCTGCCAAATATTCCGTTGGTTGGGAATAGCATGAAATTGCCTGTTCAGTTCGATCGTTTTACCTGGTATGGAAAAGGACCGCATGAGAATTATATCGACAGGGAGATGTCGGCTAATACAGGGGTTTACAGCAAAACTGTCGATGAAAATTTCTTCTCATACATCAGACCTCAGGAAACAGGAAATTACATCGGGACAAATTGGGTAAAAATGCTTAATTCAGATGGGAATGGAGTTCTGATAGTAGGCAACGGGTTCGAATTTAGTGCTTTGCCATACAATACCCTTGAACTAGGAAGCAAACGCCACCCTTACGAGTTGGAAAAAGATGAAAGTGCAATTTTAAATATCAACTATAAGCAAATGGGAGTTGGGGGGGACGACAGTTGGGGGGCTTGGCCACACGATGAGTTCCTGATCCATCCAAACAAGGCATATAGTTATTCCTATCGCATCATTCCTTCAATAGGTTTTACCAATGCTATGGAACAGAGCCAAAAGAAATATACTGAATTGGAAAGTGCAACAATACCAAATATCAAAGAGTTAAGAGAAGAGGAAGCCAAACAGGTTATTATCGATAGTGGTTTTATTCCCGGGAGAAAGATACTTGGATTTGGAAGCACTTATGAACAGGGCAAAGTAATGATGCAACAACCCGAATCGGGCGACAAAATGCCCACAGGTTCAATAATCAACTATACAATAAGTGCTGGAACAAATCTAGCTTTAAAAAAGACCGTGACCAGCAGTACCGAAGAAAGCGGAAACCCCGCAAAAAACGCCAACGATGGTGATTATTCCACCCGGTGGTGTGCTTCCAATAGCAGCAAAAACCAATGGTGGAAAGTGGATCTTGGTGCACAATACGATCTTTCGTATTACCAAATAACGTGGGAAATGAAAGAAGCCTATAAATATGTAATAGAAGGATCGACAGACGACCAAAATTGGTCAGTGGTGCTAGACCAAAGAAATAATTCCGATGCAAATGGTATTCAAAACGGTCCTGTTTCGGCCAAAAACATTCGTTATATCCGTATAACAATTACCGAAAACCCATCGTGGTATTGGAGTAGTTTTTATGAATTTGAAGTTTACGGATCAAAATCAACTACGGTAAATGTATCTGAAACAGACGATACTAAACTCGGAATGCATGTATATCCAAACCCTGTAACAAGTAATATTGCTGTTGAATACACTCTGCCTGTGCCATCAAATGCATACATTGAAATGTACAATGCTAAAGGTACAAAGTTAGCTGTATTGAACAATAGTTTTAAAAACAATGGAACACACAAATTGATGCTTACAAATGAATATACCCCTGGAATTTATTTTCTCCGCCTTGTTGCTGGTGAATACAATGGATATCAAATGATAGTGATACAATAATTCATGGCAATAGAAAAACTTGCCAATGTTACAACCCGTGTGATGAAAATAGTTAAATATTCATTAAAATATATTTCTATGTATCTGAAATTCATAAAATTATTTATTCTAACCCTGGTTTTAATTCCTGCAACATCAGCCATTGCCTGGGAAGGAATGCCAATGCCCGAACTTCAAATCGAAGGCCGGTATTTGAAAGATAGTTCTGGCCATATAGTTAATTTACATGGCTTTGCCCAAACGTATTCGCCCTGGTTCAACGAACAGAATACAAAATGGAGCAATTACGATGTGAACGGCTGTTTAAGCTATAACCAAGGCATAATAGATAAAATTTTAGCAGCCGGATGGAAAATGAACTTTATTCGCTTGCACCTGGACCCATACTGGAGCAATACACCAGGCTGTTCGGGGCGTTACGAAGGCGAAGATTGTTTCGACGAAACCCGCTTTAAGAAATACCTCGACGAAGTGTTTATTCCCATGGCCGAATATGCCATTTCAAAAGGGATATACGTAGTGATGCGCCCTCCGGGAGTTTGCCCTGATCATATCGAAATTGACGGCGTGTACCACAAATATCTAATCAAAGTATGGGGCATCGTTTCTAAACATCCCAAACTAAAGAACAATCCTAATATTATGTTCGAATTGGCAAATGAACCCATTGATATTTTAGGCCCCGATGGAACTTACGGTGCCGGAACACAAGGACATTTCGACAACCTTAAAACTTATTTTCAAACCATTGTAGATACTATCAGGACCAGTGCCGATAATATTCTTTGGATTCCTGGGCTTGGGTTTCAATCGTTATACGCCGGATATGCTACAAATCCTATCGAAGGTCAAAATATTGGCTATGCCGTACATGTTTACCCGGGGTGGTTCAATAGCGGTCAGGGGTATGAGGCTTTCCAACGTGGGTGGGATAACCAGGTGCAACCAGTTGCCGATTTTGCTCCAATTATTGTTACGGAAATGGACTGGGCCCCGGAGCGGCATCAAAAATCGTGGGGTAAAGATAGTACAGGAGTTGCAGGAGGGAACGGATTTGGCGCTAATTTCAAGAAAATTACCGATGAGTGCGACAATGTAAGCTGGTTACTTTTTACGAGCCCCGATCTTTTGGCTGAGTATGGAAATCCCAATGCCTCTGCCGACATTGTTGATTTCCTCACCGATCCTGAAGCCTGCCCCTGGCCAACATATCATTGGTATCAGGATTATGCCGACGAATACAATTTCGATGGAGTTACCGATACGTATTTGACTATGTCGGATTTGTACATCATTGGAGATACAGTTATTTCAATTCTGAATAAAAGCTCTTTGGGCCTAAAGATAATTGCCGTTTTTGCCGATGGTCACACCGAAAATGTTAGTTCTGTTGCACAAATTACAGTTGATAATCCTGAAGTGGTCAACGTTGTGCGTGGAAGGATTTTTACACTTTCTGATGGCCAGGCATCCCTAAATGTTTCTTACACCGATTCAAAGGGAACAACAAAGGAACTCACCGTAAAGGTTACTTCATCAACGTTTCCACTAACCGAGAAGTTGTTCAACCCTGATATTTGGGACAATGGTACCTTCGATGAAAGCACCCATACGCTGATAACCGGACCATGGGGCTTTGGAGGATGGCAATACGATGGTATCGACTTGTCGGAATACAAGTACATTGTTGCTAGGCTGGGCAGTGACAACACTGCTGATGTCGCGTTTAATATTTATGACGGACCTAGCTACTGGGGGGCTCCGGCATCCTATAAATTTGGTAATGAGCGGGAGGTAGTCGTTCCTTTAAAGTATGCAAAGAAAAACGATGAAAATCTTGTAAGCCCAGAACACATATACATTGCCGGATTTTGGTCAAACGGGAACAACTCTTTTGTAATTGACACTGTATTTCTTTCTAATTCAAACGTATACGACTTTCCGGTAATTTTGGCAAACGATGGTAATAAAACCATCATAAGTAAAATTGATGGATTTACTTATTTTGAAAATTCAGGTCCTTCTTCGAGCAAGTTTTTATTTGTTTTGGGAGATATGCTCAACAACGACATATTGATTGAAGTATCTGCCGACTATGAAATATCACTATCAGAGACAGAAGGTTATGAATCATCGATCTATTTAAATTCCCAGGAAGGATTTGTTCCTGATACAAAAGTTTTCGTTCGATTAAAAGCAGGATTGCAAATAAAATCCTATTCAGGCAGCCTGACAATTTCTTCAGATGGAGCACAGACTAAAAATATAACACTCACCGGGAATGTTGTGCAACCTACTGGAATTAATGATATCTCAGCCGATAATAATGAAGTTGTTTCAATTGAATATTATTCAATTATGGGACAAAGAATACTGAAAATTGAACGTTGGCAAGGAGTGTTTATTGAAAGAAAGTTGATGTCTGACGGGAGTGTAATAACCAATAAAAAAGTAAAACAATAAGCCATGGGAAGTTTAAGTAGAAATTTAATATTGTTTGTGTTTATGGGGATTTACTGGGCGTTTGCGAAGTAAAAAACATCGGTGGTTGGCTAAGCTGGACATTACTTTCAGCTATAGTCAAGGAAGTAATAGGTGTTCATGTTGTTTATTTCGTATTCAAAGGAGGCGATGGCGGATTATTCAACTTCGATTGGTTGTATTTAAAACAATAAAAGCTCTCTACATTAAATATTATACTAATAAATAAAGTCACCACATTATGATTAATAGACTTAAAAATCTGGCTAGAATATTCCAATTAGGTTTCTTGATGTTCAATGTGGCATCAACAATTGCACAAGACGGGACTATCTACCCCCTTGATCCGCCGGCTGAACCGAATGCTATTTCACTTGGCACTGGTGGTGTGGAAAACCAACCAGCCTCTGAAAGCTGGTTCCGCCAGTGGGGCGACCCAATGGCTCGCAACATTACAAAAGCAACCCTAACCCCATTCCTACCAGAACCTGGTAAAGCAAATGGCACTGCAGTTATCGTAGCTCCCGGGGGTGGTTTTATGTGGCTTTCCATGGGAAATGAAGGTTGGGAAGTCGCCGAGGCCCTCGCAGAGCAAGGAATCGCCGCCTTTGTTCTCAAGTATCGGCTTCGCCCGACACCCGAATCACTCGACGACTTCACCGCATGGATGAATCGCGCATTCACACCTCCAGCTGAAACCTCAGATACTATAGAAGATGAAGAACCTTCTGGCCGCATGCGCATGAACCTTTCTAACCAGCTTGAGGATGCTGAAGCAGCTTATGCTATGATCATTAATCGAGCTGAAGAATGGGGAGTTGATACAAACAGAATAGGAATGATTGGCTTTTCGGCTGGTGCCGGGTTAACCATGCACTCTACACTTAACTCCCATACAATGAACCTGGCTTTTATAGGTCCGATTTATGGCGGCATGGGTCCGGTAGAAGTTACAGAGAATGCTCCGCCTATGTTCAATGTTATTGCCACCGATGATTTCCTCTTCAATGGTCAATTTGGTGTTATCGAATCGTGGTATAAGGCTGGTATACCTGTTGAATTTCATCTTTATCAAAATGGTGGTCACGGTTTCGGCCTGGGAAATCCCAATCGAACCAGTAATCGTTGGTTTGAAGCCTTCATACATTGGTTAAATGTAAATGGTTTTCTTACAGATGAGACCGGAAAATGAGGCGGAATTATCCTTGATGAGTGTGGAAACATGCAATAGAATTCCACATCCAACAAAGAAGGTTTGTTAGCCTTCCGGCAAGTTTGGCTTCAAGTTATTAAAGACTAATGCCAGCGAGCAGAAAACACAAAAATGTAATTGTACTGTAATGCGGTGATATATGTTGGAAAGTTTACGGGCTTACTGAATTAGAAGAAAGAAAAGGCAGTTTAAATTAGTATATTAATTTTTTAATAGAGATGATAAATTATCAGCACAAAAAACAGATTAATAAACTGTTATCAATTTTACCATTCTTATATCTTGTGTTAGTTTCCATTGCTTGTAAGCAACAAAATAAACCTGTCCGTATCGAAACTCTTTTCGATGATGGTTGGAAATTTCAGTTAGGCAATGTACAGGGCGCCGAAATGCCTTCATTTAACGATGAAGGCTGGCGAAGCTTGGATTTACCGCACGACTGGAGCATTGAAAACCTCCCTAATCAGGAACCGGGAAAGGTAGTAGGTCCATTCTCCAAAGAAAGTATTGGTACAACTGCGACAGGCTATACAATAGGCGGCTCTGCCTGGTATCGCAAAACGTTTACTTTGGATAATGATGAGCGGTTTTGCCGAACCCTTATAAATTTCGATGGCGTTTACATGGATAGTGAACTATGGGTTAATGGCAAACTGGTAGGCACCCACCCATACGGCTATACAGCTTTTCACTTTGATATAACCGAATTCCTTAATCCGGCGGGAACGCCTAATGTAATTGCTGTAATGGTTAAAAACGAAGGAAAAAATTCAAGGTGGTACAGTGGCTCGGGCATATACAGACATGTATACCTGATTCAAAAACAAGCCATACATATTGCACATAATGGTTTATTCGTTGAAACGAATAAAATATCAGATACGAATTATGATGTAACATTTACAATTGATCTTATCTACGACAAAGCGAACGAAAAAGGTATTTCATTAGCGACTAAAATCTTTAATCCTGATGGAAAATTTGAGTCAGAAAATGAAATTAAACTTATGGAAATGCCAACAGACGATGCAAGGTTTTCATTTAGCTTGAGATACGCTAATCCAAAACTATGGTCTATTGAAGAACCAAATCTTTACACCGCCGAAATTATCGTGCTAAAAAATGGAAAACCCGTTGATATGGTTACTCAGAAGTTTGGCATACGCACCCTTCATTTCGATGCAAAAACAGGATTTACATTGAACGGAAAATCGATTCTTCTGAAGGGTGGTAATCTTCATCACGATAATGTATTTTTGGGTTCGGCAACCATCGACCGTGCTGAAGAACGGCGAGTTGAACTTATGAAGGCCAATGGCTTTAATGCCATTCGTACGAGTCACAATCCGCCTTCGAAACAATTCCTTGACGCTTGTGATCGGCTTGGAGTGGTAGTTATGGATGAAGCCTTCGACCAATGGGTACGGCCTAAAAACCTACAGGATTACCACCTGTATTTCAGGGATTGGTGGAAAAAAGATCTTAAATCGATGATTCTCCGCGATAGAAACCATCCTTCTGTGATTTTCTGGAGTATTGGAAATGAGCTTAATGAACGTGCTGATTCTCTTGGCTATACTATCCGGAAAGAACTAGTAGCAGAAGTACACAAGCTGAATTCAACACGACCTGTAACCGAAGGAGTTTGCGATTTTTGGGATCATTGGGGCCGGGAATGGTCCACTGCCGCTCCTGTGTTTACCGACCTTGATGTTGCCGGTTATAACTACCTGCAGCCAAAATACGAATCGGATCACGACAAATTCCCAAACAGAATAATAGTAGGTACAGAATCCTACGCCGCCGAAGCGTATGCTTATTGGCGAGGGGTGGAAAAAAATCCCTGGGTAATCGGTGATTTCGTATGGACTGGGATGGACCATCTTGGTGAAACAGGTTGTGGTAATTCAAAAATAAATAAAGAACCCCTACCACGCGTTGGACTACAGCCCTGGCCATGGTTTTCTAACTATTGTGGTGATATTGACCTTTGCGGAAATAAAAAGCCGCAATCGTATTATCGAGATGTTGTTTGGGATAACAGCAAAATTGAAATGATGGTGCATGCCCCAATCCCCGAAGGTATGGTAGAAACTTACAGTTATTGGGGGTGGCCCGATGAGTATCCTAGCTGGAACTGGAAGGGCAACGAAGGCAAACTATTGGATGTCCGGGTTTTCTCCAAAAGCCCAGTTGTAAGGCTCGAATTGAATGGAAAAATAATTAGTGAACAATACATAGATACCCGAAAAGGGATTACAGCTAATTTTAAAGTTCCTTACGAACCAGGAGTATTAAAAGCCACTGCTCTTAATAACGGCGAAGTAGTTGCTGTCAAAGAATTGAAAACCACAGGAACTCCTGCAAAAGTTAAACTCATTACTGATCGTTCCGAAATTAAGGCCAGCCGTAATGACTTGTCGTATGTTCAGATAGAAATAATTGATAATCAGGGTGATGTAATACCAGACGCAGCGATACCTGTTAGGCTTTCAGTATCTGGGGTTGGTGAAATTGCCGGTTCAGGGAATGCAAACCCTACAGACATGGAGAGTTTCAACAACCCTGTATGCAAAACCTTCCATGGAAAGGCACTTGCTATCCTTCGTCCCATAGAGAATCATAAAAGCGGTACCATTACATTTATGGCCGAAGCTGATGGACTTGAAAAAGGAGAAATTATAATTGAAGTTCAATAATTTATTTATTAAAAAAAATAAACGATATGATGAAAAAAAAGAGTCATGTAACAATCATTTTATTGATGGTAGTGGCAATGAATAATTTTGTGGGTGCTCAAGGCATAGTAAAGCAACAGCCTATCATCCAAACAAAATACACCGCAGATCCTGCACCCATGGTGCATAACGACACGGTATTTCTCTATACTTCGCATGACGAAGATGATGCTGAAGGATTTAAAATGCTTGACTGGCTACTTTATACTTCAACTGATATGGTCAACTGGACAGGTCATGGTGCTGTTGCATCTTTGAAAGATTTTAGTTGGGCCAGACAAGACAATGGTGCATGGGCAGTGCAATGCATTGAAAGGGACGGGAAGTTTTACCTTTATTGTCCTATGCATGGAAATGGTATCGGTGTTTTAGTCGCCGATAGTCCATACGGGCCATTCAAAGACCCTTTGGGGAAAAGATTGATTGAAACTGACCATTTATGGAATGATATCGACCCTACTCCCTTTATTGATGACGATGGACAGGCTTATTTATATTGGGGGAATCCTGATCTGTATTATGTTAAGCTAAACAAGGATATGATTTCTGTTTCTGGCGAAGTAATTAAGGATTCAACCAAGCCTCAAAATTATCAGGAAGGTCCGTGGGTATGGAAGCGGAATGGATATTATTACTTAGCTTATGCTTCGACTTGTTGTCCCGAAGGTATTGGCTATGCCATGAGTAGTTCACCTTCAGGTTCATGGGAATATAAAGGAATGATAGTGGATGCATCTGAATTGACCAGAGGAAATCATCCGGGCATTGTCGGTTATAAAGGAAACACGTATTGTTTTGGACATAGCTACGATCTTTTAAAGCAATCCACATCAACGTTTTACGAAAGACGTTCGGTAGATATGGATCAAATATATTATAATGAGGATGGCACTATTACAAACCGTCATTATTGGTCTGTGGAAGGTCCAAAACAAATTGGCGTTTTGAACCCCTATCAAAGAGTTGAAGCTGAAACTATGGCATGGTCCGAAGGGGTTAAATCTTTGAAAGATGAAGTGAATGGTGTATATATTGTTGCGACGCAAAACAATTCTTTTACCGAAGTTAAAGGTGTGGATTTTAAAAAGAAAGGACCTTCTAAGCTAACAGTCCGATTTGGAACAAAAAGTAAGGAAGCTGCAACCATGGAAATTAGACTGGACAGTCAGGATGGAGACCTGATTGGAGTAGTAGAAGCACCGTTTATCCAGGGAGAAGGGAAATTTGATTTAAAGACAATTGATATTGACAAAGTAACAGGTGTTCATGATGTCTTTTTTATTTTTAAAGGGAAGTCATCAAATGAAATTATGTATGTCGATTATTGGTTGTTCTCAAAATAGACAATCTTTAAAATCCTTATAACCTTAATTAATATGAAAAATCAAATTCTATTTAGTGTTTCTGCCTTACTGCTTTTCATCTGTTTTAATACAGTTAAAGCTCAGGTTGAGGTTGTTGAAGACTTCAAACCTTCATCTGTCAATCAGCCAGGAAAAGAGTATCCACAGATTAATTCAGAAGGTAGGGTCCGCGTGAGAATCTCCGCACCTGAAGCAAAGCTTGTCCAGTTGGATATTGGTGCAGTGAAATATGATCTGGCAAAGGACATAAACGGTGTATGGACAGGGGAATCTGCTCCACAAGATGAAGGCTTTCATTATTATCAATTAAATATTGATGGCGCTTCAGTACCAGATCCAAACAGCTTATATTTTTATGGGGCAAGTCGTTGGGGCAGTGGAATAGAAATTCCGGCAAAAGATGAAGAGTTTTATGCACTCAAAAATGTTCCACATGGGCAGGTTCGTGAACAAATATATTATTCATCTGCAAATAAAAGTATGCGTCGTTGTTTTGTATATACTCCTCCAGGTTATGATGATGATTTAACCAAGCATTACCCTGTATTGTATCTGCAACATGGAGGTGGAGAAGATGAAACAGGATGGTCAAATCAGGGCAGGGTTAACCTAATCATGGATAACTTGCTTTCAAAAGGTAGTGCAAAGCCCTTTCTCATAGTTATGGACAATGGTACCTGGGATATGCCCAGACGGGCGACCAATGTTCCCCAAGATACAACAAAAAAGGAGGAACGCCCAAAAACCTGGCCGCCTAAGGGGTGGGCTGACAACTTCACGAAGACTATGATTGAGGATATTATCCCAATGATAGATTCATGTTATCGTACAATTCCAGATAACGGGCATAGGGCTATGGCTGGACTATCGATGGGTGGAATGCAAACACGGATTATTACATTGGCAAATCCTGATATGTTTTCCTATGTTGGAATCTTCAGTGGAGGAAGTATTAGCCTGGATGATATTCAAGCTTCTCCTGAGTTTAAAGAAAATATAAAGTTGGTATTTATCAGTTATGGCAGCCGTGAGTTAGATAATCCGAGAAGAGGTCCATGGGGTGACCCAAAGGAAAATACCAATGCCATAAAAAAAGCTGGAATGAATACCCATTTCTATATTTCTCCGCTTACCGCTCATGAATGGCAAAGCTGGAGAAGAGGTTTTTATCAGTTTGCTCCACTGATATTTAATGACTAATATTTGGGTGCGATAAAAAAGCAAATAGTACTCCTTTTGTCGTTTGTTTTGGTTACGGGATTAAATAGTCTGGTCCAAACAGACAAACTTAAGGTGATTGAAAATTTTGAACCTTCTGGTGCTAACCAAACAGGCAAAGAGTTCCCGCAGGTTAATTCAGAAAGGTGTGTCCTGGTAAGCATATTGGACCCAGAAGTAGATAGGGGACAACTCGATATTGGGTCAGTAAAATATGATTTAATTAAAGAGGGAAACGTGACTTGGACAGGCGAATCAGCTCTGCAGGATGCAGGTTTTCACTATTGTCAGCTAATCATTGACGGGGTTTCTGTACCAGGTACTGGAACTAAATATTTTTATAGGGCAAGGCGTTGGGGATGTGAACCTGCACCATTCCTGAGTTCAGTTGGAGCTTTTTGTAACAAGCTGGATGAAAATAGAACTTGAATATGTTTTTTATAAATCGTGGCATACAGCCCATGAATGGTTAACATGGCGCAGATCTCTATATGGATTTGCACCAAGGTTGTTTAAAAATTATTAATCAAATTATTATGAGATACTTATTAATATTTAGTACCATATTTACGATTGGTTTAATGTCCTGTTCAAGGTTAGAGCCAGGTCAAATAAAGATTGACGATGGAATCTTACAAGGTACAATTGAAAACGGACTGACAGTTTTTAAAGGAGTTCCATTTGCTGCTCCTCCTGTTGGGGACTTGAGATGGAAAGCTCCCCAACCTGTTGAAAAATGGGAAGGAATAAAACAAGCAGTTGATTATGCCCCGGCTCCGATGCAGGGGGGCAATCCACCATCAGGGAAAAGTGAAGACTGTTTGTATCTAAACATCTGGACACCTGCAAAATCAGCTAATGAGAAAATACCTGTTTTGGTCTGGATCTATGGTGGCGGTTTCAGTTTTGGGTCGACATCAGAACCGGTTTATGATGGTGCTAAACTGGCTGAAAAGGGAGTAGTTTTAGTAAGTATTGCCTATCGGGTTGGTCAGCTTGGATTTTTGGCCCACCCAGAATTAAGCGAGGAAAGTCCAAATCAGGTATCAGGCAATTATGGTTTGTTAGATATGATTGCCGGTTTGCAATGGGTACAAAAAAACATCGAAGCCTTTGGTGGGGATCCGAAAAAGGTAACCATTTTTGGGGAATCTGCAGGTGGTATTGCTGTAAGCATGTTATGCGCATCTCCATTGGCAAAAGGACTGTTCCATGGGGCAATATCGCAAAGTGGAGGGTCTTTTGGACCTTACAGGGCAACAACATACCCCGGGGAAAACCTTAAAAACCTCAAAGGTGCCGAAAAGGCGGGATTAAAATATGCTGAATTGGCTGGAGCTATTTCTCTTGAAGAACTTAGAAGTTTACCGGCAGATTCATTGCCAATGGGATGGGGAATAGGCAGTGCCTGGCCTATAATTGATGGCTTTGTGATACCAGATGATCAATATAAACTATATGAAGCAGGTCAATATAATGACGTACCTGTATTAATTGGATACAACTCTGATGAAGGATTAAGTTTTACCCGTACAAAAAATCCAAAAGATTTTATTGAGAGTGTTAATCATCGTTATGGAAAATTTTCCGAAGACCTATTAAAAGCTTATCCCGTTGCAGAAAAATCTGTTCCAAGAACAGCCAGGAACCTATCCCGTGATGCTGCTTTCGGCTGGCATACATGGTCTTGGGCAAAATTGCAAACCAAAACAGGAAAGTCCAGTGTTTATTTATATTACTTCGATCAACATCCTGAATATCCCAAAGATTCACCCCAATCAGATTTTGGTTCACCGCATGCGCAGGATGTAGCCTATGTTTTTCAACATTTGGATCCGGCAAATTCCCAGACCACTAAATCGGATTTGGTTCTTTCTGAGGCAATGGGAAAATATTGGACCAATTTTGCCAAATATGGTAATCCAAATGGTGAAGGAGTGCCTAATTGGCCTGTCTTTACTGAAGATTCACCTTCAGTAATGTATTTGGGTCCTTCACTTAATCCTGGTCCTGTTCCCAGCTATCAGTCACTTCAAGTATTGGATTCATACTTCAAATGGAGAAGAACATCAGAAGGTGAAGCCTGGGCCAAATAATTTAAAATAAGTATTATTACGAATGATTTTGTTTTTATGAATCAGATAGCTAGAAAAATTGTCCAATTATTAATTGTAATAGTAATGGATATTAATCTTAATGCCCAGGATCCGAATTTTTATATCTTCCTTTGTTTTGGTCAATCAAACATGGCTGGGGCTGCAGATGCAGAGGCTCAGGACTCATTGGTTAACCAGCGCTTTAAAGTCTTAAGTTCGTTTGATTGCCCGAAGCTTGACCGGGCAAAAGGATCATGGTATACTGCAACTCCACCTTTGTGCAATTGTAGGTCGGGACTATCACCTGTTGACTATTTTGGACGAACAATGGTGGATAGTCTTCCTGAAAACATTACCATAGGAGTTATTAACATTGCTGTGCCCGGATGTAAAATAGAACTTTTTGAAGAAGATAAGTACCAGGAATATTTAGAGGAAGCTCCGGATTGGTTACTCAACATGGTTAAAGAATACAACAACAATCCATATGGTTATTTGGTTGAAATGGCAAAAATAGCTCAGAAGGATGGTGTTATTAAAGGAGTTCTTCTGCACCAGGGGGAATCCAATCCCAATGATTCTCTTTGGACAACTAAGGTTAAGGGTATTTATGATAACCTTATGCTGGATTTAAACCTGAATTCAAGGGATGTTCCATTGCTTGCCGGAGAAACAGTTCATAAAGACCAGGAGGGGAAGTGTGAAGCAATGAATGCTATAATTGCAACTTTGCCCCAAAAATTGCGTAACTCCTATGTTATTCCATCAAATGGCTGTACCTGCAAGCCTGATAAGTTGCACTTTACTGCAGATGGCTACAGGGAACTGGGAAAAAGGTATGCACAGCAAATGTTGCTGTTATTAAAGTAATACAATAATTTAAAAGAAAAATATTATTATGCAATCTAATCTAGTTTCAATTCGAAAAAACTTTTATTTGCTGCTCAAGCCAAAGCATATAATAGGTTTAGCATTTTTAATGCTTTCTTCCATAGGGGTGAAGGCTCAATCTTATGCCGACTGGTATTCCAATGCGCAGGAACGCATCGACACACTAAGAAAAGGCAATTTTGGTATTCAAATAATGGACAAAAAAGGACAGCCATATACAGGCAATGTTTCTGTCCGTATGAAAAAACATGAATTCCCTTTTGGCATTTCCTTTGATTTTTATGAAGGAGCAGCAAGTATGGGCAACAGCTATACTACTCAGGAAGCAATAATTTCCGATACTGATGCTGAAATTTATCAATCCGAAAGGTGGAATGATTATTTGGCGTATTCCATTCCTGTCGAGAGCGGTAAAGAATACTTGGTTACCCTTAAGTTTGCCGAAATTTATTACGGATCCAGCAATAGCAGGTTATTTGATGTTTATGTAGATGGGCAACAGTTCCTTGCCAATTACGATGTTTTTAGTGTTGCAGGAGGCAAAAATATTGCTGTTGATACTTCTATTACTGTTACAGCCATATCAAATGCCATAAATATTGAGTTGAAAGCATCAAAGGATAATGCATCCATCAAAGGAATTGAAGTTTCCGAGACAGGTGGTACAGGCATTGCTAATCTTAACTGCGGTGGACCTGCACTCACAACTACTGATGGTAACACATATACTACAGAGGACGGTTATTTTAATCCTGAAGCTTCTCCAATTGCATCAAAGGAACAATGGATGAAAGCCGCCATGTACAAATATTTTAATTATGGTGTTACCGGAAACTCTTTCAAGTGGAGTGGTATTCAGCCACAGCATACAGCACCTAACTATTCAAATTTTGAAAATGCAGTAAGGTGGGCCCAAAAGGTAGGATGGGACCTTAGGGCACATACTTTACTTTGGGGAGGTGATGATGCACATTCAATGCCTGACTGGGTTAGGCAATTGCCAACTCCAAAAGCTATTACTGACACATGCGAAATGCGAGTAACCCGTGAAATGACTAGGTATAAGGGAATAATTAAAGAATATGATGTAATCAACGAACCCTTAACCGATCATGCAGATTGGTTGCGAAATACAGTTGGGGATTCAATTCTTTGGAAATGCTTCAAGTGGGCGCATGCTGCCGATCCTGATGCTGAAATTTTTATAAATGATTATAATGTGGAATACAATTGGGGGCAGGCTGAAGAATACCGCGACCTTATATTGAAAATCAAAGAAATGGGTGGTCCTGTTTCAGGTGTTGGTATACAAGCTCATTTTTGGGATTGCTGCAGGCCAAATGTAGATGAATTGGTGAAAAACCTGAATATAATTGCTGAAGCAGGTTTGCCCATGAGACTTACCGAGTATGACTGGGGAATAGATCTTACAGAAAAGGAGCAAGTCGATGATTTTATCATCGTGGCGACAATAGCTTTTTCGCATCCTTCGATCAATGGCATGATTTGCTGGGGGCTCAGCGATGATGGTGCCTGGAGAGAAAATACAGGTTTTTTTGATGTCAACCATCGACCAAAATTAGCTGCTGATACACTTCTTTACTATACTAAAACAAAGTGGGCTACAAATTTCGACTCAGTTGTAAGCGGTAATACCTTAGACTTAAATGCTTATTATGGAGAATATGAAATTGAGGTAATGTTTAATGACACCTTAAAAGTGTTTACTGTTCCATGCCTTAAGGAGCATGCTGATTCAGTTTTTATTTTAAATGAAGCAGCAGCCAGTTTAAAAGGACCTGAACTGCTTAGCACAAAAATAGAAACAGATGGTACTATTAAGCTTACTTTTAGTAAAAGTATCAAAAACAATACAATAAATAAAAGCGATTTTAAATTCTTTTCTAATTACGAAATCAGTATAGATAATATTCAGGTTGATCCAGGAAATTCTCATGTGTTAGTCCTGACATTATCAGATGCTGTAACTCCAGGGGATTACATCTCGATATCCTATTTTCCAGGTTACCTAAAAGGAACAGATGGCAGTGCGACTAAACCATTCGGTCCAGAAGGCATAAGTAACCCTGTACTTGACTCCAAAACACAGACTTTGTTTGCCCAGCAAATGGATAACTTTAAAGTTTATCCTAATCCGACTTCTGATGTACTTAATATCATTTGTGATTACCCAAATTATGAGATCAAAATGTTTAATAGCATGGGATCTTTAGTGTTCACAGATTTTTCTGGCAATTCCAGTTCACAAATAGATGTTAGTAGGTTTGATAAGGGTATTTACTTTATCCAGGTAATTGGTGCTGGAAATGAGATAGATATACAAAAAATATTGGTGGAGTAATCAACAAAAAAATAGTGTTTGTTGGTTTGGATTTGTTATAATCCATCAACTCGATCATTGACCAAATTTAAAACCTGGCGAATCAATCTCGGCGAATTAAATTGAGGTTGATTGCCAGGCAAAGAAACATCTTTGCATCATGATATCAATTTCTTTTAAAATTATTGACCGGGGAGGGATATTATACATGTTTTTTTAAGGTATCAATTATAATGGAGAGAAAACACAAGGTAGCATGATGCCTGATATTTTTTGATCCTTCTTGCGCCTGTTGGTCAAATGAAGGCTGCTGAATAAAAAAAATAACATATAATTGATCTATAAATGAAAAGATTTGTCACGATTATTTTCATCTTTCTTAGCTATACTGGTTTTGGACAGGAATATTCCAAGTGCTGGAAAGATATCAACTATGCTGGAGACTCTACGGTTTACCACAATATGGATATTTATTTACCCGAAGTCCAGAAAATGAACTTTCCGGCTGTTGTTTTAATATACGGAAGCGCCTGGTTATCTAATAATTCCAAAGGAGCAGATTTACCTGTTCTGGGTAAAGCATTGTTAAATGCAGGTTATGCAGTTGTAATGCCAAACCACAGAGCAAGTTACGATTCTTTATTTCCTGCTCAGGTACATGATATAAAAGCTGTAGTTCGTTACATAAGGGGCAATGCCGAAGAATATAACATAGATAGCTCTTTTATAGCCATCACCGGAAGTTCTTCAGGGGGTAGCCTTGCAGCTATCTGTGGCACATCAAGGTTTGTTAAGGAAAAAGCTGTAGGAAATGTAACAATCAATATTGAAGGCAGCCTTGGATCGTTTACTACTTATAGTAGTTCTGTGGATGCGGTGATTGATTGGTTCGGACCAACCAATATGCTTGTAATGGATTCTTGTGGGGGTACCGATTTTATCCATAATGATGCCAGTTCGCCAGCTTCGCTCTATATTGGTGGTCCTATTCAACAAAACAAGGAAAAAACTTTGCTGGCAAGTGCTACGACATATGTTGATCCAAGCGATCCTCCTTTTTTGATATTTCATGGAGAAGCCGATAATGTTGTCCCTCACTGCCAAAGCGAAATACTTTATAAATACTTACAGGATTCATCTGTAAAAAGTGAGCTATACTTGGTTCCTGGTGGTGGACATGGTCCTGGAGTACATGTTGACACATATATAACTAAGATGCTCAGATTTCTGGATGAGGTTAGGGATTTGAAATGCAACAATGAATTATAGCCACTAAATTTTTGAAAGTGAGACTATTAAACGAGGAATATGCATTAGAAAATCTATTGCATATTGAAATTGCTTCAATATAAGTCGTTTCACTTACTTGTTTCGGTTATTCATACTCACTTTATTTTTATTGCATTCATGAACTCCCTATGGTCGGTTCACCCTAGCGGTGCTATGATTCATCTCACCAAGTCCTTCTATTTTTGCACTTTCAACCTTCATAACAAAGTTCTAATACATTATACGGGTTAAAAATATGCGCGCTATTTCTTTTGATTTCTATATTAGCTTGTGCAGCAAAACATTCATATCCAAATGTTTCTAATGGTATCCAAATTGAATGGCAAAAGATAGAAAGTTTAGGATTCTCATCATTGCAAAGAATGATGGAATTGACAAATAATCGGACCTTGATGCCCAAAGGACTGTTATTTATAAAGGAGAAAAAACAATCCTGAAATTATTATCTTATGAGCATGTTTAATAGAAAAAACGGTTTTATACTGATTAGTCACATTCAATTTAAAAGACAATCATTTTATCTGCAATAGACTATATAAGTTGTAGATACTTTTCTCATTTTTCCTTGCAATTGCAAACTGGGAGGTACTTGGCGATTTATGGATTATAATCCACGATTAAAAACTTCCTGTCTTAATTCCTGAAAACTTTTAAGGGACTCACGAAACTCTCTGATCAATACCTGGCCTTTTTTCTAGGCGTTGGTGTCTCATATTTGTTCTTATTGGTATTATTGTTTAGCCTCTCTTAATTAGGTCTGTTATCGTCTAAATCCCTGGAATCCTCGGTGTACTTACTAGCAACAAGTATTATTGCCTTTGGCTAACATCCATGTTACTGACATACAATTTTCTGTTACGCATTGATAAGCCCTTCTGGCATTTCACATGATATATTTGGATGATCACTTATAATTATAAATGAATAATTGTGTCTACTACCTAAATCAGCATAAATAAAATTACACTTTTTGATAATAACCCATTTAAACTAATCTATGATGAAAACAAGACTGTCTTTTCAACTTCCTCTACCTCTATGTACAAAGCTGATATAAATATTCGAACTATAGTAAAGGTGCAGTTAATGTTGTTTACACTCTTTTATTCTTATGAAACCTTTGTGCTTTTCTTGGATAGGAAAATGACTGCTTGACATTCTGACAGGAGGATTATCAAACAAACAATAATACTATTAACGCCTTAAACTTAAAAATTGTAAAGAGGCATATTCATCAAACCTTAAATAATGAAGAAGTATAAAAACAATCCGAAATTCTATCTTTTTTTATTAGTGCTGGCAATTCTTCTACCAGAAACTTTTTATTCTTGCAAGAGTTTTGATAAAAAACTTGGCAATGACACAGCAGGTCAAAACTTTGCCCACTTTGATTATTTTAATTATAAAGGAAACGACAGTTTTTATAATGAAAATCCCCTTCCTGGTGATGATTTCTTTTATAATCCTATACTGCCTGGCTGGAATTCGGATCCAAGTATTTGTAATAATGGAAAAGACTACTTCCTGGTTACATCTACATTTGTGTATTTTCCGGGAGTTCCCATTTTTCACAGCCAGGATTTGGTGAACTGGAAACAAATCGGTTTTGTGCTCGATCGTCCCTCACAACTTAAACTGGATGGACAAAGGACCAATCAGGGTATTTTTGCCCCGGCTATAAGCTATAATCCGCACAATTCAACCTATTATATGATTACCACAAATGTTGGAAGTGGAAATTTTTATGTTCACACCCAAGATCCGTTTGGTTCTTGGTCTGAACCTGTATGGCTTCCAGATGTGCATGGCATCGATCCCTCTTTTTTCTTTGACACTGATGGAAAGACATACATTTTGAACAATGACGAACCTGCTGGACCTGCTAAGTATGAAGGTCATAGGGCAATACGCATACGGGAGTTTGATCTGGAAACCGGGAAGGTAATCGGATCTGAGAAGATTTTACTTGATGGTGGTGTCCGTCCAGAAGAAAAACCGATTTGGATTGAAGGGCCTCATATGTATAAGATCAAAGATACCTACTATGTTATGTGTGCCGAAGGTGGAACAGGACCAATGCATTCTGAGGTAATTCTGAAAGGTACTTCGCCTATGGGTAAGTTTACTCCCTGGAAAAACAATCCAATCCTTACACAAAGGCATCTGGCTTCCAATAGGACGAACCCAATAACTTGTGCCGGTCATGCCGACCTTGTTCAGGATAATACAACAGGCAAATGGTGGTCAGTTTTTCTAGCTTGTCGCCCAATCGAAAACCGTTTTGAAAACCTGGGACGTGAAACATTCCTCTTGCCGGTGTATTGGAGCGAAGATGGTTTTCCAAATATGACACAGGGCGATGAACTAATCCCAATGGTTGTTCAGAAGGAAGGCATTAAAAGACATGAAAAGGTTGGCTTTGGCAACTTTGAAATCAGGGATGACTTTGATTCCTCAAAGTTGGGAATGGACTGGTTCGCATTAAGGTCTCCAGCCTTGGATATGTATTCCTTAAACAAAAAAAATGGTTTTTTGAGTTTGAGGTGTGCTGATGTAAACACAAGCGATAGAAAAACTCCGGCATTCATAGCCAGAAGGATTCAGCACCATGTGTTTGAATGTGAAACCAAGCTTCAGTTTTCGCCTATTGACACATCCGATGCTGCCGGACTATTACTGTATAAAGATGAAGAGCATCAATACTTTTTATCTGTTAGAGATGCAGGCAAAAAGCTAAAAGTCAGTCTGGAAAAGATATCTCGCACAGAAAGTGAGGTGCTGGCTGAAGAAGTTATCAAAGCAAAAAGATCCATAAAGCTTAAAATAGAATCCTCAGGAAAACATTTTGGATTTTTCTATGCCACCAGTAAATCCGATTGGAAACCAATTATTGAAGATGTTGACGCATTTTATCTCTCAACTGCAAACTCTTTTGGGTTTACAGGAACTACTATTGGATTATATGCCACTTGCTATAATACAAATTAGGGAATAGGATGGTTATATTCCTATTTGTAAAAAATTGAAAGCTTAATTAAAACAGACAAATATTTAACCCAACTAATTAAAAACATGATGTATAAAAAACACAAGAATTTGTTTCGGCATCTTTCCTTGTTCAAATTAAGGGGAGGTATGTTGATCAAACAGTTGTTGTTTTCCTTGCTGATTCTGATATCAGCAAATGGCTTTGCCCAGGAAAGCAAGACTGTTCATGGAAAAGTTGTTGACTCAGAAGGTAGTCCGGTTATTGGTGCCACTGTAATTGTTAAAGGAACAACTATTGGAGTTGTTACCGATATAGAAGGGGATTTTACAATAATGATCCCTTCTTCTGAGGCACAAGTATTGCTAGTGTCATTTATAGGCATGCTTACAGAAGAGGTAAATGTTGCAGGTACTAGCAACATAAAACTTACCTTGGTCGCTGATGTGACCCAGCTTGAGGATGTTGTAATTGTTGGTTACGGTACACAAAAAAAAGAGAGTATTGTAGGTGCTATTACCCAGACAAAAGGTGAAACACTGGAGAAAACAGGTGGTGTTTCAAGTGTTGGGGCAGCCTTAACTGGTAACCTGCCGGGTGTGATAACTGTATCAACAAGAGGTACTCCCGGAGATGAGGATCCTAAAATTTACATTCGTGGACAAAGTACCTGGAACAATAGCGATCCCTTAGTATTAGTTGATGGTATAGAAAGGCCAATGAACAGTGTTGATATTGGTTCTATAGAATCTATTTCCGTATTAAAAGATGCCTCTGCAACGGCTGTTTTTGGCGTAAAAGGAGCAAATGGAGTAATATTGATTACCACCAAACGCGGGCGTGAAGGAAAAGCTCAAATTAAATTCACAATGAATTCCACTGTTAAGATGCCTTCTGCACTAGCTTCTAAATACGATTCGTACGAGGCTTTGCAGGTTCGAAATGCAGTTATTGAACGTGAATTAGCACTAAATCCCGATGGATGGTCGGAGTATTGGCCTATTGAAGAATTAGAGAAATTCCGAAACCCAGCCACACCCGAAGAAGCTGAAAGATACCCCAATGTTGATTGGGCCGATGCTTTAGTGAAAGATTATACCATGTCTTACAATGCAAACCTAAGCGCTACAGGCGGAAATGAACTGGTAAAATATTATACTTCGGTAGATTTCTTAAATGAAGGCGATATGCTTAACCATTTCGATAATGATAAAACTTATGAAGCCGGATATGGATTTAATCGTATTAATGTAAGGAGTAATCTTGATTTCTCAATAACGAAAACGACCATGTTATCTTCTAACTTATCGGGTTCTCATGGAGTAAGGCAAAATAGCTGGAATCAGGATGCCTGGGAGTATAGAATTTGGCAAAGTATTTACAGCGATCCGCCAGATGGATATCTACCAAAATATCCCGATGGCACCTGGGGATACATCGAAGATTATGAAGTGGATGCCATAAACTCAGCAGCTACATTGGCAAATAATGGAGTAAGGAAACAAACAACCCAACGCTTAAATACTGACTTTACACTAAAACAGGATTTAGGTAAAATTATTGATGGCTGGTCGGTAAAAGGAATCTTATCCTTTGACAATTCCTTTAAGTCAGAAGGAGGGATTTATGATAATGGAAACACAAACCAGAAATATATAAACCCTGTTACAGGTGAAACAACATACACACAATATCTGGGAACCAATCAGTTCGATTGGATTCCAACTCGTTGGAGTGCAAGACCTGATGCTGAATATAAGAATGCCTGGGGTGGAAGTGAAAACTTCCGTAAGTTATATTATCAGTTGCAGTCAGATTATGCCCGTAAGTTTGGATTGCACGATGTTACTGCAATGGGCCTTTTTAGCCGCGAAAAATATGCAACAGGAAGTGAATTCGAACACTTTCGCGAAGATTGGGTATTTCGTGGAACATACAATTATGCTTCCCGTTATTATGCTGAGTTCAATGGTGCTTATAATGGCTCCGAAAAATTCGGACCAAACAACAGGTTCGATTTCTTTCCATCAGGTGCAATTGGATGGATGATTAGCGAAGAAAAATTCATGGAAAATCTGAATTTTCTAGGCATGCTTAAATTAAGGTCATCTTACGGAAAGGTAGGTAACGATAATATTTATGCAAATGGTAATCGCTGGTTATACCAAACAAATTGGGCCTTTGGCGGCACTTCGCCTCTTGGCTCTGAGGCCGGCCAAAAGAGTCCTTATGAATGGTGGCGCGAAGATAAAATCGGGAATATTGATATTCATTGGGAAGTGGTTACCAAGACGAATGTCGGGGCTGATTTCTCACTATTGCAGGGTTTATTGGCCGGTAGCGTTGATGTATTTCAGGACCACCGTACCGATATTCTGCTAGATGGTGCTTCTCGTGCCATTCCATCCTATTTTGGTGGTGAACCTCCCGTGGCAAACTTGGGCGAAGTTATCGTTAAAGGTTACGAAGTTGAATTAAGAATAAACAAAAAATTCAATAATGAAATACGCGTATGGAGTAACCTGGCCATGTCGCATGCGAAAGATGAAGTTTTAGACGCAGACGACCCCTTGTTGTTAGACGATTATCAGAAAGATGAAGGAAAACAAATAGGTCAAACCTATTCACATATTGATAATGGCTACTATGAAACCTGGGATGAAGTCTACGGAAGTGTTGAACTGAATACAAATGATGCTTATAAATTACCCGGTAACTTATATATCATGGATTATAATGGCGATGGCGTAATCGACGATTATGACCGGGTTCCCTATGGTTATCCTGAAAGACCCCAAAACACATACAACGCAACAGTTGGTGTTGAATATAAGGGTCTTAGCGCTTTTGTGCAGTTTTATGGAGTCGAAAATGCCCACAGGTCTGTTTGGCTTGAAAGTTTTTCGGGTCACTTAGACAGGGTTTATAACCTCGGTACATTCTGGACTCCGGAAAATACCAATGCAGATGGTCCAATGCCAAGGTGGAATACAAGAAATGATTTTTGGGGAACCACCTTCCTTTACGACGCATCATACCTTCGTTTAAAGAATGTTGAAATTGCATATACATTCAATAGTGAAAAAATTAAAAGTGTAATAGGCATTAATTCGTTAAGAATTTACTTGAATGCTAACAACTTACTAATGTGGTCTAAAATGCCTGATGATCGTGAGGTTAATATGGGTGCAAACTCTGCATACCCAACAGTAAGACGTGTGAATTTAGGCCTTAACGTAACGCTTTAATACCAGATACCATGAGAAATAAATTAATAATATTACGATTTGCTTTTATCCTGGTAGTGTTTTTAGGGATGACAGCATGTACCGAATATCTCGATAAAGAGCCCGAGGCAGAGATATCTTCTACAGAGGCTTTTATAAACTTCCATAATTTTCAGGGGTTTACCGAAGAACTATATTCTCTAATACCTGAATTTACCAGTGCTGTATGGGCCTGTAACTGGCTTTTTGGCGACGAAATCTTAAACAGTGTTGGAGGAATATGGGTAAACGATCAATTTGACAAAGGTAATTACTGGGGTTGGACAGGTGGAAGTGCCTGGATATCTTATCTCGACTCAGGAAGCCCTAATAATAATCCCGAATCAACTTTCGATAAAGGGCTTTGGCCAAATTCATGGTACGCGATTAGAAAAGCCAATGTTGGCTTAGAGAATCTTGAATATCTCATAGATGCTAGCGAAGAAGAAAAAGATTTAATTGAAGGTCAATTATTGTTTTTTAGGGCCTGGTACCATTTTCAATTAATGATGTATTGGGGTGGTATGCCTTATGTTGACCATGTTCTGCCATCAGGTGAGCCTGTTGATTTACCTCGATTGACTTATCAAGAATGTGCGGAACACGCAGCGGAGGATTTTCGTGCTGCTGCAGACTTGCTGCCTGTCGATTGGGACAATACAACCGTGGGAAAGGATACTAAAAATCAGCTACGAATCACCAAAGTAATGGCTCTTGCTTATTTGGGCAAAAACTACCTCTATGCTGGGAGCCCATTAATGAATAAAGTATCAACCGGAAGTGCCACTTATAATGCTGACTACTGCCAACAAGCAGCTGCTGCATTTGCTGAAATGTTACAATACATTGACAGCGGTGAATCTTTTGTTCATCTGGTTGACTCAACACAATATGAAAAATTATTTTATACAGATGGAGGCAGGGAAATCCCCGGCTGGCAGGAAGCTGTTTTTATGTCTCCAGTGTACAGTTCTTGGTTTAATGGGTGTCCATGGGGACCAAGTTCTATCTTCTGTGATGCCAATATTGGTGGTGGTTATGTTTCTCCTAATGCGAGGTATGTCGAAAATTATGGTATGGCAAATGGTCTTCCCATAGACGATCCAGCATCGGGTTATGATCCTTCAGATCCCTGGGCAAACCGTGATCCTCGATTTTATAATGATATTGTTATTGATGGTGAGCAAGTAATTCAGGGATCGGCACCTGCCGACAAAGAAAAATACAGGTATGTGCACCTGCATAATTTTAATAACGAAACTCAATTAGGAAAATCAAACCTTAAATCGGGCCGTACCGGGTATCTTATTAAAAAGCTTACCCCAATGACAGCCAATGATGTTGATAATTTCCCTAATAATTACCTGCATGTCGCCTATATGCGTCTGTCCGATGTGTATTTAATGTATGCTGAAGCCGTTCTGCATGGTTACGGATCTGCAACAGCCAGTCATCCCGGTTATATTACTGCTGAAGAGGCGTTTAACATTGTTCGTACACGGATGCCAGTTGGTGCAATTGATCAGAAATTTGTAAACGATAAAGATTTGTTTATGAGTGAGATAATTCGTGAACGTGCGGTGGAACTTGCATTTGAAGCTAATTTCAGGTTTCACGATTTACGTCGTTGGATGTTGGCAGGAGAAAAGAAATATCTTGAAAAAACAGCTATTGACTTCGACAGGGATCCGAATACCGGTAAACCAATAAACATGAAAGAGAGGGTTCTTGTTACACGACCGTTTGAAGCAAAACATTATTGGTTGCCACTAAAAATTAGTGATGTAACCCTTAGTGAATCCTTCCAACAAAACCCTGGTTGGTAAATGCTTGGTTCTAAATCTTAAATTGAAATTATGATGAAAAAAAAATATATAGGAATCTTTATTTTGGGTTTGATGGTGTGCTTTTCAAGACAAGCATTTGCCCAGGCAGACACCGACCCAGAAATAATGCATTCAGAAGAAGATTCAGTTATAACTGTTCCTTCCGATAACGATGAATGGGTAAATGTTGCTTACAGAAAAATCAATAAAAAGGATATATCAAATGCTGTTTCAGTATACAATCCATCAGATTATTTAGATATTAATTATGGTACATATGCATTTGAGGGTATTGATGCTTTGATTGGTGGTAGTAATCTTTGGAGTCTTGGAGATGAGTTGATTCTTGTCGATGGTGTTCCGCGTTCTAAATGGCAGTTAACAACCAACGAAATAGAACAAATAACTTTCCTAAAGGGCGTAAATGCCGTTGCACTATACGGAAGCAGGGCTGCTAACGGTGTAATTCTTATTACTACTAAAAGAGGAAAAGTTGGTGAAAGAAGCAGTAATGTATTCGTTAATACAGGTATCCATACGCCAAAGGCATATCCCGAATATCTTGGTTCAGCAGAATACATGACCTACTATAATCAGGCAAGGTTGAATGACGGATTAATAGAACTGTATGACAAGGAAACAATTGCTAACTATACCAATAGTTCTAATCCTTATAAATATGCAGATGTAGATTACTTTTCTGACGAGTATCTACGCAAATTCTACAATTCGTATGATGTAAATGCCGATTTTACCGGTGGTAATGATAAAGCACAGTTTTATGCATTAGCCGGTTTCTCAAGTCAGAATTCATTATTGAATTTTGGTGAAGGTGTAAATGAGAGAAACACACGCTTAAATATTAGAGGTAACATTGATCTTAAGCTAAACGATTATATCAAGTCGTATGTTAGCATGTCGAATGTCTTTTATGATAGTCGGGTAGCAAAAGGTAATTATTGGGATCAGGCAACAAGAATCCACCCGCACCGCTTTGCTCCATTAATACCGATTAATTTAATTGAAGGTGGTGAAACACTTCATAATTTAATTGAAAACTATAGGCATGTTGATGGCAACAATCTCTTAGGTGGTACAAGACAATATCTTACAAACCCAATTGCTGAAGTATACGCAGCAGGTGATAGCACCTATACTAGTCGACAGTTTCAATACACAAATGGCTTAGATATTGATCTGAGTCCTGTCTTGGACGGCCTCTCATTCCATGGACAAATAAGTATTGACTATTCAAACGATTACTCTCAAACTATCGATAATGAATTTGAGGTATATATTCCTGAATGGGATACAACCGAAGATGGTTCAAGTTTTATTGATACGCTTGACGTCGAAAACCGCGACCGTAAGCCGGGAACACAGAATTTGAGCGGCACTTTTAATAATCAGCTTATCGACTTTAATCTTCATATGGATTATGTAAAAAGCTTTAATGATTTACACAATGTATCAGCTATGCTGCTTGCTGCGGGTTTTCGTCAACGGGAAACCGGAGAGTATCAAAGCAAAACTTTCTCAAACCTTGGAATTCTGTTTAACTATAATTACGACCACCGTTACTATTTTGACTTTAGTGGTGCGGTAGTTAATTCCACAAAACTATCAGAAGTTAATCGTATTGCTTTTTCGCCTACTTTTAGTTTAGGATGGCTATTAAGCAAAGAGAGGTTTCTTAGTCGATCAAGTGCTATCGATCGGTTAAAACTGACTGCATCAGTAGGGGTAGTAAATACTGACCTTGATATTGAAAACTATTTCCTATATAATGAAAGCTATGCTTCAACAGCATGGTACTCATGGGGCGATGGTGCGCACACTAGTCAAGCCACAACGGCTGCCAGAACTGAAAACCTGGCACTTGCTTACTCAAAGAGGAAAGAAGCCAATATCGGAATCGATGGAGCTTTTTTGAGTAATACAGTTAATTTTAAGACCAGTTTATTCCTGATAAAAAAAGATGGAATTCCTGTTCAGAGTTATACTCTATATCCTGTCTACTTTCGTACTTACTGGCCCGAAACTTCTTTTGTTCCGTATACCAACTTTGAAGAGAACCTCTATAAAGGACTTGATTTCCAGTTAGACTATAAAACAAAACTCGGAGATCTGGAGTTAATATTTGGCGTTGCAGGAACCTATGTTACTACCGAAGCCTTGGTTCGCGAAGAACTTTACGAAGACGATTATCGTAACCGGGCTGGTAAACCGGTTGATGCGGTTTGGGGGCTTGAAAATGATGGATTCTTTGTAGATCAGAATGATATAGATAACCATGCAGAACAAAGATTTGGTGAGGTGAAGCCCGGCGATATAAAATATATTGACCAAAATGACGACGGTATAATTGATGAACGCGACGAGGTTATGATTGGACGTGGTGCATGGGGAAGCCCGTTTACCGGAGGGATACATTTAACAGCTAAGTGGAAGAATCTAACCTTGTTTGTACTCGGAACAGGCCAGATTGGTGGTTCCAGGGTGTTTGATAATGATTATTTTTGGGTTTATGGCGACAGAAAATACTCAGCAGTAGTCAGAGATAGTTGGACTGAAGAAACGAAGAACACAGCTACATATCCCAGGTTAACAACACTTAGTGGAGACAATAACTTCCGCAGTTCAGATTTTTGGCTTAAAAGCACAGACCAATTTAACCTTTCTAAAGTACAACTTACTTATACCATACCGGACAGGATCTTCTCAGGTAATGTATTTGAAAGATTGAATATTTATTTAAGTGCTACAGATTTGCTTAAAATAGCTAAGAATAAGGAAATCTTAGAACTTAATATTGGAGAAATACCCCAAACAAGGTTCTATAATCTGGGTGTTAAAGCCATGTTTTAGTTCGTACCGTAAAAAATGAAAATGAAAATGAAAACAAAATTAAGTTTATTAATAGTCCTGGTATTTATTTTTAGCGGTTGTGAAGATATACTGACACCAGCCAGTGAAAATAACCGGGAACTTACCGATATCTATGACGATGCAGCTTTTGCTGAGGGACTCTTATTAAATGGATACCTCAGGTTACCAGTTAATGGATATTCCTTTAGCGATGTAGCAACCGACGATGCTGTTTCGAATGATAATGCTAATGATTATCGCTTAATGGCTACCGGAAAATGGTCAGCCTTGAATAATCCTGTTGATCAATGGACAGAGGCCTACGCCACAATACAATACCTGAACACCATTCTTGCTGAAACAGATTCGGTAAATTGGGCTACTACTGGTGAATTTGTAAATGAAATGTTTAATGACAGGACTAAAGGTGAAGCTTATGGTTTAAGGGCTATCTTTATGTACTATTTATTGCAAGCTCATGCAGGATATAGTTCCGGTGGCGTGTTACTTGGCGTGCCTATTATTACAGAGCCACTTACAAATGATTCTGATTTTAGTATCCCCAGGAAGACTTTTGAACAATGTGTCCAACAGATTTATTCCGATATAATTCAGGCTGAAAGTTATCTTCCTCTTGACTTCGAAGATGTTTCTGACTCATTGCTTATTCCTGAAAAATACAGGAGCAAAACAACGCTTTCGGATTATAACCGTGTATTTGGTGAATTTAACCGTCAAAGGCTTACCAAACGGATCATAAAGGGGTATAAAGCTAAAGTTTCATTATTGGCTGCAAGCCCGGCATATAGCGATGGTTCAACGGTTACATGGGCCGATGCGGCAAATCATGCCGGAGAAGTACTGTATTTAATAGGAGGCATAGATGGTCTGGCACAAGGGGGAAACACATGGTATTCGCGAGCTAATGCAAGTGAAATTAATGGACTGTCCAAGGGTTTAAACCCATCAGAGGTTTTATGGAGAACAAATGTTTCAGAAAATACCGATTGGGAAACTGATAATTACCCGCCAACATTATATGGTAAAGGACGTGTAAATCCAACTCAAAACTTAGTTGATGCATTCCCTATGGTAAATGGCTACCCAATCACACATGCTAGCAGTGGTTATGATGCTAGCAATCCTTATGCCGGTCGTGACCCTCGTTTAGAATTATACATCGTGGTGAACGGTAGTACTATGGGACCTGGAGGTTCAAAAATCTACACCAAGGTTGGTAATGGAGATGATAACATCAATTCTTTGGCAACTTCAACGCGTACAGGTTATTACTTGCGCAAGCTATTACGTGAAGATGTAAACCTTAACCCAGCCAGTACTACAGCGCAAAAACATTATAGACCTAGAATTCGTTATACAGAATTGTTTCTTGAATATGCCGAGGCTGCAAATGAGGCCTGGGGGCCTGATGGTTCTGACACCTATGGTTTTACAGCACGAGAAGTTATTTCAGCTATCCGTCAAAGAGCCGGGATTGCCCAGCCCGATTCCTACCTTCAATCTATCTCTGGCAAAGAGCAAATGAGGGCACTTATACATAATGAAAGACGACTCGAACTTTGTTTCGAAGGTGTTCGTTTCTGGGATTTACGTAGATGGAAGGAAGATATCACGAAGCCGGCAAATGGAGTTACTATTACTGCTGACAATCAATACAATGTTGGTAAGGTAGAGAACCGCCAATATCAGGATTATATGTATTATGGACCTCTGCCTTACAGCGAAGTCTTAAATTGGGGTATAACACAAAATGCCGGTTGGTAATGAATAATGTTTTAAAGATTGAGAAAATGAAAAAAATAATTTATATATCACTGATAGTGTTAGGTTTGTTTGCTTCATGTGAAAATCAGGAATGGGAGTTTCCCGATTATGATTATACAACTGTATTTTTCCCTTACCAAACACCTGTGAGAACAATTGTTCTTGGCGAGGATTTATACGACAACAGCTTGGATAATCAACATAAATGCCTTATTATGGCTACAATGGGTGGAGTGTATGAAAATAAAGCAGATAGAATACTAGATGTTGCTGTGGACAATAATATGTTCGATTCGCTTCTATTTAATGGAGATACCGGCAGTTATATTATTCCAATGCCTGCTAATTATTATTCTCTGGCGAGCAATATGCAGATTGTTATTCCTGCTGGATCAACCTCAGGTGGCATAGAGGTTCAGCTAACCGATGCTTTTTTCAATGATCCCAGTTCGATCGAGAATACCTATGTAATACCATTAAGAATTGAATCTGTAACCAATGCCGATTCTATCTTAAGAGGAGAAGCTCTAATTCCTGACCCCGATTTATTTAATGCGGATAACTGGTCTGTAGCACCTAAAGATTATATTCTATATTGTATAAAGTATATAAATCCCTGGGGTGGTAATTATCTAAGAAGAGGCCAGGACATTTGCACTGGAGCCGGAGGTAACACAGCTCTTGACACAAACATAATTTACCACAACGAGTTTGTTGAAAGAAATCAGGTTGTAAAACTTTCTACAGTATCCATGAATGAAGTTGACATATCACTTACAACTCGCGAGGCAGGAAATTTAACCGACTTGGCTTTTGATTTAAGGCTTAATATTGATGAAAATGGTTCGTGTTCTGTTACCGCACCAGAAGGAGCTTCCTTTTCAGTTTCAGGAAGTGGTAACTTTGTAAAAGATGGTGACTCTTGGGGTGGAAAAGACAGAGATGTGCTACATCTTCAGTATAATGTGGATTTTGGCACTTCTGTTCACACTTTCACAGATACGTTGGTAATACGTGATCGTGATGTTGCATTTGAAACATTTGAAGCAGTAGCTTTATAATATTTTTGATATTTTAAAACAATAAAGGATTATTCTTTTCTAAGAAGTTTGTTTTATAAATAGGTATTGGGTTTAATAAGAGAGGTTAGAAGTAACCTCTCTTTTATTTGTAGGATAAGTTCATTCATTAACTTAATGTCTCATGCAGTCAGGAGAACGAAAAAATTAATGGTGTTACCTACGAACAAGATTATGTTACACAGTAATAATTCAGACTTGACCTTGCTAATTATTTTTGCAAATGATAAAAGATTGACTTGATAGCTATTTTCTAGAGAAAGATTAATAATTGCTCAAGGATATGAGAACACCTACTTATTAGTTACATTAAAAGGTCGTGTTTTGGATCATAGATTTAGCTATTCTATTTTAAACATATAAGATATGAAAATAATGAAGACTTTAAAGGCGTTGCTTTTTTTATTGTTCTACCTCTTAATGCCAACAACAAATTTTGCATTTGAGGGAATGCCAACTCCAAAATTACATGTCGAAGGCAAGTATTTGGTTGATCCACATGGAAATGTTGTTAACCTACACGGTTTCGCACAGACCTACAGTCCTTTTTTTAACGAAGGAGGAATTTATTGGAACAATTATGATGTAAATGGTTGTTTACAATACAATAAAGGCATTATTGATGGAGTGTTGGATGCCGGATGGAAGGTTAACTTTCTGCGCCTGCATATGGATCCTTATTGGAGCAATACTCCCGGATGCACGCCAGATGGACATGAGTTGCCCAACTGTTTTGATGAAACACGATTTAAAAAATACCTTGACGAAGTGTTTATTCCCATGGCTGAATATGCCATATCCAAGGGGCTGTACGTGGTTATGCGCCCTCCAGGTGTTTGTCCGGAGGTTATTGGTATTGACGATGACTATGATTATGGACAATACCTCATGACAGTATGGGACATTGTTTCAAGTCATCCGAAAATAAAAGGCAACGATGCCATCATGTTTGAACTGGCCAATGAACCTGTTAGAATAAAACTGGCAGATGGAACGATTGGCAATAATACGCAGGCTCATTTTGATGTTTTAAAAGGGATCTTCCAGCCGATAGTGGACCGTGTCAGGGAAAATGGATTCCACAATGTGGTTTGGATCCCCGGATCTTCCTGGCAGGCGCAATATAAGGGCTATGCCTCAAATCCTGTTGAGGGTGAGAATATAGGCTATGCAGTTCATGTCTATCCCGGTTGGTTCGGGAGTGCCGATGGCTACGAAGTTTTTAAAAATGAATGGGACGAGAATGTTCAGATAGTTGCAGATTTTGCCCCAATTATGATTACGGAAATGGACTGGGCTGACGAAAAATACGACGCTTCATGGGGCAAGGCTCATACAGGTACTGCTGGAGGTGATGGATTTGGAGCCAACTTTAGAAAGATTATGGATGATGCAGGAAATGTAAGCTGGTTGGTTTTTACAAATGCTGATTTATTGGCTGATTATACCGGAATCCCACCTGAAGAAGGCGAGGAGTACACCTTTTTGAATGACCCCGAAGCTTGTCCGTGGGCTACACATCATTGGTTTGAGGAATACGCATCTGAAAATTATCCCCGGCCTGATTTTGATTACCGGTCGCATAGTGACAATGGGGATGGTACCTATACCAACCCCTTGATCCATGCCGACTTCCCTGATCCGGATGTCATAAGGGTAGGGGATGTTTACTACATGGTTTCTACAACCATGCATATCTTTCCGGGAGCAACGCTTCTGAAATCATACGATCTTGTGAACTGGGAGTATTGCAGCAATCCTTTGGAAATTATTGAGTCTGATAGTTGTTATAATCTCGATGGCTGTGACCGTTACGGAAAAGGGCAATGGGCTTCGAGCCTGAAGTACAAAGACGGAACTTTTTATATCCTCTTCAATACCAATGATGACGGTAGTTACCTGCTGACATCAACAGATCCTGAAGGAACATGGGATATCAAAAAGCTAAACAGCGCGTACTACGATCCGGGTCTGTTCTTCGACAATGATGGCAAAACCTATGTTGTACATGGTATCAATACCTTAAAAGTAACAGAACTGGATGAAAACTTCGATGCTGTAGCCGGCAGTGAACAGGTAGTATTCACTTATACTTATCGGGAAGGACTGGAAGGTTCTCATTTATATAAGATCAATGGATACTATTATATCTATGCTACCTATGGGGGATGGCCTGCATTTCAGGTAGCCCTGAGGTCTGCTGATATTTACGGACCCTACGAGGAGAAAAAATTAATTGAAGACGACAATATCCATCAGGGAGCATTAATCCAAACCCAGGAAGGAGAATGGTGGACTATCATGTTTTATGATAAAGGGGCATTTGGACGCTTGCCTAACCTGCAGCCTGTAACCTGGGTCAACAACTGGCCCATGATAGGGGTAGATAGTAATAGCGATGGGGTATGGGAAGCCGTAAATACTTTCAGAAAGCCCAATGTTGGTAAAGAATATCCAATACAAATCTTAGAAACCAATGATAGTTTTCGGAATTATCAGTTAGGAATGCAGTGGGGATGGAACCATAATTCCGATAACTCGAAATGGTCCCTGATAGACCGACCAGATTATTTAAGATTAGAAACAGTTGGAATAAACAGCGACTTTCTGACAGCAAGAAATACCCTAACCCAAAGGATATTTGGATACCATTCAGATACCATAGATTCTTATGGAACAATTAAAATGGAAATTGACAGTATGAAGGAGGGGGATATTGCTGGCCTTTGTGTGCTACAGGATCCATATGCTTATATCGGTGTCGAAATCGTTGATGGAAATGCTAAACTTATCATGAATAACAATGGAACAAGAACTTATGGAACAACAATAAACGATTCAATAATATATCTTAGAGCTATTGCCAATTATGGAACTAGTAAGGCTAATTTTTACTATAGTGTGGACAATTCAACTTATATCAAATTTGGAAGTGAGTTGGATATGAAATTCGACCTTTCTGTTTTTACGGGAAATAAGTTTGCAATTTTTAATTATGCAACGGAACAAACTGGAGGTTTTGTTGATATTGACTGGTTTACAACTGAACATGAATTTAACGAGGATAAGTATTATGATGCTTCATTTGTCGGTTTCTCTGAAGACGCTCTGACAATGGATAGTCTATATGTAGATGCCGATACATTAAACTTGCTCATTAGTACCTCAACAACATTGAAGATTACAGCCCATTTTGTTGATGGGCATACTGAAAATGTAACCTATAGTGCAAAAATTACGAATTCAGATCCAGAGGTAGTCAGGCTAATCAATGGTCAGGTAATTTCGTATAGTAATGGAGAATCAACCATCAATGTCAGCTATTCAGATAAATTAGGGAATACAAAAGAATTTGATCTTTTCGTTACCTCAGAAACTTTCCCTCTAAAGGAGGGATTATTTAATCCTTCAATTTATGCCGATGGAACATTTACAGAAGAATCAAGAGTACTAATAACAGGACAATATGGTTTTGGTGGTTGGGAATATGATAATGGAATAGATTTATCGGATTATAAATATCTAGTAGTAAGACTAATTGAATCCCCAAGCAATGCCTCGTTCAGGCTTTTTGATGAACCCAGTTATTGGTCGGCCTCGTTTATACATGATGTAGGAAGCCTAAAAGAACTGGTTATTGACCTTCAAGGAATGGGGAAAGAAGTAGACGGTAAAAAGGTATGGGTAGATCCTTCACATATATATCGAATTGGGTTTTGGTCGATGGGAGGTTCGCCAATTCAGTTTGAAGAAGTGTTTTTAACAGATTTGAATTCCTACACCCCAACACACACAATAGTTTTAAAACCTGAAGAGCCATCAGGTATTTCAATCTACCAAGAAGAAGATACTATCGTGAATGTATATAATGTAATGGGTATTCTTGTTCGTTCCCAAATTAAACGCAGCAAAGCAACTTTAGGGCTACCTTCAGGGATATACGTGGTAGGAGGAGAGAAAGTATTTGTAAATAATTATTAATTGTTAGGATAATCATTTTTTGTGTGGAGGCTTCCAAAGAGTCCTATAGTGTCACCCTGAACTTGTTCCAGGGTCTCACAACCATTTGATCTATTCGTATTAATAGATTCTGATCCTGAATTTCTCGGTACAGAATGATCAAATGGAGGGCTTTATGGAAGCCTCTTTTATTTAATCCGAAATATCCATTAGAAAATCTATTACATATTGAAATTGCTTCAATATAAGTCGTTTCACTTACTTGTTTCGGTTATTCATACTC
>JBNKPU010000137.1:0-2831 GCA_050295515.1 Bacteroidales bacterium | reverse complement strand
ATTCATAGCTTTTCATTAAATAATCGATTTACGGCTCTAAATTTTATCACCATAGCTCGCTATGTCTCAAAAATTTATATTGTAAATCAATCATTTACTGAAATTTGAGCTCGCTAATTTTAATCGAACTCAGGTTATTACATATTGAAATTGCTTCAATATAAGTCATTTCACTTACTTGTTTCGATTATTCATACTCACTTTTTTTCAATGCATTCATGAACTCCCTATGGTCGTTTCACCTTAGTTGTGCTATTATCCATCTCACCAAGTCCTTCTATTTTTGCATTTTCAACCTTCATAACGAAGTTCTAATACTTAATCCGGATTAAAAAATAGCAATTTAAGGTTGAGTTATGCTACATTATAACGTTAGAGAGGACACTAGCTTTGCAGAAGCGCGCGAGTGGGTTGTATAAAGGCTTCCACTTTTCCAAAAACAGAGCAGGCTGAAAGCCAAATTTATTTCAACCCGACGGCAAGGCCTCGGGTACATTGTCTATACAAGGTGCCAGCGCCCTGCAAGGGCAGCTTATAGCTGGTTCATCCGCAAGTATTGCTCATTATGGCCGATACCAATATTACTTCATGAACAAGAAGGCATTCTTCCTTAAAGCTCACCTTTTGAGGGTACTTTCCATGCCTTTTAATATGGTTTTAGGTTTCATGTATAGTGCACTTCGTATATAAAATCACAGTCACACTGATTTAAACCCATTCTAGATAAAAACCTGTACTTTGTATTTCAATTTATTCGTTATATTTAAGATGCTAAAATCAAACGCGTTTAATTTTAAAATATCCTGCATGCGACAATTTAATTCAACCTTACGTTTAACAGCATTTCTGCTTGCTGCCACTACTTTATTTTTTTCCTGTACAAAAGACACAAAAAAGGCCCCTCCAAAAATAGACCCCGCATTTACCGGGTATATTTCTGCCTTTACTTCAGGTGTAGTTTCCAATCAATCGGTTATTACCATAGAATTGATCGATGCTGTTTCTGAAGCTATACCAGGTCAAACCATCGACGACAAACTTTTCGAATTCAGTCCCAAAATTGAAGGCGAAAGTTATTGGGTTGATCAACGGACCATTGAGTTTAAATCCAAGGAGCTCCTGCCATCCGGGAAACTCATTGAATCCAGTTTTCATCTACACAAGCTGATGGAGGTCCCAGATAAGGTCAAGACACTCAAGTTTCAGTTTGAAGTCAAAAAACAGTCTATCCGGGTAAATTACACCGGTAACGAACCCTATGAACAAAATAACCTTGCATGGCAAAAGCTAAAAGGCAAACTCCTGCTTAACGATTATGTTCCTGAAGAAACAATTCCTGAATTGTTAACTGCTGTCCAGAATGGTAAGAAGCTCAAAATACGTTGGGAAGAAGATGTTGATCAGAACCAGCATATTTTTATTGTTGATAGCGTATCGCGAAGCGAATCCAAAGGTACGGTAATTTTTGAGTGGGACGGAAAACCTCTTGGTATTGAGGATAGAGGCGATTTTGATATTGATATACCCCCACTGGGTGATTTTAAAGTGGTAAACTTTCATGTTACCCAGGCTCCAACACAATATATCACCCTGTATTTTTCTGACCCCTTAAAATCCAACCAGGAACTCAAAGGATTGATCAGGTTGGCGAACAACATGCAAGTTAAGCTGGTTGTCAGGGACAATACTATTATGGTGTATCCAAGCCGTAGGCTTACTACCGAGACAGAAGTAATTGTTGAATCGGGCGTTCGCAATATCATGAACTATCAATTGAGCGAACGGTTTCAAGGTGCTGTTAAGTTTTCGAACATAAAACCAGCTGTCGAGTTAATCGGAAAAGGTGTCATCCTTCCCAATTCAAACGGCTTGATCTTTCCTTTCAAAGCAGTTAACCTAAGGGCAGTGGATGTCAAAATCATCAAAATATTTGAGGACAACGTTGCCCAACACCTACAAGTAAACCAGCTTGATGGAACCCGTGAACTCAAACGAGTTGGACGTATTGTCTATCGCGAAGAGGTTGAACTCACCAGCGAGCAACCCATAGATTATGGAAAATGGAACACCTTTGCACTTGACTTGTCGAAGATGATACAAACAGATCCGGGAGCAATTTACAGGGTCATGATCAGTTTTAATAAAAGTCAATCACTTTATCCTTGCGAAGACTCAGGTGATGATGAAGAATCTTCAGGTTCGAGAGATTATGATAATGATGAGTCTGGTTATGATGGACCTGGCGATGGATATAGCTATTACGACGATTACGATTATTATTGGGACGAAGGTGACTACAGGTACAACGACAGGGACAATCCCTGTAAGCCCTCCTATTTTCACCGTTATGCCAGAAGATCTGTAGCCAGGAACGTTCTTGCTTCTGACTTAGGTATTATTGCTAAAGGAGGCAACAGTAAAGAGCTTTTTGTGGTTGTTTCAAACCTGATAACAACCGAACCTATGGCCGAGGTAGAGGTAAACATTTATAACTACCAGAACCAGTTAATTACCAGTTCAAAAACAGATGCCCAGGGAATGGCACGAATAGAGCTGGATAAAAAACCATTCCTGCTTGTTGCCAAAAAAGGAACACAGACAGGCTATCTTCGATTAGACGATGGTTCATCCCTGTCACTGAGTATGTTTGATGTTGGCGGACAAAAAACAACCAAAGGCTTAAAAGGATATATATATGGCGAACGCGGGGTTTGGCGTCCGGGCGATTCATTGTTTGTCACCTTTATGCTTGAAGATAAGCTGGATGTAATTCCGGAGAACCATCCTGTAAGTTTCGAACTATATACACCAGAAAACCAAATCTACTTAAA
>JBNKPU010000136.1:0-11272 GCA_050295515.1 Bacteroidales bacterium | reverse complement strand
CTGTGGCCTATTTTTTTGCATGGAAGCCCATTATGAGAATATATACCAAAGATGTGCTGCTGATTGAACAGGCAGCAGATTATGTTGGATGGATCATTGCAATACCTCTGATCAGCATACTTACTTTTATTTGGGACGGGATTTTTCTGGGTGCAACAGCCACAGCCGAACAGCGCAATGCAACAGTTGTGGCGGCATGTTGTTTTTTTGCGACCTATTACGGATTGAAAACTTTTATGGGAAACCATGCATTGTTAATGGCCCAATTGGTATTTTTCGGAATGCGTGGTATCTTGCAAAGCTTTTTGTACAAACGCGCAGTACTTAATAAAATTTAAAACTATTAACGCAAAAAGAGGACTTATATCTTATGGCTCTATTCTATAACCTGAGCATTGGCATCTATTACATATTGGTATTAATTGCTTCACCATTCAATCCAAAAGCCAAACTCTGGATCAAAGGCAGAAAAGGTACCTGGAACAAACTTAAAAATGAGCTGGATTCCAATTCAGAATATGCCTGGTTCCATGCCTCATCGCTTGGTGAATTTGAACAAGGCAGGCCTATCATCGAAGCACTTAAGAAAGAGCATACTAACCTCAAAGTTATCCTTACTTTTTTCTCCCCCTCTGGATATGAGGTCCGGAAAAACTACGATGGTGCCGATATCATTTGCTACCTACCACTGGACACAAGCTACAATGCCCGAAAGTTCCTAGGGTTGGTCAAGCCTAAATGGACCTTTTTCATTAAATATGAATTCTGGTACAACTTTATCAAGCAAACGAAAAAATCAGGCTCAGCACTATATCTTGTTTCTGGCATATTCAGACCAGACCAATTGTTTTTTAAATCATACGGTATCTGGTACAGGAAATTTTTAAAGTACTTCACCCATTTATTTGTCCAAAACGAAGAATCTGCAAAACTGCTCGATTCAATCTCCTTAAAAAACCATTCAGTTTCCGGCGACTCCCGCTTCGACAGAGTTGTACAGATTGCCCAGCAGAGCAAAGACATTGATGTTGCACAACAATTTGCCAATGGTGCCAAAACAATCGTGTGCGGCAGTACCTGGGAACCTGACGAAATCAACCTGTTGAAATATATCCAGGAAGAAAACAAAGAGCTTAAGCTGATTATTGCTCCACACGAAATACACAAGGCGCATATCGATTCCATTATCGAAAAAATCAAAGTCCCTTACACACTTTTCTCAAAAGCCGAAAGTACCGACCTGAAAGTCTGCCGTATACTTATCATCGATAATATTGGCATGTTGTCGTCGATTTACAAATATGGCCAAATTGCCTATATCGGGGGAGGATTTGGCACCGGCATTCACAACACCCTCGAAGCTGCTGTATATGGTGTTCCGGTGATATTTGGCCCAAACCACAAAAAATTCCAGGAGGCCCTTGGACTTATTGCCGAAGGAGGTGGTTTTGCATATTCGAAGTACGAAGAGCTAAAAGAACTGTTAGACAAGTTTAGCTCCAATCAATCTGAATTGACTACAGCCAGCCAGGCTTCCAATAAATATGTAAACAAAATGAAAGGGGCTACCGAGAGCATTCTTGCTTATTTAAAACAACGATGATAAGGTTAAAAACACTTCATCTATTACCAGTCCCATTTGTTTGATATCAAGTGTCTCCAATTTATCTGCAGGTTTATGATAGTTTTTATTTCTATAAAACGCAGTATTTGTGATCATTACTGCATCATAACCATACCTCCAATAGTTTAAATGGTCTGAAAAATCAATTCCCGGAAGCTTAGCCGGTGCTCTAAAAGATTTAGTTTTAATTAAGTCCTGCTTTTTCATTTTTCTTTTTACCAGCCTGCCAAACCTTCCATTTCCAAATTTTTGCACTACTGTGATATAATCACCCCGGTTACCATAAAAAAATTTTAAAAATCCTATTGGATAATCTTGAGAGTGCTTGTTCTCATTAAAATAACCTATCATTTCAAGGCATATCATACCTTTAAGCTTCTCATTATTAGTATAAAGAGATTTTGCATGAACATGGCTTCCCATAGAATCTGTACGGAAGTAGGGTGGCTCTTCCAAGGTATAGGCCACAAACTCAATTTGATAATGTAAATCTTCCTTGGAAACCAAGCGCGACAGTTCCAATAATCCAACTACACCACTGGCATTATCGTCGGCTCCATCCTGATTACCGGCCACATCGTAATGCGCTCCTATAACCAGTTTTTCTTTTTTATCCAAGCCGGTTACTCCAATCACATTTTTATACTCCATCCCATTAATTGAGTATTTCTGATAATAAACAGTATCGCAATTGATTGATAATTCATTAAAGATATATTCAGCCACATAATCCAGTGTCTTAATATTAAGATGGTTTCTCGGTTTTGCTGTCTGTGTAATTACCATTAAATCATTCTTTAGCCTCGTTGTATCCGAATAGCTTGTTATTGCCTTTTCTGTTTGGCAACCCTGCAACGAAAGCGAGAACAGGACAAAAAGTATTTTAATAAAATGGGTCATTTTAATATCACCTTGGGTTTCGTTCAAAAATAGCATTAATTGTATTATTTTCCTGATCATCAATATAATATATATTTAATTGATAAGTATCGGTAGCTTGTCTTTGGTCAATAACCAACTCAATAAAATAATCATTGTAATACTCATATTCAAATATATACTACAGTGCTTTCGTGATATGTGTATATTGTTTGAGTACAATAGGTGATTTGCCCGACAGAGTAACTTATTGAGACACCGCTACTTTTTAGGTTTCCTCTTGTAGCATTCATACTTTCCTGCGACTGCAGTAATATTAATCCAAGTGCAAACACAAGAATATAATACCCGCTATTATATTCTTGTGCTGCATATTAATGCTCCTTATTTATCTTTTTATAATAGTAGAAGACAGCATGTTATTTTCTGTTTTTATTTGAATAACATATATGCCATTATTCAGATCTGAAATATCGACCGTTTCACTAACACTATTCAGCCAGACTTTTCCTTGTATTTTACCACATACATCAGCAATAATAATTTCTCCTTTGAGTTCTGCAGGATTTTTTATAGTTAACACTCCTGATGTAGGGTTAGGATAAATTGATACGTTTGTTAATTCTGTATATAAACCTAAGGATAATGTACTATTAACTGTTACAGTATAACTACACTCCACCCTATTACCGGCATTATCGAAGGCTTGCCATGTTATTGTATTTACTCCTTCTGAAAGCTCAACTCCATCGAGCGAAGAAGATTCAGATAAGTTATTTACTACACTATCGACAGTACAGTTATCATCTGCTAACAGGTCGTAATCAGTTCCCTGAATGGTATATGATTGCTCACCTGCTGCGAGATTAACTGTTTGATCTTCGATGCATGAGAAGGTAGGAGCAATGGTATCTTCGATGATAATTGATTGAACACCTTCAATAACATTACCGCTAATATCTTTGAAATACCAGGTTACACTATAATTACCTTGTTGGGTATACTCAAGTGTATCTGATGTAGTTCCAGAAACAGAACCTGAACAACCATCGGTAGTGGTTGGTATGGGCACAGTTAACGAGCAATTTGCATATAAATCGGGTAATAATGGCAAAACAGGAGGTGTTGTGTCTATTATTTCTATGTCCTGAACGCGCTGCACACTGTTTCCATTACCATCATCGAAAGTCCAGGTAATGGTATAAGTACTGTCCTTTGTGAAAATCAATGGATCGGTTGTTGTTCCTGTTATTTTACCAGCACAAGTGTCTGTTGCAATCGGAGGTGTTATATTTAATGAACAATCGCCCGATAAATCCGCAAGAGAAGGAATTACCGGAGAAGTTGCATCGTCAAAAACAACATTTTGAATCGCTTGTACACTGTTTCCGTTACCATCATCGAAAGTCCATGTTATTGCATAAGATGTATCTTTAGTAAAAACTAACTGATCGGTTGTTGTTCCAGTTATAGTACCTGCACAAGCATCGGTTGTAGTCGGAGGTGTTATATTTAATGAACAATCGCCCGATAAATCCGCAAGAGAAGGAATTACCGGAGAAGTTGTATCGTCGAAAACAACATTTTGAATTGCTTGCACACTGTTTCCGTTACCATCATCGAAAGTCCATGTTATTGCATAAGATGTATCTTTAGTAAAAACTAACTGATCGGTTGTTGTTCCAGTTATAGTACCTACACAAGCATCGGTTGTTGTGGGAGGTGTAATACTCAATGAACAATCGCCTGTAGTATCGGAAAGTACTGGTATTACCGGATCGATGGTGTCGTTAACGACTACAATTTGTGTTTGTTCAACTGCATAGTAGTACCCCTTTTTAAAGGTCCATGTAATGGTGTCGACACCATTTTTAGTATATTCTAACGGATCGTCGGTTGTAGCCTGAATTGTACCCCCACAACTGGCTATTGCTTTAGGAATATCGTATACTGTTACAGGTGCACCACGTAATGTATCGAGGTTAGCTTCGTTAGGCGTAATCGTTACAAATTCGGGCACTCCTTTTGCCACCATATTAATGGCACGGTACCAGGCAATTTCAAGCTCTAATGTATCTGGAAAATCAGGATAGTTGATATCTGAATATCTTCCAAGTGTTGATTGGCTATGATTCAACGCTACACCATTATTATCCGGATCGGTTATATTGTTAATTTGAATATAATTACTATCAGGATAACCTATCATACAGATCATATAAAATTGCATGTCATCAAGCACTACATCTCCTTCAGGGATATCGGCATAAACATATTCATCAACACCACCGGTAACAGCAACTTCTACTGATTCCCAAAGGAGTTCAAATTCACCGCCACCAAGATTATTAAATAAAGCAAACTTTACTTCTCCCGAACTTGATCTCCAGTCTATCTCTACTCCAACTTCAGTTAGTGAAAAATTTGAACAATACGGATTGCGAAAAGCCAGACCAACTAATTTGCTGGAATCTAATTGGAAAGTATGATCCTCATCATCATAGCCAATAATTAAGTCCTCCTGTGCATTTGAAACAATACAAATAAAGACCAGTAATAATGTTATGCATGGTTTTATTATTTTCATAATAAGTTGATTTAAATTTAATGGATACATTCACTTATTTGAAATTGAACAAGGCGAATTAATAATCGTTTTTCGAATAAAGAATATTCGACCAAGTATAAAAGTCTGTTCCATTATACACTCCCAGCCATTCGTCGATGCCCGGAGATGACATATCTGCATCGTCATTGGTATCGCCTTTATGGTCGTCGTCTTTAAATGAGGTGAAATACACGTTTTCGCCCTGACCATTTACAAGAACATTAGGGTTTTGTAATTCGAGCATGCCATTTGTAAAGAATTTAAGGCATACATCGTCACCAAGAGTTAAGGTATAGTTTTCCCAAATCTCAAAACCATCGTACTGAATTACATACGCAACCTCAGTTTCTTCCCACTCTACTGAATTTGATATAATATCTTGCCCATGAACAAAAATTCCGTTATAGGTATTTATCTGCGATGAGTCTTCGGGATTAAGGAAGGTATTAGAATTATCGATATTAATATGAGCATCAATACATAATGGCACTGTATTTCCATAAAATGTATTATGGATTATTTTTGTTAAAGAGCTGGCATTCTGTGCAGCAAGAGCACCGTAAAAATCAGTAGCACTTACATAAGACTCATTATAAACGAACTTACAATTTTCAATTTCTGAATAATTTTCTCCAAGATCGAGCACTCCTGTATTATTATCCCCGCCGCCATAAGAAAAAATGCAATGCGAGAAATGAGAGTTGTTCTGTTCTCCAAGTGTAATACTACCCCAATCACCTGGTGAAGGAGTTGTAGCTAATAAATCTTTGTTATTATCTCCGCCAATATCGTCTTTTATCGATGTAAATAGTATATAACTGTCTTTTCCGCCAATGGCATTTATTGTACCGTTTTCCCACACCTCAAGTCCTTCTCCTGAATAAAACTTAATAATAGTTCCTGCCTGAATGGTTAATGACGCATCGATTTTAACAGTTGAAGGGATAATGTAAACAGAATCGGAATGCCACGTTTCGGGAGAAAAAATATTGTGGCCGACAATAACAACATTGGATTGTGTAACTATTATATCATCATCGTCTTTTGAGCACGATGTGAAAAATAACAATAAACCCGGCATAGCGTAAATTATTCTCTTTAATGTTTTCATTTTGATTGTTTTTAATGGTTATTGATTAATTGTTTCTTAGTTTGTAAATAGCTTCGAGCCGATTATGTGCGCCCAGCTTTTTATAAATATTCTTAAGATGAAATTTGACTGTATTTTCAGATACTTTTAAATGATCGGAAATGGATTTATTGCTGTATCCCTTTTCTAAAAGCTTTACCAATTCGCTTTCTTTTTTCGTAATACTATTTTTTGTGTATTGTTTCATGTTTGCATAATAAACAGGCTGCAAATATTTCATTTACAAGCAGTTTTTCTGCTACACTTTCGGGTAGTTTTTAAGAAAAATGAGCTAAAATGCTATGTTTAGAATAAAGGTAGGGAATTTCTGTCAGGCAGACTTTTGAAGCTTATTCAATGCTTCTACCCTGTTCTTTACATCGAGTTTAATGTAGATGTTTTTGATATGAAATTTAATGGTGTTTGTCGACACAAATATCTTTTCAGCAATTTGGACATTCGATAAACCTTCGCTAATTAAAATTAACACTTCTATTTCGCGTTCGGTAAGATCGTATTTTTGGGAAAAGGCTCTTGAAGTAAAATCGTGATTTATTTCCTGTTCTTTTGTTTCTATATCTTTCAATCTCAAAATATATTTCTGTAGTTCAGATTCTATTCGATACAGTTTTTTCAAATTATGCTGCCTGAAAAAATATGCTATCCCAAGAATTAATACTAATAGAAGGACAAGGAGCAGTATTAAACGATTGCTTGCTTTAATTTTTTGTTTTTTCGTTTCGTTGTCTTTGTTTAACAATTCAATTTCCTGTTGTTTCTTTTCGGTTTGGTATTTAATTTCCAAAGCTGCAATTCTTTCCTTCACCTCAACATTATCGAGGCTGTCTTTTATTTGATAATAATCTTCGTAGTACTGAAGTGCTTTTTCCGGATTACCACTTTTTTGGTATACTTTATAAAAATGGTATAATACTTCCGATAAATTATCATACATATCAGCTTTAATGCTTAGTTTTTCTGCTTCTGATAAATGTAAGATGGCTTTATTAAAATGGTATTGTTCGTAATGACATTCGGCTATTTCGCAATGGGATAAAATAATACCACTTATATTGTTTATTTTCTTTTCGAGTTGTAACGATAACTCTGCATAATCTAGTGCCTTTTCATAATTCTTATCGTATAAAGCAATTGAAGAAAGATTTGAATATGAACAAGCCATACCTCGCTTATAATTAACGCTTTTGCTAACTTCTAAACATTTGTTATAGTATATGGCTGCCGTTTTATAATCTTTCTGTTCGTTGTAATATGCAGCATAAGTATCATAAAATCCTGCCTGGGTAAATTTATCTGTAATTTGGTCAACAATTTGATTTGCTTTGTCTAAATAACTGAATGCTATTTCGTACTGTTCATTATCGTTATAATCTTCTGATAGGTTTAGATAAGCATTAAAAACACCGAGGGTATAACCATATTTTTCGCTTAGTTCTAAGGTTTGTAAATGACATTCGATAGCTTTTTCATAATCGCTTCTGTAAGCGTAAGCTATACCCATATTCTGATAAAATTCAATTACTTCGATGGAATCGTTTTCTGCTATCGATATTTCCAATCCTTTCTCGTAATTCGCAATTGCAGAATCTAATTTCCCAAGAATGGTGTAACATATTCCAATATCATCAAGCACCCTTCCTGCTCTAAGCATATTACCAGCCTCTAAAGACAATTTATACGATTTTTTCAGGTATGCTATTTCCGTTGGAAAATCCTCTAAATAATCGTATACATAACCTATATTCTTATATAATTTGGCAATATTGTCTTTCTCATTGAGCTTCTGGTATATTTTTAAAGCTTCCTCGAAAGCAGGTAAAGCAACTTCTTGATTAAGCGAATCCCGTGAATATGCCTTTCCAAACCTGTACAGAGAATCTGCTCTTGTTGAGTCTGAATTGAATATATTTAGTTCTTGATTTAACCTGCCAGAATGGTTTTTACAAGAGCTATTTCCAAATAGAAGAAGAATGGCACTGAATAACAGAAAATAATATATGATGTTAGTTTTTTCAAATATGTGGTTAGATAATAGCTTAGTCATTTAATTTTTTTTGATTGTCTATGAGCTCTGTCTTGATTTGTTTGATAGCATTGTTCTTATTTCTGTTTGTCTTTGCCTTTTCATATGTTTTATTAATAAAAAGGGCAAAAAGCACACTAAAAAAGATAAGCACTCCTTCTCCAAGATATTTTTTAAAATCCACTTTATTTTTTAGTTTGTTCATTGGCACGGTTATTTTGTGCACAACAACCCAATAAACGCAATTGCGTGTATTTCTTTTATATCCCCACTTTGTTTTTGAATCGAATATAATTCATACAGTGCTAATATTCAAGTGTGTTCCAGATTTTAAACAACTATAAACGCATAATAGTGGAGTTGCTCTATATTTTTTGTTTCACCTTCCAGGTCTAATTTCGATTGTCTATTGTCTATCTACTTTTATACTTTTTTGCTCACATCGACACTACCACATCTTCGCTTCCCGGAGAGGTACAGGCGAACCTAAAATTGCAGTGGTAAAAAGAGGTGCACGCTTTGTAAGCGCAAGCGGGGTGCGTTTGTATCCACCGTTAAAAAAGTTGAAGCGAGAATCAAACCCTCGCTTACCTCTGAAACCCTTATGAATAATACATTGTTGTGTTTTCGTGCATTTATATCAATCATCAAATTTTAATGCAATAACTTTATTTGAAATCAATTGTGGAATTATTATCAAATTAAGCTCTTTAATATATTCAAAATCAGCTAGAAAATCGTTTTTATTATCCAACTCATACAACACCTTTTTATTGCCTTGATTTAATATGTATAGTTCCGATTTCCATGATAATAAGTAACCGTTGTTATATTTCTTAATTCCATCAATATTATCGGATAGCTCATTAGCAATTATTTTAGTTGTTTTATCAGGTAAAGAAATGGAAAGAAGGTTTTCATTACCTCTATTTCCGACCAACAAGCGATTATTCTCAATTAGTAATCCATTTGGAGAATTCAATAGACTATCTGAATACCATATTTCACTTTTCTTATCTTTTATTCGGTGGATACAAGGTTTAAAGGTATCAGAGATATAGATTGTTCCATCTATATCGACAACAATATCATTTAGAAAAACTGCTCCAAATACAGGAATCTGATTCTCAACTTTTTGATTTTCTATATTTACAATGGTCACCCCTTCTCTTTCTACGATGTAAAGTTTATCATTGAAGATGGTTATTCCGGTTGGATTGTGTAAACTATCTATCCACTTATATTTTTGTATGTTGCCATTAATGTCGAGCTTTGAAATACACTCATTATGAAGCAAATTTTCGGTTCTTTTAAATCCACCTTCATCATTATAATGACTAACATACAAACAATTGCGAATGGAGTCAAAAACTACTGATTCAGGAGCCATAAAGACACTTTCAGTTTCCCATACTTTGGTTAATTGGCTATAAGTATCAGTACTTGACATCACGATTACAAAGGATAATGCTAATCCTAAGACCATCTTTTTATTAAAACTTAGATTTTTCATTAATAATTGATTCTATTTAATTAATCAGTTTTATCTAACTCAAATAGCATGTTTGCATGAAACACAACAACCCAATAAACGCAATTGCGTTTATTTCTTTTATATCCCCACTTTGTTTTTGAATCGAATATAATTCATACGGTGCTAATATTCTAGTGTGCTCCAGATTTTAACTAACGGGAATTACCTTCTTAAATCCAGCAAAAAGCCCATAAAACCGTCGATAAGTGCATAGAAAAACACCCTGCTAAATTGGTCGGGGTGTAGTTCAACATGGACTCATCGCTAGGTCTTACCGACCGCTCATAGTCCTATTTATTAGCAAACGTTTATTCATCTTTTGTTACAATGAATTTACCAATAAAGCTCTCACCATCAATTGATTCTATTTTACAATAATACAATCCAGTGGTTAATCCACTGCAATTAATTGTAAGTTCTTGTTTTTGGGTTATATCATCTGTAACCCGTTGTTTTATAACAACTCTGCCCATGATATCAATAAAAGACACATAATTATATTCTGTTTTATTCTTGGGGAGCTTAATAGTTGCATATTCTGAAACTGGATTTGGATATATTATAGCTCTATTCAAAGAATGATTTACTCTCTCAATATTTGAAACATTACTAGTTGTTAATTGTACTGTTGTAATTGATTTTTTTGGTAAAGTAATATCCGAAATGCCAGACACCTCTACATAACTGCAATCCTCACTCTCAGATGTTCTATATACCGTTGCCTGATTGAAATTGAAACCATTAATTGAAACACTAACATTTATATTTTCAGTTTCAGAGCGATTTACCATTATCATTGTGATAGAATCAGAACTTTGATTTATAAAGGCTAAGGTTTTAATATTTTCATCATCATTACTGCTATTTATTCTTAACCAGTTGGGGTGTACAAAAGCTGAATACTGCTTGAAGGCATAATATTCTTTCGTTTTAATGTAACCATTCTGTGTTGTCCACCGGCTCTGATCCCAAGGGGATTCTATGTTAATAAGCCCTGAGCCATCCCATACTAAGTCCCAATAAAGGTAAGCTGCCGCATTTTCATCTTTAAATGATTTATGCATTAAACCTGCCAGAGCAAACCAATCTCCACGTCCAAATTCTGTTTGAAAATGCGGCATTTCCGGGTGTAAACTTCCAACCTCACTGAAACTAGTGCTTACCCATGGATTATTCTCATCTACTCCATGGTATAGGTGGTGTGCAATTCCATAAATGTAAGAGGTATTTAGCGCATTAACATAATTTTGGACACTGTTATAGCCAATTCCAATAGATTCAGGTCCAATAATTTTTGGCCTTACACCTCTTTGTTCCACAATGTTGTAAATTGCCTCCAAAGCTTTATTATATCCGGCAATGGTATCAGTTTCATTAATTGTTTCGGTTGGATAGAATAGGCATGACTCCCAGCTAGCTTCAAAATCAGGTTCGTTTTGAATGCTAATATAATC
>JBNKPU010000135.1:0-5658 GCA_050295515.1 Bacteroidales bacterium | reverse complement strand
ATTTCGAGCCAGCCAAAGAGCAAAAAATTGTTGAATGGAAAGGGTATAAAATAGCAGTAACAATATGTGAGGATCTGTGGTTCGAACAGCCTTTGCTCACAGGGTTTGGGAAAGATAAGCTATATCGAAAGAACCCAATGGCTGTTTTGGCGCAACAGAGTCCTGATTTTATTATAAATATTGCAGCATCTCCATTTGCCTATAACCATGATGAGGCAAAGCGTCAGATATTATTTCAAAACGCATCCAGATATAATGTGCCGGTCTTTTATGTAAATCAGGTTGGGGCAAATACTGAAATTATTTTTGATGGTGGGTCCCGGATTGTGAACCGTAAAGGGGTATTAATTGAAAGATTGCCATTTTTTAAAGAGGCATTGCAAACGTTTGAGTTGGATGATGTCTTACAATCGGATACTATCGAATGTGAGTTTAAAGTACCAAGCAGGATTGAAAAAATTCATGATGCCTTGGTTTTAGGGGTTCATGACTATTTTAAAAAGATGGGGTTTAAAAATGCAATTCTTGGTCTTTCAGGGGGCATCGATTCTGCTATAACCTTGGTAATAGCAGAACGTGCTTTAGGACCAGAAAATGTCAGGGTATTATTGTTGCCATCACAGTATTCTTCCGATCATTCCATTGTAGATGCAGTTCAGCTTGCCGAAAAGCTAGGTGTGAAATATGATATTGTTTCCATTAAGGAGATTTTTGGACAGTTTACTAAAGAATTGACAGGTCTCTTTAAGGATTTACCTCAAGGGCTTGCAGAAGAAAATATCCAAGCAAGGATAAGGGGAACCTTATTAATGGCTGTATCGAATAAATTTGGAAACCTCTTGCTTAATACTTCCAATAAAAGCGAATCTGCTGTTGGTTATGGGACACTATACGGTGATATGGCAGGAGGTATGTCCGTACTTGGGGATGTCTACAAAACTGATGTGTACGAACTTGCCCGCTTTATGAATAGGGATGAGGAAGTAGTCCCAGAAAACACGATTACCAAGCCTCCATCTGCCGAGCTTCGTCCTGATCAAAAGGATTCAGATTCTCTTCCCGATTATAATATTTTGGACAAAGTGCTTTTCGATTATATTGAATTAAAGAAAACAAAACAGGAGATTATCGATGAAGGTCTCGATAGACATACTGTTGAGAAGACATTACGTTTAGTCAATATGAATGAATATAAGCGTTTTCAGACTCCTCCAATTCTAAGGGTTTCTTCAAAAGCCTTTGGGTTTGGGAGAAGGATGCCGCTTGTAGCCAAATATGAAGAATAATATTCAGAATAAGGGCTGGAACTCTTGGTAGTCAATTCATTTCGGCTCCAATCTATGTTGTCTGCCAATAGAACATAACCTTTAGAGACAGCTCCATATTTATTGTTCTGACCTAATATTATTTGCTTCTAAATATCCATCGGCAACAACTGTGAGGTCTAATGTTTCACGATTGACAATCATAGCAGGCAACAACAGCGATGGAATTTGTTTGTTTCCATTATAAACCGATAAGTTTACCTGAGGTATCCGATTATCTTCAATTATTTGAATGGCCAACTCTGCAGCCTTAACAGCTATAGCCTCAATTGGTTTGTATACCGTCATTGTTTGTGTGCCGGCAAAAACTCTTTGGCAGGCTTCAAGGTCGGCATCCATTCCGGCAATATAAACCTTGTGTTCCATGCCTGATTCTTCCAAAGCCTTAATAGCACCACCTGCCAGCCTGTCGTTGGCAGCAATTACCGCATCGATATCCTTGTTCTTTTTTAAACAGTCTTTCATTAATCGGTAGCCCTCTTTTTCTTGCCAGGCTTCGACATAGTTATCATATACGATTTTAATGTCTCCTTTGTCAACAAAGGGTTGCAGGACATTAAGCTGCCCTAGCCTAAGGAAAAATGAGTTGTTGTCGGTAATGGCACCCCCTATAATTGCATAATTTCCTTTAGGACAAGATCTTGTAAGGTACTGAGCTTGTAGTTCACCCACATTAACATGGTCAAAAGAGATGTAAAAATCCAGGTTGCAGTTTTTAACCAACCTGTCATAAGAGATTACAGGAATTCCTTTTTTATGTGCTTCCAGTACAATCTTGGCAGCTTCAAACTGATCAGAAGGTATTAATACTAAAATATCAATGCCCTCTTCAATAATTTCTTTTGCCAATTCGTACTGCTTTGGGATGTCTTCTTCAGCAGCCCTGAAAACCACTTCTCCACCAAGGCTTTCAACATGTTCAATGAACATTTGTTTATCCTTAGCCCACCTTCCTGTTTCAGATTCATCCATCAAGAAACCTACTCGTGTAGGTTTGTCGCAGCCAACAAGTAGTACTGCAAATGTTATTGCCAGAAAATATAATAATTCTCTTTTCATAATCTTAGTGTATTTGTATACTCATAAGTTACAAAAAAGACGGCAATTTTCAACCAAAAATTTCATACTTACACTTTTTTTTTAAGTGTTAAAGGGACAATTATTTCATACCTTCGTTGTAAAGAGATATTGGTTTGTCTATAAGCGAAAAACACATAAAACTGATTGTATTAAGCGAAATGAACACGAAATTTAATCTTGCTGTATTGCCATTAATCCAAAAAACAACTATTAAAGGAGAGCTTCATAGTTCCTTTAAGCTTGTTGATCAGTCTCCAGAGAAAGGGCAGGATGTTATAATCCTACCACAAATTGAAACAAGGAAAAGGCATCAAGGTGTTTCTTTAATAGTGCCCGCTGGCTTGGAAGTTGTCTTTAGCGAATTTTATAAATTGCCCATGCCTGCAATTATCGGGACAAAAGGAAATATAAATTCATATGGAGACGAAACACAACCTCTTCATGAATCAGACATGAATATTGTGCTCAGGCATATCTATAACCTTAAACCTGAGTTAGTTTATGTTTGTTTATTGAACAGTATATGGAACAATAAACACGAACTTGCATATCGGAACCTATTAAAGACGCCAGGTTTTCAAAGTTTTATTTCCAGTAATTTATCTAAATATTATGAAAAGATGTGAATGGGGAGCTAATGATCCACTATATATTGATTACCATGATAATGAATGGGGCATTCCTGTTTATGGTGATGATAAGCTTTTTGAATTTTTGGTTTTAGAAACTTTCCAGGCTGGTTTGAGTTGGATTACAATCCTAAGAAAAAGAGAGAATTTCAGGAAGGCATTTGATGGATTCAATTATAAAAAGATATCCAAATACAATGAAGATAAAGTACAGGAGCTGCTCAATAATGCCGGTATAATTAGAAACCAGGCAAAAATCAGGGCAACATTAAGTAATGCTCAGTCCTTTATTGAAGTGCAAAAAGAATTTGAAAGCTTCAGTAAGTACATGTGGGGTTTTGTGGGAGGCAAGCCTCTTGTTAATCATTTTAGTGAGCTCTCGGAGTTGCCTGCAAAAACTGAATTATCCGATAAAATCAGTAAGGATATGAAAAAACGTGGTTTTAAGTTTGTAGGCTCAACTGTTATATATGCCCATATGCAGGCAACCGGAATGGTCAATGACCACCTGACTTATTGTTTCAGGCATCCTGATTCACAATAAATTCTTACGTATTTAATGTGCAATGTATTCGTAAACTCCAATTTCTGGAGCGTCTCCAGCTGGAATTGGATTCCCATCTAAATCATACTCCAAACCAAGGTTTATGCCCTTGTCTATGCAAGCAGATCCTTCAAGCAAATGAAAATCACCTTTTTCTGCATCTACAAACATAGGATCACCGGAAAAGGATCCTATATCTGGAGTTCCTGATACAAAAAGGTTGTTAGATCCAGATAAATTACTTACATGGAATAAACTCTGTCCTGGTTCTGAATCAAAAACATTATTTGTAGCTTCAATATTGCCTCCTTGAATACAAAGTGAAGATCGATAAAATACATTGTTATATATTTTTGCATCAGAACTAGCAAGAACGGGGCCTCCAGCTTTGTAGATAATATTTCCGTATATCTTAATGTTTGTAGAGTGTGTATATACAGGAGATCCGGCCGGGGCAAGCATAACATTGTACCTCACTATTATATTATCTCCGTCATGCAGGTAGATGGAAGCACCATCAACAGTTGGTCCCTCCATGACATTAAACTCTATAATGCCATCATTTTGGTTTGCATTATTGGAAATGAAGCAGAATTTATTGCCACTGTTAGCTCTGTCTATATGGTTGTGATGTACCCACCAATGATTACACATGTTGAACTGAATCCCATCACCAGCAGCTTCTGATTCTGGAGTTGATGGTGGTTTCCAATTGGTGTTAACATGGTGTACATAGCATTTTTTTATTTCAATATTGTTGTTGTTCTCGATAAACATGCCATCGTCTCTGGTGTTGTATACTTCTGTGTTGTAGATAAGTAAACCTTCGTTTTGCAAAGAGCGGATACCCCAATTACTGTCATGCACCTTACAATTTATTATGGAGATATTTGTTGAATTCTGTAAAAAAAGAATACAACTTGAAGCCTCGGGTGCAGTAACTTCCAGGTCTCGTATAGTTGTATTGTCAATTCCTTCCCAATGGCATATTATTCCATGACGGTTTCCAGAGCTGGTATTATCAGTACACCATATTAAAGGCCTGCTGCCCTCTCCATACGAAGCCAGGGTAACACCATTTGCAGATATTATGATTTGTTGCGATTTAAGCGTAGTGCCTCTTTTTAGGGCGTAGACAGTATTGTCAGTCCACTGAATATTATCAAATGACTTATAGGGATGATTTATTGATCCGTCAGCCAATTCGTCGTTTTGATTTTCGGGGTCAATGAAAACAGCATCTGATGGTGGTTCCCAGAGTTCAAAATTTTCTATTAAACCGGCATCCTCAAGAGGTCCTTGTCTGGTGAATAAATTTGTTTTTGGTTCTTCCTTGGAACAAGAAGCTAGCAGTACTATTAGTATAGCAAGAAGTGTGGTTTTCAATTGCTAAGTATTGTGTTAATTTCTTAGTAAACGAAAAAAAATAGTTTGCTGTTTCAAGTGGATGAAGTTTTTTTGTGGATTTTAAGGATCCAATTGGATTGTATTCGTGTCTATGCTATTTATTTTCTTGTTGAATCTTTCTTAGCTTAACATATTTTAGAAATGTTGCATGCGCAGAGATTTTACAGACAGTATAGCCAGTAAGTCCATCCAAAAATCCAAGCTTGAAAATATAGTCGCGGATGAATTTCCATTTTGGCAATATAAAAATCTTAAGAGTACTCGATCTTTTTCCCTTCACAAATGCTGCTTTGGCACCTATATCAGTAAATTTATTAACTTGGAGGATATGTCCGGAAATTGAATAAAAGGAATAGTGAAGAAGGTCGCCCTTAATGTGTGCAATTTTTGAACCTTCAATCATTTGAAAGGTGTCATGAGGATTTTCACCACCCCACGAGCCTTTACTACTATCCCAAAGGCGTAATTTTCTGTCTGGATACCAACCACAGTGTTTTAGCCATTTGCCACAGTAATTATTTAGGCGGTTGAATGTATAGCCATCATATTGCCAGTGTTCTTTTATTTTAATTATTTCTTGCTTAAGTGTATCGTCGGGCATCTCGTCAGCATCCAATGAGAGAATATGAGGATATTTTGCTTGAGAAATTGCCCAGTTTTTTTGTTGTATATG
>JBNKPU010000134.1:0-27645 GCA_050295515.1 Bacteroidales bacterium | reverse complement strand
GAAACAATTTGGTCATACTCATAGTTGAAATTCATTGAAGGCTCTTGTTCCAATCGGCAGCCTAATTCTGAGAATAAGCCCCCTACTTCTCTATAAACGATATGCCCAGAATGAAAAAGCTGGTCTATAATAGTATAATGGAATGATTTTACTTCATCGAAATATGAATTTAGATTAGCATCCTGTTCAAAATATGATTTTAACACTTTCTCAAGGGCATTGGTTGTTTTGCCCATAGCTGATACTACAATTACTAAAGGTTCATTATAATTTTTTACTATACTGGCAAGATTCTTAACAGCAGATGCATCCTTTACCGATGCCCCTCCAAACTTAAACACTTTCATTCAGGATGTTTTTTTGTTTTACAATACAAAATAAATGGATTATCATGGACAAGAAATGATAATAGTCAAAAACAGAATATTGCCAATGCGGTTGAAGTTCCATAAAAACATCGCATTAAAGAATCGATCGGTAATATATTAAAAACAATTTGCAGGTAAAGCAACAAAATGCCACTTTTGTGCTTTCAAAACAATCCCATTGAAAATAGAAAAAATATACAGGCTTTTTGAAGGACATGAGCATTTCACTACCCTTTGCAATAATATTGCAAAAAACCAGAAAGAACGTATTTCGTTACAGGGACTGACCGGATCATCATTTTCTATGCTGGCAGCCGCATTGTTGGAATCGACGAAGCAAAAGCAGCATTTCTTTATTTTTGATGAAAAAGATGAAGCCGGGTATTTTTATAATGACCTTAAAAATATTACAGGAAAGAAAAGAGATATCCTGTTTTTTCCTTCATCCTATAAACGATCTGTACAATATAAACAGGCTGATAGTGGAAATATTATTCTTAGAACAAGTGTTTTAAATAGGCTAAACGATTCTGCCGAAAAGAACAATAAACTCATTATAATAACCTATCCCGAAGCCCTTACTGAAAAGGCCACAACTAGTGAGAAATTAAAAGACAATACACTCCACCTAAACATAAACGAAAAGATATCCATCGATTTTATACATGAAGTATTGGACGAATATGGTTTTGAACTTGTTGACTTTGTATATGAACCTGGTCAATATGCATTAAGGGGGAGCATTGTGGATATTTTCTCTTTTACGGCAGAAAATCCATATCGTATTGATTTTTTTGGCGATGAAGTTGAATCTATAAGGTCATTCAATGTTGACAACCAGCTGTCCATTGAAAAATTCGAAAAAATATCAATCCTGCCAAATCTTGAGACCAAAGATGGAAGCCATAAAATATCGATCATTGAATCAGGTATTCCAGAGAGTATAATTTGGTGTAACAGTATTTCTCTGGTTGCAGGCAAAATTTCCGGTTTGTATGATGCTGTTGCAGCAGAAACCGAGGGTAAAGAGAGCACGTCTTTATGGATGGGCAGTGAATTTCTTTCTGAAATCAGTAAGCACAGTGTTATAGAATTCAGTCAACAGATATACTACCCTAATTCAAACAAATTTGAGTTTGACACAAAGCCCCAACCAGCATTTAAAAAGAATTTTAATCTTCTGGGCGACAACCTGAAGATGCATCTAGCCCAAGAGTATAAAACACTTATTTTTTCCGATAGTGAAAAACAAATCGAGCGCTTAAAAGATATTTTTGAAGATACCCATCAAGGTATAAACTTTGAACCTGTTTATAAATCAATACACTCAGGTTTTATCGAAGAATCGCTTAAACTTTGCTTTTATACCGACCATCAAATTTTTGACCGTTACCATAAATACCAGCTGCACAATTACCAGTCGAGCAAAGCAGCTATATCCCTAAAGGAACTCCGGGACCTTAAACCTGGTGATTATGTTGTTCATATCGACCATGGAATTGGACGTTTTGGTGGATTAGAGAAAGTTGAGCAGAATGGGAAAGTTCAGGAAGTCATCCGGCTGGTATACCGTGATAATGATGTGCTGTTTGTTACCATCCACAATTTACACCGCATATCTAAATATAAAGGTAAGGATGATTCTCCTCCCAAGATGTACAAATTGGGTTCTGGTGCCTGGGAGAAATTAAAAACTACAACAAAGAAAAAGGTCAAAGACATTGCTAAAGACTTAATTGCTTTATATGCCAAACGAAAAGCTCAAAAAGGATTCAGGTTTTCACCAGACAATTATTTGCAAGAAGAACTAGAAGCATCCTTTATATATGAAGATACACCTGATCAATTAAAAGCAACAATAGCTGTAAAACAAGATATGCAACAAGAAATGCCCATGGACCGGTTAGTTTGTGGTGATGTTGGTTTTGGCAAAACCGAAATTGCCATCAGGGCTGCATTTAAAGCTGTTGCTGACAACAAACAAGTAGCCATTTTAGTCCCAACTACAATTCTAGCACTGCAACATTTCAAGACATTTAAAGACAGGCTCAATGAATTTCCATGTAGTATTAATTATATAAGCCGGCTGGTAAAACCTGCCAAGCAAAAAATTATTCTAAAAGAAGTTGCAGAAGGCAAATTAGATATATTGGTTGGGACCCACCGCTTGATAGGAAAAGATGTAAAATTTAAAGACCTGGGGCTTTTAATCATTGATGAAGAACAAAAATTCGGAGTTGCAGCCAAAGAAAAATTAAAAGCTCTCAAAATTAATGTTGACACACTTACATTAACAGCAACCCCGATACCCAGAACCCTACAGTTTTCGTTAATGGGAGCAAGGGACCTTTCAATTATAAATACACCCCCACCAAACAGACATCCCATAATAACAGAACTCCATACAATTAATGAAGATATTATAGCAGAAGGCATCAATTTTGAAGTATCCAGAGGTGGCCAGGTATTTTTTATTCACAACAGGATACAAAATATATTTGAGATTGAGGCACTTATTCAACGGATATGCCCAAAGGTAAAGACCATAGTTGCCCATGGACAGATGGAAGGGCCAAAACTAGAACAAATCATGATAGATTTTATGAACGGAGATTATGATGTTCTGGTTGCCACAACGATTATTGAATCAGGTCTGGATATACCAAATGCCAATACTATATATATAAATAATGCACAGAATTTTGGACTAAGCGATTTACATCAGCTGCGAGGCCGGGTTGGCAGGTCGAACCGTAAAGCTTTTTGTTACCTTATAGCTCCTCCATTAACTTCAGTCACTCCCGAGGCCAGACGCAGGTTAAAAGCCATTGAAGAATTTTCGGATCTTGGGAGTGGGTTCCATATTGCATTGCAAGATCTTGATATCCGTGGTGCAGGAAATATGTTGGGCGGTGAGCAAAGTGGATTCATAGCAGATATTGGTTATGAAACCTATAATAGAATCCTTGATGAAGCTATGCAGGAATTAAAAGAAACCGAATTCAAGGAATTATTTACTGATGAAAAAGAAAAGGTCGAAGAATCTCTCACCACTATAAGATATGTATCTGACTGCAATATAGACACCGACCTTGAAATACATATCCCAGACAAGTATATCGAAAACATAGCAGAAAGGATTCGACTTTATAGGGAACTTGATAATATACAAACCGATGAAGAACTTGAAAAATTCCAATACAACCTTGAGGACAGATTTGGACCAATTCCCGATACTACTCTAGAACTCTTTAAAGTAGTTAAATTAAGATGGTTAGCAATGGAACTGGGTTTTGAAAAATTAATATTAAGGAATAAAACATTAATCCTTCACTTCATTAGCAATCAAATCTCGCCCTATTATCAATCGGCGGTATTTGCTAATATTTTAGGTTTTGTTCAAAGAAATCCCATGTTATTTAGAATGAAAGAAGGGGTAAATAAACTAACTTTGACCATCAAGGACCTAAGCGATATCACTGAAGTATATGACCTGTTGGTTCAAATGAAACCGGGAGAAAATAAAAGTGAATTTGATAATTGATATTGGAAATACAAGAATTAAAGCTTCAGTCTTTGATCAAAACAGTTCTATTTTTGAAACAGCGTTTGATGCAAATTCAATCGAAAGTATTTCTCATATATTTTCAGAATACCCACAAATAAACCAAGCTATAATTTCGCCAACAGGAAAAGAAATAGCAGGATTGACAGACCTATTAGAAAGACACATCGAGAAAGTCGTATTATTCAGCCAAAAAACACCGGTTCCATTTGTGTCTGAATATGAGACACCTGAGACTATTGGACTCGACCGATTGGCAGCTGTTGCAGGAGCACTAGATATGTTCCCCAATAAAAATATACTTATAATAGATGCCGGCACTGCAATAACATACGACATCGTAAACAGGAATGGCATTCATCTTGGGGGAAATATTTCTCCCGGGGTTAGTATGAGGGCCAAAGCACTTCATGATTATACCGAAAGGCTCCCATTAGTGCCCTTAGAAGGAAAAACATCCCTTTTTGGCAAGAATACCCATGATGCTATAACTAATGGTATACTGAATGGATTGGTTTACGAAATTGATTCTACTATATCACAAAGTGCATCAATTTATGAAGATTTAACAATTTTACTTACTGGAGGTGACCTAGAGTTTTTTGAGATTAAACTAAAAAAGACCATCTTTGTGGTTTCAAATTTAGTAAGTAAAGGACTTAATATTATTTTAAATTATAATGCTGAAAATATTTAAACACGTAATATTTCTCATTTCACTATTTACAATGGTCCAGGCTGCCATTTCACAGAATTATTACAATGCGCCTTATACGCGCTACAAGATAGGCGACATTAACGATTATGGATTTGCCTACAATAGGTCTTTAGGTGGTAGCTCTACAGCTTTACGCCCAAAAAACCAGATAAATTATCTAAATCCGGCATCGTACACAGCTCAAGACACAAACACCTTTCTTTTTCAGATTGGTTTTACCGGACGATATGCACAGGTAGAAAATGAAATTAACAAGGATAAATCGGCTAATTTTAACATTGATTATTTAACTGTTGGATTCCCTGTAAAAAGATGGTGGAAGATGAGTCTTGGGGTAACGCCATTTTCACGTGTTCAATATTTCTTAAGGGAAGAGATCGACTCTACCTTTGTTGGTGAAAATATCAACAAGGATATAAAAGGATTTGGCGGATTTAACGAGTTTTATATTGGAACTGCCTTTGAGATAGCCAATACTGTTTCAATCGGAGCTCAAGTTGGATATCTTTTTGGATCCCTTGACCGTTCAATAGAGGTTTACATTCCAGACATGATCAACTCTACTGGGTTGATCATGCATCAACAAAACTATATTGCAGGAGACCTTAAGAGCAAATTTGGAATACAAATACACCCTACCCTGGCTAATGACCATAAGATTGTTTTAGGGGCAACATATGAAATGGACAATGATATTGATGTTAAACTAAAGGCGAATACATTGCGCCTACATGCTGCCAGCATTAACCTTAAAGATTCATTGCGGTTTGAACTGGATACCATTGCCCCACTTCATCTTCCACAAAAATTAAGTGTTGGTCTTTCTTATTCTTATAAAGATGCCATTATGGTTACTGGAGAATTCACCCAGCAGGATTGGAGTGGCACGGAAATTGTAACTTCTAGTTTTAAACCTGGAAAGTATACCAGCTACCGACTTGGAGTTGAATTCTGCTTTGCGCCACTTAAAGTAAACCAAAGATTAAGTTATATAGACAGAATACACTTCAGAGCAGGTGGGAATTCAACCCAATCGTACCTATATTACAATGATCAAAATATAAGCAGTTGGGGCCTAAGTGCCGGCTTAGGACTACCAATTAAAAACTCAAGAAAAATATATAGCGGCACTACATTCAACATTGGCTATTCCTACGGGCAAAAAGGAACAACAGATAATGGATTAATTCAAGAAAAAATTCAAATTATTACTTTTGGACTTGTTTTACATGATTTCTGGTTCTTAAAACCGAAGTATGATTAAAGATTTCAGATATGAAGAAGACGATGAAAATAATATTGACCACAATTTCAATAGTATTATTGACATTAAATTTAAATGCCCAGACTGGCAAAGAAAGTGGAACAAAGTACGGTAAAGGTGAAGATAGCGTTAGATGTATAAGAAACCTATCTCTATATCGTGGATATGCAAAAGGTCGCGATTATAAAATGGCCAAAGTATATTGGGTAATCCCATTTAATGAGTGCCCAAAATCATCTAAAAACCTATATATCGATGGTGCAAAGATGTACAAAGAATTTATAGAGGTTGAAGAGGACCAACAGAGAAGAAATGAATTAATTGATACCCTGATGCTGATTTATGACCAGCGTATAGAGAACTTTGGACAAATTGGCAATGTAAGGGGAAGGCAAGGTGCAGATCTGCTTCGCTACAGAAGAAACGACGGTATTGAGTATGTTAAGCAAGGATATGAATATCTGAAAGAATCAATAGAACATGATAAGGAAAAAGCCTCCAAAGCTGTGATACCAACCTATTTATCTGCATCGATAACCCTTGGAAACGAAGGAGAGATTGAAGCCAAACAAGTGATCGAGGATTACATTTTAGTTACAAAAATAATAGATGCTCAAATTGCCAAAAGACCTAATGATTCAAGGTTAACAAAACTTAAAGAAAGCCTTGATGCTAATTTCATTAAGGAAGGCCCGGGCGATTGTGAAGAGCTGGTTCCCTATTTCGAAGGGCAAATTGCTGACAAAAAAGATGATCCTGCTTTTTTAGAAATGCTAACAACTCTTTTGTATAACAGAGAGTGTACAGATAACGAACTATATTTCTCGGCCTTGAAAGACTTGCACAACCTAGCCCCTAGTGCTTCTTCGGCTGTAAAGATTGCTGCCTTGGCCAAAGACAAAGGATTGCACAGTGAGACACTTGAATATCTTGAGCAAGCACTTCAGATGGAAACGGAAGAAACAAAGAAAGCAGCTTATTATCTTGAAATGGCTGTTGCCTATCAAAAAACCGGAAAGATGTCCAGTGCTAGGGAAGCTGCATTGAAGGCAGCTCAAGCCAAAGATAATTTTGGAGAACCGTATATTTTAATTGGTCAACTCTACGCCGAGAGCAAGGATGCATGCACCAATGCCAGCGATTCGAAAAACCTGCCCAACGCTGTATATTGGCTTGCCGTGGACATGTTTAAAAAAGCTAAATCTGTTGACCCTTCTGTAGAAGAAAGAGCAAATAAATTAATATTAACATATTCACCATTTTTCCCGAATAAAGAAGAGGCTTTCTTTAAAGGATGGAATGAAGGTGAAACTTATACTGCTGGATGCTGGATCAATGTATCAACTAAGGTCAGATTTTAAATACAGGAAAAGATTGGGAGATAAAATCAAAATACCACTCATTAGTGGCATGGTTTTTCTATTTATATCCTGCCAAAACGATATTGAAACCATTAAAGCATTTAATGTAGGAAAAGAACAACCATCCGTTACCTACGAAAATGTTGATTTTGAATATACCGATACTGCAAAGATGCAGGCAAAACTATCAACACCAATAGTCCATTACTTTGTAAATGTTGAAAAACCTTATTACGAATTCCCTCTTGGCATTCAAGTTCTTTTTTATAACGAAAAGGAAGAAGTAAAGTCAATGATAACCTCTAAATATGCTTTATTTAAGAAAGATGAAGAATTGTTTGAAGTCCGAGACAGTGTTGTTTCGGTCAACCTTGAGGATGGACAAAAAGTAGAAACAGAACAATTGTTCTGGAGCCGAAAAGAAAAAATAATATACTCCAATGTATTCACAAAAATCAGTGGAGAAGATGGGGTCCATTTTGGAGAAAAGGGTTTTGAAGCCACCCAGGACCTTTCTTCCTATAAGTTAATCGGATCCAGTGGAAATATGCGAGTAAAAGATGAAGAAAACCCCTAAAGCCAATTCCTTCCTGGAGTATATGTGGTTGATTATTTCTATCCTAACCGGTTTAAAAGGAATAATCGACAGTTTTAAGCTTGGTATAGAAACAAGCTATATGTTCTTTATTATAAGTTTTCTTGCATTAATTTTATATTTGGCAAGAAGAAGCCTTAGTCTAAAATATCGAAAAGATTCGGAGAACGAAACAACATGAATGCTACACCCCTAATAATATCTACTCTTATTTTAAGTGCTTTCTTTTCGGGTATGGAGATTGCTTTTGTATCATCAAATAAACTTCGTATAGAGCTAGACAAAAAACAAAACAGTTTTTCTTCCAGAATAATTTCTATTTTCATAAAAAATCCCTCTAAATTTTTAACCACTATGCTGGTGGGTAACAATATCGCTTTGGTTATATATGGTATTGTTATGGCTAAAGTACTTGAACCATTTATTCAGCCATTTATTAGCAATGAGATTCTGTTGATAGTAATTCAAACAGTAGTTTCAACTTTTTTCATTCTTGTTACTGCAGAATTCCTGCCAAAAACAATTTTTAGAAATGTAGCCAATTCATCATTGAATATATTGGCTGTGCCTACTTTCATTTTTTATACGCTATTCTATCCGATAACATATATTATCAATGAACTTACCCATGTATTCTTGAGAATATTAAAGGCAGGAGACAACCTTACAGAAAGAACCCAAAAAGTATTTAATAAAATTGATTTATTGTATTTTATTAATCAAGCTACTTCGGATGCTAAGCAAGATGACAACCAACAGGATGAAATCAAACTTTTTCAAAATGCTTTGGATTTTACCTCAGTAAAAGTCAGGGATTGCATGGTTCCACGAACAGAAATAGGAGCACTTGAGGAAGGTACATCAATAGAGGAACTTCAAAGAACAATAATCGATACTGGTTTCTCTAAGATAATTATATATAAAGAGAACATAGATAATATTATAGGGTATGTTACATCAAAATCGCTTTTTTCTTCAATAATTGACAATCAACTTAGAATAATTGATGTGTCTTTTATCCCAGAGGCTATGCCTGCAAATAAACTGCTTAAACAACTTATACAAGATAAAAAAAGCATGGCCGTTGTGGTTGATGAATTTGGAGGAGTAAGTGGTATATTAACCATTGAAGATATTATTGAAGAAATATTTGGTGAGATTGAAGATGAACATGATACTTCAGAATTCATTGAGAAAAAGATTTCGGACAGTGAGTATATCTTTTCTGGGAGACTTGAAATAGACCATATTAATGAAATTTATAACCTGGACATTCCAGAATCTGAGGAGTACGAAACGCTTGCCGGGTTTATCATCAACCATTACGAAAGCATTCCAAAGCTTAACGAACGGATAGAAATTAATCCATTCGAGATTAAAATCCTTAAAGCATCCAGTACAAAAATAGAACTTATACACCTTAAGATCGTCGAGTAATTAATATGGTACTCTATTCATATACTGAGTTTTATATACCCCGTCATTAAAGCGAGAATCAAGATTTTTCAATTTTGACGCAACAAGCCCCTAATAAAGTAGATTTTTTTCTTTTTAATTTCTTTAAATTACTATATTCGTACCCTGATTTTTCAAACGTATAAAAGTTTAATTCAATGGCAGTTATTCAGAAGATTAGAAATAGAGCAGGACTATTGGTTGCAATAATCATTGGGATGGCCCTTATCGCATTTATATTAGGAGATTTCCTGACCTCAGGCGGTTTATATTTCAGCAAAAAAAGAGCAGAGGTTGTCGAAATAAATGGCAAAGGTGTTTCCGTAGAGGTTTATGACAAATATTTAAAAGAATTTGTTGACCTCAAACAAACCGAACAAGGTGGATCACTTGATGAATTTGCAACAGCTCAGGTCAGAAAACAAGCTTGGATAGAATTTATTCAGGATAAAGTAATGGGCCGTGAATACAGTCGCCTGGGCTTAGGTGTTTCAAACGATGAGTTCAACGAATTAATTACAGGAGAAAACCCACATAGTATTGTAAGACAGCTTTTTGGAAATCCTCAAACAGGACAAGTTGACAGACAATTGGTATTAGGATACTTATCAAGATTAGAGCAACTCAATGCAGATGATCCTCAAAAGAGAATCTGGTTGTATTACGAAGACTTTATCTATAACCAAAGAGAATTCACAAAATATCAAAACTTGATCAACAAAGGACTTTATGCCACAAGTCTGGAAGTCAACAAATTTGCTTCAGGCTCTAATAAAACTGTTGATTTTAATTATGTTGTTGAAAGGTTTAATTCTATTCCAGACTCTTCAATAAGTGTATCTGAAGAAGATTTGAAAGCTTATTATAAGAAAAACATTGAAAATTATAAGCAGAAAGAATCCCGTGATTTAAGGTATGTTGTATGGGAAGTAAAACCATCGGATGAGGATTATAAAGCTGCAGAGGATTGGATAAATAACGAATACAAATTATTGGCAGAAGAAGCTCCAGAAACATCAATGCAGTATGTTAAGTCAATATCTGATGTAGCCCCCAGCAAAAAAAATATTTCCAAAGGAGAACTTTCTGAATCATTAGACAGTTTTGCTTTCAGTGCAACTCCTGGAGAAGTATACGGACCTTATTTTGAAGAAAATGCCTATAAATTGGCAAAACTTTCAGAGATTCTATATTTGCCAGATTCTGTTTCAGCAAGCCATATTTTGTTCAAGGTTCAAACACAACAAGAATACCAACAATATAAACCACTTGCAGACAGTCTGCTTAAATTATTGAAAGAAGGAAAAGGCAATTTTGCCGAACTTGCAGCCAGACATTCAATGGACAACAGCAATAGTAGCAAAGGTGGTAAGCTTGACTGGTTTAAAGAAGGTATGATGGTTCAACCATTTAGCGATTCTTGCTTCTCTAAAAAAACTGGAGATATTTTTCAGGTTACAACACAATTTGGAATCCACATAGTAAAAATTGATGATCAATCTAGACCTACAAAAAAGGTGAAATTAGCTGTTTTAACCAGGGAAGTAAGGCCTAGTGAAAAAACAGATCAAATGTATTATAGCCAGGCAAGTGCTTTTGGTGCCCAAAATAATACAGCAGCAAAATTTGACGAGGCAGTAAAAGAAATTCCTTCTAAGTTGAGATATGAATCCGGTTTGACACCTGAAAGGGATAATATTGCCAACATGAAAGGTTCCAGAGAGCTGATCAGGTGGGCATTTAATGATGCCAAACCAGGTCAGGTTACAAACAAAGTTTGGGAATTTGAGAACAAATACATTGTTGCCATATTGGATAAAGCAAAAGAAAAAGGATATACTTCATTTGAAGATGTTAAAGGTGCTATTGAAGTTGAAGTAAAAAAACAAAAAAAGGCTGAAAAGTTAATTGCTCAGCTAAAAGCAGAAGGAGCATCTGACCTAGATGCTATTGCATCTGATCTGGGAGGAAAAGTACAAAATGCTTCTAGTGTAAATTTTAACTCTTCTTCGGTTCCTGGTTTAACAAATGAGAACAAAGTAATTGGTATGGCTTCAGTTCTAGAAGAAGGAAAAATATCTGCTCCAATTGAGGGTGCCAATGGTGTATATGTCCTGAAAGTGACTAACATTAGTGAAAGGGACAACAATACAGCAATGGCTAAATTCCAGAAATCTGCTATTGAAAGAAAATACAGTTCCAGGCTATCTCAACGTGTAGGTTATGAATTCAAAATAACAAACACCTTAAACGAACTGGCTGATGTAAAAGACAACAGGATAAGGTTTTATTAGTCGTTAAAACCTATACTTCTAAAAAACTGCATTGAGAACATTCTCAATGCAGTTTTTTTTATAAAAGGAATTTGAACAGACAGGACTATTTTCAAATCAGACTATCTTTATGCTTATCTTTAACTGTTTATCCTTCTTTTTATTGAATGAAACTGCTTTCAACTTTAATCCTGAATATATTTATTCTCACAGTATACTCGCAAAATCATTGGGTTATTAGTGGGTGTATAAAAGACAGTGTTAGCCAAGATCCATTAATAGGAGCAACTGTTGCTATTATTGAAACCAATACTGGTACCATAGCAAATGAATATGGCTATTACACCCTTAAGCTTAATGAAGGTGAATATAACTTACTTATTTCTTATTTGGGTTATAAGCCAATAAAAGCTAATATTAAGTTACTAACAGACACTATTGGTTTTAACTTTAACTTACAGCCTCAAATATATAGCGAGAAAGATATAATAATAACAGCGAAAAAGAACGATAATGTTACCAGTACCGAGGCTGATATTATTCAACTAAACTCAAAAGACATAAAATACTTACCCGCCTTGATGGGCGAGACCGATTTTCTTAAGATCATTCAACTAACTCCGGGAGTACAAGCTAGCAATGATGCCAATATGGGCTTTTATGTTAGAGGAGGAGGCGCTGACCAAAACATGATATTGTTTGATAATATCCCTGTATATAATCCTTCACATGTTATGGGATTCTTTTCGGTTTTTAACGCCGATGCTATCAGCAATGCCAAGATTATAAAATCTGGCATCCCTGCTAATTTCGGTGGTCGGATTTCTTCCATAACTGATATATCTACTCGAGCCCCTGATTTGACAAAATACACAATAAAAGGAAGCATTGGGTTGCTCATGAGCAAAATCATGCTAGAAGCACCTGTAATTAAGGAGAAGATAAGTTTGTCGGTTTCTGCAAGAAGAACCTATTTAGATGAAGTTATAAAACCTGCCACTAGTCCTTTTATAGGAGGTAGCTCCAATTTCTACAATTATTCGAAATATCATTTTTACGATTTCAACTCAAAAATCCTTTGGAAAGTAAATACCAAGAACAAACTGGAAATTTCAGGTTATTACGGACAGGATTACTATAGTCTCGAGAAACTAAAAGTAAATTTCAGGAACAAAATTGCTTGGGGAAATAAATTACTATCAGCCAATTGGATTTGCAGACCAACATCAAATTGGAATATACTTGCAACCGCAGGATATACCAAATATCAATTTAACCTTGATGCAAATCAACAAGATATATTCATTGGAATGATCTCAAGTGTTGATGACTATACTGTTAAAACTATAGCTACATATGCCGGAAACAAAGGTCAAATAATCAAGTTTGGCACTGAATATACCAACCATGTTTTTATGCCCAATAACCTGGATGCCAAAGCTAATAGCTTGGATTTAAACTTTGGCTCTAATAGAATGCTAAAAGCACATGAAGCAGCAATATATTATAGCCACGAAAAAAATATTACTGCCAATACAAGAGCTATTATGGGGGTACGGGCAAGTTACTTTCTGCATACAGGTCCATATTATGATACTCAAAAGAACGAAATTGGTGAAATTGTTAGTTCTGTTTATTATAAAAACAATCAACCTATATATCCATATCGCTCAATTGAGCCCCGTATTTCAGCCAGATACCAGGTTAACAAGGAATCATCCCTGAAAGCATCCTTTACAATGAACAGTCAATATATCCATATGGTTTCACCTTCATCGGTTACCCTTCCAACTGATGTTTGGCTACCTTCAACTGAGAAAGTAAAACCACAAAAGGGCTCGCAAGTTACCGGTGGATATCACAGGTATATCAAAAACAAAGAGTATTACACATCACTCAGTGGCTATTATAAGAGATATTATAACCAAATAGAGCTACTTTATGGTATTGTAAACAACTTTAACGATAACAGTTTTGAAGAAAGCATGACCTTTGGTGACGGTAATTCATACGGAACAGAATTTTATATCCAAAAGAAGACCGGAAAGCTAAATGGATGGTTCTCGTACACTCTTGCATGGTCAAACAGGCAATTCAACGAAATTAATAATGGAAAGATATATCCTGCCAAATTTGACAGACGCCATGAAATAAATATTGTAGCCAATTATCAGTTTTCAAAGAAATTTGAAGTATCTGGAACTTTTATTTTTGCATCTGGAAATGCTTACACACTTCCTGAATACAAATATATTATGCAAGGAAATGTTATTAGTGGAAGTGATCATATTAATGGCTTTAGAATGCCTACTTACCACCGTATGGACTTGTCGGTTAACTATAATCACCGGCGGACCAGCAAATTTGAATCTATTTTTAATTTCTCTGTTTTCAATGTCTACAACAGGGCAAATCCTTTTTATATTTACTTTGAAATTGAGGGCAATGTATATGAATACAACTTGTCTATTACTCCTAAACAAGTTACTGTTTTTCCATTTTTACCTTCACTAACATGGATATTCAAGTTCTAATGATAAATAGGTTAATATACAATAAAATAGTTCTGCTTTTTATAGTTTTTTTTTCCATAACTGGTTGTGAGAAGGAAATAGAAATTGAATTTCCTGAACATAAAAGCAACATGGTAGTTGAAGGCTGGATAGAACAAAACACCTATGCAAAGGTTATTCTCTCTTTAAGCGCTCCTTTTTTTGCACCAATCGATTCAAACAGTATATTTGATTTTGCGGTTACCCACGCTAGAGTAAAACTGACTACAAATGACCAGTCAGAAATTTTAACTTTAAAAAAGAATGAAAACTATTTTCCTCCCTATTTTTACTTTTCAACTGACATTAAAGGTAAAGCAGGATTTACCTATAATCTTGAAATCAGCTATGGAGGAAAAATATTTACAGCAACTACAAGCATCCCAAAAGTAATTGAAACTGACAGTGTCTGGTTCGAAAAGAATACACTAAAGGATACGTTTGGGTTAATTGGCATTAAATTTACTGATCCGATAGAAGAAACTAACTATTACCGCACTCTGGCAAAAGTCAAGGGAAAAGATAAGATTTTTATTCCGACACTTACATCTGTATATAGCGACCAGGCTTTTAATGGCGAAACCCTGCAATTGACATTATCAAAAGGAAGCGCTAACATTCTTGAAGTTGATGAAAGTAGAAATTTTTCTGTTGGTGACACAATTCTCCTTAAATTCTGCTCAATAGACAAGGCTCAATATGAGTTTTGGAATACGATGCAAAATCAAGCACTAACATCTGCAAACCCATTTTCTGTAAGTCATGAAGAAATAATGACCAATATTAGTGACGGCTTCGGAATATGGGGTGGCTACGCCGCCCATTACGACACGATAATTGCCAAATAATAAAAAAAATACCCCGAGAAACAGTTCCCGGGGATTAATATTTTATTGTATATAATAAATCTTAATATTCTATAGGATCAATATTAATATCATAGGTATCCCCTATATCCGCAGCTACATTATTAAGAGCACCTATAAATCCTCCAAATCCATCAGCATAGTAGTCGTCATAATCGATCTTAGAACCATCACCAAATATAAACCGCATATTTATGTCCCAACCTGCACCTAAATCATCGGGGTATTCATATGCATAGGCCTCTGCCATGGCAATTTTTTTGTTGTCAGTAACATCAATAACAGCTAAAACAGCATTATCATTAATGAGTTTTGCAAGTTTATTAGTACCTGCTTCTATTTCCTCAGAAGTCAATTCACTACCTGGATTATTATATTCTTCGTCCAAATCCTTTATGCCTTTAAACATTTTTTCAATATCAACAATACCTTCAACTTTAATATTCATTGCCTGAATATAAGCATTGGCATTTGAAATGATATATTCAGCTTCAACCTCTGTCCATGTATGAAAAATTGAATCTCCGGTTTCAAAATCAATATAGTCAAATTCAGAATGTTCAATAGTGTGATTTTCGATATTACTATCAGACCAGTCACCATTGGCCTCGGCAAATATTTCTATCAAGACTTTATTGCTATGCTTGAACTGGTATTTCTCAGAAGCTTTCTTGTTTGCATTTTGGCTGAATTCTAAAACAAAAGCGAAATCATCAACTATTAGTGTAGATGTTAATGAAGTCGGAAATCCATCGGATTGATAGGTGCCTTCGAAATCAAAGGTCGACAATAATGTTCCTGAGTATTTCAAGTCTGCATGCAGACTTGTAGGCACCTGGGCTTTCATGCCTGTTTTATCTTCAAATTCAGGAAAGTCAACATTCTGGAAAACTAAATTATTGACAGTATATACAGCTGTATTAGTTGAATCACCCTCTTTACCTGGAAAAGTAATTATTACAGCATCACCACCGGCCTGAAAGTCCCATTCATCAGTATCTTTGTTCCAGCCATATGTACCTACAACCTGCGACCATGCTTCTTCAAAAGATGCAGGATCTTCTGATACTGATTTAAGCTGGCTGAATACTTCAGAAGGTCCACTCTTTTCAAGTCCTGAAACCATCTTAACAGGAGTCATTAGAAATTCAGGTCCATTGCTAATCGGATAATCAGAAAAGTTGCCAAGATTCATGGATACTTCTATTGCGTTGGCATCTTTAAGGACATCCATTTCGTTGACAAGGTTAATACCAGCCTGATCAATCTTTTCCTTGTTTGCTTCTACTGATTCCTTAGAAAATGGAATTTCTTCGAGGGATGAAGAATTATCATCTTTTTTATTACAACTTGATAATCCCATCATCACAGATATTCCGCTTATTAATAACAACTTTGTTTTATTCATTTTTTTGGGGTTTAATTGTTAATTAAAATATTTTCTATTACGTAAAAAAAAATATTTTGTTCTTTTATTGCAGTATTACCTTATAACTATGATCTAAAGGATTTATTGTTGTAACTACGTGATTCCATGAGCCACGTATACTTTCCTTCCCAACTATTCGAGCCTATTAGTTTAATATACAGTGATTTTCCAAAAGGGTCGATTTTAGAAAGTTGTCTATCCCTGACACTGAGCCAACTCGATTCTTTTGATCAATCCTGAACCGTTTGTTTTAATTAGTTCTTATAAATCCAAATCAATGCAATCCTGTTTAAAAATTAAGCCAATAACTCTTTGACCTTACTGGCAATATCACGTCCTTCTGCCTTTCCTGCCAATGACTTGGTAGCTACCCCCATAACTTTTCCAATATCGGCCGGTGAATTTGCTCCTACCTGGGCAATAATCTCCTTTAATAAGGCTTCTAATTCTTCAGCACTAAGTTTTGCCGGCAAGAATTGCTCAAGGATTTTTGCCTCTGCAAGTTCTTTTTCTGACAAATCATTTCTCCCTTGTCCTTCATAGATAGAAGCTGAATCCTTTCTTTGCTTCACTAATTTTTGAATGATCTTTAATTCTTCTTCATCAGAGAGCACCACATCAGCACCTTTGTTGGTCCTTTCAATAGTAAAAGCTGTCTTTGCTGCCCTTAAAGCTTCAAGGGCAATTTTGTCCTTGGCTTTCATGGCATCTTTAATTGCTGTAGAAATCTGATCTGCTAATGGCATATTTAATAAATGTTTGGTTTAATATTCAATTAATACATAAAGACAATCTGTTTAACAAATAGTGGTTTGAACGACTCAAACAATATTCCCTGGTTTCCTGCATAAATTATGCCAGACAAAAACTATTTTGCCTGGCACAATTTTGCTTTAAGCCCACCTAAATACTAGTCTACATTTTCGTGTAGATAGCGGTTATTATTGCTAAGTTTCACGCCCCCGCTTTCAGTATCATCTTCCAGGGAAAATTTCGAAACCTTTTTCTCCTCTGAAGGTTTATCATCTCCTCCGAGTTGAATATTCTTTCTGATATAGGCTGGTTGACTTTCTAATTCTTCGATACTTGATTGACGCTGGCGGTTGCTTAAATTCATTTCGCGCATCTGCTCATAGTTTCGTTTCAATGTTTTAACGCGATCAGCAGCCCTACGGTTCTCTGTATGGCCTTCATCTCCTCCAGATCTGTTTTCCACAGTGAATAAATCACCTGAAATATCAAACTCAATCTCGCGCTGAGTAATTACATTGCTTTCAGTGCCTTTTCCTGAAGACTTATCTTTAACCTCGAACCCGGTATTGGCCTCTGCATTTTGTTGGTCTTGCAAGGGGTATGCTTTCTCCAGTGGCACTTTATTCATTTCTTTATTACGCATATAAAGCTCCGGGATACTGTTTGTTTCAAATCCTGTTGCTATAACAGCCACACTTATTGCATTACCGAGTTTTTCATCAACCCCATTACCCCAGATTAGATCAGCATCCTCGCCGGCACATGATTGGACATAATCTGTTATCTGACCAATCTCATCCATGGTAGCCTCTTCAGCTCCGGAGGTAATATTGATCAGTATATTTCTGGCTCCTGCAATATTGTTATCATTAAGCAAGGGTGAATTAAGTGCTTGTTGAACTGCATCAACGGCTCTGTTCTCACTTTCAGAAATTGCAGAACCAAGTATAGCTACACCAGAGTTTGTCATTACCGTTTCAACGTCGGCAAAGTCAACGTTTATATAGCCATGGACAGTAATAATTTCAGCAATCCCCTTAGCGGCAATCGACAATACATCATCAGCTTGGGAGAATGCTTCAGACACCCTTAGGTCTCCATATATCTCGCGAATTTTTTCGTTATTGATAACTAACAATGAATCTACATACTTCTCAATTTCAGCAATTCCCTCCATTGCCTGATTGACTCTTCTCTGCCCTTCATTTCTAAAAGGAATGGTAACAATGGCCACTGTCAGGATTCCAAGTTCTTTTGCAGTTTTAGCAATTACAGGTGCAGCACCGGTACCGGTGCCACCTCCCATACCAGCAGTAATGAAAACCATTTTAGTATTGTTAGACAATGCTTCAATAACATCGTCGAGGTTTTCAATAGCAGCCTCTCTGCCAACAGCAGGCTTATTTCCGGCACCTCTTCCTTCTGTCAGTGAAGAACCCAACTGAATTTTCACAGGAACCGGACTATTGGCAAGGGCCTGGGCATCGGTATTACAAATAATAAAATCAACATCTTTAATGCCCTTTTGGTACATGTGGTTCACGGCATTGCTACCACCTCCGCCAACTCAATTACTTTAATGATCGAAGAGCGGTTAACCGGTATATCAAAATTCATAAGTCCTTCCATTATTAAATGTGTTTTCTTTTTTCATCGTCTATTTTTTTCATTCAGAATGTTTAAAACATTCAAAACTTTGAAATTTTAAAGTTCAGAGGCAAAATCCTGCACCTTGAACTTTAGTCCATACTGGCTCCTTTTTCTTCAAACATTGTTGAGAAGCCTTTCTTTATAACATCAAAGAATTTACCGGAACCACCACCTTGTTTTTCTTCCACTTCGTTTTCTTCAAATTCTTCTTCCTCAGCTACAACTTCTTTTTGAATTTTTTCTTTTAGAGGTTTAGAATAAGATTTCTTTTCAGATTCTCTCATCTGTTCAAAACCTTTAAGCAACAAACCAACGCTTGTTGAGTACATAGGTTGGTTGATATCATCAAGGCTATTTGATGCCAGGTATTCGTTTGGATATCCTAACCTAACATCCATGCCAGTCCTGAATTTCACTAATTGGGCAAGGTGCTTGAGCATTGCTCCTCCACCTGTAAGTACAATTCCTGCACTCAGTTTTTCCATGCAACCCGAGTTCTCGATTTCAAACATTACAGCATCAATAATTTCCTCCATCCTGGATTGTATGATGTAGGCCAGGCTTTTAAAAGAAATCTCTTTAGGATCTCTTCCACTGATACCCGGTATGGTCACCACTTTATCTTCAGGGGCAATATCGCCCAGGGCCATCCCAAACTGGGTTTTAAGTGCCTCGGCTTGACGGTTCAACAATGAGCAACCTTCTTTGATATCTAAAGTAACAACATTGCCACCAAAAGGAATTACTGCAGTATGCCTGATTGCATCATCGTAGTATACTGCTACATCGGTTGTTCCACCACCAATATCGACCAAAACCACACCTGCTTCTTTTTCGTCGGCAGTTAACACGGCAGAAGATGATGCAAGCGGCTCAAGAATCATCTGGTTAACATTAAGTCCAACACGGTTTATACACTTCTCAATATTTTTTGCTGAGGCAATCTCACCAACAACAATATGAAAATTGGCTTCAAGTCTTCTGCCTGACATTCCTACCGGATTTTTTATTCCGGTTTCATGGTCGACAATATAGTTCTGGGGCAAAACATGTATGATTTCTTCTCCTAAATCAATAGGGATTTTTTGCATATCAGCAATGAGGGCATCAATATCCTGCTTGGTTATTTCGTCCCTGTCGGGCCCCAGGTTTAAATAGCCCCGGTTTTTGACACTTTTAATATGTTGTCCTGCTATGCCAACATAGACACTGTCCAATTCCACAGCAGCCTGTTTTTGGATATCATCCACGGCTGTTCGAATTGCGTTGACAGTTTCTTCAATATTTAGTACAACACCCCGCTTTACACCTGTAGATGCTGTTTTGCTCATTCCGAGAATTTCAAGCTTGCCATTCTCATTTTCTTTACCAACAATGGCTACAATCTTAGTTGTTCCAATGTCAATTGCCGCTATGTGTTTACTATCCTGCCTCATACGAACTTAAATTTTTGTGCAAACTATTTGGTCTTTATATTTTATATTAATTTTTAAGTATTTATTCCATCCAACAGGTTTTATCCCCTGCTCATAGAAGATTTTTAGTTTTCTGAGTTTTGCCTCAAACCTTTCGGCACTGCCCAGTATAATCAAGTGGGGACCAACTCTTGGAATAATTTCATAATCTCCCTCAGCGTTCAGGTACATTTGTACAATCTGACTATTCCAGAAACTATTGTTTCTTAAGTACATAGACATCTCATGAATTTCCCTTAATCTCCTTGCGTTTTCATCAAATTTCTTATCATATATATTTTCAACTTTTCTGGCATCAAATGGGGTTGAAATGTATCCGTTGACAACCAAAATATGTGGGGTAAACCTTTTTGACATGGTTATAACACTCCCTTCGGTATCCAGGTAATAGTTTTTCCCATTTCTATCTATGATCCTTACAACTGGCTCCCTTTGCCAAAGCTCAACTGTAATTTTTCCATCAATGGTTGAGTAAACCCTACAATCCTTTACCATCGTGTTGGAAATCACAGTCTTTTCTATTTTATCTGTATTAATATGACGTATTGGTTCACCCAATTCCAACTGATTCCTTGCAGAAAGCATATCAATAATATCGTCAGGTTCCAAAAATCGCTTAGCTGTGCTATCGGCAATAACAACATCGATGCTATTGCACAACACCTCTTCGTGCCTTTCTGCCACAAAGCTTGAAATGCCAGCCAGGTATGCTATTGCAACTACCCATAATGCTATTTTTTTAACCTTTTGCACGTTCTGTAATCATATTATTAATCGGCTCTACAAACTGGTCGATATCACCAGCGCCAATTGTGAGCAATACTTCAATATTTAAACCTTTTAGCATATGAAGCAAATTTTCTTTTGAACAACGGTGCTTCTTATCCATTTTTATCATCCCAAAAAGCATGTCAGAATCGACACCTGGCAAGGGTTTCTCGCGTGCCGGATAAATGTCAAGCAAAATTAATTCATCTACTTTCGAAAGACTTGTGGCAAATTCATCGGCAAAATCCCTTGTACGGGAAAACAAATGTGGCTGAAAAACAGCTGTCAATTTTTTTCCTCGGTACAAATCCCTTAGCGAGCCCACAACAGCATCAATTTCTCTCGGATGATGTGCATAGTCGTCGATATAAACCAAACCAGCATCCTTATAACGGACATCGAACCTCCTGACTACCCCTTGTAATCCAGGAAGCACCCTTCTAAGATCTTTTGGTTCAACTCCTGAACATAAGCCTACAGCCATTGCTGCAATAGCATTCTCAACATTTGTGAGTCCGGGAACATTTATTCTGAATCCTTCAAAAACACCATCGGGGGCATTTAGTTTAAACTCATATGCCTCATCAACAACAGTTATGTCAGATGCAAAGAAATCAGCCCTAGGATTGTCCAGGGCGTAGGTATATACCTTGTATCCACTTTTAATTTCAAGATCTATGGACTTATTCAGTATAATCACCCCGGATTTATCGGTCTGTTCAATGAACTTGGTAAATGCTCCTTTTATATCATCAAAATCTTTATAAATATCAAGGTGGTCAGAATCGATAGTTGTTACCAAAGTAATATAGGGATGAAGCTGGAGAAACGAGCGGTCGAATTCATCAGCCTCTGCGATCACATACCCGGAAGTTCCTAAAAGCAAGTTGCTTTTATAATTTTTAGAAATACCCCCTAAAAAAGCAGAACAATCAACACCGGCTTCTCTCATCAGATAGGATGCGAAAGTACTTACGGAAGTTTTTCCATGCGTACCAGCAATTGCCAACCCTTTATTTGCATTGAACAGCATCCCCAGGACCTGTGCCCGTTTCAAAACATGGAAATCGTGTTCATTAAAATATACCAGTTCCTGATGGTCCTCAGGTACTGCAGGGGTCCTTATTACGAGTGTAGCATCTTTATCGGTGATATTTTCCTTAACCCAATCAACATCTTCGGAATAATGTACCTGCATCCCCAAATGTTCAAGTTCCCTGGTCAATGGAGTCGAAGTTCTATCGTATCCGGAAACCGGGAAATCCTGGGCATGAAAATAGCGTGCCAGGGAACTCATACCAATTCCTCCAATTCCTAAAAAATAGACACTATGTATTTGGTTCAGGTTCATTAGTTCGTTACAATTTTTAACAACTCATCCACTATTGTGGCTGTAGCTCTCGGTTTAGCAAGTTTTAATGCATTTTCCGATAAATCTTTTATCTTATTTATATTTTTTATTGTCTCCAATGCCAATGGAATAAGAGATTCTGATGCTTCAATATCTTTTACCATCAATGCGGCATTTTCTTTGACCAGTGCCAGCGCATTTTGTGTTTGATGGTCCTCTGCCACATTGGGCGAAGGCACCAAAATAGATGGTTTTCCGACAAGACACAGTTCAGAAAGGCTCAACGCCCCAGCTCGCGAAACAACCAGGTCAGCAGCATTGTAGGCCAAATCCATCCGGCTCACAAAATCCATTACATGAATGTTTTCAATGTTTTTCCCTTCGAGTTCTTTCTGAATACCCTCGAAATAATATTTTCCGGTTTGCCACAAGACCTGTACACCTGATTCTAAAATCAGGTTTAAATTTTTAAGCATTGCCTCATTCATAGTCCTTGCTCCCAGACTACCGCCCATGATGAACAGAACAGGTTTGCCAGCTTTTAATCCAAAGTGACCGATGGCTTCTTGCTTGAGAGAACCGTTTATTTCAATCTTTCGAACCGGGTTTCCTGTCTTGATTAGTTTATCTTTCGGAAAAAACCTTTCCATGCCATCGTATGCTACACAAATGGTTTTAACTTTTTTTGCCAGCATTTTATTGGTAATTCCGGCATAGGAATTTTGCTCCTGCAGCAAGCATGGAATTTTCATTTTAGAGGCTGCATTAAGCACTGGTGCGGAGGCATAGCCACCAACACCAACTACGGCATCGGGATTAAACTCCTTGATTAATTTCCGCGCCATTTTCTTGCTTTTCAGGAAATCCAACAAGACCCTTATATTTTCTAAAGTCAATTTACGTTTTAGTCCTCGAACAGGCAGCCCAACAATTTTGTAACCTGCTGCTGGAACACGTTCCATTTCCATACGGCCCTCGGCACCAACAAACAGGACTTCTGCTTCTGGATACCTGTCCTTGACTTCGTTGGCAATCGACAGGGCCGGAAAGATATGTCCCCCGGTTCCTCCACCACTTATTATTAGCCGTATGTTTTTATTCTTGCTCATCTGAACTGTTTACTTTTTGAGCTTTTAATTCATTTTCTTTTTCAATGCTTCTGCTCACACTAAGAATCATTCCAAGCGCTGCAGCTGTAAAAAGGGTTGAAGTACCACCCATAGAGATAAATGGCAAGGGTTGTCCTGTAACTGGAAAAAGCCCAACAGCAACTGCCATATTTACCATAGCCTGAAACACCAGGAGCATCGCCAGGCCATAGGCCAGAAAGGCTTGAAAAGTCCGGGTACTCTGACTAACAATAACTCCTGCCCTGAACAATAAATACAAGTACAGGAATATGATGAGAAATCCGCCCCACAGTCCGTATTCTTCAACGATAATGGCAAAAATAAAATCGGAATAAGGATGGGGCAAAAAGTCACGTTGCACACTGTTTCCCGGACCTTTACCAATAAATCCTCCAGTTGCAATGGCTATTTTAGATTGATCAGACTGAAAAGTTCCGTCTGAATCATCATTCTCAATATAGTTTTCTACACGGTTTTTCCAGGTTTCTACCCGGGTTCCCATTTCAATATCGAGATGCAGCAATAAAAGAATAAACCCTATAAGTATGCCCAGGCAAAGTGCAGTAAAACCAAACAAATAAAAAAACCTAATACGGCCAATAAACATGAGAACAATTGAAACACCAAATAAGATAACTGCCGTTGAAAGGTTTGCCGGTAAAATTAAAGCACAAGTAACTATTATTGGAGCTAGAAGAGGCAGGAATCCTGTCCTATATGACTTAATAATATCTTGCCTAAGCGATAACATCCTGGCCAGGAACATAATGAGGACTATTTTTCCAAGGTCTGAAGTTTGAAATGTCAGTCCTAACCCAGGAATTTTAATCCAGCGTGATGCATCGTTTATATTTGCTCCAAACAACAATGTTATGGCGAGCAAGGGCACTGAAATATAAAATAACAATTGAGAAGTCTTGGAAAAATAGCGATAGGGAATTAGGTGAACAATATAGATTGTCACAAATCCGATAAACAAAAACAAGCTATGCCTCATCAGGTAATATACAGCATTGCCTCCCCTATACTGATAAGCAAGAGTTTTTGTTGAACTAAAAACCGCAAGCAAAGAAAAAACCATAAGGGCAATCACGACCCCCCAAATAACGGGGTCTCCCTTAAAATGCTTTTTCAGCCTATCAGGCAAAGCAACAGATATGGATTTATTCTCAGGCATATATACTGATCAATTTATTCCCGGGTCAATCGGTTAAACTATTTATAGTTCGCGTACACATTCTTTAAATTGCTCGCCTCTGTCTTCGTAGCTTTTAAACAGGTCGAAGCTGGCGCATGCAGGTGAAAGCAACACGCAATCGTCTTTTTCGCCAATTTTATAAGCCTTCATTACTGCTTCTTTCATTGATGAAGCATCAACAATATTGTCAACAAGTCCATCAAAAGCTTTATGGATTTTTGAGTTGTCAACTCCCAGACATACTATTGCCTTAACCCTTGATTTTACCAATGGGACCAGGCTGGTATAATCATTTCCTTTATCAACTCCACCCAGAATCCACACGGTTGGCGAAGTCATACACTCCAAAGCATACCAGGTTGAATTGACATTTGTAGCTTTCGAATCATTGATAAATTCTATTCCATGTACTTTAATAAAGCGTTCAAGTCTGTGTTCAACACCTTTAAAATCCTGCAGGCACTCGCGGATAACCTCTTTCTTGATATCCAACACCCTACTGGCAATGCTTGCTGCCATAGAGTTGTAGGTATTGTGCTTTCCTTTGAGTGACATATCTGAAAGAGGCATGCTCATTTCATCTTTATTGACCTTCACGACCATGTTGCCGTTTTCAATATGGGCACCACGCTTCACTTTTTTCTCTTGAGAGAATTCGAGCTGCTTGGCACGCAGGACAATTTTCTCAAGCTCGGCAATGGTTATTTCGTCATCTGAACAATAAATAAAGTAGTCGTCTTCGGATAAATTTTGTGTGATGCGCATCTTGGAATCTACATAGTTTTGCATATTGTAAGCATAGCGATCGAGATGGTCCGGAGTGATATTGAGCAAGACCGAAATATCTGGTTTGAAATCAAACATTCCATCCAATTGAAAGCTGCTCAACTCAAGAACATAATATTCGTATGATTTTGTAGCAACCTGCATCGCAAAACTTTTACCGACATTACCAGCGAGTCCACAGTTTAATCCAGCCCTGCGCAACATATGGTGCAACAAAGAAGTAGTTGTTGTTTTGCCATTGCTCCCGGTAATACAAATCTTTTTTGCACTTGTAAACCTGCCGGCAAATTCAATTTCGGAAATAATTGGAATTTCTTTCTTTTGGATTAACTGCACAATGTCAGATTTATCTGAAATTCCAGGGCTTTTTATTACTTCATCAGCATTAAGGATATACCTTTCGGTATGTTGTTCTTCCTCCCAGTCGATTTCGTAATTAAACAGTACTTCTTTGTAATGAGGTTTAATTTTCCCTAAATCTGAAACGAATACATCAAACCCCTTCGTTTTGGCAAGAACAGCAGAACCCGTCCCACTTTCTCCTGCACCTAGTATTACAATACGCTTTTCCATAGAGTTACCTTATTTTGAGTGTTACAATTGTGATCACAGCTAATAAAATCCCTATAATCCAAAACCTGGTAACGATTTTGGCTTCAGGGTACCCCCTTTTTTGATAATGATGATGCAGGGGTGACATTAGAAATATCCTTCTCCCTTCTCCATGTTTTTTCTTTGTGTATTTAAACCAACTGACCTGTATCACTACAGATATGGTTTCCACAACAAAAACACCACACAGAATTGGGATTAAAAGTTCTTTGCGAATTAAAATGGCAAATACAGCAACGATGCCACCGATTGCCAGACTTCCTGTATCGCCCATAAATACCTGGGCCGGAAATGAATTATACCACATAAAGCCAACCATTGCACCAATGAAAGCGCTTATAAAAACCACAAGCTCACCCGTATTTGGCAGGTACATGATATTTAAATAATCAGAGAAAATAACGTTACCCGAAACATAGGCCAGAATACCTAAGGTAACACCAATTATAGCTGAACTGCCAGCAGCAAGGCCATCTAATCCATCGGTCAGGTTTGCACCATTGGATACAAATGTGATGATGATAATAATAGCCAGTACTACAACAATCCAGGTATACCTCTTGTAATCTGGACCCAGCCAACTGACCAGGCGGGAATAATCGAAGGTGTTATCTTTAAAGAAGGGGACATTGACCTTTGAAGATTTTACATCATGTGTAACCACAACAGTTTTTTGCTGGCCCATTTCATCTTCGACCACATGGGTAAGTGGTGTGCCATCTTCCTGAACAACTGTTTCGCGCACAACTATATCGCTGTGAAAAAACATAGTTAGCCCAACAATTATGCCCAGTATAATCTGTCCAAGTATTTTAAATTTACCCCTTAGCCCCTCTTTATTTTTTCTGAATACCTTGATATAATCATCTAAAAAACCAACAAAGCCCAACCATACTGTTGTAAGAAGCATGAGCAATACATAAATGTTGGTTAAATCGCCAAATAAAAGAATAGGTATAAGTATGGCAGCAAGAATAATTACACCTCCCATGGTGGGTGTGCCTTTTTTCTGCATTTGCCCTTCCAGTCCTAAATCCCTGATTGTTTCACCAATTTGTTTGCGTTGAAGGACATAGATCAATCTCTTCCCAAAAACCATTGAGATAACAAGAGATGTAATTACAGCCATCGATGCCCTGAAGGAAATATAATGAAACACACCTGCTCCAGGAAAATCAAATTGTTCTAAATAGTCAAATAGATGATAGAGCATAATATCTATTGTTCATTTATTTTGTTCAACATAAAAATTTCGGACACGACTTCCTTGTCACTAAAATGCGATCTTACTCCTTTTACTTCCTGGTAAGTTTCATGTCCTTTGCCGGCAATCAGGACAATATCACCAGGCTGAGCAAGCATGCAGGCAGTTTTTATCCCTTCTTTTCGGTCCACAATTGTCAGCACCTTATTTTTCTGATGAATTTCGACTCCAGCGTACATATCATCAAGAATATCCTGAGGCTCTTCAAAACG
>JBNKPU010000133.1:0-6147 GCA_050295515.1 Bacteroidales bacterium | reverse complement strand
TCACTTATAAATACCGATTTTCTGCGTCATATTTGCTTACCATAGCCCACTATGCTTTCGCAAACATTCCTTGAAACTCAATATTTATAAGCGATTTGAGCCATTAATTTTATATCGAACTCAGGTTATTATTGTTCATTTTTCAAAAATTCCTGTGCAGGTTTATATCCTGGATTTAGCTGTAATGTTTTGTTTAAATAGCTTTTCGCCTTAGTTGAATCACCTAATCCCTGGTAAACAAGTGCCAGATTAAACTGTGTCTTCCATGAATCCGGATAATTATTGTCTGATTGTAGCAATAACTTCTCTGCTTCAGCAAATTTTCCTGTTTTTAGATAAATAACCCCCAGATTGGTAAGTGCCCCTTTGTTTTTTGTATTAATAACAAGTAGTTTTTTGTAATATGTAACAGCATTGTCGGTTTCTCCAATATCAGAATATAGTTTGGCCAATCCAAAATAAGCTCCTTCATATTTACTATCCAGTTCTATGGCTTTTTTATATGCCTCTGCTGATTTGTTAAACTCACGTTGCTTTTTATAGGCAATGGCCATATTGCGATAAGCAGTGACATAATTCGGTTTGGCTTTTATGGCAGCAGAGTAGCTTTCTACTGCTTTCGCATAATTGCTTTGCCTGCTGTAAACTAATCCAAGATTGTACAAAGCCCTGTAATGTTTCGGGGCTATCTTTATTAGTTTTGAAAACAATTGTATCGCTTTTTCGTTTTGTTCTTGCCCCATGTATAAAAGGCCAAGGTTATACATGGCATTGCTATTTCCTGCATCGGTTTCAATTATCTTAAGGTATATTCCTTCGGCTTGTGAATATTGTTTGGTTTTTCCATAAGCTACGGCCAGATTATACATAACATCGGTATTTTGCGGTTCGAATTCCAAAGCCTTTTTATACAATTCTATCGCTTTATCAAGATTTTGTTTCTCAGCCATTACAACACCTAACTGATTAAGAGCTTCGGTATTGTCGGGCTGCAATTCGAGCAGGCGAGTAAGCGCTTTTTCAGCATCGTCTATACGTTTTGAATCTTTATATGCTTTTGAGATGTTGAACAGTGCTTCGGCATAAGATGAATTAAATGATAGTGCTTTTTCCATTTGCGAGATGGCTTCTTCGTACTTCTCTTTTCTATAATAGACTACTCCTAGATTAAAAAGGGCTTCGGGATAATCGGATCTAAGTTCAATTGCTTTTTGGTAGTTTAAAATGGCTTTATCAGCATCACCTCTTTCTGAATTTAATTTGGCAAGGTTATAATATGCTTCGGTATATTCTGGGTCAATAGCTATTGCTTTTGTATAACAACTGATGGCTGTTTCGAGACTGTCTTGCCTGCTTTTTACCACACCTAGATTTAACCATCCAGATGCATAATCAGGTTGCTGTTTTAGTAAGGTTGATAAAACAGATGCAGCATCTGTAAGTTTGTCTTGCCGTATGTATGCAAGACCGAGATTGTACATTGCTTCAGTATGTTTCTCATTTATATTTAAAACTTTTTCAAAACTATTAACCGCTTCAGTATACCTTTTCTGTTTGAAGTATACTAAGCCTAAATTATAACGAATTTGTTCATTATTGGGATCAAGCTTTGATGCTTTGCGTAAATCGGCATAAGCATTTTGAACATCATCATTACGTAAAAAATACGTTCCCCTGTTAAAAAGTAGTTTATATGAATTTGGCAGAAGGGTCAAACCTGTTTGGTATATTTCAAGAGCATTTTGTGCCCTGTTAGCATCCAAATATTCAATAGCCAGATTTATGTAGGCTTCTTCGTATAAAGGATTTTCTTTTATCAGTCTGGTATACAATTCTTGTGCCTGTTTATTTCGTTTGGTTTTACTAAATGTACGGGCTAAGTTGAATTGAGCCTTAATGTTTTTCGGATCTAACCGAAGAATAGTTTGCAAGGCATCTTCTGCTTCTTTAAAATTGTTGTTTTGGTAATACAAATAAGCTAAGTTGTACCACGATTCTATATAGGAAGGATTAAGTTCTATTGCTTTTTTATATGATTTTAAAGCTTTTTCGTATTCGTTTGTCTTTTGAAAGCAAATACCCAGGTTGTAATGAATTTTAAAAGATCCAGCTGATTTATCAAGTTTTGCAGCTTTTGAAAGAAGTTTTTTAGCTTCATCGGTGTTATCGTCTTTTAAGAATATGGTTCCCAAATTATAATAGGCATCGGAATAATTGGGTTGTAATTCAATGGCTTTTTGGTAATAAGTTTTAGCTTTTGTGACTTCACTGTTCAAAGAATTGATGTATCCTAAATAGAAATATGCTTTTGCATTATTGGCATCAAGTTCTAAAATTTGGTTAAAGCTTTGCAAAGCATTATCCTTGTCTCCATTTTTAAAATAGGCTATACCTAAGGCAAGAAGTATGCTGGAATTTCCATTCTCCTTTTCAAGTGCTTGCGAATATAGCTCTATGGCCTTGTCAAAATCATTGGCCTGCTCTGCGTCTTTTGCCGAAATAACTAAAGGATTGGAGGATATGAAGCCACTTTCAGTTTCCCAATCAGTTGTTTCTCCCATAACCAGGTTTTCACTGTTATTATCCTGACTGTTTTGAAAATTTGTGTTGATAACAACATTAATATCCTTGTCGGCTACAAACCAATCTTCAAAAAAGCCTAATTTATTAAAGTAATTGGTAGATATTAAAACAAACAAGATTAGTAATGGCAGGATATATAATTTTATTACTTGTAGCTTATTCATGGTTACTTCCTATTTTTAGGAGCTCGGCGTGCAAGCCCTTACCGTTAATATTCTGTATTTCTAAACCTGGACGAACATTTAATTCTAAAATTTGAGCTCCATACCTTTCATCAATTATAAAATCTATACCCATATATGGCAGTGGAACAATTTTTTGGATTTCTTTCGAAATGGTCACAATCTCGTCCCAATGAGGTATGGCTAACCCTGTAATCTTTTGTCCATTGTCGGGATGAGTATCAACCTTTGAATAGTTAGGGTCAACAAAGGTAATTCCTGTTTTGAGATCTATGGCTACACCTATTCCACCCGAATGTAAATTTGCTTTTCCATCAGAAAGTTTGGTAGGAATGCGCATCATGGCCATAACAGGTGTACGTTTAAAAACAATCACACGAATATCCGGGATACCTTTATAAGTAATATTTTTAAGTACCGGATGTAACTGAATTTTTTCTTCGATTATTATAGAATCATTGGTATTGTCCAACGAATAAACCCCACTAAGTATAGCCGTGGCATGTTGATACATAGCTTGTTTATCCAATGATTTTCCCGATGTTGTAATCCATTTATTATTAATATAATCTTCAATAATTACTATGCCTCCACCACCTCTTCCATTGGCCGGTTTAATGGCGAAATTAGACATGCCTGCTAAATCTTCGGTATACTTCCTAAGTTGAAAGAAATGGTTGTATACTTTTATTAATTTAGGAGTAGGAAAGTTATGCTCTTCAAGCAAAGTTTTTGATATCACTTTGTCATCGGCAAGTTTATAGTGTTTTCGTTGATTATATTCATAGATAAAATCAACATTTCGCCTGTTCATTCCCAGTAGTGCAATTTGTTTATGCTGTCTATTCCTCATTGAATATCAGTTTTTTAAATCTAAAAAGTTCAGTAACACGTATTCCAACCCAGTTTCCAAAATATAACCCACCGGCAATAACTAATAACATGGTTTCTGGAAATGCCATCACAAAGGTTTGCAGTACTTCAGCGTTTATAACAATGTAGCAAAAAATAACTGTAACAATTGTATTTGTATAAATCTTAAAAGCTTCTTTGCTTCCACTTTCCTGTGTTAAAAGAGCAAAACGTTCAATGGTTATAGACATCAAAGCTAAAGGAAACAATGTTGCTTTAGCCAGGTGCATATTATCCACAAGCACCCCAATGGCCGAAATAGCAAGAATGGAAAATACCACAAACACCAACAATATAGTAAGTTTGGGGGTGTGAGTGATCTTAAGTTTATCAATTACCCAGCGTAATAGAGATCCGACAACAATAATAGAGGAAAAAGCAATTACTCCCCACAACAGGTTTGTTTCCCTAAACGAGGAAGCAATAAGTGCCGGAAGAAATGTTCCAAATGTTTGTATACCAATAACATTTCTAAAAATAATGGTTACTATAGCTCCCAATGGGATTAACAGGATAACCTGTAAGAGGCTCATTGAAAGTCCTGCCTTGTTAAAAATCGACCATGCATTCATTATATTTAGCGGATGGGCTGCAAGGCTCTCAATTTCAGTATTGCGGGTGTAATTTTCCCGTTCAATATTAAAAACGTACTTAAAATTAACGTTTGAGGTACGTTTGAAAAAAGGCTCATCGCCATAATAGGTTACCAGGTAGTGTTTGGGTGTAACTGCAAAATATTTATTTGTTGGATCCATAGTGACCCATTGATCACCTATTAGTACTTCAAGCCATTGATGTGTAACTGTTTTGCTGCCTGGTTTTAGGATTAATCCTCCGACAAGACGTGACGGAATACCGAGAGTCCGTAGCATAGCTACAAATAGCCGGCTTTTACCGTTACAACTGGCTTCCTGCAAACGCAAAGTGGTTATGGCATCGGTTTTTCCTGAAAATCCGGTAGTTGTAATATCTTCACTTATATACTTGTAGATTTTAGTAATAGCTTCTATCATATCGCTGTTTCTATCAATCCCCAATGCAGAGAGTTGCTTCAAAATATCGCTGTGACCAACTTGCATTAAGTCAGATTTATCGAGATACCGGTTTAAACCCTGATTTGTTGAAACAGGTATTTGTAATTTTTTGGGTAAAATAAAATTTACCTGCTTACTGATAACATCGAAGGTGTAAGTTATTTTTTGATGCCCGCTGATTGAAGTATTATACCAACGTCCAATACGATTCAAACCAGCGTTTATTTGCCCGTAATTGAAATTGCCTGAAATAACCTGTTCATTAAAAATATCCTGATGTTGTGTGTTTGGCGGCAGCATAGCCCTGATATTGATTTCCGAACCATGTCCGGTGGCTTCCATTTCCAAGGCAACCCTGTAGCCTATTTCTGGCAAAATAGTTGAAGGAGTGTAATCAAACACAACTATTTTCACTAAAACCAGCCCTGTAAAAACAACCAGTAGAACTATTATTGAAATATTCTTGACATTCATAGTTATATTTGATTTTAGAATTTATTAATAATATTGAGTACAATATTTAAAAGTTCCTGCTGTTCCGATTCAATGCGCTCTTTTTGAATGGGTTGTTTTGGGTAGCATAGCTCTATGGTAGCCGATGGATGCGGGTTGTTACATTCTTGTTTAACAAGCATGGTATATTCCTTTTTTAAAAGTCCGCTCACGCACCAATCAGAAGCAATACCGGTTACATTTACCATTTTCGACGAACTGTGCCATGGTACTTCGGGACTTGTTTTATTACCTCCTTCACAAATTAAACTGCTTAATTTCAAGACTTCTTCTTCATGTATTGTATTCAAGGCTTTTGAGCCGGTTCTATTATACTCAATTGGAATCCTGACAAGGTTTTCATATTTTTCTTCATTTGCAGAATGGAAAAATAAGCTTACTGTATAGTTTTCGGAATTAATAAGGGAAATTAAAGCTTTGGTTTCTGCTTCCTGTTTAACTTCAACATTACCAAAAGGGAAGTTTCTGTTAATATCAATACCATTGTCATTTTCACGTTGGTTTTCGAGATATCCCTCCGGGTTATGCACCGGGATTATGTCCAAGGCAACCTTTTTATTTATGAGGTTTGTCAGAGTTTGTGGCTGAAATAAATTTTTGATCAAATAAATTACAGCTGATACTGGGGCTGCTTCATCTCCATGAGTGCCAGCTACAATTAAAAACCTCCTGGAAGGATTGTCTTCTATAAAACCTATGCGGATAAGTGGTATGGTTAAGTTATTCTTATCTGTTTTGCCAATATTGTACAGTTCTGTTACTTTTGGAGTTGCATGGTGTTGCTCGTTCATGAAGTTATAAATATCACCCAGTCCTGGATACAAGGAATTATTAGTAACCCCTAGTGTATTTACAAACTGGTCTACCTTAACCATTTTAGGGCTTTGGTTTGAACACCCCCAAAAGAATAAGAGGGTGTTCAA
>JBNKPU010000132.1:0-6105 GCA_050295515.1 Bacteroidales bacterium | reverse complement strand
AACTTTTTTTTAATCTTTTTTGGTTTTTTTTAAAAATCTCCCAAACATTGCTGTTGGTGCGACTTTTAACCTTTGCCTGGAAAGCTTTTCAATGTACCCCGCTTGTTTTTTAAAGCGGCTGCAAATGTATGGTCTTTATTTTAATATGCAATAGCCTTTTGATCTTTTTTTAATTTTATTTTTCATGCATCTGATTTACTGTATATTAACAAATCTTAACAACTGATAATTTGTTTGATCCTACTAATTATAGCCATATTTATGGTATATTCGCAAATATAAAACACCTGTATTTAATTAAATGAGTAAAGCACTAGTAATTATCCCAACCTACAACGAAATTGAAAATATTAACCGTATGGTAAATACTGTACTTGGTTTGCCTGATGGTTTTCATCTTCTCATAATAGACGATGGATCCCCTGATGGAACAGCTAAAATCGTTAAGGAATTACAAAAAGAAAACGTTGAGAAGTTGCACATTATTGAAAGGAAAGGTAAACAAGGGCTAGGTACTGCCTATATTGCCGGGTTTAAATGGGCATTAGACCATAAGTATGAGTATATCTTTGAAATGGATGCTGACTTTTCGCATAATCCAAATGACCTGACACATTTATATACTGCATGTAAAAATGGAGCTGACCTAGCTATAGGGTCACGCTATAAATCGGGCGTAAATGTTGTAAACTGGCCAATGGGAAGAGTTCTTATGTCTTATTTTGCATCAAAGTATGTAAAAATAATAACAGGAATGCCGATTCACGACACAACTGCAGGCTTTAAATGCTATAGAGATAGGGTATTAAATGCTATTAACCTGGATAAAATAAAATTCAAAGGATATGCATTCCAGATAGAAATGAAATTTACTGCCTGGAAAATGGGATTTAAATTAGAAGAAGTGCCCATAGTCTTTACAGACAGAAAAGAAGGCAAATCTAAAATGTCCGGCGGAATTTTTAATGAAGCCTTTTGGGGAGTAATTAAACTTAAATTTTTCAGCCTCTTTAAAACGTATAAAGTTAGCAACCATTCTGCTTAGAAAACTCTACTTTGAAATTGTAAATTAATTGCATTTTTCACTCTCAGATATTTACATATATATTGTGAAATCTTGAAATACATATAATATGGCTAGTTTATTAATTAAAAACGGCACCATTATTAATGAAGGCGAGCACGTAAAAGCTGATATTTTCATTCAAAATGGAGTAATAGAAAGAATATTTATTTCACCAAAGGATATTACTGCAGATAATACTATTGATGCAAAAGGTTTACTTATTTTGCCTGGTGTAATTGACGATCAGGTTCATTTTAGGGAACCTGGATTAACTCACAAAGGATCCATTAAGTCAGAATCGGCAGCAGCAATTGCTGGTGGAGTAACAAGTTTTATGGAAATGCCTAATACTAGTCCACAGGCAGTAACACTTGAAACACTGGAAGAAAAGTATAAAATTGCTGCCAAAGATTCATATTCAAACTTTTCATTTTATTTAGGAGCTACAAATGATAACCTTAATGAAATAAAGAAGGTTGACCCTAAAACAATCTGTGGTGTAAAAGTTTTTATGGGCTCATCAACTGGAAATATGTTAGTCGATAACATGAAGAGCCTGGAGGCAATATTTGCTGAATCCCCAACCATCATAGCAACCCATTGCGAAGATGAAGAAACGATAAAGAAAAATACTTATTACTATAAAGAGGAATTTGGTGAAGGAATTGCATTCTCTTACCATCCTTTAATCAGAAGTGCAGAGGCATGCTATAAATCATCAGCCCTTGCAGCTGAAATAGCCAATAAATACAACACAAAACTTCATATTCTACATCTTTCAACAGCAAAAGAACTATCTCTTTTGGATTCTGGAAAAGATGTAACCAAAAAGAATATTACTGGTGAAGTATGTGTCCATCACCTTTGGTTTAATGATGAAGATTATCTAAAATACGGAGCCAGAATTAAGTGGAACCCGGCTGTTAAATCAAAAGAAGATCAGTCAAGCCTGTTCGAGGCATTGCTCTCTGACAAACTGGATGTTGTTGCTACAGATCATGCTCCACATACAGAAACAGAAAAGACCAATACTTACTTTAAAACTCCTTCAGGTGGGCCTCTTGTCCAGCATTCACTTGTAGCTATGCTTGAGTTTTACCATCAAGGAAAAATCAGTCTGGAAGATATTGTCCGAAAAATGTGTCATGCCCCTGCTGACCTCTTTAGCATTGACCGTAGAGGCTATGTAAAAGAAGGATATTACGCAGATATAGTTCTTGTTGACATAAATAAACATTGGATAGTAAATAAAAGTAATATATTATATAAATGCGCTTGGTCTCCTTTTGAAGGGACAGCTTTTAACTCCCAGGTTCAAACTACAATTGTCAATGGAGAAATAGTGTATGACAAAGGGGAAATTATTAAAAAAGCAGGTAGCCGGTTAAAATTCAACAGGTAAACAATACTATAACATTGTTTGTACACGTTTCTCTAAATACCTAACACCAAAATTCTAGACAATGAAAAAATCAGTTATTTACCCTAGCCTTATATTCTTGACAATGTTTACAATTTGGCAATGTAAAACCGATTGTCCAGAAATGACCGAAAAAGAAATCGATTACTCTAATAATACTCGTAAGGGACAAATTATTGCTGACACAATAACCTATGATGTTATTATCAAGAATTTTGATTCGTCTCAAGTATGGCAAGAAGATTTCATGAAGAATCTTGACAGAGGCCTATTGATTGACAGCATTTTTGCCGGAGTTTACTCTGGTCGCTTTACTCCTTATGATTTTTTTACAGGCGAAAAAATGTCTTTGCGCGATTTAAGAAATATGGAAAATGAACCCTGGTTTAACCGGAATTCAATAAGTAAGATCCAATTTTCTGAGGTATGGTATTTTAATAAGGAATACACAAGTATTAAGAAGGAGGTGATAAGTTTAGTTCTTGGTATCGAACAGTTTGACAACCGCGGCAATTTAAGAGGACATAAACCAGTATTCAAAATAAACCTGAACCAGGGAAAGCCAATTCACTAATTCTTGCTGCCTGTTTCAGTGAAATAGCTATTTGTTCCACAACCTGCAACTTTTGCCGCACAATAGATTTTGCACATGATATTTTTATAGTATTTTTGCCCTCCGAAAAATTAAGCAATATAGAATGTTAACTGTAGAGAAAATAGGCGGCACATCAATGACAAGTTTCAAAGATGTCCTTAACAATGTTATTATTGGCAATCGAAAAGCTGACGAAATGTTCGGAAGGATTTTTGTCGTCTCTGCATATGGAGGGGTAACCAACTGGCTTTTGGAGCACAAAAAAACTGGAGAGCCTGGAATTTATGAAAAATTTGTACATGCTGGAGATTACAATAGTGCTCTTGAGGAAGTTTTAAAGAAGCTTCTGGACCTAAACCGCAATTATGTCGATATCAAACTAGACCTTTCGGTTGCTGATGAATTTATCACCAAAAGGTTTACTCAAGCCAAATATTACATTAACAGTCTGGCTGATGTGTTGGCTACTGGCTATGTAAGCAAACAAAACATTCTTTTAGCTGCTCGTGAAATTCTTGCCTCATTAGGTGAAGCCCATTCAGCGTTTAACTCTGTAAATATCTTACAGAACAATGATATTGATGCTACTTTTATTGACCTTTGTGGATTTAACGATGCTGAGTTTTTATCCATAGATGAGCGTATCAACAAGACTTTTAAAGATATTGACCCAACTAAAACAATACCTATTGCAACTGGTTACACTAAGGGAACAGAAGGAATTATGCGAGAGTTCGACCGAGGTTATTCTGAAGTTACTTTTAGTAAAATTGCCGTTGACCGGAAGGCTGATGAAGCTGTTATACATAAAGAATTCCACTTATCCTCGGCTGATCCAAATATTGTTGGGATAGAAAATTCCGTTCCTGTTGGACAAACTAATTATAATGTAGCCGATCAACTTGCCGACATCGGCATGGAGGCTATTCATCCGAAAGCCTCAAAACCACTAGAACAAAACAATATTAATATCAGAATTAAAAACACATTTGAACCTGAACATCCAGGCACATTAATTTCCAAAGACTATGTTGATGCAAAAGCCAAAGTTGAGATAATCTCTGGAACAGATAAAGTTATGGCTATTGAAATCCATGATCCATCTATGGTGGGTGAAGTCGGATTTGACCTACAAATCATGGAAATATTCAAAAACAATAACCTTAGTTATATCTTAAAAACAACTAATGCGAACAGCATTACACAGGTTGTTTGGGAAAAAGACCTTGCCGAAAGTATTATAGTTGAATTAAAGGAATGCTTTTTTGAAGTTACCGTAAAAGAAGTTGCAATAGTATGTGCCTTGGGCACAAACATAGCCCACCCTGGTATTATTGCAAAGGCTACCAAGGCTCTTTCAGATAACCAAATTAATATTGAGGCACTTTCACAATCGTTGAAACAAGTAAATATGCAGTTTGTAATTACCAGAGCAGATTACAAAAAGGCTATAGAGGTGTTAAACACTGCTCTTTGCATCAATTAAAAGGTAAATCAAAACGCAGCTGATTTTAGCTGTTTTTTTAAGGTTTTTTGAACTACCATCTGCACAGTATTCTTCGAATGCTGTTCCAACAGCACTTCCTTTTCAACAAGTACCCTATCTATTGTATCTTGATCGTAGTATCGAATTGTGATAAGTTCAAGATCATTTTCCTGGGTAATTTTATAATCTTGCTCCAATTCCTTTAATACTTTTGGAATACGAGTTGGATCATTGTTCACACAAATGCGAAAGCTTACTGCAGTATTTTGCATGAGATTTACCTTAAGGCTATATTTTGCAAGGATATTAAATATCCTTTCCATATTATGTTCAGCAATAAAGGATAAATCTTTTGGATGGACATTAATCAATACCTGTTGTATTTTAAAAATAAAACATGGTATCAGTCTATCGTAGTTAAAATCGCCTATTGCTGTTCCTTCTGCTTCAGGATTTACAAAAGACTTAACATACAATGGAATCCCATTTTGTTTAACTGGCTGTATTGTTTTAGGATGCAGTACGCTTGCTCCATAAAAAGCCAGTTCTATAGCGTCTGTATAGGTTAGTTTATCCAGTTTTACTGTCTTGTCAAACCATTTGGGATCGGCATTTAAAACACCTGGCACATCCTTCCAGACTGTAACTGAATCAGCTTTGAGGAATGCTGCAAGCAATGCCCCTGTATAGTCAGATCCTTCCCTGCCCAAAGTAGTAGTTAAATTATTCCGGTTTGAACCTATAAATCCTTGCGTTACATATTTTCTGTTATCAACCGGTTTAAATATTTCTGTTGCCAAACAAGCAGACAATTCAAAATCAACATTTGCCTCACGATATACTTCGTCTGTCTTTAAAACTTTTCGAATATCAACCCAATGTGAATCGCATGCCTCACTTTCCAGATACAAATTTACAATTGTTGTACCGATCAATTCACCATAAGAAACAATTTGGTCATACTCATAATTGAAATTCATTGAAGGCTCTTGTTCCAATCGGTAGCCTAATTCTGAAAATAAGCCCCCTACTTCGCTATAAACGATATGCTCAGAATGAAAAAGCTGGTCTATTATAGTATAATGGAATGATTTTACTTCATCGAAATATGAATTTAGATTGGCATCCTGCTCAAAATATGATTTTAACACTTTCTCAAGGGCATTGGTTGTTTTGCCCATGGCTGATACAACAATTACTAAAGCATCATTATAATTTTTTACTATTCTGGCAAGATTCCTAACAGCAGGTGCGTCCTTTACTGATGCCCCTCCAAACTTAAACACTTTCATTCAGGATGATTTTTTGTTTTAACCCGGAATATGCATTAGAAAATCTATTACATATTGAAATTGCTTCAATATAAGTCGTTTCACTTACTTGTTTCGAAGTACCATAGCGGTGCTATGATTCATCTCACCAAGTCCTTCTATTTTTGCACTTTCAACCTTCATAACGAAGTTCTAATGCATAATCCGAGTTTAAAATACAAAATAAATGCATTATTATGGACAAGAAATGATAATAGTCAAAAACAG
>JBNKPU010000131.1:0-80923 GCA_050295515.1 Bacteroidales bacterium | reverse complement strand
TTACAACACCTGTGCTGATTGTGAAAACGGGATTAAGAAATTGAAGCAGGATTTTGGGCTGGAGTACTTTTGTTTAAAAGATTTTTGGGATACTGAAGCATCATTTCGGTTTATTATGGTAGCCTATAATATTATGAGTCTATTCCGGCATTTTGCCCTACAGTCACACAAAACATCAACCTTAAAAACACTGAAAGTCTCTTGCTTTGCATTAGGGACCAGGACGGTAAACCATGCCAACAGAAATTGTCTTGAATACAAAAAGAAGGCCTTGGCTTGATGGAATTTTTACAAAAGTCGAAAACATAAGCCCTCCTTTTCAATTTTCTAATGCATAATTTGGGCTAAAATAAAAGTTGGTAAGCATTTATAACATGAGACGATTGTCTGTTACTGAATTTTAAAATACCTGGAACTATCTAAAAAGACCATTTCAAATCATTCTGAGCGGAGTTTCAATATATTATTGTGCAGATAATCAACATGTTTAGACTTCGATCAATGAGCAAAAGAAGGGGTTGATGACTTTTTTGACATACTCTTTCTGTCTGTTTGCCCGGGCTCCAATAAGCTGATAGCTAGTCTTAAAAAAGGAGTAGTGTATTTATAGAGGAAGGTTTTTGTTAGCCCTTCATTCTCACAAATCACCTTTATGGAGCAGTGCTCATTTATTAAATAAATGAGCATTGTTGACAGGGGTGAGGTTAATTTTTAATCCATCAGAGGTTACTATGCGGTTATCGTTGGTAACCATAACACACTGTATGTTCTTTAGGCTGTTTATTAATTTTAGTCCATCTATTTCTCCCAAGACAAAAGTACCAGTGGAAAGGCCATCTGCAATTTCTGTATCCGGACAAATTATTGCAACACTTCGCATGGTATTGGCCGGGTATCCTGTTCGCGGATCAAAAATATGGGTATACCTTTTTCCATTGATTGTTGCAAATTGTTCATAGTCGCCGGAAGTGACAACAGCAGCATCTGTTATATCTAGCCAGGCAATAACTTCTTTTTTATTGTCAGGCGATACTAAAGCTACACGCCAAAGAGTACCATCGGGTCTTACTCCCCAAAACCGTATGTCACCACTCACATTCACATACCCGCATTTTATGCCGGCAGCCTGCATTGTTTTTTTGCATTGCTCGGCAGCATACCCCTGGCCTATGCCACCAAAACTTATTCGCATGCCTTGTTTTGCAAAACGGACTGTGTTTGAATCTGAATCGATAATAATATTTGTATAATCGATTAATTCTCTGTAATGTTCAACTGTATCCGGATTAGGTAAAGCCTTCATGGTACTGTCGAATTTCCATAACGGCCTCAGGGCTGCAAAAGAGATATCAAAGGCCCCATTGGTAATCTTCGAAATCTTTTGTGACCGCTTGATCAGGTTAATTACTTCGGCAGAAACCTTTACAGGCTTTTCAAATGCATATTTATTTATGCGCGATGCTTCAGATTGTGGTATGTAGTTCGAAAGCAGTGTGTCAATCCTTCGAATCTCATCTAAAGCTAATTGTACGGAGTTATACGCACTGTCGTAATCTGATGATATAGCTTTAACTTCAAAGGCCATACCCATTACTACGGCCTTTTCGGTATATTCTTCCCAGCTATTTTGTGCTTGAACACTTCCAACAATTGAAGCGAACAAAACAATAAGTGCGTATTTCATCTATTGGCAGTTTGTTTCTAATAAGCTATATATGTTTTTTTAGAAGATCTATGTACTGAACAGGTGTATAAGATAAAAATCCACAAGAATATAACACCTCCCCTTGAGGAGAAATAATCACCAATTTTGGGAATGCTCCATCAGGATTGTATTTTTCGGCAAGTGCTTCATTTTGCTTGCGCTGAGTGCTCGAAATTTTTTTATGATAAGGAAAATCAGCATTTACGATAACAAATGCATCTGAAGCAAAGTCTATAAATTCTTTTGTGTCGAGTACCTGGGTGCGCAACTTGATACAAAACTTGCACCAGTCAGAACCTGAAAAACTAATGAGGATTGGTTTGTTGTTTTTTATAGCATATTCTTGTGCTTGGCTAAAATCTTCCATACACAAGGATTCAAAATCATTTTTGTCTTGAGCAATACTATTTGTTGCCCAAAGAATGCTTAAAGTTATAAGTAATATCTTCATCTGTTTATAATTTATTTATTCTTTTAACATTTTTACCGAGGTTGAATAATCTTTGGTTTTTAAAATACAATAATAAATGCCAGGCTGGAATTCCTTGGTTGTTGTATTTATTTTATATTGATTATCTCCTTGTAAGGATTTTCCTGAAACAGTACGTATTATTTGTCCTGCCTGATTAATAATGTCTATTGTGTAGGGTGCTTCCGAATTTGTGTAGAAGTTAATGGTGGCCTGGTCAGTTACAGGATTAGGTGCAATTGAAACTGCATCTTCCGAACTGATATCATTGACCGTCGAAGTTTGTGCAGATGTATAGACAAGCGAGAGATTGGTAATGTTTGTACCTACCTGGTTAAAAGTCATTGTCCCGGAACTTATTGTAAATGGATTCTCGGAATAGGTTCCTGTAACATCCCCACTTGTAAGTTCAATACACAGTAAGTAGTCCCCATCGGCAATTGTAGAGCCATCGTATTTCTGGCAATTCCATGTAGTAGAATGACTTGTGTGGCTTGTAAGGGTGGCGCCGGTTACGGCATTTACCTTATTGGCATTACTAACTGAATTCCAATTTGTTAAATAACCAATTCGTTTTTGGGCCTTAACTTCTATTGAACTCACAAAGGTTCCATCAGATGTTTTAACCCACACCGCCAATATATGTTTCGGGTTATATTTCGATGCTGCTCCGGAGGTAATGGGTACGGTAGTAAAATCAACTTGTAATGTTTGCGAAAATGACCAACTCAGGCATAAACCCAAAAACAAGGCCATAGTAATTACTTTCTTTTTCATTATATAATACTTTTTGTTAAAATGTTAAATTTAAATCGCTGCTGACGATAAAAGAGCTCAATCCATCACTTCTGGAGTATCTACCTAGTCTTAGCTCTATACCTTTAAGGCTTGAAGTCCTACTTTTAATAAGATTGGTTGTATGTAAAATTCCCATGGGAGGAGATATCCTAAACCCAACACCAACTTTATTGCTGGTAAAAGCAGATAAATCATAATCAGAGGTATAGAACTCCTGGGATACATCGTGTTCACCATAGGGGTGAAACCACGTACTTGCGGTTTGGATGTAATACCGGTAAAAGGGATATACCGAGAAAAACCGGGTGATTTTAAAGGGCAATTCTGCGCTGGTTGTATGGGCACTTATGTTATATGTATCGAAATAATACCGATAATAGAAACGGCCAATCAGCCATGAAACCGGATAAGTTGAAATACGGGTACTAAATGCGTGTTTGAATCTATTGCCAGGAAGTGATTCAATATTTCTGGTACGTGTGAAGATATCTGTGCCATCATTAAAGTATACCCTGTGAAAGGGAGTTGATAGGAGGCCTTTCTGAATTGTCGTTTCATACGAAAAAAGCATCTGTAAGCGCTTGTTGATTACCTGTGCGTACGAAATATCGGTACTTAATGTGTTACGGATATCAGGCAAGTTAAAATTGCTTCTATTTAAACGAAATTCAACAGGATAAATCAATGTCCATTTATCGTGATATCCTTTCATATGAAGGGAAATTTCACGGTTATGGTTTTTAGATTCTTTGGAAATACCCAATAAACCAGATACAGAACTAACATCAAATTCATAAGAAAAGCCGCTCCCTATTGTCAGCGTTAACCCTTTGCGTGTTATCCTGGAATAAGACAGGTTCCCATATGTTCTTGTATCTTGCGATGATGGTGTTGAAAGTACTGCATTGTTACCAACACCATCGATATGATCACATGACGCAGAGGTATATGTGTCGGCGCTAAGGCTCATATTGAAAATATTTACTGTATCTATAGGTATATTCACCACAACTGAAAATGCCATATCTTGTAATGACTGGCTTCCATCACCTCCTTCAACAGCTGAATGTTCCCCATCCTGTTCATAGTAACTAGAAAGGATGTCGACTTCAACTTCACCGATATCAATCTTGTCTTTAGGGCTTGAATTCTGGGAAATAGCGGGTAGGGAACAAGCAATACCAAACCCTGCCAATAAAAATATTCTACTTAATTGCATCCACATCCTCCCCCTGTTTTTCCTCCCTCAGCTCCAGATGCTCCTTCACGATAACTTTCAAAGCTGGTTTCATATTGTTCTAATTTTCGTTGCGATAACTCCATTTCTGAATCATTGAGATAAGCTTTCTGGTATTCTTTCACCTCTACACATGAAGACAGCAGCAGAGCCAGGCAGAATACCATTAGTGCTTTGTGAATTTCCATATTAGATATAGATTTTATATAGCATGATTAATTATATAATTCCAAGTAACGTTTTTTTTAAGGTTTTGTTATCGTTTTTTTGTTTTTTTTATGAGTGTCAGGAACAAATGACAGATACAACACTAACCTTAAATATGTTACTTTTAGATTTTATTTGACAGATTTTAGTTTTTAAAAAAACTTTTACTGCAAGAGGGGGAAGTAGAAATCGAAAGTATGTTTTTCCTGTCTCCTGATTACTGACTCCTAGCCAAATGAATTTCATTCAAGGTCAAACCTAAGGTGCCTGCAGTATATATTGGTTGATTAATCTACAATAATATCGTATCTAAATGTAGATAATTCCTAACCATTTCTTTTAATAAGTAAAAAGTAGAATTTAGCTGGGGCAAAGCCAATATTTATGGGAGAAGCATTATGTGTATTTAGGTTAACGTTGATTTTGTGTCGTGTTTATTTTTTTTTCAATACAGGGTATTTACAACCTTTAAATTTTATGCCGACATAAACTCTTAAACACGATTTGTTACTCAGTTCATTAAATCCCTGGAATGTGGAGGAATAGCAGAATCCCTTTGATCTGTACATTCAACCAGGTTTTCACTAATTCATTGCCATTAAGAATTACTCCCTTAAAAAAACTATTTGTTATATTAACTGGTCGTCCCCAAACAAGAAGAATACTGGTGCTGAAACAAGGTTCAGGCATAAATCCTGAACCTTGTTGAACTTATTTTCTTCCAGAGATAGCTTAAAAATGATATAAAATTCCTGCTCCCAGTGTCAGAAAACCAAAACCCCCTATTGTATATTTTACTTCTCCTGTGAGGTGTAATTTATCGGAAAGGGCATACCGTCCACCTGCTCCCAGGTTTAATCCAACTTCGGTTCCACTTGCATCCAGGTAGTCAACATATGAACCGTAAACCGATGCCAACTCTACTTTCCAGAAAGTAAAGTTCAATCCGGCAAGCCCATAAAACAATATTGATTCGTCAGAGGAGAAAACATAGTGCCCATCTAAATCAAGCATAGACCACTTGGTGTAGTTATTTTTGAAAAGATAGGTAAATGAACCTGCGCCCTCCCAGGTATCATTGATCAGGTAAACGCCTTTAACAGATAATCCAATATTATTGATGTTTGATGTATAGCTCAGTCCTGCTCCTCCCAGCATTTTTGAATCCTGAGCCTTTGCTGTGAAAGATAATAGTGCCATAACAAGTATAACGACACTGTTTTTTTGTAATGTATTCATTTGTGAGTTGTTTTAATTTACTAGCTTGTATGCATTAGATTCGATATACCCTTTTATTGTATGTTGTGTTTGGCTCATAAACTCTGTACAGGTTCCCTCAAAGGATATTTTGCTATCCGATTCGCGTGTTAAGGTACCTGAGGAGGTGCTGTATAAATCAGTTTTGGACGTAAATACAACCCCGGGGTCACCATCGGTATCCATTGTAACTGTGCTTCCTATTGTCCTCGAAAATTGACTGACCACGATACTTAATGACTTAGCATCATCACCTATCGTTACAGTATTGACCCAGTTTCCGTCAGCATCTTGTATTGCACCACTGGCAATAGTTGTTCCTTCAACAAGAATACTTCCATCAATATAGATCTGGTATTTTCCTGTCTGATCTTCTTCAGGATTGGTAACCGGTTTGTCTTTTTCGCAAGAGATAAAAACCAAACTCAAGGTCATTAAAATTGTTGTTGCTCTGATTAAATTTTTCATTGTTTTTATTTTATAGATTACTAAATTGTTTTATTGTACTTGTTAGAGAATTAATTGAGCTTTTTCTATTGTTTTAGAAAGAACCTGCTTTCTTCAGATCTATTAATTCTTACTTAAATTCATCATTTTCTGGATCATGTCATAGGTTTCACGTAGCTCTTCATCACTCATTTGCTGCATTTCTTCATCATTTTTTAACGCCTCTTTTTTCCATTCTTCATATGACATCTTGCTTATTTTTTCCATTTGCGCATCCATGTCCTCCGAGTTTTCCATGTCGCCTATATCTTCAAACAAGCTTCCTGCATTCCCCAAACTTTCTGTTTTTTGAATCGGAAAATTCGGCAACTGGAAATACTTATCTGGTACTGAACTATTAAACTTAGCGGATTTAGCTTTGGTAATGGTTGTAATTCCCAACGTGGTCATTTCCATTTTTAACATTACACCTTTGTAAATCCATTGTTTTCCCCCGGCAAGTGTCCATATTTCGCAATTGTATCCCAAAACATTTTCATGTCCGGTTATTTCTCCGCCCAAGTCTTCTAGCATGCCTTTTCCAACTTCTCCTGCATCGGCCTCTGGATGAAATGCGGCAATCATATCCATTGCCATATTACGATTGGCATAGATTTGCTTTTGCTTAAAGTCAACCGAGTAGCTCGTTCCGTTTTCGAGTTTGTTCATGGTGTGAGTGCTCTTGGTGTCGGAATTTTCCGTTCCGAAAAGCTTTGTTGTTGTTGTTTGAGTTGATTCTTCTTCTTGGATTTCTACCGCACCATATTCTTTAAAGTAGAGGTTCTGTGTTCCGCTTCCACTTATGGTACTTCCCATTACTTTTCCCGATATTGATGAAGTATATTCTACGATGCCCGATTTTATTTCGTAGCGTTTCACTTCGTTTTGGGCCTTACTGTTACATCCTATTAGAATAGAAAACAGTAAAAGGATAGTGCCTGTTTTTGTCATAACTTCTAATTTCTTGTTCATTTAATTTTAGTGAGGTGGCTATCTAATTTCTTGTAATTCGTAAATACAATAGTGTCCGAAAGTTTCATCAGGGTTGTCTTCAATAATTTTAGCATAAACCCCAATTTTATCATTGATCATCCAAAGTTTTTTTAGTGTTTCTGAATCACGAACTACTTCCAAAACCGTACAGTTAAAACTGCCTGCTGGGGTTGTAATCTGCTCTTTGCCAACGACCCGAAACGTATTTTCAACTAATGGATATAGTGGTTCATTGAAATTTGGGTTTTCTGGAAACTCAGAATTTTCAGGCAGATTATAGCGGTCATATCCCTCAAAAATATTATCAATAGTAAATCCTTCTTCTTCTAAACTTGCTTTTACATCAGCTGTTAAGGATTTGCTTTCAAAAGCTTCTGTGCCATTTATAAGTGTGGAGTAATTATAAACCAAGTGATTCACATCCAACAAAGCCATCTTCATTTCAGACCAGTTTGACCAGGGCAATTTTTCTTCGTCGCTATAATATTTATAATCACCACCTTCGGTGTAGAAATCGCCTTCGGTAAAAGTGAGTCGTACTATTTTTTCTGTACTTTGTTCCTTTTGTTGGGCTTTAAAAACCGTTTCATCGTTTTCTAACTCCAAAACACCATCAGTAATCTTTAATATCTTGCTTTCGCCTTTGAATATATCCTCACTGCGTAAGCCAATCATAATCAGCGACATTTCCGTTTCATCAAAAATCCATGTGCCACTTAACCGGGCCTCGCTGTTTTCTTCTTTTTGAAGAATCATAAATTCATCAGGCTCTGTAAAGGTAACCAGGGTGTTCACTCCGGTATGGGGTACATCCTTAAATTCCCAAAGGCCCATAAGACCTGAAGTTTTATTGCTCGCTGCAATTTGACTATTATTAACTTTTTGGTAGAAAAACTTTGCTCCATCTTTATCAACCACCAACTCTTCTTCGGTAAGGTTTAGGATTTTTCCTTCACCGTTAAAATCCTTATCAAGTTCCGATTTCAGAATAATGGTCATACTTGCTTTATTGTATTTCCATGTTCCAGCTTCGATTCCCATTACAAGAAAGTTTCCATCAGCTTTAAACTCTGTTATGAAATATGGATTTTTAACTTCGCCGCAAACTTCTGCTTTTGTGATCAGCCAACTTCCAATGAGCAATGACTCTTGGGCATTCGCCACAAATACAAGCAGCAGAAACACGGTAATTGTAGTTAGGTTCTTCATCTGAATAATATTGTTTGATTAATTTATTGGGTAAATACAGGTTCCGGAAAATGGTAATAGTACTTTCATTGTGCTATTGCTATTTTATAGATTCAAGCAACCTTTCTTAGAAATTTATGGAGTTTGTATTAGCATTGGTCCCTTTTCTGCACGACCATGTTCCAGCTTTAGCTTGTGTGAGACCTGCTTTAATGCACTTCACTATCCCATCACCTCCTTGGATAACTATTAAGTTACCTTCAGATGATATTCTACAATCGCTCAAAGATGTTACAAACCAGCCAAGATAATCAGCACTGGCTGAACTGACCAAATCACCGCTTGAGCTGTAAAGTTGCATAGTTGGTACATCATCAACTAAACGGTTAAAAACAACTGTAGAATAATCACCTGTTAATAATACCTGTTCGTCGTTTAAAATAATATCATCATTTTGATTCTCTGTATTTCCGGTTGAAGCATCGAGTGTAATTAGGCTGTTTACGATGCCCCAGGATTCATCAGATTTATAACTGGCAGTAACCTTTCCGTTTCCAAAAAGTATGGCAGGCTCAGGCAGTCCGAAGTTGCATAGTTTTTTCGCCCAATTTACTGTTCCATCAGATACTTTGTGCGCGTGAATATAAGTTGTGTCGGTTGTCGATTCTTCATAATATATATTACCTAAACCATCAAAGCTTGCTCTACGTGGTTTAATAGGTTCCGAAGGATTATTATCTCTAGGTTGATAATGCCGCCATACTTCTGTAGCGCTACTTCCATTGTCGGTTAAAATTGTTAATCCAATCTCAAAAGGCCATGGTAGCTGAAATTCTGACACTACGCAAATAGCATTTTTATATACACTTATTTTTGTGTCGATATGTTTATCCATCGGATAATCCCACTTAACAGCTCCTGTACCTGCATCTATTGCAGAAATTTTTGATTCTGTATCCCATGTTGTGGTCTGGGCGACATATATGATTCCATCATTATAGGCCATATCACTAAACGAAACGCTTAATGTTGTTGACCAAATTTCAGTTCCGTTGTTTATGTTGTATGCTGCAATAATGTCATATTGATAGGAGAGAATAAGCTTATCGCCGGCAAGCATTATTCCAGAATTTAAATAACTGCCAAATGGAAGTTCCTGACTCCACCTAAGCGTTCCAATTTTATCAAGGGAATACAGAAAATACTTGTCGTCGGCTTTTGCAAAAAAGTAGGAGTTATCGTTGTTATCTAAAACAAGATCGGTTAATAAAACATCATATTCGTCAATTTTATATTCCCAAAGGGCTAATGAATTGGCAGATGTGTCTGTATGGTTATCCTGGTTGTTGTTTGGATCATCAGGTATTGGCACAATATCTTCTGGTGTACAAGAAGCGAATGCTATAACAATAGCAAATAAAAATAATTGTATTTGTTTCATATGTATAAATTTTTAGTGTTCTATTTTGAATTAAAATTTCACAAACTCTACCCTACGGTTATTGGCTTTTCCTTCGGGAGTGCTGTTTTCGCCTATGGGGCTGCTTTCGCCCCAGCCTGATGATTTTAGACGGTTGGAAGATATGCCCATGCTAATTAAGCGGTCCATGACTGCTTTGGCACGTGCTTCTGAAAGTGTTTGATTGGTAGCCTCATCGCCATCACTGTCAGTATGCCCTTCCACACTAAATTTTAGGTCAGGTTGTTTTTGCATCAACTCAAATATTTTGTTGATTGCACCATTGCTTTCTGGTTTAATGGAGGCTTTATTAACATCGAAACGGATGCCGTTCACAATAATCTTTCCGTCGGATAAAACACGGTCATAATACTTTACTCCCCCTTTTGAAATGCGGATGTTTTTGATGAACATATTCAATTCTTTCGGGCCACTTGCAGTAATGGTTATTCCAAAGGGATTGCCTTCGAGATGAGGCACGTTTATTAAGCGGGTATCGTCCATGTAAGCTTTAAATTTGCCTTTTGTATAGGCTATAGCAATATGTTTCCAGCCACCAACAGGATTGTTCCCCCAATTGTATTTTTCAGTACCTGGGTAACTTTTCGAAGTGTTTAAAAAATCAAGTCCGTTTACATAAATTTCTAATTTTTCGTTTACTCCTTTTCCCCATTGGTTTTTATCGTCTCTAAGCTTTATCCAATACCGTTGACCATGATTGCCAGGTTCAAAATAGACATCCATTTCAATAGTGAATACTTCGGGTAAGTAATCTTCTTTTGAATTTTTTAAGTATGGTACTATAGCTGCACTACCTCCATCCAAAATCATGACTACATTTTCGCCATTTATATTTGCGATTTCAACTTGCCCTCTGACCAAGTCCCAACGGCTTGGGAATTCGCCATTCTCTTCCATAATATCAGGTACATCTTCAAAAATTACTTCATCGCCGGGTACAAAATCGTACTTGCTCCATTGCATGTTCATTTCAAGAGTTGATTCCTGCTGTACTTTTGCATCGGATTTGTTCAAGGGATCTTGTTGAGAAGTTGTTTGAGGTAAGTTTTCTTTTTTAGGAGAGTCTTTCTTTTTTTTAAAGAGATTTCCTATTCCTTCTTCCAACTTGTCGAATCCGGCATCAATGCCTTGCTCGATTTTTTTGTTTGCGCGGTTTGTCCCTTGTCGTTCAGTCTCTTTTTTCGGGTCGATTATCTTTTGCGCAAAAACCGAAGTGGAAAAAAGCAATGCCAATACTGTTGTAAGTTTACTGCTATTAAGTTTCATATTTATCTGGATTTGAATTCGAAAGTAGCGTGAATAGTCCCTTTACTATCTTGTAATTTGAATGCGTGGTTAATTATCTTGAAAGTGTTCTATTCTATCAAGAAACTGTGTAATTGCACTTTTTCGGCGGGTACTTACAGGTATTAGGCAATGGTTTGTAAGTTCCAGTTCAGTGCCATTTTGTTTATGTACACGCAAAACATGTAGCATATTAACAATGTAAGATTGGTGCGAACGGACAAATGAACGCTTTGCCAGGCGTTGTTCAAGCGATCCGATAGGTAGTGATGTGCTGATTTGCTCCCCACTATTCAAAAAAAATGTTGTCGAAGAATTATTGCTTTTACAATAGAGAATGTCTTCAAATGAAACAATGTGGTATGCATGGTTGGTGGAGAGTATTATTTTGTCTTCAAATTGGTTCATTGCCAAGGAATTTTTAATGAAAATACTACGTTGTAACATCCAAAACGGCTGCAACTTGAAAGTGCTGGCAATTGTCTTGAATACGTGTGGAATTCTGCAAAAAATGAAAACAATTGATTTTCCAGGAAATAAATTAATACATTACCATGTCAAATAAAGGAAAATTCCATGATTAGAATAGTACCTTTGTCAAGGTCAATTTCTTCATTGCTACACCGATATCGGTATTATGATTTAACTTAGCAGAGCTACATTTTAAAAACCATATTGGTATGGATTATAGAGATAATGTTTTTTTATCGGTTGCCGAGTTCCTGAGTTTTTCAAAAGCTGCGGAAGAACTGTTTATTAGTCAACCAGCTGTAACAAAACATATCAAGGAGTTGGAAGGTAGATTAAATGTTACGCTTTTTGAAAGAAAAGGAAATAAAATATATTTAACGAAAGCCGGAAAACTTGTTTATAACCATTTAAAAACCATAAAACAACAATATGGAGATCTTGAATTCGAATTGGGGAGATTGAACGATACGTTTAAAGGTATATTGCGCATAGGTGCAAGTTCAACCATTTCGCAATATCTTATTCCAAGAACAATAGCTGCTTTTCATAAGCGATACCCAAAAATCGAACTCTTTTTGTACAATGGTAATTCGTTCGAAATGGAACAGAAGGTACTTGAGAATGAAGTTGACCTGGCCTTGGTTGAAAATGAATCATCTCAGGCAAACTTAAAGTACATTAACTTCCTTGACGATGAAATTGTTGTGGTTACCGGAAGCCATAGTGTTTATTCGAAACGAAAGGCAATATCGCTTGCCGATTTCCAGGAAATACCCATAGTGCTGAGGGAAAAAGGATCGGGAACACTAGAAGTGATCCAGAAAGCACTTTTGAAACATAATATAGTTTTAGAAAAGCTTAATATCCTTATACACCTGGGAAGTACCGAAGCCATTAAAAGCTTTTTATCCGATTTTGAAGGAATTGCACTTGTATCGGAAAAATCGATTGAAAAAGAGCTGCGCTTAAAAGAGGTTAAAAAATTAACTATCAAGAATTTTAATCTCCACCGTACTTTCAGGATTGCCCTTCGTCAAGGACAAGAAACCTTATCTTCAAAATTGTTTATCGATTTCCTTTCTGGTTATAACTTTTAGTTATTGAGCATAACTATTTACTCTTTGTTTTAGTTATGGATTAGGCATAATTTTGTCATCACAAATAAGATGAAAGTATGTCGTTTCAATCAAAACAAATCGGTATAGCGTATGGTGCTGTAATATTTCTTTCTTTTATGCCATTTGTTACACCAGTCCTGGCTTTATCGACAGGCATGGTATTTTCAATCCTTGGATTAAAACTTGAGAGTGTTGCAAAATATACAGCATTCTCATTGCAGGCATCTATCGTACTTATGGGGTTTGGGATGAATCTTGCCCAGGTTATTGGCACTATGAAGGCTGGGTTTTGGAGTACTGCACTGTCTGTTACATGCGTAATGGCATGTGGATTGATCATCGGAAAATTACTGAAAACTGATTCTAAGATGAATCTGCTTATAGCATCAGGTACCGCTATTTGTGGTGGTAGCGCTATTGCTGCAGTTGCCCCTATAATTAATGCCAAAGGAGATCAAATTTCGTTTTCCCTTGTGGTGGTGTTTATTTTAAATGCGGTAGCACTTGTTATTTTCCCGCTTATAGGCCACTGGTTAAATTTGAGCCAGGAAACGTTTGGATACTGGGCGGCAATAGCAATACACGATACAAGCTCGGTAGTTGGGGCAGGTGCAACCTACGGCGCTAAGGCCCTCGAAATAGCAACTACTGTAAAGTTGATACGTGCACTATGGATAATTCCGGTATCAATAGTTATTGCATTATTGCAAAAAGACTCAAAAACTGGTAAAGTGAAAATCCCCTGGTTTATCGGACTTTTTGTTTTAAGCATTGTGAGCGCCTATTTATTTCCCGCTTTTAAGGACATGTATGTCAATCTTCATTGGCTAGGAAAACGGGGAATGGTAATTGCTTTGTTCCTGATTGGTTCCAATATCTCCATTCACGAAGCAAAAAAAACTGGACTCAAGGGCTTTATCCTTGGAATTGCACTTTGGTTAATCATTGGGGTTGGATCACTTCTTTTGCTAACAATTAAATTTTAAGACTATGGAATATTTTTGGATTACCCTTGTTATTGCAACAGCAAGTATTATAAAAGGAATTACAGGATTTGGTTTTGCTATGGTATCGTTGCCCCTTTTAATGATTTGGTATTCGCCAAAAGAGCTGATTCCTGTATTGCTTATTGGTAACCTGGCTTCTTCAGTAATAATCGTATTACAAAAGAAAGAGCGTAAACTGGTGAATAAACAGTTTCGGTCTTTAATTATTTTCGGGGCACTTTTTACTATCATTGGGACAATAACCCTTAAACATATTTCAGAGAACAAATTGATTTTTATATTGGGTATCTTTTTCTTTCTTTTGTCTGTTTTGTCGCTATTTGGGAAACAATACTCCATAAAGCAAACAGGCATTTCATACAAAATAGCAGGTGCCATTTTAGGTTTCTTAACAGGGAGCACTTCAGTTAGTGGTCCTCCGATGGCACTTTTTTTAAACGCATCCTATGTTGATAAACAGGAATTCCGCGAGATCTTTTCATGGTTCAATATTGTAACAGCAAGCATTGCTCTTGTTGGCTATGGGGTATTAGGATTATTAACACCCTGGACTTTTAAAATGGCGGCAGTATTTTTGCCCATACTCTTTTTGGGATCGTATTTTGGAAAGAAACTAAATTATGTGATTCCTTCTTTACTGTTTAAAAGAATAAGTATGCTATTAACTTTGTGTTCAAGTGTTTTACTCTTATTGAGGTTAAAAATTTAATGACTGACATGAAAATTGCCAGCCATACAAAAACCTGCTGTATCGAGTTCATGGCATAGCGGATAAAAGCAAACCTGTCTCACCATATTTTTATTGCACTCTTGTCAGTTGGTTTTTTAATTCTTGTAGTGAAAAAATAGACAACAATTATAAAAAAGGGATTGTAAGCGATAAACTTACCAATATTGCCAATTGCAATTTTGTTTTAAATTAATATTTTTCAGTTCTGAATGCATATACTTTTTTGTCTGGAAAAAGATTATCAGACTGCAGATTGAACATACTACAAACAGTACAACCTCTTTTCAAATAGATTAAACCCGGATTATGCATTAGAACTTCGTCATGAAGGTTTAAAGTGCAAAAGTAGAAGGACTTGGTAAGATGAATCATAGCACCGCTATGGTGAACCGACCATAGGGAGCTCATGAATGCAATAGAAATAAGTGAGTATGAATAATCGAAACAAGTAAGTGAAACGCCTTATATTGAAGCAATTTCAATATGTAATAGATTTTCTAATGCATATTTCGGGTTAAAATAAAAACGCAGATAATCATTACTTTCGGGAATGATTATCTGCGTTATCTTAAAAGAATCTTTAAAACTCTACCTTAGCTTAGTTGATCAACCCTCGATATCTCAATAAGGGATTAATATCCGCCTTTTTGCCTCTGAAATTGACATACATTTTTTCCAAATCCATGGTATTTCCGCGAGACAGGACCATGTCACGGAAGCGCTGTCCATTTTCACGGGTCAGTCCGCCGTTTTCTTCAAACCAAGCAAAGGCATCAGTATCGAGCATTTGTGCCCAGATGTAGGCATAGTATCCTGCTGAATAGCCATTTCCCCATATGTGAAGGAAATAAGAGGAACGATACCGGGGAGGCACTTGGCTTAAATTCATGCCGGTATTTTTCAGTGCTTCTGTTTCAAATTGATCGGCATCAGTAATCTGAGCACCGGGTGAAAGGGTGTGCCATTGCATATCCAGTTCGGCAGCCGCCAATATTTCGAAGAAGGCATAGCCCTGGTTAAAGGTTGATGCTTTATTGATTTTGTCGATCAGTGCAGCAGGCATTGGTTCGCCGGTCTTGTAATGTTTGGCAAAGTTGTTGAAAACCGAGGGGTATGATGCCCAATGTTCATTGAACTGTGATGGAACTTCAACAAAATCTCGAGCTACGTTGGTTCCCGAGAGGCTTGGATACTCCTGGTCGGCAAAGAATCCATGTAGCGCATGGCCAAATTCGTGGAACATGGTAGTTACATCATCCCAACTCAACAATGCGGGTTGACCATCAGTTGGTTTCGAAAAGTTGCAAACATTGTAAATTACTGGTTTATTGTCCAAAAGTTTTGATTGCTCCACTATGTTGCTCATCCAGGCGCCACCCGATTTGTTGTCGCGTTTATAAAAGTCGCAATAAAACAACCCGATGGCAGTGCTGTCGTGATCGAATAATTCAAAAACCCGAACATCTTCCTGGTAAATAGGAATATCGTGGCGTTCTTTAAAAGTGATGCCATAAAGTTCGTGTGCGGCAAAAAACACCCCGTTTTCAAGTACGTTGTTTAACTCAAAATAAGGTTTTATCTGGCTCTCGTCAAGATCGAATTTTGCTTTACGGACCTGTTCTGAATATAAATCCCAATCCCAGGGTTCCAGATTAAAACCGCCTTTTTTCTTGTCTATAAGTTTCTGTATATCAGCAGCTTCTTTCATCACTTTATCTTTGGTTGCTGGAACCAGTTTGTTCAGAAAGTTTGTAACAGCTTCGGGTGTTTTGGCCATTTGATTCTTAAGCTTCCATGCTGCGAAATTTTCAAATCCCAGCAGATTGGCCTTTTGAATACGGATATTGGCCAGACGAACAATGATTGCACGGGTATCGTTACTGTCGTTACGTTCCGCCCTGTTCCATGAATGTTCAAACAAGTCTTTTCTTACATCGCGATTCGTCAATGAATTGAGATACGGTTGTTGAGTTGTGTTTTGAAGTGAAATAAGATATTTCCCCTTTTGGTCGGCAACTTCGGCGGCTTTTGCTGCTGATTTGATATCGCTCTCATTAAGCCCGGCCAGTTTACTGCTGTCGTCAACAATTAACGCCCCAGCTTTGGCTGCAGCAATAAGATGATTGGTATATTGAGAAATGAGGGTAGCTTCTTCTTCGTTCAGTTTCTTCAGCTTTTCTTTATCTACCCCGGAAAGATTTGCACCAGCAAGTTCAAATGACTGAAAGTAATATTCAATCAGTCGCTTGCTTTCGGCATCCAGTTGCAGCTCGTCACGTTTGGCAAAGAGTGTTTTTACACGCTGAAATAATTTATCGTTCAGATAAATGGCATCATAATGGGCTGCAAGTTTAGGGGCAACAAGCTCATCAATTTTTTGTAGTTCAGGGTTGGTGTTGGCTCCTGCTAATACGTTAAATACTGCGTGGGCTCGACCAAGAGTTGATCCGCTCTTTTCCAAAGCTACCATTGTATTCTCGAAGGTAGGGGCTTCGGCATTATTGGCGATGGCCTCTATTTCTGCCATTTGCTCTTTCATTCCCTGCTCAATAGCAGGTTGGAAATCGGCATTGGTAATTGCAGAAAAGTCAGGTGCTCCATACGGCAAGGTGCTTGGAGCAAGAAGAGGATTACTCATCTTTTTAGTTTTTGTACCTGGGTTACAGGCCGACAGAAATAGGGCAGCCGTGATAACCAGAGAAAATTGAAATTTTTTCATAGAAATGATTTTTATGGCGTTGATTTTAAAAAGGATCGGAAAAGTAGTAAAAACCGAATAAACCAACAATGAGAATTATCCTTTTAAAAGAAAAAAGACAATAACCTACGTTTGCTTAGGATCAATGGAATTTTGTGGTTGACAACTAGGATATTTTATAAGTAATTCATCTGATTTAAAAACACATATATGAGATAAAGTAAACAGAACCACTTTTTCGTACTAATATTACCGGATTGTTTTTTTTCATCTTGACTGTTACTTGCCGAGAAAGTATATGTGGCTGGAACAATCCAGCGACTTAGTTTAGTTTTCTCACCTTTTTCCCAATACTCTTTCGCAACTTCTCATAGGTCAGGGGTGGGCCCTGATAAATATTCTTATCATCAACAAATATTCCGTCTGATAGTCCCCACAAGCGTGTAGCAGCTCGGTTGCTTACATCGATTTCCTTAAAGATGACTTTATCCCCATATTCAGAGCAGACTTTCTTTGCGCGTTCTATCATACCGTTTATTCCTGAACACCATCCGTTTGTTAGGGCTGTTACCACAACTTTACCAGGAACTAACTCAGGCTTTTTATTAGCTTTAATCCACCGGGGAGGTGAGGCCCCTTCTGAAAAAGGTTTCCATAACAATACACTTATTCCCTTTCTGTCTACCTTTTGGTACCCATGCTTCTTGAACCACCTTGCTCTAATAAAGAAGGGCAATAGCAAGCCCCAGACAACCAGGCCTTTTCCCTGCAGTTTTTTTACATCCTCTTCTGCAGCCTGCAATAAGGCTTTACCAACACCACGTTTTCTTAAATCCCCGCGCCCCTCCTTATGTCCGTGTACCCATACACAATAGACAAAATAGAGATCTTCTCCCTCAACCCATGAATGTTCGATCGGGGCATAGTGAATCATTCCAGCAACTGTGCCCTCAGCATTACGTGCCAGTTTAACCCGCAATCCTTTTTTCTGCATGGTATTGTACCAGCATTCCTTACGGCAGATACCATCCTTCATTACATCCGACCATTCTTCCATACAAGTAAAATAGTCGTTTTTGGTATCTTCCGAGATGTCGATAATATGTATACTTCCAGTTACCATTTTTTTACAACATATAATCTAATACTTTATTTGCAGGTAATAAATTTATAACTATTTCATTAACAGATGAAACTAATTAGATGTTTTGTTCTCTATTGTATTTGACTAAAACCAAATTAATACATCGTATGATTACCAAACATAAATTCCTTGTATTTTTCTTAATCCGTTAGGATGCAATGAATGCCCAGGAAAATGCTGAAAAAGCCGAAAAAAATAGAATTGGTGTAATGTACTCTTCGTTTGGCGACAATATTATTTATAGGGACAAAGAACTGGAAGGAGCAGCAAGTTATGATGGCGAAAAGTTTTTCACTATTGTCGTAGATTATCTAAATTGCTTGAACAGGTGGCTAAATATTAAGACTGGTTTAGGATACACCAATTACTATGTTAAGGTTAATCCTGCCGTGTTACCGGATATGGATAATACACCTCGATAGGCAACCATTTCATTAGTTAATGTTCCTGTTACACTGAGAATGGATTTTTTTAACTATTTCTTTGTTATTGGTGGAGCAACATTGGATGTTGACGTTTCAACTAACAGTCCAATTGATGACCAAACTGAAATTGGTACAGTTTTCGGAGTTGGGGCAAAATATGATTTTGACTTTGTTCTTTCCATATTTGTTTACCCCTATGCAAAAACGCACTCAATACTTCCTTTTTATGGCTCAGTTCATAGACATCAGAAAATTTGGGAAAACGGACTTGGGATTGGTGTCACATACGATTTATGAAGATGATGGTATAGATTAATTTCACCAGGTCATTTTCTACTATAAAAGATGGTTCTTTATTTATACCTTTTAATAAGGTATGTTGTCTAACATTATTGTTGTTGATAAATGTAGAAAAAGAGTAAAAACAAATTAGTTATATTCAAGTCCATTAAAACAACAAAAATATATTATTATGGCACTTATTGATTGGAAGGACAACTACAGCGTTGGAATTGAAATTCTTGATGAACAGCATCAAGGACTGGTAAAACTTATTAACGATTTGCACGAAGCCATGAAAATTGGTAAGGCAAAAGAAACTTTAAATGATATTTTAAACAAGTTGATAGAATATACGGCAACACATTTTAAAACAGAAGAAGCATTTTTTGAACGATATGATTTTCCTCAATCGAAAGTTCATATTGAGGAACATCAAAAATTCGTTGAAAATGTATTAAGCTTTAAAGAAGATTTCGATAAGGGAAGGATAATGGTAACTTTTGAAGTTATGGACTTCCTAAAAAGCTGGCTTATTAACCATATTCTTGGCTCAGATAAAGAATACAAAGACTTTCTGCTATCCAAAGGAGTATCATAACAATTTCCTTGAATTATTCTTGTATTGGTTACTGTTAATTTATTTAAGTAATACTTAGAATATTGTTATTGAAAGTAAGAGGTTGTCCAAAAAGTACATTTCAAGTCATTCTGATCGGAGCTTAAGGGTTATTGTTTCGATAAGCAAAATATATAGATATTGCTCAGTGTGACAAAATATGGAATTATCGACTTTTGGGACACTCTTTTTATCATTTTGGCTTGTTTGTTGATGTTATAAAAATATACAGGTATAAACTTTAAAACATTAATCAATTATTGAGAAAAACTCATTAATCAATTAAACAATTCGATAAGCATTGCGTTCTATAAATATAGAAGGTGTTAAGTGAAGTTGTCTATTTACAGGTTTTTCATGCAATTTGATTTAAAACATCTAATTCTAATTGGGGTAGCCTTGGCTACTCCTTTTGATTTAGTTTAAATAAGTGCATTTCAAAACAACAAAGCTTCTCCGGCAGCTTACTCCTTAAAAGAAGGGGCCCCTCTTTTAGCTGGCGCAGCCCTAAAACGACAACCAATGTGTTGTTATTTTTTTTATCAGTCCTGCAAGATAGTTCCTCACTAAAATAACACATTTAGTGTTGCTTTTTAACTTTCAGTCCTCCCATTTAGGCAACTTTCAACATTGATCACGGGTGTAAAGATTTATCTTTTTTATTAGGATTGGTATGTTCGACTAGTTATGAACAATAGCTTCTAACAATTAACTTTTTATATTTGAACAACAAAAAAACAGAAACAGCATGAGTTATTACTTCTTTGCACAGATCAATATTAAAAATCAGGACATATATCAGAAATACATAGAAAAGGCTGGTGAAGTCTTTTCTCGATATAGTGGTAAATATCTTGCGGTGGACAATAGTCCTGAGGTTCTTGAAGGGAATTGGGATTATGCTAGAGCAGTACTGATTGAATTCCCCGACCATGCTAGCTTATACGAATGGTATAATTCAGAAGAGTATCAGGAAATATTAAAATATAGGCTGGAAGCAGCAAAATGTGATACAATTGTTATTGAGAAGAAGCAATAAAAAGAGGCTACCGGAAACACCAATAGCCTCTTAAAACTAAACCTTTTTTTTAACAATTATTTTCGCACTATATTTCTTTGATCAAGAATTTCTCCTGCATTGTTTGTGATCTTTAGTATGTAAGATCCTGCAGAAAGTTGACTCAGATTAAACTGCATTGCATTGAAACCACTCTCTGCTTTATATGAGTCAGAAAAGGCAATGCTTCCGTTCATTTGTACAATTTCAATTTTAAGCTTTTCTGATCTTTCAGAATATACATTTATGTTGATGATATCAACCACCGGATTTGGATAAACCTCTGTTACAGCCAATAATTCATCTGTTTCAAAACCGGAATTGTCGGAGGCCGATTTTTCATGTCCACAGGAATATCCCCTTGAATATTCACCATTATAAAAGGTGTACCCTGCTATATCCCATGATATTACCATTAAGTTATGATAATGTGTTGCCTCTGTAGTTAAATAATTCTCACCTGGGGCAACTATCATAGATCCTTCTTGTTCACTTCCATATACATACCAGTCTAAGGAAACACTATAAACATTCGGGTTAATAATAGTCCAGTTGCGTGTTTTCCTCGGATTATCAGAGCATGTGGCAATTACTGAAAGTGGTTTTGTGGTATGCCTCATGATCATTTCAGCAGCCTTATCGGCTTGTAAAAAGCCATAGCCTGTTGCAAAATCGTATCTTTCATCAAATTCTTCAGTAAACGGATCATCCATATCAATGGCAGTAGCTTTCATGCTATATTCGATATATCCCTTTCTGGCTTCGTAGTTTGAGGCCTGGTTTAACAGGGCTGCAATACCTGCAGCATGAGGAGCTGCTGCTGATGTTCCAAAGAAGTTAGGGAAATAATCCCCATCATTGAGCAATTGTCCAAAGAACGTGGTGTTTCCACCGTCTGGTGCAACAAAATCTGGATTTCGCCTTATTTTTGGATGTCTGTAGTACTTCCCTTTTTTATTCATATAAATAGGGGTTCCACCAACTGATGAGAAGTAATTAATCGCAGGAGGATCAACACCGAATTCAGGCGTAAAAAACCAGGCACTGGCACCTACACTTTGAACTTTTTCCGAGTTGGAATGTCCAAAACAAGTTGAGCTGTATGTATTATATTCATCAATAGTGTTGTCTCCAAAGTTAACGTATTTTATATTTTTGGGATCGGGATTTTCTCCCTCAACACCTAACCATTTGCCTATAGCAATAAATGCAACAATAGTGTCTTCTCCATTATTGATTGCTGATAATATCTCATAAGGATCAGCACCAAAATTTCCGTTTGCAGCTTCTAATACAACTGACTGGGGGTCTTCAGCAAGTGTCAGGAATATATCAAGGTCAGATGCAGAACCAGGTGAGGATGCACTTGCAGAAGCATATGGTTCATCCCATTGGAATGAATAGAGCAATTGTCCTCCGGGTAAGAGTGTTACTTGCTGGAAATTGTCAACACCTTCTCCCGGATCAAAATCATGTAATTGGTAGTAACCTAAATAGTATCCTCCAAAAGGATTGGCTACCAGTACCGTGTCATTACTGTTTCTAAACTTGCTTTGGTATGAATCACGGGCATAGTTACCTGCTGAGCTGTAATATGATACCTTGTATTTTTTAACAGCTTTATCTAGTGCCTGGGCAATTATACCATCCTGAAAAAAAGGTTCGTTAAAATAGGATACATCATCAGTTATAATATTACAACCATTTTCTGCCAATAGTAAAATTCCTTCAGCAAAGTCAGCATCGCCAAGAAATGCTGTATGGAATGCCATTTGTGCTCCGGGAGAAACATCGTGTATTATTTCCATCATAGCACGCCCCTCATCAGATCCACCCTCTATATCCTGAAGGACTTCAATCTCAGAGGTGTATCCATAAGGATTTGCAGCACCTGGCAGGTCTCCGGAATAAATACCACTGTCGGCAGTGCCCAGGCTGTTATAACTGTCTGATAAAACACCAATTTTGTTTCCGGTACCATCAATGCCCAAATTGGTCCTTAAAACATCTGATTTTAAGGCAATGTCTCCATTGGTAAGGGCAATGCCACTATTGTGTACAGGTTTATAAGAAGGAGATGCGAAAACCAGCCCTTTAACATTGTCTAAAGCCAAAATTGATTCTATTGGCAAATAACCTGTAAGTTTTCTTTCATATATTCCTGATTTAACAAAGCCAAGATCAGAAAGGTTTGCTTCTAAATCTAAACTGTTTCCATCTGAGATGGCTTGTATTAAAACCATTCCATCTTTAGTATCTATCAGTCCTTTATTAGGTTCTAATCCTGGATTGGTAATACTCTTTAATGATTTAACATTTAAGCTTTTTGATTGGGTTTGCTGTGGGCTCAGGTTGAGCAGGTCTTTTGAAATTTTTGAATTTAGGTTTTTTGTTTGTCCCAGTGCAGTTTGGGTTAAAACAATACCCAGGACAAGGGCAATGATAGGTACAATGCCCTTAATCATAACTGTAGTTCTTTTCATAAGGTTTGATTTTTAATTGTTTAAACTTTTCGGGTTTTTTAATATAAATATGTTACATAGCAAAAAAGGTTTAGTGAAATACATTACGTTATTTTAATATGCAAACATAGGCATATGATTAAAAGAATAACATATTATTTTTGAAAATGTTTTTTCCTTATACAACAATCAACCAAATTTATTGTTAATCCTAACCTTGAATTAAGGCAATTTTTACCCTCGAAAAACTATGGCTTCATAGGTGAAGATTTCTGCATCTTTCCAACCTTCATAACCTATATGGGCCTTATCTTTTGAACACCTTCCTAAAAACTCTTCAACAGACCAATTAGTGCGTTCACCGACCTGGGGCAAAAAGGTTCCGCTATATATACCTTTTTGAATATAAATCCCATGCCGGCCGACTTCTATTTCATCGATCGACTCTATTTTTTTTAGTGGTGTAAGAACCGAAATTTCAATCTGGTAGCATTCCAAGTCATCTTTTGTAAAGGAACTAAACCGGTTATCATAAAATGCCGCTGAAACAGCTACATCATTAACAACATACACTAAAGGTGTGCTTGTTGTTTTGATTCTGCCAATACATCCACGAAGTTTATTATCCACATAAATACTAACAAACGCACCACAATTTGTTTTAAGCTTTTCAGAAAACTGATCTAACGATGGAGTATATCGATCACCTTCATCGAGGTAATATTGAATTGATTTTTTTGCTAATGCTATTAGTTCTTGCTTTTCATCTTTGGTTAAAAAAAATGTACTGTCTCCTTCTACATTATAGAGTGCCATTGACTGGTAACCTACAACACGGTCTTTTTCACCATAAAGTTTTGCATCGCCACTGTTTTTGTATAAAATGGGGAATATATTTGAATGAACTATATCTTGCTTAAGATAGAGCATAGTAAGAATGGAAGTCCAGCCACACATTGAGGTTGCCAGGTTGGGAATAAAATCTTCCTTATTCATTTCAAGTTGTTTGAGAAATTTCTCCGGAGAGCCGCTAAGTACTGATTCAACAGTTATTTTATCAACTCTTAATGCATCTGTATAGTCGGGATAATGCGATAAGTCTGTACTGAAAACAAAGAGGTTCTTTGAATTAAAATAGGGTTGAAGTGCATCTGCAATCTGCTTGCAAATATCTCTTCGGTGAGTTGCGATAATAATGGGGACTATCTCATAGCCATCTTTCCAGAAATGTTGAATGAATGGGAGCATAACTTCCAAGCTATGCTCATGGGCATGGGCAGCTTGAACAAATTCGAAAACGGGTGAGGATTCAATTAATGCATCAGCTATTTCCAAAGCTACAGGCACTGTTCCTAACGGAGTTATATAATTACCTTTATTGTAAATAGATGCTCCATTAAAATCAGTATGGTGGCTAGATCCTATAATGAATATTTTTTTTCTGGGTTCAAGGCCTTTTAGTTGCATAAAGGCCGAAGCTGCAACTGTTCCTGAAAAAACATACCCGGCATGTGGGGCAACTAAAGCCAATAGGTTTTCCTGAGCAGGTAATGTGCCAGTTACTAGGATTTGCGCATCTTTAATATGTTGTTCAATTTCAATTTCAAGGCTTTCAGCATTTGCTGGATAAAACTTGCCTGCTGCGATGGATTGTCTGTCGATATGTTGAGTATAAGGTCCCAAATTGATTTATTGTTAAATCATATATCAAAAATACGAAACTGTAGAGCAATTGTCAAGGTAGTAAATTATATACTGATCAAAACCATTTCTTGCGTTTAAAAAAGTAAAGCATGCTGCCGGCAAGGATCAAAAGCACAATCCAAAAAAACAGATAGCTGTATTTGTAATGCAGTTCTGGAAGATAGTCGAAGTTTGTACCATAAATACCAGCAATAAAGGTAAGTGGGATAAAAATGGATGCAAATATGGTCAATACCTTCATCACATCATTGGCTTTATTGTTTAAAAAGGTATTATAAATACTGAGTTGATCTGAAATAATTGTTGAATAACTTTCGACCACTTCGTAAAAATGTTTGACAATGTCTTCCAGGTCGAACATGAATTTTTTTGTTTTTTTCTGAATAAGGGGTGATTCTGTATGATTAAGCTTATAAAGCATTTCTGGTAAAGGCAGGGCCGATTTCCGCAGATAGTTTATATCTGTTTTTAATTGATAGATTTCCTCTATAATTCCTTTGTCGAAATTTTTAAGGATTTTTTCATCAAGGGCTTCAACCTTGTTCCCTAACTTTTCCAGATTTTCGTAATAACTGTCAAATAAAGCATCCAGAAGGGCATAAAACAAATAATCAGATCCTGAATTCCTAATTCTTCCCCAGTTCTTGCGGATCCGTTCCCGCACAGGTTCAAAGAAGTCTCCTATTCGCTCCTGAAGTGTAATCAGGCACTTGTCTAACAAGATGAAAGAAATTTGTTCAGTATGTAATTTGGGATCATCGTTCTTAAATAAGAATGATTTTAAAATAACTGTAATATTTTCTTCAGAAATATTAAGTGCAGGTCTTTGGTCTGTATTAACTACATCTTCAAGGACCAGCGATGATATGTGGAACTGTTCACCAAGATTCTCGATTAAGTTGGTGTCGTGCAGTCCATCAATATTTATCCAGGTAATATATTCAGTTCTTAAATGGTCAGAAACTTCAGAAATATCTTTAACCTGAAATTCGTCATATACGGACTGGTTGTAACGGATAACGCTTATCCGGGCTTTGTCAATTTTTTTGTTGCCAATAAATACAACCGATCCAGGGACTTTCCCTTTCGATTTATGCCTGCTTTTAATAAACCGAGCCATAGTATGTTTTATTTCATTTTAAGCAATATACTTAAATACCGGTAAATTTCCTTGAATAATATTTTATCAATGGGTAACCAAATACAGAAGCCAGAATAATACCTGTACCAAAATAAAAACCGTTGGATAGCAGTTCGTGTTCACCAAAGAAAATAAAAGCCAATAGTATCCCATAAATGGGTTCAAGGTTAATTGTTAATGCGACGATAAAAGCGCTTAGTTCTTTCATTACATCAACCTGTACTGTAAATGCGTAAGCAGTGCAGACTATACCCAATATAAGCAGGTATATGAAATCATTTTTACCTGGTATTATGGAAGAGCTAAATAAATCGCCTGATATTGCTAAATAAATACTAATTCCTAAAAATGCTCCAAGCATTTCATAAAAGCTTATTATTCTTGCCCGATGTCTTGTTATTAGCTTTTTATTGAGCACAGTAAACCAACCAGCTAATATAGATGTAATAATGGCAAAAACTATTCCTTTCCAATAATGCATCTCAAATTGAAAAATCAAGTAAAGACCAAGAATAATGAAAAGACCAATTATTAGTTCAAATAAATTCAACCTTTTTTTGAGGTATAAAGGTTCAAAAAGGCTGGTAAACAATGTGGTAGATGCCAGACAGCCTAAAGTTACCGATACATTTGAAAGTTTTATGGCACCAAAAAAGGTTACCCAGTGAGCACCTACTATTAGGCCAACTCCCAATAAACTTAAAGCTTGGCCTATGGGTACCTTCCAGGAGATTTTATTCCATTGCAGGATTACAACAAATGCCAGGGCAGCTATAAGAACCCTATACCACACCAGAATAAGTGCTGAGGACTCTATTAACTTGCCCAGGATAGCTGTAAATCCATAAATAAAAACAACAAAATGGAGTTTTAGGTGATTATATATTAAGTACTTGTTCACTGCTCTTGTTTTGATCAAATTCTATTAGTTCTATTGGAGCTCCATTGTGCTCAATCATAGCAACTTTAATACCTGTTGCAGGAGAATTAGGAGGGGTCAGGACATTGAATACATGCCGGGCTAATTCCTCTTCAATATTGTTGACCTCAAAAGCAAGATGCGGTACTTGTTGAATTAAAGGATGTATAGGACTGTCATCTTCAAAACGCATCCATTCTACACCAAAAGGACTGCTTGAAAAACCAGACACCCAAAATTTAAATTGAGGGATATATGTCTCTCCATCCATGAATTGATTAGTGGGAATACCAAGATGATGATATTTCCATCCCCATTCAGTAAAAGCCTGGGGCAGCTCATGATCCTCTCTTTTAGGTGTCATATTCATTTTTCTTGCAGGTAATAATATAGCTTTTTATTGGTTTTTCTTTTGGCATAAAATAAATTGGTTCGTCAATTTCCCAATAGTCAACCATGCCAAATTTGCTAAATTCTTTTTCGATGGACTCTTTGTTATAGTAATATACCTTTAATCCGTTCTCAAGTAAAAACCTGTTGTCAGAGATCATTTTTCGGGCTCCCGGTTTATCAGCATTTTCAGAAATAACAGTAAAAATCATCAATCCATTTGGGGCAAGCTGCTGATAACAAGCATTTAAAAATTTTGCTCTTTCGGTTTTGTTTAAAAGGTGTAGAACAGCATAGCAGAATATTCCGTTATATTGGACTGAGTCAAATGGCATGTCACACACAGATCCCTGGTGTATCTGAAATGTATATCCCAGTGTTCGTGCATGCTCAATAGCTTTAGTGGATATTTCTATTCCGGTAACCTGAATACCATTTTCTAAAAATAGTTGGGCATTTCTACCATAACCTACTCCTGGGATTAATATTTGCTTAATACCCGATTGAACAAACAATTTTACAGCATATTTGGCAGAATCCGAAGCTTTAAGGCCCCATACAGGAGATTCCTTAGAGAAAATATCGTCCCAAATTTTTTTCATGTTCCTAAATGAAGAATATTGTAACCCCCAAAATACTTATAACAGCCCCAACAACTTCTAACCATTTAACCTTCTGTTTATAAAAGATAATGGCAGGAGGTATTATCAATATAGGGACTATTGCCATGATGGTTGATGCTATACCAGTTTGAGTATATTTTATAGCAAGCAATGAGAAAGATACACCCAGGAAAGGACCAAAGAATGATCCAAGGCCAGTGGACAGCATTCCGGGTTTTGATTTAAGCGCTCCTCCAACATTGTCCCATCTTCTCAATAAAGAAACTAATACTGTAAACCCAAACATACCAGCCATTAAACGGATTTGTGTGGCAGCAAAGGGATCATGCCCCTGCATGCCAATTTTGCTTAAAACCAGTCCTACAGCTTGCCCCACGGCACCTCCAATAGCGAAAAGTATTCCTTTAAGAGATAGTTTAAGTTTAAATTTTCCTCCTTTTTCATCCCGGCCAAAAATGGCTACAGATATACCTCCGATAGTGAGCATCATACCAAATATGTTCATCAGACTGAGTTCTTCACCCAGTAGCACCCAAGCGGTAAATGCAGTAATAGGAGGAACAAGGGTCATAATGAGCATAGCAAACCTTGAACCAATAATGGTATATGACTTAAAAAGGAAAAGGTCGCCAAAAACAAATCCGATCATTCCAGATAACAGGAGCCAACCCCAAGATTCCAGGCTGAAACCATGCGGCAATAAACTTGAATTTCGGATATATGTAAAAGCTGTTAGAAATAAAAAGCCAAGAAAAAGCCTAATAACATTCACTGACAGGGAGCCAATTTTCAAACTGGCTCTTTCAAAAGCCAGGGCAGTAACGGTCCAAAAGATGGCTGTGCATAGAGCAGCAATTTCTCCAATGTAATTCATGTGCTTCAATTTCTATACAAACATATAATTTATCTGTATATAAATTGGTGCCCCATGTACATATTAAATTGCAAAATGTTTTTGCAACAGGGCTTGCACTCATAGTAGCTAGACAAACCGAGCGTATTGTTAAAAAAGTTGAACTCAATTAAACAAGCTGTAAAGATACTCTTGAGTTTGTATTTGAGTACTTTACATTAATTCATCATTTCTACTTCCAGTTTTGGAGACAGCCACCTTTCAGCCCCTTCGATTGTATCAAAGATTTTTGCCCGTGAATGGTCTTCATTGTTCAATAATTTCTTGATGATGAGTTTCAATATGGGATTGTCAGGGCATAGTAATGCAATTTTTTCTAATGGATAAAAAGCAAGGGAAGGTATTACTTGTTTTTTTAACCATTCAATACTATCCTGGTTTACAACCGACAGTTGAGAACTGTCAAAAATTATTTTTTTTATGGCGCTTTTTAAACATAAATCAACCAGTTTGCTGTTAAACTCTTTGAATTTTTCAGAATTCAACTCCCCACTTATTGCAATATATATGTATCCTCTTTTTTCTGTATGCATGATGCATGTTTCCATCAAACTGTAATATTCCATTAATGTGTGATATAAATAATTTTCCTGTTTTGGTTTGAAATGGCTTTGCTTAAACGCGTAATGTAGTTTATTGTTTTGTCATTTGCCCGATATTTGGCGAATACAGCAATATTATCAATGAAACTGTGAAATATTTACAAGGAAAATACCCATTAAAAATGGTTGTTAACCGAAGTTAAAATTGGGCCTTTTTACAAATAACAAAAGGAACTACAACAACGTTTAAATAAGTAGTTGGTTTCATAAAAGGTTTGAAAAAAGGTTTTATAACATTTTAATGTAGGGTTTGGTTGGATTTAGGTAGATAAGGGCTGTTCAGCAATGGGCAGCCTTTTCTTTTAAACACAATACTTTTAATATTAGAATTTGTTATATTCAAACATAAATGATATTATGAAACTTAACCACTTATGTTATATTAAAAGTAATAGTTAGAAATAGCCGTTGTAAAGTGGATACTTTCCACGGCAACTTACTACTTTTTACTCTATTTTATAAACGACCTACTTGACTATTTCAATAAATATAGAATCTCCGCTACGAACATTCTCAAGTTCTTTAACAGAAGAAGTAATCTTTCCAAAAACATTCACAAAATCAGCAGCCCTTGGATGCTCATCAGTACTTATTGGTGTTGGTCCAAAGAAGATGCAAAATGCTTGCATAGGAGGGTAATAGCCCAATTCTCCTACTTCAAGGATGTCTCTACTGTCTTTTTCAAGATCGCAGGATGGAGGAGTACTGAAATAAATTTCTTTTCCCCAGGTTATAGCCTTTGCACGAATTGGCAATGATTCCAGAATGGCTTTTCCTGTAACAGTGCTATAGATTTCCGCGATAAATTTGCTATTGTTGACCTGTATCGATATCCTGTTCATCCTTATTGTTTTTTCTTTTTTTTCGTTTAAATATACTCTTGATAAATTTTCCAATTCCCTCATCCTGCACCTTAAACAGTTCAAATAAGATATCTCCTTCTTCTTCTCTGTAATCATCACAATCAAGCTGAGAATAGGTGAATTCGGGTATGTTGAATGAGGCTCCTTTCAAATATTTATAGGTTGGATGTTTGTACATTTTACTGAAAAATTTCCCAAAAATTGGTAGCGCAGCATATCCCCCCTGACCATAAGTAATAGATCTGAACCTAACTACAGGATTATCGCCTCCAACCCAAACGCCAACAACCATATTAGGGTTCATGCCTATAAACCAGCCATCTGTTTGATTTTGGGTAGTGCCTGTTTTTCCTGCAAGCTCTGTATCCAATCCATAATAAGTACGAAGTGTTTTTGCTGTTCCACGGTCGACTGTGCCCTGCATCATGGCAAGTAGTGCTTGTGCTGTTTCCTTTGTGATCACTTGTTCTCCTAGCTCATGGGCCGGATCGGAATAAATTACCTTTCCTCGTGAATCTTCTATGCGCCTGATAACCCTGGGATTAATAGTTCTGCCCTGATTAACAAAAGCACAATAACTTTTTACCATATCATAGAGCGATATTTCACCTGTGCCCAGAGCCAAACTTGGTACTTCTGGTAAGTCGGAAGAAATGCCCAATCGCTTCGCAAGATCAATGGTCTTATCAATTCCATTTTGCATAAGTATCTTGACACTTACTGTGTTAACAGAATGGGCAAGGGCTCCTTTCATCGAGTAGTAGCCCCCATAGCCACCATCTGAATTTTTTGGAGTCCAGTTGTCATAATCTTCATAAATTATGCTGTCATTCGCATAAAAACTGCAGGGCTCTTTGCCGGCTTCAAGGGCAGATGCATAAACAATAGGTTTAAAGGTTGAGCCTACCTGCCTTTTTGCCATCACATGGTCGTACTTGAAAAATTTATATCCCGAACCACCAACCCAAGCTAATACATCACCATTAAATGCATTCATGGCCAACACACCAGCCTGTAATGTTTTGAAATGGTATAAAACTGAATCAAGCGAGGACATGAGGGTGTCGGTTTCGCCTTCTTTCCAATCGAATATTTCTGTCATGTGTTTCTCCTGCATAGCTTCAATTGCTTGCTTTTGCGACATGCCACCTTTGATAAGGGACTTGTATATTTTCGACTGCTTGATCTGCTGAAGGGCTATTTCAGGATTCTTGATCCAGGGTTCTCTTCCTTTCCAATGCTGATCAAAAGTTTTTTGCAAACTGCTCAAGTGCTCTTCAACAGATTTTTCGGCAAAGTTTTGCATGGTTTGGTTTACTGTTACATAGATTTTTAAACCATCGGCATAGATATTATACGGTGTGCCGTCAGGCTTTTTATAGTCTTTGAGGATTTTTTTTGCTTCCTGCCTGATATATTCCCGTAGGTATGGTGCTGGTCCTTCACTGGAGGTAAGCTTTCTGTATTGCAGGGCTAACGGAATTTGTTTTAATGAATCTGCTTCGGTTTCGGTTAGGTACCCATATTTTTTCATTTGTCCTAGTACAACATTTCGTCTTTTTTTTGCAGCCTCAGGATTTTTTCTTGGGTTATAGCTCGAATTGGCTTTGAGCAAGCCAACTAGCATTGCCGATTGTTCAATATTTAACTGGTTGGGTTTTTTATTGAAGAAAATGATTGAAGCAGTTTCGATACCATAAGTGTTTTCACCAAAGGAAACCGTATTTAGGTACAGTACAAGAATTTCATTTTTTAAATAGACTTTTTCAAGCCTCTTTGCAATCATTATTTCTTTGATCTTGGCCACAGGAAGGGTCAGTATACTGAAATTCTTTCTTGGATATAGGTTTTTTGCCAACTGTTGGGTTAACGTACTGCCGCCACCGGCACTTCTATTAAAAAGCAAGATGGATTTTACAAGCACCCTCATCATGCTTCGTCCATCAACGCCATTGTGCTCAAAAAAGCGTACATCTTCAGTTGCAACCAGGGCGTTTTTGAGATGCTCAGGTATTTGCTCCAAAGTTGCATTGGTTCTGTTTTGATAATAATATCGTCCTAATAGCTTGTTGTCCACTGAAATGATATCTGTAGCTGTATTGTTCCTAACTTGTTTTAGTTCAACTTCGCTCGGAAGTTTGCCAAACAATCCTATACGCACAGTAAATATTAGTAAAAGTATAAGAGATATAAAAATCAATAGACCATATATGACAAGTCTTGAAATTATTTTCTTTAAAGGCTTTGATAGCAAGGTTTTATGGGATTTCTTTTTCATGTAATAAAGGTTCTAATTAGTAGTGTGTTTGGAATCAATCAGTTTATGTTAATAACAACTTTCCCTGTAAATCCTGCCTTTTCAGCAAATCGGTGTGCATCTGCTATTTCTTCTAAGGAGAATGTTATGTTTATAAAAGGTTTTATACTTCCTTCTTCCTGCCATTGGGCTAATTGCCTCATGTCTTTAGCATTGTGTTTGCGGAGTAGTGTAAATGGTTTTTTCCCTTTGGTGAACACCGAAATAAACTTATGCCAGATAATTTTTGGCCTGGGAAGTGTTGAGACATACCTTCCATTGTTGTTTAGAAGCTTCAAACATTTCCTGAAATTGAGGTTTCCGGCAACATCAAAGATTATATCTGCTTTTATGCCGGTATTGTAAATATTTTCGCTTGTATAATCAACAATTTTTTCCGGATTAAATTGTTTGAGGAAGTCAACATTTTTAGCACTTGCGACCACAATGGTTTTTCCTTTTAGAATGTGTGCTATTTGAAGTGCTAGGTGACCAACTCCTCCAGATGCTCCATTGATTATTATAGTTTCACCGGCTTTCAGTTTACCTTTGTCACGAATACCCTGCAATGCTGTTAATCCGGCAAGGGGGAGGGCAGCTGCTTCCTGAAAAGATATTTTCTTTGATTTAGGTGCAAAGCAATGTTCCTGTCCAACAGCATATTCTGCCAAGGCTGTTCCATATTTATTGTCCAGGTCGCCGAATATTTCATCCCCAATCTTAAACGATTCAACTTCGCTGCCAATGTCCGTAACTATACCACTCACATCGTACCCCAATATTATTGGAAAAGGTGAACCCAGAATAAACTTATGGTTTCCTTTACGCTGTTTGTAGTCAACCGGGTTGATCGAGGAGCATATAACTTGTATTTGAACCTGATTTGGACCAGGGCTAGGCTTTTCTAAGGTTCCAATTTCAAAAACTCCAGGATCACCCCACTTATTGATTATTGCAGCTTTCATGTTAAAAATGAAGGTTTTTATGTTAGTATTCTAATTTCCCGTTCGCATAGGTTTATTGTAGTTGATATTCTGGCTAACGATGGGAGATTTGTAATTTTTATCCATAAATAATACTTTAAAAAGTACACCAGCAAATATATGGATTTAGATTCCCTTAAAATCCTCCTGTTAAGAAAATAAATCAACAAATATTGGGTTTGCCAAAATAATGGTTTTACTTTGATCCATTTAAATCTTTACCTTATGAAGTTTCTTTTGAAGTTTCTGTTTGCTTTGTTTATACTAGCCTTGGCAGTGATAATAACCGGACTGTTTCTAAATGATAAACATAAACTTGTCATTAAAGAAACTATGCCTGTTTCCAGGGAAATACTTTTTGAACAGGTCAATGATTTTTCGAAATGGGATAATTGGCAACCTTGGAAAGCATTGGATACTAGCATGCAGGTGACGGTCTCGGAATTGCATAGGGGCAAGGGAGCATCAATGCAATGGTCCAGTTCTGTATTTGGTGACTGCAATGTTTCAATTACTCATAGTGTTTATCCTGAGAGCATTGCCTTGATATTTGATTTTGGACTGTCCAGTAAAACAATAGCTTTAATTTATTTTGAACCTGTTGCAGAAGGAACGCTTATAAATTATACTATGAATCTGACCAAACTGAACATTTGGGAAAGATATCTTGTCCGTTTGCAACAAAAAAAGCTTCATGAAACCATAACCCTTGGAATGGATAGACTAGGTGAAACTGCCAGTGATCTTAAATACAGTAGGCTTGGAGAAATATCAGTTGAGGAGTCAACCCACTCGCATGCAGTTATCAAGGTGGATTCTGCAACAACAGAAAATCTAAATTTTATAATCGACAATGACCTGAGATACCTCAATCGTTTCTTCGAACGCCGTGAAATTGTTCCTGGCGATACTGTGTTCAGATTGGTATATGGCCCAATGAATGATACATTGACTAAATTTGCGGTTGGACGCACCATGTCTAAGAAAACCTGGGTTTGGAAAACCATAGAATATTACCGTTTTCCGGCAGGTAAACTGGTTTCGGTTTCTCACTTTGGCAAAACGGATACCAAAAAGGCGCATGATGCCATCCAGGCTTTCATAAAACAAAATGGATTTAACCAAAACGGTACTCCATGGGAAATAGACAGGTACAATCCTCAAGTGGACAAGGATACTTCTCTATGGGAAATAAAAGTATTTTACCCTGTGAATTAGAAATCAACGAGGCTTATATCAAACATCAAAACCGTATTTGGTGGAATACTACCTTTGCCTTCTTTGCCATAAGCTAATCCTGAAGGAATAATAAATGTTCCACTACCAGCTTTTTGCAGTTTAGAGATCGCTATTTGCCAGCCTTGTATTACATAGGGTAAATAAAACTCTACTGTTCCATCACTTTTGTCGAATACAGTACCATCTAACAAGTAGCCTTTATAGGAAACCTTTACTGTAGAATTTGTTGATGGGTAACCACCATAACCGGCTTTGTCTATTTTATAATAAATACCGTAAGGCGATTTGGTCATGTCCAGGTTATTATCTTTAATATATTCCGTGATGATTTCATCATCTATTTCGGCCTGGGGTTTTTTATCTTCACAGGAAAATGAAATTGCCAGAAATAGCAAAACCAAACTTAGATTAAATAATTTATTCATAGTTTATAATTATTGTTTTAAATTATTTCTTGCTGGCTTAAACAATGCCAACTTCCCAGACCAAAAATAACATTTTCAGAATAAAGACCTTTTATTTCTTTCTTTGGAAAACATTTTTGGAGTATGTTCAGGGCAATTTCATCGTATTTAGACCTGAAAACAGGAACGATTACATACTTGTTTGTAATATAAAAATTGGCATAGGAACAGGGTAGGGGATCACTTCCTAAAAAGCGTTGTTCAGGTAAGGGAAGTTCAATTATATTTGGTGACTTTTTATTATATAATTTGGATCGATCTAGAATTTCTATGTTTTCTTTACAAATCTGGTAATTCGGACTGGTTTTATCATTTTCAATCATAGCAACAATTGTTTCTTCATCCGTAAAACGGGCAATATCGTCGATATGCCCGTCTGTGTCGTCTCCTATTATTCCGTCATTCAACCAGATTATGTTTTCAGTTCCATAAAATTCATTCAGGTATTTCTCAATTTCCTTTTGATTTAATGCTGGATTTCGGTTTGGATTTAACAAGCATGCACGGGTTGTAAGGAGGTCTCCACATCCATTGACTTCAATACTGCCCCCTTCCATGACAATGCCAGGAGTATAAACAGGTAGATTATATATGCTGGCAATTTTGTTTCCTATTTGATTGTCCTTGTCGTAGGGGTATTTGCAGCCCCAGGCATTATATTCCCAATTAACAATAGCTTTTTCGCCAGTTTTAAGTTTTTTGACAAAAGCTGGCCCATGGTCACGGCACCAGGAGTCATTACTTTCTAATGGATAAAACTCGATAAAATCCAGGTCAATACCTTCTGCTTCTAAATCCATTTTAATCTCATGGCTGTGCTCCCAATCATCAGTAATAATTTTTACTTTCTCAGATTTGCTGATAAATTGAATGAATTGGTGATATTCTTGCTTTACCAATTCAAAATTATCTGGCCATGATTCATTCTCTTTGGGATAGGTAAGCCATGTAGCAATATGTTGCTCCCATTCTGCCGGAAAAATATAGCCTTCGCTCTTTGGCGTTCTTTTGATATCCATTTTATTTATCGAGAAATCGCTTTGTTATAGGTTTATAGGTGTCGATCCTACGGTCGCGAAGAAAGGGCCAACGCTCACGAAAGTATTCTGTCAAGCTTGTGTCAATTTCGTGCACATGAACTGTTTCTATATCGTGTGGCGCCTGATAAATCACTTCACCAAAAGGATCGGCAATAAATGAACCACCCCAGAAGGCATTGTCATGTTCTACCCCTGTTCTGTTAACAGCAACAACGTGTACACCATTGGCAATTGCATGTGAACGCATCATAGTCTGCCAGGCACTAAATTCCTTAGTGTTTAAAAAATTATCCTGACCAACTGGCCAGCCTATAGCAGTAGGATAAAACAATATATTAGCTCCTTTTAAGGCAGTTAATCTTGAGGCTTCAGGATACCATTGGTCCCAACATATCAGGACTCCTATATTACCAAATGCAGTATCGAAACACTTATATCCTTCGTCACCAGGTGTGAAATAGAATTTTTCATAATACCCTGGATCATCAGGTATGTGCTGTTTTCTGTAATTGCCTAATACTGTCCCATCTGTATCAATCACAATTGCCGAATTATGATAGAGCCCTTCTGCACGCTTTTCGAAATAGGGTACAATAAGTACAATACCCAATTCTTTGCATACATCTGATAGTTTTTGAATTGTTGGGCCATCCTTAGTTTCTGACAGGGCAAATTGGTCATACTCTTCCTCAATGCAGAAGTAAAGCGTGTTAAACAGTTCTTGCAAACAAACTATTTGAGCATTTTGTTTTGCTGCATTCTTTATTAATGCAATTGTCCTGTCGGTATTATCTTGTTTTGAATCGGTACAGTGGGTTTGGATAATACCTAAATTTATGTGCTTGGTTTTCACGTCCTTTTTTTTGCAAAAATAGACTAAGAATTGAAATTTTGAACAGGGGTTTGAAAATAGTTTATGTGCTATACTGTAAAAACAGCTTCCAGACACTCTCTATCATCTTCTTTTATGGCTATGGCTTAAGCAAAAACTTTCAGTTTCGTTCTTTTGGCGCATAACTCACCAAACACTTATTCTCATAATTCCTTAGTTCAAACCTAAGAAATTTTCATACAGGTTATAATAGAAAGATTTGGTTTTTATTTCCAATGTATCTGAGAGGTTTCCTTTTAGTACCGAAAATTTGTCATTATCCATGTTATATCTGATAAATTCTTGATCTGAAACATAACCAAATCCCCGGCTAATTGCAAAACAAGCATTTTCCTCACTCTGAGGGCACATGATATTTCGGCTAAAAAGATATTCAGAACTGTTAATTTCCAATAGGCCCAACAAGGTTGCAGGAATATCTGCTTGCGATGCTGTTTTATTGATGACCAATCCTTTTTCTTTTAATTCAGGACCGTACAATACCAAAGGGATATGGAACATTTCTTTGGAAGCATATTTCGCTGGTCCGGGCATCATGGAACCATGGTCGGCTACCAATACAACCAATGTGTTTTCCAGTAGGCCATTGGATTCAAGTTTTTTAATGAACCTGCCAAGCTGATAGTCGGTATAGGCGGCTGAATTCAAAAATAATGACTCATCATCGGTTCCATCTACCCATTTTTTTTCTTGAGGCACATCATAGGGTGTATGACTGGATAGGGTGAAAATAGTTTTGAAATAGGGGCTGTTTTCTTTCTGTATATCACTGTATAGCCTTTCAAACACATACTCATCAGGAACACCCCAGCTCGATATTCTCTGAGAAGGCTTAAAATCCAGGATGTGCACTAATTCTTGAAAGCCACAATTGACAAAGTAAGATTTCATACTGGCAAAATTAATATCGCCGCCATAATAAAAGGTAGATGCATAGCCGCTTTGTGCAAGTGTTTTTGCCAATCCGGGCAATTTTTCCGTTTTGTTTGGATATTTAATGATAGATGTTGTCGGTTGCGAAGGATAACCGCTTAATATGGATACTAATCCTTTATCAGATCTGTCCCCAGAGGCATAGATATTCGAGAAGAAAACTCCATTTCTGGCCAGGCTGTCAAGGTTTCTGGCAATTTTGAAATCGGGGCTAACAGATTCCATAAGTCTTGCCGAAAAACTTTCAAGTACAATTAAAATAATATTGGGTGTTTTATTTGTAAGAATAGAGTTTGAAGAATCCACCAAACAGTTTCCCCCTTTCTCCAAAGCTATTGGGTTTTCAATCTTAGAAACAAATGGATTGGAATAGTCATCCTTGTTGGCAAATGAATAAAAAATATTCCAGAAAACATTAAGGGCAGCATGGTTGGCAAAAGTATTTTCTGAGAAATAGGCATTGCCAGTATTCATTGTTGATGCACTTACTCCCCCTCGGATAGGTATAATTAAAAGGCCAAATGTAAGCAACAATGCTGGGGCCGCAATCCATTTTTGATTTTTGCCAAGTGTTACCGTCTGTTTGTTGGTCCGTCTGAACAGGTAGATAAAGGGAATTGGGATCAGCAGGCTAAAAAGGAAGTATAAAACCATTTCCATTGAAGTAATTGAAGCCATTGCACCCTCAGGAGTTTTTAGGTAAAATAAGGGTGCCACATCTAACCTGAAACCCCATTCAGGATAGATTACCAAATCAGCAATTACAATAAAGGAGAAAATGATCAAAAGAAGAACAGTGTAGGTCTGACAAACGATATAGAACCATCTGCCTGAAAGAAATGTGTGGACAATGAGCAAAAATAAAGGCATGGCAATAACATACCCCAGCATAGAAAAGTCCATCAATAGTCCATGCACCAGAATTTTGGGCCACAACTTTATGAGAACAAAGGATAAGTTATGATTAACAAAAAGAAAAATAAGCTTTATAAAGATGAAAAATGCCAGCCATATAAAGGAGTATTTGGCTAAAAATTGAAATCTCTGCTTCATTCGAATAACTACTATGGTATCAAATATGAATGTAAATTTAGCAAAATAAAACTAACGTTTATTATGGTTGAATATAGATTATTTTATAGTAAATCACTGCTCTCTGGTTAAAACTCTCATCACACTTATAATTGCTTTGAATTTTTAGGCTTATGCTTGATCGGGCGCTAGTGAAAAAAATATAAAAAAACGCCAAAAGAAAATAGTGTTATATATTCCCTTTTGGCGCTATATGATTGTTAATAAACTTCTTGTTTTAAGATTCTGCCTTGTTGGAAGCACGTTTACGTTCGTGCTCTTCGAGCAAAATTTTTCTTAATCGAATACTCTTGGGAGTAACTTCAACATATTCATCCTCCTGAATATATTCCATCGATTCTTCCAGAGAAAAGATAATTGGAGGTGCAATTTTCGATTTATCATCGCTGCCAGAGGCACGCATGTTTGTCAATTTCTTGGACTTTGTGAGATTGACAACAATATCGCCAACACGGGTGTTTTCGCCAACTACCAGTCCCCTGTAGATTTCATCACCAGGTTTTACAAAGAATTTACCCCTGTCCTGAAGCTTGTCAATGGCATAAGCAATAGCTGTACCTGTTTCCATAGCAACGAGAGCACCTACAGTTCTTTCTTTTATTTCGCCTTTCCAGGGTTGATATTCTTTAAATCGGCTACCCATAATTGCTTCACCAGCTGTAAGGTTCATTATTTGAGAGCGGAAACCAATTAAGCCACGGGCAGGTATTTCAAATTCAAGGTGGACCATGTCGTTTTTTGGTTCCATGACAAGCATTTCACCTTTGCGCTGATTAACAAATTCGATTACTTTGCCCGAAAATTCCTCTGGTGCATCAATGGTAAGGATTTCAACTGGCTCACATTTTTTGCCGTCAATTTGTTTGACGATCACCCTAGGCTTGCCAAGTTGTAATTCATAGCCTTCACGTCTCATGGTTTCAACAAGTATGGCCAGGTGAAGAACACCTCGTCCAAATACCTCATAGGCATCAGGTGAGCCGGTTTCAGAAACTTTAAGTGCCAGGTTCTTTTCGGTTTCAAGATATAGCCTGTCGCGCAGGTGTCTTGATGTTACAAATTTTCCTTCGCGCCCAAAGAATGGCGAATTGTTTATAGTAAACAACATGCTCATTGTTGGCTCATCTATTGGTATGGGAGGCAAGCCTTCAGGATTTTCAAAATCGGCGATAGTGTCACTGATATCGAATCCTTCGATGCCTGAGACAGCACATAGGTCACCACAAAGAACCTCGTCGCTTTTAGCTTTGCCCAGTCCTTCAAAAACAAACAAATCTTTGATTTTGGCTTTTTCTATCGTGCCATCTCTTTTTACTAAAGAAACCTGTTGCCCAGCTTTTACTGAGCCACGCGAAACTCGACCAATAGCAATACGGCCGATGTAACTCGAATATTCCAAAGAAGTCACTTTTAATTGAAGTGTTCCATCAATTGTTTTGGGCTCAGGAACCTGATCAATAATCTGGTCTAACAGAAAAGATACATCTGTTGTCGGATTGTTCCAGTCTTCAGACATCCATCCGTTTTTGGCTGACCCATAAACGGTTTGGAAGTCAAGTTGCTCTTCGGTTGCATCCAGATTGAACATCAGGTCGAATACAGAATCTTGTACTTCGTCTGGCCTGCAATTAGGCTTGTCTACTTTGTTGATCACCACAACTGGTTTTAGTCCAAGCTCAATAGCTTTTCCGAGCACAAAACGAGTTTGTGGCATTGGTCCTTCGAAGGCATCTACAAGTAGTAAAACACCATCGGCCATATTTAAAACACGCTCAACTTCACCCCCAAAGTCGGCGTGACCGGGAGTGTCAATAATGTTGATTTTTACGTCATTATATACAACAGATACGTTTTTCGAAAGAATGGTAATCCCTCTTTCCCTTTCCAGGTCGTTATTGTCCAAAATAAGCTCCCCTGTGTCTTGGTTGTCCCTGAATATTTTACATTGATGTAAAATACAGTCAACTAAGGTTGTTTTGCCATGATCGACGTGTGCGATTATGGCAACATTTCTAATCGGCCTCATTAATTTTTTTACGCTGCTATTAGTTACTTGTTAAACAAAAAAAAGCCGCTACATGTTTATGTGGCGGCCGAAATATTTTAGAATATGAATTATTCTTCTTTGCCTTCGTCAGCCTTCTTTTCTGCTTTTGCTTCTTTTTTCTCTTCCTTTACCTCAGCCTTTTTTTCTGGTTCTTTTTTTGGCTTTGAAGGGGCTTTTTTAGTCTCTTTATTATCTTCTTTTACCTCTGTTTTAGGTTTTTCAGCCTTTGGTGCTTCTTCTTTCTTTACCTTTACAGGAGCGGTTTTATTTTCAACTTTAGTTTCTTCTGGTTTGGCAACAGGTGCTGCTATATTCGTTTTTTTCTTCTTTCTTTTGCGTTTCACACCATAAGATCCGCGTATAATTTTACCACGTTTACCTTTTTGATCACCTTTTCCCATAATTTTTAGGTTTTATTGGTTAGGCGTGCAAATTTAACTATTCTTTCTTGATAATCAAATTAATTCGTTAGTTGGGAGTTTGGAGTTGGAAGTTATAAGTTTCTAGTAGTACGGTAATTATTGAATAGAATAGATGTTTCATCTCATTCTTCTTAATAATTTAAAAGTGTTAGTAGCTCTGTCAGAATGCAGGCACTTGCTACTGCTACTTAAATACTATCAATCTCTACGTTCTATTCATCGTGTTTTTGCAATGTTGCTTAAGAAACACTCTATTGGTTTAATTTGCTGCTTTATTTTAATTTGTATTATTTCGCAGTAAAATATAATCAATGCATTTCCAAAACATCATATTTGACCTTGATGGTACACTTACCAATCCACAAGAGGGTATTTTAAATTCGATTAAATATGCGCTTCGAAGTCTCCATTATCAGAATATCCCAGAGTCAATTCCTCCTGAATTCATCGGACCTCCATTGCAGAAGTCGTTTAAAAATGTATTCGGATTTAATGATAAACAGACCGATCAGGCCGTGGCTCTTTTTCGTGAATATTATGGAAAGCATGGACTATATGAAAATGTACCGTATGATGGTATTGAGCAACTCTTGTCATCGCTGAGTTCTGAGGGAAAATCATTGTTCGTGGCTACTTCCAAGCTGGAGAAATATGCCTGGGAAATCATCCGTTATTTTGAATTTGACAGATACCTGGTTGATTTATGTGGAGCTGGATACGGAGGTAATCATACCAAAGCAGAATTGATACAGGACCTAATTGATCGATATCGTATGGATCCTGAAGAAACAGTTATGATTGGCGATACAGCCTATGATATTGAAGGAGCACAGCAAGCTCAGGTAAAATGCATCGCAGTTGGATATGGCTTCACAAATCTTGAGCAGTTAAAGATGTACAAACCCAATTATTCAGTGGAAGATATTGAGGGTTTGATTGGATTGTTTTTTGAGTAAGAGAACATTCACCAAGGATAAACACAGCTTTATTCCGTGTTCATCTACATAATTCGTGGTTAATCCTATTTATATCTTTTTTGCTGTCTTTGAATTATCCAACAAGTTTCGATCTACTTGTTTTAGCATTGGGTCTATTCCGGCCTTTGTAGGTTTTGTGTCTACTTCAATGGAGAAATGATTTTTCCCTTCAGTTACCAAGACTTTTTCTAAATAAATCAGCGAGTCTTCACCTTCGCTGGATTCAGCAAATACTCCTATATCCAACCAATCGCTCAAGACCAGGGCTTCTTGTTTGCCCAAGCTGTCGGCTTGGTATTTTTTAGAGGTTGTATATAATTCTACATTAAACTTGCCATTTTCAGATTCAGAATATTGTACGGAATCAGCTCTGTTGCTAAATAGAATTATTTTCATAAACCAATTATCCACTAAGTATTTACTGGAGTCTGGAACTACTTCTTCAACGAATTTAATGAGGTCCATTGAAGTGGGGTAGGGAGGTCCTTTGTATTGGTAAGTCTCTATAAAACGCGATAAAGCGGCATGTAATGAATCTGCTCCAATATTGTCCATCAAATTATAAAAAGCAAGACAGCCCTTTTGGTAACTCAGGTACTGTTGGTCATCAACAAGGTATAAGGGGACTTCTTTTTTCTTTTCTGCAGCCCTCATGAGCATATACCTGTCCAATTCGTATTTCAGAAACTTATTGGCTTGCTTTTCGCCTAATTCTTCCAGCATTACCATCATTGCGGTATACTCAGCCAAAGACTCAACCATTAGAGTGAAGCCTTTTACCGGAGCGGCACATACTTGGTGTCCCCACCATTGGTGAGCGGTCTCGTGCGCAGTAACAAAGAAAGGTACATCAATATCGTTCTTTTCATCTACATCAAGGATAAAACCTAATCCTTCAGAGAAAGCAATTGTGCCAGGGAAAGATTGGGCATAACTTGAGTATCTGGGTATTTCGACAATACGCAAGGCATCGTGTTGAAAGGGGTAATAATTGGCATTACAGAAATCGATGGTCTTCTTCATCGCTTTTACCATGGTCTCTAAATTGAAATCATGTGTTTTATGGTAGTATATAGCCAGGGTAATTCCTTTATATTCTTCTTCATATTTTTTGTATTCAGCACTGTAGAACGAATAAAAATTCCAGACAGGTTCATCCATTTTGTATTTGAAATATCTCCGGTCATTATCCACCCATTCATCAACCAAGGTACCTACAGATATGGCTGTTTGATCTGGCTCGGTGCTGATAATGCATTCGAAATTGACCCTGTCGGCATTTCCACCTATGTATGTGTTACCGTATTTAGAACTATCTGTCAATTCATCTGCTTCAAAGAGTTTTTCGGGCAGGCCTATCTTTTTTCTTTCCTTTTTATCCCTGAGTTCACCACTTTCATTATATCCAAAGTCGGGCATAAACTCATTGTGCAGGAAGGTGCCATTTGCTACAAGGCTGGTGCTGTGTCCCCAACGGTGAAAACCTCTTTCCTGAAAAGTAAAATCGTAATAGAGTTGGAACGTGTCTCCAGGTTGAACGGGAACCTTGGGTTTGTATATAAAATATCCATGTTCCATTGAACTATCGACCAGTTCTGCTGCAATATTAAACTTAAGTTTGTTTATGGAGATCCATGGGTTTGTTCGAACATGTATTGAGTCCAGTGGGACATCGTTTTTATTCGTCAGGAGATATTCACCCCTGCTTTCTAAACGCAGTTCAGATGGAAAGAGGTCAACCTTAGTTTTTACATCAAGAATACGTGGTTTTGGGTAATCAGCATATTTGCTGTAAGTATTTTCATATTCTGCCTGAAATTCTCGATTTGCCTTTTTGTTTCTATATGTGTTCAATACATTGGTATTGTAATAAATAAACGCTCCTGTAGCGATAAACAGGATCAAAAAGGAAGGAATTAAAAATTTGGCTCTACTTTTTTTAAGACTAACCCTGGCATTGTCCAAACGGTCTAAATAGTTTAAGCTATTGCCCCTTTTGATTAGTAAAATGCTAAGTATAAGGAATACAGCACCAAGAAAGAACCAATAAAGATCGACAATTAGTGTCGGGAATACAAAATTCTGGAAACCATTCATGTCGGAGTATGACTTTTCAATTGAATTTCCATATTGTGTAAGAACATGGTCCATTCCTAGCTGACCGCTAAAGATCTGCAACAGAAAAAATACGATAACCAATGTATGACCAACAAACTTATTGTTAATCAATGTATGTATAAGAAATACCAGAAAAGTGAAAATTAAAAGATAAGGGAAGACATGTAATAAAAGTACTTTTAAATATACTGCTATTTGAAAATGGTAAAAACCTTCAGATATCTGGATGCCAATGCCACAAAGCATAATCATAAGAATAATAAAAAGCTCGACAAGGATCATTGCAGAAAATCTAGACAGTACAATAAGGTTGTCTGATACTGGCGTAGAATCAAAAATTGGGGCAACCTTTACATCAATGTCCTTCCAAATGAGTTCTCCTGTATATACAGCTACAATAATAACAGCAAATACCAGAAACATGCCACTTAGCATATCCAGAAGCATATACGTGACAGGTAGGGATGTGGCACCAAGCATAGATACACCAAACCGACCCAATAGTAGTAGTCCTAAACCACAAGCAAGCATAATCCAAAATGGTATTGCCCGTATGATTTTTTTAAACTGAAACGTAGAAAAATACCACCATTGATAGATCTGGGCCTTCAATGAAAAGTCAGCAACAACTTGTGGAATTACAATTCCGCTTCGACCCAGTAAATCATCAACTGGTACCTGTGTTTTTTTCCTAAACCTAAACCGTTTCTCATTTGATGGAGAGAAAAACAAATAGCAGCTTATTCCAATGATTGTTGATATGGCCAGCCAAATTACCCTGTTTAGCATCACATATCCTGCAAATGGAAGCAACAAGGTATTTTTCTCATAAGTAGTCCAGTATTTGGTTTCAAAGCTGGCTGCAATTGATCCAAAAGGATCAAAGAGAGAGTTTGAAGGGTTTGTATCCACATCCTTCATCAATGTGCTTAGGGCATAATAGATTACTATAAAAACCAATCCCTGTGCATATATCGCCAATTGAGACCTGGTGAGTGTGCCAACTGTAAAAAAAATGATGCCAAGGATAAAAACATTGGGTAAGACAAATACAAATATTGGATTGATGTAAGCTTCCAGTAAAAAAGGCCCTAAATCGGCTTCGTCCATCCAGGGCATGAAAGTCCCTACCATAAAACCCAAAACAATTCCTAAATATATAATAACTGCAATAATGTATGATCCGGTAAATTTGCCCAAAAGGTATTCCCATTTCTTGACAGGAAGCGTAAAAGCTATTTCATTGAAATTATGGTCAAACTCGCGGTATACCGGAACTCCCATTACACCTGCCAGAATAATGGATGCAAATAATATGAAAGAGGAAATTAGTTGACTGATTACATAAGGCGAATTTTTATGTAGCTGCTCTCCAGCTTCAGAAACTGAAGCATCAGGAAGTGCCATAATCATGAAACTGAAGCCGAAAAGAATTAGAAAATAAATATATGTTGCAGGCCGCTGTAGCCTGTATTTGATTTCAAAAAACACAATTTGTAAAAACATAAGATCAGGTTTAAAACATGCAGAGGCACACTATTTGGCATCTATATGTTAACATTCAATATTTTTTCTGTATTCTAAATTCTAAAGTAGTCAATCAATATCAGCCTCGTTTTAGTTTAAATATCCATTAATAACTGAAAAATAAACGTCTTCAAGGTTAGCTTTTGTTTTTTCAAACCCTGCAAGTGGTTCTTGGCTATAGATATGGAGGTCAACCATTCCATCGGATATTTTGGAAGAAATTACCTGGTATTTTTCATTCCATGCAGCTTCTTCAGCCTTGGATATTTGCTTACTCCAAACTTTGTTTTTAAGGGCATTTATAGCATCCTCAGGTTTTCCTTGGTATTTAACTTCACCCTTATTAATAATTGCCATGTTTGAGCAAATATCATTTACATCATCTACAATGTGTGTTGAAAGAATAATGACTTTTTTTTCTCCTATTTCACTCAACAGGTTCAAGAACCTTTTTCTCTCTGCGGGGTCCAGCCCTGCAGTAGGTTCATCTACAATAATAATTTTAGGATTCCCAATTAAGGCCTGGGCTACACCGAACCTTTGTTTCATGCCACCTGAATAACCGCCCAATTTCTTCTTCCTGTCGCTATACAGGTTGGTCTGAACCAAAAGCGACTCTACCAGTTGCTTGCGTGAGCTTTTATCAACAATACCCTTAAGTATGGCAATTTGGTCCAGCATCGATTCCGCATTTACATTTTTATAAACACCAAATTCCTGAGGAAGGTACCCTAATGTTTTCCTGACTTCGTGTTTTTCTGATAGTACATCCAGTTCACCAAAAGTAATCGATCCTTCATCAGCACCCTGCAAGGTGGCAATTGTGCGCATAAGTGTTGATTTTCCTGCACCATTCGGCCCGAGTAGTCCATAAAGCCCATTGGGAATTGAGAGGTTTATTTTTTTTAAGGCTTCGACACCGTTTGGATAGGTTTTGGACAAGTTAGAAATGTTCAGCTTCATGGTTTTTCAGATTTGATATATGAATTGTTTTTAAAAATAGACGAACGATACTTTAATAAGTTACAAATTCCACATTGAATACTTCTTCTAACCCTGATTATTAACTTAAAGGGACAGTAAATATAAGGAATATGCTATTTCATACATAAAGAACCTTAACAAAAAAGGTTTTGCTTATGTTTTTTTAACAACTCTGTTTTATCGGTAATATTCCTATTGATTTGTTTTTGGTTTTTCTCTTTTCAATATACTATCTATGCAATAGAATAATACAATATCCTAAGCTTCAATTTAAGGGTTGCATAGCCTTAAGGTGATGCATATCATTGCATTATGGTGATTGATAAAACTAAGTGTCTTCTCCAGAACATCAGTCTCTTCACTAATTTCAGTTGTCCTAATAAAATAAATGGTTATGGAATATATGACTTCCTTTTTAAAGGGTATGGCAATGTCCTTTTTTTTGCTGATAGGCACTTTGCTATATTCAAACGTGCACTATGTTGATACCCTTGCAAGTGGATTAGAAAACGGCACATCTTGGACCGATGCATACAGATCGCTTCAAGATGCACTATCTGCAGCAGCAACCGGCGATACTATCTTTATAAAAATGGGAGTGTATTTGCCTCATGGTTCAGACAATTCAGTATCCTTTGATATGATAGAGGGTATTAATATATATGGAGGATTTTCAGGCACAGAATTATTGGCCGATGCTGGTTTTTGGGACAACAGGGATACAGAAGCCTATGAAACCATTTTGTCGGGCGACATTAATGGAGATGATATAGGTCTATCCAATAATTCGGAGAACAGTTTACACATCATAACCAATAGTGTTACCGGAGTTATTTTGGATGGATTAACATTCAAGGGAGGTAATGCTACAGGCAATAATGGAGGCGCTTTGTATTCCACTACTGGAAGTTTGACTTTCAATAACCTGAAATTTTTCTATAACAGTGCTCAATTTGGTGGGGCTGTTACTATCTATAATACAAATATAGTTGCTGATAGTTGTATATTCTATGCTAATCAAGCTAGCTCAGCTGGAGGCGCTTTATACAATATGGAAGGCAATGCAACATTTTACAATTGCGTCTTTTTAGACAATTATGTTACATTTAGTACTAGTGATAATAGTCAGACTCTTTATAACAATGGTGCCGCAAGCGTAAGCTTTGTAAACACTATTTTCTGGCTCAATCAGGATATTCAAGGCGATATTATTTATGATGGTTCAAGTGTATTGACCTATTACAACTGCTTGATAAAAGGTTCTCCTAGCTTAGCTTGGTACGCCAATTATGGAATTGATGGGGGAAATAATATTGCTGGCTATCCCCATTTTGTCGACTATGCAAACCTGGATTTTGACCTTTACGATGATTCACCTGCCATCAATGCAGGCAATACTAGCTATGGCAATAACATAGGATATTATCAAGGAAGTGGTGTTTATGCCCCTGCTGTATCTATTATTGAAAGTCTTACTTCTTTTGGGGATGTGCTGGTTGGGGATTCATCTAATCAACAGAACTATACTGTAAGCGGAAGCAATTTATTGGGCAACCTCTATATTATAGCACCTGCTGATTATGAACTTACCCTTACAACCGGAGATTATAGTGGAAAAACCGATTCGATAACTTTAATGCCCTCAGGAGGAACAGTGCCTACAACTACTGTTTATGTGAGGTTTAAGCCAACATCTGAAGGCGTGGCTGATTCATATATTTTGCATAACAGTATTGAATTTATCGACCCAGATACCTTAAATGTTTACGGAACCGGAGTCGTGCCAACTTTGACAGTTCAAACTTCTACAATTCCATTTGGCAGCATATTTCTGCACGAAAATTCAGTTGAAGAATCTTATACTGTTTCGGGTTCATATCTGTCAGGTCCAATCGTAATTACTGCTCCAAATTATTTTGACATTACAACTGAGAGTGGCAACTATTCAGGCAATACAGATACAATAACCATTGATGCAATTGATGGCATGGTTCCTGACACAACAATATATGCCCGGTTTTCTCCTTCGGTTGAAGGCTATACAGGTGGGTACATCAGGCATGAAACAGCAGGTCCAATTGTAAGGAACAAACTGCTAACAGGTACAGGTGTGCATGGGCCAATATATTATGTTGATAACAATGCTACAGGTAATGATGATGGCAGCAATTGGGAAAATGCTTTTACTGATCTGAAATCAGCCTTACTATCGGTTGATGCAGGTGATACAATTGTTGTTGCAAAAGGTGTTTATAAACCTCATGCATCTGCTCGCGACGCCTATTTCGATATGGTTGATGGAGTGAAAGTATTTGGAGGCTTTGCGGGGAATGAAAGTATTGATTCAACCACCATTGCTGAACGGGATTTTATAACAAATAAAACAACTTTAAGTGGCGACTTAGGAGACAATGACAACTTAGGAACCACTACTGATAATAGCTATAAGGTGGTCCGATTCTATGGGATATCAACAGGCTTTACAGAAGAGACCGTCCTTGATGGATTTACAATAAGTGGAGGAAATGGCAATGGTGCTTCAAGCGATCAATACAGAGGTGCGGCTATTTATATGCTTACAAGTTCTGCAGGTGATTGCTCTCCATTGCTGAGAAACCTTGTACTTGAGAAAAACAGGGCTAAATCTGGAGGTGCTGTTTATCTTCAGGGGGTTATTGATGCCTATTCTGGAAATTACACAACATTTCAAAATGTTGTATTTCAGAACAATGCATCCTATTCACCCTCGGGAGCGGCAGGAGCTGTTTACATCTCTTCAGTACCAAACTTTGAATGCAGTCCTACTTTTACAAACTGTGCCTTTCTGAACAATACTTCAGAAGCTGGGGCGGGTGCGGTTTATGTGAGCGGAGGATACATAGGTGGTGCGGGTTCTTCATATCCAGTATTCAGAAATGTTACCTTTTATGGGAATGTATCCGGGACTTCAGTGGGAGATGCGGTTTACTGCAATGGTCAGGAAGGTGCAGCAAGTCCAGAGTATGTCAATACAATTTTTTATGGATCAACTACATATATCATATACAATTTTGTTACAACTGGTGTAGCCAATCCAACATACAGCCATTGTCTGATCACCAATTCACCAAGTTCCTCATGGAATTCATCTTTTGGTGGCGATTTGGGCAATAATATTAATGGCAACCCAATGTTTGTAGATGCTGAGAATAACATAGTTTCTGTTTATACGGGTTCACCGGTATTGGGTACCGGAAATGCTACTTATGGCAATAATATTGGCTATTATCAGGGAGCAGGAGAGGCTACCCCGAGTGTAATCATATCTAATGAATTATCTTATTTCGGCTTGGTTGAAGTCGGGGAGATTTCTTCTGAGCAGCAATTTGATATTTCAGGATCAGACTTAATGAGCAATATTGTGATTACCTCACCAGTTGGTTTTGAAATTTCTACCAACAGCGGAGGTGGCTTTGTAAATGAGTCTCCCATAACACTTGAGCCATCCTCAGGTGTTGTACCTACAACTACTTTTTATGTAAGGTTTTCTCCCCAATCTTCAGGAATTTTTAATGACAGCATTCAAATAACAACTACTGGATTGTCGAATGCCTACATTGTAACAGAAGGTTATGGCGGAGGAAAACCAACAATTTCGCCAATTGCAAATATTGATGCTTGTACTGGAGACCCTGTCCAGACAGCATTTACTGTTAGCGATGACGATGTTTCGACCTGTACAGTTGCTGCACTATCAGATAATCCATCTCTTTTACCAAATGACAGCATTTTAATTGTGGGAGAAAATGGCAATTATGATATGTATATAACACCACCTGTTAGTTCTAGTGGAACAGTTACAGTATCAGTTACTGTAACCGATTCGCAAGCCAATGATAGTACAGTTACTTTTGATCTGAATTTAACTGCTGGTCCGGTAATTGAAGTCACTTTTACACAGAAAATATGTAATGAGGACAATGCATCGATTGAAGCAAATGCCTCCGGGGGTACAGGGCAAATTGAGTATTGGTTTAGTTCAAATGGCTATTACGATGTGGACTCAATTTTCAATAATCTATGGGATGGTAGCTATGTGGTAATTGCAAGAGATGCCAACTACTGTACAGATACCAGTGCTATCTATCAGGTAGAAACTCCTCCTTATTTAACAGCCTATGTGCAGGAAGTGCAGAATGTTTCTTGTGTTGGGGAAAATGATGGAGCATTGGTGGTTAATGCCACAGGTGGCTGGGGTGGATATGAATATTCAATTGATAGTGTTTCTTTCCAAAATCAATCAGTTATAGGAGGGTTGTCTGAAGGATATTACACAGCTTATGTTCGTGATACATTAGGTTGTGTAACACAAACTCCCTCTAATTACATAAATGGTGCTATTGAGAATGAAATACTGAATGTAACCATTTATACAGAGAGCGGAGGGACCTACAGTATAAGTATTGTATCTTCAGGAGGGGCATTCCCGGTTGAATACTCCATTGATGGAACAAATTATCAGGAGGACTCATTCTTTTATGAGGTTGCTCCAGGAAACTATACAGCCTATGTAAGAGATAATAACGGTTGTATAGTTACTAAAGATTTTACTGTTGATGCAACTTCGCTGGATAACCTGTTTACCGGTGATAAGCTGGTATATCCAAACCCTGCCCAGGACATCATATACATCGATAAAGAAATGGTGGTATTGGGTATTCAGGCAATTAATCTTTTTTCATGTGATGGGAAATTAGTTGTAATGAAAGATATTTCTCAAAATCAGGAATTTTCTGGAATTTTGGATGTTTCCACCCTGGAGCAAGGTTTATATAGCCTACACCTGAAACTAAAAGATAACACTGCATTTATTAAACAAATCGCAATTATTCGCTAAACTGTGGTAATTGATTGCCATAGTAGTTGTATTTAATACGTTCTATAGAGTAAATTAAACTGTTAACAAAATAATTCTGCACATATATGGTCCCTAATTAGACCATGTATGTGTTGTTTTATTGTTCTTTGTATGAGTATTTATTTATAAATTCAGCAAAAAACAATATACCATGAAAAAAGCCGGACTTATAGGTGGGATTGGTCCCGAATCAACTATTCAATATTACAGGAAGATAATCAAAGACTTTCAATCGAAACTAAATACTAAAGATTATCCCGAGATATTCATTCATACAGTAAATATGACAGAAATGCTTGGATATATAGCAGATAAAAAGTTCGATCTGTTAGTTGACTTTTTAGCAAGTAAAATTGATAACTTACAAAAAGCAGGAGCTGATTTTGCAGCAATGGCATCCAACACTCCCCACATTGTATTTAACAGATTACAGAAAAAGGTTAATATTCCTTTGCTTAGTATTGTAGAAGCAACTTGCAAGGCTGTTCAGAAAAGCAATGTCAAGACTGTTGCTTTGTTGGGCACCAAATCTACCATGTCAGCAGGATTTTACGAACTTGAAGCCAAAAAGTTTGATCTAGAGGTTGTTGTTCCCAAGTTTATCGACAGGGATTATATTCACGATAAATACATGAACGAATTGGTGTATAATCACATAGATCAGGAAACTAAACTAGGATTGTTGAGTATTATTGAACAAATACAAAACAAGAAGAAAATTGAAGGGATAATTCTTGGTGGCACAGAGTTGCCTCTCATTTTAAATCAGGATGATTTTGATGACCTTAAAGTTTTTGATACCACTCAGATACATGTTAATGACTTAGTAGATAACATATTAAGCAATATGGTAGAATAATTTAGTTTTGCCTAAAACTAGACATTCTAGAGTTTTGCTACAAAACACCTAATGTTAGCTATATTTTTTATAAAAATGTAAAGGATTCAAAATCAGAATGTAATTGTTACTGGTTAATAGCACACCAAAATGAATATACCCTAACCCATACTCCATAACTCATATCCCATAACTTCCCACCCCTCAAACTTCATGATCTTTGTCAGGAATAGGATATTTTAAAGAAAAGTTATTTTGAAATTCCGTAAATTGGAGCTAATCAAATCGCTGCATTATGGGAAACGATTTTGGAATAGCAAAAGCTTTAAGAGAACTTGGGATTACTGAAGTAAATCAAGGAGCCACAACTGGCACCAAATGGATCGATACAAAAGGTGAGCTCATTTCATCCTTCTCGCCGGTTGATGGTAAATCTATTGCTCAGGTCAAACAAGCAAATTTGGAGGACTATCAACATGTTATAGATACTGCCAGGCAAGCTTTTATTGTTTGGAGAAAAGTTCCTGCTCCAAAAAGGGGAGAAATAGTCCGACAGATCGGCCTTGAACTCAGAAAATTTAAAGAACCTTTGGGTAAACTTGTTTCTTATGAAATGGGTAAAATTTACCAGGAAGGCCTGGGAGAAGTACAGGAAATGATTGATATCTGTGATTTTGCCGTAGGACAATCAAGGCAACTATATGGGTATACAATGCATTCAGAGCGTTCTGGTCATCGTATGTACGACCAGTATCATCCCCTTGGTATTGTAGGTGTTGTTTCTGCGTTTAATTTTCCGGTAGCTGTTTGGTCCTGGAATACCATGTTGGCATTGATTTGTGGAGATGTAACACTTTGGAAGCCCTCTTCAAAGGTTTTTCTATGCGCAATAGCTGTACACAATATTATAGCGAGGGTTCTTAAAGAAAATAATGTGCCTGAAGGAGTAGTCAACCTGGTTGCTACAGGTTCTAAATATTTGGGAGACGATTTGTTCCTCGATAAAAATATTCCCTTAATCTCTTTTACCGGTTCTACCAAAGTGGGCAAAAGAGTCGGTCAACTTATCGGTAGCAGGTTGGGCAGGTCAATTCTGGAGCTTGGAGGGAACAATGCAATTATTGTTACTCCTGAAGCCAACTTGGAGATGGCGATAAGGGCCATCGTTTTTGGAGCTGTTGGTACAGCTGGACAAAGATGTACTTCGACTAGAAGAATTATCATGCACGAATCTATTTTTGATGAGGTAAAAGATCGGCTTGTTGCCATCTATAAAAACCTGAAAATAGGAAACCCTTTGGATGAAACAGTTCATGTAGGTCCATTAATTGACACAAAGGCCGTTGAAACCTATCAGTCATCTATAGAGTCGGTTAAAGAGTCTGGTGGGTCTATTATTGTTGGAGGTGAGATACTTCAGGGAGAAGACTATCATTCAGGCTGCTATGTGACACCAGCAATTGCCCTTGTCGAAAATTCATATCCCATTGTTCAGGAAGAGACCTTTGCCCCATTGTTATACCTAATAAAATACAAGGAAATTGATGAAGCTCTAACCATCCATAATAATGTTCCACAGGGACTTTCATCTGCAATTTTTACACAAAACCTGATGGATGCAGAACGGTTCCTGTCGTATGAAGGATCTGATTGTGGTATCGCTAATGTAAACATTGGTACATCAGGGGCAGAGATAGGAGGGGCCTTTGGTGGAGAAAAAGATACAGGTGGAGGCCGTGAATCTGGTTCTGACGCCTGGAAAGCCTATATGAGACGACAAACAAACACGATTAATTATAGTTCAGACCTGCCTTTAGCGCAGGGTATTGAATTCAATGTTTAACCCTGAAGCAATAATTTTTTCATATGAAAATAGGTATTTTAAAAGAAACCAAGATCCCAGTAGATAAAAGGGTGCCCTTATCACCGGCTCAATGCAAAGAGTTTTTTGGTCATTTTCCGAAGGTGAAAATTAGTGTTCAACCTTCTGCCAAAAGATGTTTTTTTGATGAAGAATATGAAGAATCAGGTATATTGCTTGACGACTCGGTGGATGATTGTGATGTGCTTTTAGGCATTAAAGAAGTAAAACCCGAGAACTTAATAGAGGGTAAGACCTATATGTTTTTTTCGCATACAGCCAAAATGCAGCCCTATAACAAAGAATTGCTAAAAACTGTTCTTGAAAAAAAGATTACCCTAATAGATTATGAGTATTTAAAGGATCAGGAAGGAAATAGGTTGATTGGTTTTGGAAAATGGGCTGGTCTAATAGGTGCATATAATGGTATTAGGGCCTATTGTATTAAGAATAAACTGAAGGAACCAAAACCAGCACATAACTGTCAGGATTTTAAAGAGTTTATAAAGGCTGCCAAAAAAGTTGAACTGCCTCCCATGAAAACAGTTGTTACAGGCAATGGAAGGGTTGCTAAAGGTGTGGTTTCATTACTTGAAACCATTGGTGTTGAGAGAGTGTCAGAATCTGATTTTATATCTGATAAATTAATCCATCATCCTGTTTATACTCAGATAGATGTTGATGCCTATAATAGACACAAAGATGGAAAGGTCTTTGACATGAAGCATTTTTTTAAAACTCCTCAAGCATATAGTTCTAACTTCTACAGGTTTGCAAAGCATGCCGATATATTAATGATGGCAGCTTATTGGGACTCCAATGCGCCAAAACTTCTGACCAGAGATGACTTTCTTCGGGAAGATTTTAAAATCAGGGTAATTGCTGATATTACTTGTGACATAGAGGGGGCTATTACTGCAACGGTTAGGCCCTCAACAATTGAAGACCCATTCTATGGGTATAATCCAAAGACAGGACAAGAAGAACTTGCTTTTATAAGTCCGGATAATATCTGCATTATGGCTGTGGATAATTTGCCCAATGAACTGCCGAAAGATGCATCCTTAGAATTTGGAACAAACTTAATGGAACGTATTTTTCCGGAATTTTTTTCTGGGGATAAAAACAGTATTATCGAAAAGGCAACAATTGTGAAAAATGGTGAAATTACAGAGCCATTCAATTATCTAAAAGATTGGCTGAACAGTTAATGCAACTAATTCTTACATTTTTATGAAAAGGATCCTTGTTCTTGGAGCTGGCAGGTCAACATCTACTCTTATTAATTATCTCATAAAGGTAGTTGAAGAATATAACTGGGAACTTAAAGTTTGCGATAAGGAGATGGTCCGGTTAGAATCAGCTATTTCTAATGCTGTTCATTTTGAGGTTTTGGATATCTTTAATACTAGTCAATTGGAAGATCAAATCACCAAAGCTTCAATAGTTGTTTCGATGCTACCTGCCCGGTTTCATGCGGTTGTGGCTAAATCCTGTTTAAAGTTTTCAAAACACCTTGTGACAGCTTCATATGAATCAGATGAGGTTGCAGCAATGGATACTGAAGTAAAATCTAAGAATATACTATTCTTAAATGAAATGGGGGTTGATCCTGGAATTGACCATATGTCAGCTATGCGGATTATTGACAAGATAAAATCGGCTGGGCATCAGTTATTATGTTTCGAATCTTTTACAGGGGGCTTGATTGCTCCTTGTTCAGATAATAATCCCTGGAATTATAAATTTACCTGGAATCCGCGTAATGTTGTTGTTGCAGGACAAGGAGGACCAGCTCGTTTTATCCAGGAAGGCAAATTAAAATATATCCCTTATAACAGGCTCTTTAGGAGGACAGAGCGGATCTCAATACCCGGATTAGGAAAATTCGAAGGATATGCAAACAGGGACTCACTAAAATATATCGAGAAGTACAATTTACAGGATGTTCCAACTGTATTCAGAGGAACATTGCGACGTTCTGGATTTTGCAGGGCATGGGATGTATTTGTGCAATTAGGGGCTACAGATGACTCCTATTTTATGGAAAATGTTAGTAATATGACCTACAAAGAGTTTATCAATTCTTTTTTATATTTTAGTAAGGAAGATCCTGTAAGGACAAAATTATTCTTGGAAATGCAGATAGGACAAGACTCTCACGTACGTGAGAAGTTTGATTGGCTTGGGCTCTTTGATGATACACCAATTGGACTTGAATCAGGAACCCCAGCACAGATCTTGGAACATATCCTTATGCAAAAATGGAAGTTGGACGATCAAGATAAAGATATGATTGTTATGTGGCATAAATTCATTTATAGGGATAATTCAACGGGCAATCAAGTTTTGCTTACCTCCTCAATGGGTATTGAAGGGGATAACTCAAGGATGACAGCCATGTCAAAAACTGTTGGATTGCCAGTAGGCATTGCTGTAAAGATGATTTTAACAGGGCAGATAAACTTGTCAGGTGTTCATATTCCCAATAAACCAGAAATTTATATGCCAGTATTAAATGAACTGGAACAACATAGTATTCTTTTTAGAGAGGAAATTCATAACCAACCTGAATAAATCCCAACTAATTATCTGCTCTACTAACAATGAGTTTTAGCCAGGTTTCAAGTGCTGGTGTCCAGTTGGGGCCTCGTTTATGCATTGACAATCAAAAACCATGTCCTCCATTATCATAGCTATGAAGTTCTGAAAGTATACCATTTGCAGCAAGTGCTTAGTAAAACTTACTCCTATTTAAACCCGAAATATGCATTAGAAAATCTATGAAATATTGAAACTGCTTTAACATTGGTCGTTTCACTTACTTGTTTCGATGCACCATTGCGATGCTATGTTTTATCTCACCAAGTTCTTCTATTTTTGCATCTTCAACCTTCATAACGAATTTCTAATACATAAGGGTTAAATAATTTCCAACACTTAAAACATATAAAGGAAAGGTTATGTGGGTTTAAAACCAGAGAATTAGCTTGGTAAAAAAACAAAATGTGAAAAAAAATCGACATCGATTTCACAAATATTGTTCAGGAATGATTATGTTTACAACCTTTGAAAGGTAGGTATATAATAAGATTTAAATAATAAAGTATAATCTATACTCACTTTAAATAACAAATAATAGAGCGAATAATTGAAAAAATACAAATGTATTTATTACTTTTATATACATTCTTAAACGTTAAGTAAGATGTAAATAAAAAGTTAAGACAAAATTGAGAATTAAGAAACAAATATTTTATATATAATATTTAAAAAAAAATTACCCTTATGGGTAATTTTATCAATCCTACTATTGGATGACATAATTAAGCTTCAGCTGCACTCATTTATTTGAGTGCAGTTTTTTTATACGGTTTCTAAAGGGTTTTGTTAAGATTGCTAGTTAGTTTTTATTTGTAAAAACATTACAGGTTCATACACCCAAATTACAGGTTCACTCCAATTGAATTTCATGCCAGACTTTTGTGCTGCATTTTTACAGTGCAAAAACCAACTTTATCATGAAGAAATATATATACATTTTGTTGCTTTCAATTCCATACTATGGATTAGTGCAAGCCCAAACATTGAACGATTATGTGAATTATGGGATAGAGCATAATCTTGCTTTAAAGCAAAATATGCTAACCCTCGAACAGGCTGAATATGGCTTAAGAATAGCCAAAGGGATGTTTCTGCCGGCAGCCGGATTACAAACTCGATATTCGTTGGCTCAAGGAGGGAGAATTATTGATTTACCACTGGGCGATTTAATGAACCCTGTATATTCAACACTCAATCAGATGTTGGAACAGCAGGGACAACCAGGTACTTTTCCAATGCTGGAAAACCAACAGATCAATTTTTTGCGCAACCAGGAATACGATGCATCAATTTCGGTGGTTCAACCTATCTATTCACGTGCCCTTTCTATCAATAAAAGAATTGCAGAAGAGCAGTTAAAAATGTCTCAAGAGGGGCTGTCTCAATTTAAAAGAGAGCTCACCTTTTATATTAAGGAAGCATATTATAATTATTTGCAATCTGTTCAAATGGTTAAACTAATAAATCGTACCAAGGATTTAGTTCAGGAAAATCATAGAATTACCCAGAAATTGCACGAAAATAATATGGTGGCCAATGATGCAGTATTGCGTGCAAAATCTGATGTTAGCCAGGTGCTTTATACAGAAACAAACATATTGAAGAGTCAGGAAATTGCAAAAAGTTACTTTAATTTTCTTCTGAATAGGCAGTTGACAGATACAATCTATATTTCGGTTTACAAAGCATCAGATACTCCAGAAAATGAATCAGATATAACTGAGAATGCTTTAAAAAAGAGAGAAGAGCTAAGGCTAATTGAGTCACAAATGAATATAGCAGAACATCTGGCAGATCTTAATTCAACGAACAATATTCCCCAAGTTGCCCTGGCCCTGAATGCAGGTTTACAGGGTGAAGGATTTGAATCGTTGGACAATAGCGAATATGCTGTTGGGTCAATAGTATTGAATTGGACACTTTTTCAAGGAAAAACCAATAAGTATAAAAGAGAGCAGGCCTTGCTGGAAAAGATGAAATATGAATATAAGGAGGAAGAAATGAGGAAGAGAATCGAATTGGAGGTTAAATCGGATTTTCTAAGTGTAAATGAACAAATGCAGAATTTAGAATTGGCTCAAAACAGACAAATTGAGGCTGCCGAAGTATACCGTATAGTTTCTAAACGCTACAAACAAGGAGAGGCATCACTGATTGAAATATTAGATGCCCGCAATAATATGGTCGAAGCTGAGGCTGGTAAAATTAATACAGAATATAACCTGCTAATAAGCATTGCCAAGCTGGAAAAAAGTTCATCCTCTACAACTATCTATTAAATACAGGTTCACTCTAAGGATTTACAGGTTCATGCCAATTCATTTAATATATATAAAAAAGATCTCTAAAATTTGTATCAGATATCAACCTTAAAACCAAAGGATATGAAGCGCTTAAAATTTATAAATCACCCCCTTGTAGTTACTTTCCAGTTCATGGGGACAGTAATTCTTTTTAGTTCACTCTATAGCTGTCAAAAAACTATAGCTTCCAAATTAGATAACAACCAGAAAAATTCCATTCCTGTAGAGGTTGTTGAAACAAGTATAGAAAAACTGTCTGTTCCTATTCATGTATCTGGAACCATTAGTGCTGAAAAGGAAATGAGACTGAGTTTTAAAACCGGCGGCATTATCAAATCAATTTATGTCGATGAGGGAGGAAAAGTAAACAAGGGCAAATTACTTGCTCAACTGGATATGAAAGAAATCAATCAACAGGTACTGCAGGCCAATGTTGCGCTGGATAAAGCACAACGAGACTATCAGCGGGTAGAAAACCTACATAAGGACACAGTAGCTACTTTAGAGCAATTACAAAATGCTAAATCTGCATTAGAAGTTGCTGAAGCTACGATGAACATTGCCAAATACAATCAAAAATACTCTTCTATAAAAGCTCCGGACAAAGGCATTATCCTCAAAAAATTTATGGAAGAAAATGAAATTACAGGTCCGGGAACACCAGTATTCTATTTTGCATCAGCCGAAGATACCTGGAAAATGATTGTTGGGATTGCTGATAAAGATATAGTCAAGCTTAAATGTGGTGATAATGCAAAAATAACTACAGATGCTTGGCCAGACAAACCCCTGAATGCCACAATTTCCAGAATTGCAAATGCCCCTGAGTTATATACAGGTCTCTACGAAGTTGAATTATCCATATCAAATAGAGGGCTTCATTTAAAGCCAGGCTTTTTTGCAAGGGGTGAGATCTACCCAGATGAAACATTAACATGCAGGAAAATTCCTGTTGATGCTGTTCAGGAGGGCGTTGGTAAGTCTATCACATATTATATCTATGACGAATCAACAAGCATGGCTATTAAAGCAGAAAGTGAAGTAGTTTATCTTAAAGGCGGATATGTATTTACCAAATTATCCAATTCTGAAAGAATGAAAGTAATTACCAGTAAACCAAAAGAAATTAAGGACAATGATAGGGTAATTGCCAAACAGCTGGCAAGTGTCCAATAGAACATTAGCAAGCTTTCCAACTGTTTTGACCCAAAATCAATTCACATTAAAATCATATCCTGGAAATCAAATATCAAAAAAACTCTGGAAACCATGAAGATTCCAAAAATCGCTATACGTAATTATCATTTTACAATTGTAGCCTTTATCATATTGACCCTGTTTGGGATGATCTCCTTTTTTACAATGCCTAAATCGGAGGATCCTTATACAGAATATAATACAACCACTATTCTGGTTATTAATCCCGGGGCAACTCCTAAGGATATGGAAACCCTGATTGTTGATCCCATTGAATCATCGGTCAATCAAATAGATGGAATTCGAAAAATAACAACAAAAATCCAGGATGGTGTTTCATTTACTTTTGTCGAATATCAACCGAATGAAGATCAGGAAAAAAAACACCAGGAAATCATTCAAAAAGTAAATGAAGTCCGGGGGAAATTACCAGAAACCATATACAGGCTAGATATTGAACAACCATCGGTACTTGATGTTTCAATATATCAATTTGCTTTTGTATCAAAAGGTGCATCACCTTATGAGCTTAAAAAAGAGGCAGATAACCTAAAAAAAAGGCTTGAAAAAGTAGATGGGATTAGAAAAGTTGAATTGCATGCTGAACAAGAGCTTGAGGTTCAGGTTAAAGTGAGTTTAGACAGGTTGGCATCAAAAAATATTCCTTTGGACAGGTTACTTACTGTTCTTCAAAGTGAAAATATCAGTATTCCTGGAGGTTCTGTTGAACTGGGGGCCAAAAAGTTCAATATAATAACAAGTGGACTCTATACTAATCTGGATGAAATTAAAAATACAGTAATTGATGCAGGACAGAATGGTATTGTTTTACTCAGTGATGTAGCAGATGTTGAACTTGATTACCAAAAACCAGATATACAATCTAAATACCAGGGACAGGAAGCTCTATGGTTAACTATTAATCAAAAGAAAGGTGTAAACATTTATAGGTTGTCTGAAGAAATAGACAAAATAACTGCTGTTTACAAAAGTCAACTGCCTTCTAACATAGGACTGGAAACGGTTTTGAAGCAGGCTGATGGAGTACGTGACAGGGTAAATGTTTTTTTTGTAAACTTTGCACAGGGTATTCTATTGGTTGGAGCAATAATCCTTTTAGCACTAGGATTTCGTTCTGCTATAATTGTAATGATAGCCATTCCGGTTTCAGTTTTTGCAGGAATAGGGTTTACCGATCTTTCAGGTTATGGGATGCAACAATTGTCAATTGCAGGCCTAATTATCTCTTTAGGTATGTTGGTGGATAACAGCATTGCAATCATTGAAAATATTTACAGGTATATCAACAAAGGGTTAAAGCCGGTTGATGCAGCTATTAAAGGATCTTCCGAGATAGGCACGGCATTGGTTAGTTCAACCCTTACTACTTTGTTGGCTTTTGCCCCAATGCTTCTAATGACAAATGATGTAGGACGTTTTATTCGGAGTATGGTGTTAATTGTGATCTATACCCTGGCTGCCTCGTTAATAGTTGCACTAAGCTTGTCTCCATTTGTGGCAAGCGAGGTGCTCTCAAAGCCACAAAGAAAAAAAGAAGGCCTGATTACACGCTTTGTAAATGGTTTCTACACTAAAAGGCTCGAAGCTGCTTTAAACAAACCAAAGCTTATCATCCTTGCTATAGTTTTGGTGTTTTTCGGTTCTTTTTCATTGATGCCATTTATCGGAGTGAGTTTTTTCCCTAAAGCCGATAAAAGCCAATTGATGATTAATATTAATGGAGTAGAAGGAACTAACCTTAACAACACCAAGGAAGCGGCTAATTTTGTCGAACAACAATTGCAAGGCATCAAGGAAGTAAAAAAAGTTGCTGTAACTGCTGGGGAAGGAAATCCACAGGTCTATTATAATATGCTTAAACCAAACCCTGCTGCAAATCGTGGGCAGGTTTATGTTGTTCTGGAGGATGTCAAATCAGAGCGGATGAATGAAATTGTAGCAGATCTAAGGGCTGTTTTTAGTACTTATGCGGGTGCTAAAATTGAGGTTAAGGAATTTATACAGGGGCCTCCTGTTGATGCACCAGTTCAAATCAGGCTGTTCTCGGAAAATTTGGATGAACTGAAAACAGCAGCTTCCAAGGTAGAGGAGATATACAATTCGGTTCCGGGAATTATCAATATCAATAACCCTTATTCGATTGGTAAAACCGATCTAAAAGTTAAAATTGACAGGGAAAAGGCAGGTCGTCTTGGTGTGAGTATATTGTCAATAGACCAAGTCGTTAGAGCTGCAGTTAATGGTTTATCAGTAGGTAGTTATCAGGACAAATTGGGAGATAAATACAATATTGTGATAAAATCAAAAGATGACAATACTGATAATATTGATTGGATGGGAAAATTATTTATCCCTACTGCCACTGGGGCACATGTTAAGTTGTCACAGATTGCCGATATTGAAATGTCGACAGGAATTAAGCGCATTGACCATTTTGATTTAGACCGCTATGTTTCTGTTCTGGCTGATGTGGATGAGTCAGTCCAATCAATTGATAAAGCTACCAAGGAAGTTTTATCCAAGCTTGAAGCCATCGAATGGACCGAAGGGGTTAGCTTTTCAGTAGGTGGTGAACAGGAAAGTCGTGGTGAAAGCTTTGGAGGGTTAGGTCAATCCTATATAGTGGCACTTCTGGGTATTTTTGCAATTTTAGTCCTTCAATTCCGTTCTTTTCTACAGCCATTGATTATTTTTACAGCAATACCACTCTCAATAACAGGAAGTTTTATGGCTCTGCTATTAACCGGATATACTTTTTCATTTATGGCATTTGTCGGACTGACAAGTTTGATGGGAATAGTAATAAATAGTAGCATTATTCTTGTGGATTATACCAATCAGCTGCTTGAGAAAGGAATGGAAGTGAAAGAAGCTGTGTTGGAGGCATCGAGAACAAGGTTCACTCCAATATTGTTAACTACTGTAACAACAGTTGGCGGTTTGCTGCCGCTTACTTTATTTGGTGGCTCAATGTGGGCACCAATGGGGTGGGCAATAATTGGCGGCCTGTTATTTTCTACTGTGCTGACTTTGGTATTGGTCCCTGTTTTATTTATCAGCCTTACAAAAGGCTATAACAAAACAGTTGAATGAATTGAATGAAAAGAAAGTATATACTAATTATATTGGGCTTGGCTTCGGGAGTACTTGCAATCAGTTTTGCTCCAGGTGCGGGTGCCAATATGGGGCAGAAGATTATGAAAAAACATAAAGATTCTCCAAATTTTAAGGAAGACAGGTTTCAAAATCTGGAAGAAACTGTAGTAATGCATAAAGATGCCAAGCCACTGCAAATAATGCGGCAATTTATGAAGAAAAGGGAGAATGGAAAACCACCCGTACCAGTCAAAACGATAAAATTGAACGCAGATGAATTTACTGCTCATACAGATAATGTTACATATGCCTGGTTGGGACATTCTACAGTTTTGATCAATTTTTATGGAAAAGTTATATTAACCGACCCATTTTTAAGCGAAAGGGCTTCGCCGGTTTCTTTTGCCGGAACCAAAAAATTTGTGTTTACCAATGATTATTATCCAGAGGACCTTCCTGTTATTGATTATGTTCTATTATCACATGATCACTACGACCATTTAGATTATAAAACAATTAAAGCTATTGATGATAAAGTAAAACAATACATTTCACCCCTCGGAGTTATAGAGCATCTTAAAAGTTGGGGAATTGATGAATCTAAAGTTACTGAGCTGGATTGGTGGGAGTCGTTCAAGCAAGATGATGAACTGAAATTTATTTCAACTCCAGCAAGGCATTTCTCTGGCAGAAAACTGAAGAGAAATACAACACAGTGGTGTTCCTATGTAATCCAACAAGGAAATGTTCAAATATATTTTAGCGGAGATTCTGGATATGGCAAACATTTTAAAGACATTGGGGACAAGTTTGGCCCATTTGATTTTGCTATGCTGGAATGTGGACAGTACAATGCAAACTGGTCGCAGATCCATATGATGCCAGAAGAAACCTGGCAGGCTGCTCTTGATCTGAAGGCTAAAAAGTTGATGCCATTACATTGGGCTAAACTGGAATTAAGTCTGCACTCTTGGATAGAACCTGTTGAAAGATTGCTAGAAGCAGCAGACGAAGATGCCAATAAAGTAATTGTTCCGCGAATAGGCGAACAAGTAAACTTAGAAAGCAATTTTAACCTTAGTTTTTGGTGGCGGGATCTAAAATAATCCAAGGGTATAAGAGATACCTAATAAAGTTTTATATTCGTTGGCTATATGAAAAAAAAGGAAGCTGAAAACTCATACCTCAAATACAACTGGACGACTTTTAAATGGTTGATCTTAGCTGGCTTTATACCTCCTGCCTATTTCCAGTTGAGTTATTTTGTACAGTACGAAATTATTAAAACCAATACTCTTGAAAGTTTTCTGTTCTGGTCATTCATTTCACTCGCATCACTTATTGGCCTTTCCATAATCATTTTTCAGGAGATTAAAATTATTAACCGCTACTTTCCCTGGGAAAGAAAACCGGGACTTCGTATTCTTATCGAGTTGCTGGTTACTAATTTAACGGTTCTGCCAGCAATGGCCCTGTTGGCATTACTTACCTATAAATGGCATTGTCTGTATCATATGGGGCCAGTAACCATGGCCGAACATATGATCGAAGAAATGACTACTGGGGTTGTTTTACTAACTATTATACTAACGGTGGTAGAGGGCTCCTACTTTTTTCGGGAATGGAAAACCGGTTTGGTTTTGGCTGAACAATTAAAAAAGGAAAGTCTGCAGGCCCAGTTGGAATCTCTCAAAAATCAAGTTAGTCCACATTTTTTGTTTAACAGTCTAAATGTCTTGTCAAACCTGGTGCATAAAGATGCAGACCGGGCCGAGGAGTTTATAGATGAGTTTGCATCTGTTTATCGCTATGTGTTAAACATTCAGGATAAGACAGCAGTTACCTTGAGTGAAGAGCTGCACTTTATCGATTCTTACGTTTACCTGCAAAAAATAAGGTTTCAGAATGGGTTTGATGTCAAAATTGACATAGATCCAGAATGCTATGGTCATTATGTCGTGCCACTTTCACTACAAATGTTGGTTGAGAATGCTATTAAGCATAATATTGTATCTGAGGAAGAACCCCTCAAAGTCGAAATCTATATAGAAAATGATGGGGTATTTGTAGTCAATAAAATTAACCTTAGAAAAGATAAAAATAAGTCTGTTGGAATGGGACTGATCAACCTAAAGCAACGGTATTTTCTATTGGCAGGAATACTGCCCGAAATTAAGGAGGAAGATGGTAACTTTATTGCCAATATTCCTTTGATCAAACCCGAAAAGAACAACGATACAGAATATGAAAGTGAATGTTGTTATCATCGAAGACGAAAAATTCGCAGCGGAAAAGCTTGAACGTCAACTGGTCAATCTCGATCCTGATTTTCAGGTTGTTGCCAAGCTCGAATCTGTAAAGCAGTCAGTAATTTGGTTGCAAGAGCAAATTCCTGATTTAATTTTTCTCGACATTCACCTTGCTGATGGGCTTTGTTTTAGAATTTTTGATGAAGTCGATATTAAAACACCAGTTGTTTTCACAACTGCTTATGACCAATATGCCATACAGGCTTTTAAGGTTAACAGTGTAGATTACTTGCTAAAACCCATTAATAAATATGATCTGTCACAAAGCCTTGACAAGTTTAAGGAATTTCACAGACAAGGCAAAGCTGCTGATTATTCTGCTTTGATTGAGGCCTTGCATCAACCTAAACAACATGAGTTCCAGAAACGTTTTATGGTGGTGCATGGTGACCGGATAAAGACAGTACAATTAGAGGATGTAGCCTATTTCTTTGCTGAAGGTAAATATGCATTTCTGGTCACAACCTCAGGCGATCGGTTTTTAATTGATTTCTCGCTTGAAAATTTGATAAAAAAGTTAGATCCAGTTGATTTCTTCCGTGTTAATCGCCAGGTTATTGTGAAGTTGAGCAGTATTAAGGAAATGCATTCCTGGTTTAAACGTCGCATTAAGCTTGTTCTTGAACCTGAATTTGAGAAAGAAACAATTGTAGCCGTGGAACGGGTTAAGGAATTCAAGGAATGGTTGAACCAGTAATTGAAGAAGTTAGGGGTTATGAGTTAGGGGTTTTTAGTTATGAGTTATGGGTTATGGGTTTTAAGTTATAAGTTAAAAGTTATGAGTTATGAGTTATGGGTTATGAGTTAAAAGTTATGGGTTGAGTTTGGAGATGGAAGCAAGTAGTAAGAAGCATGAAGTTTTAAGTTGGGTGTATACCAAAAGTTTTGGCTATTGGGATTCCAGATCATTTAACACGTATTATGTATTAAAACTACGTTAGGAAGGTTGAAAGTGCAAAAATAGAAGGACTTGGAGAGTTGAATCAAAGCACCGCTATGGTGAACCGACCAAAGGGAGTTTTAATGCATATTCCGGGTTTATGTTGTTTTATGCTCATATAGACTTCCCAGATCCATAAAATACCTTAAATTTAATGTTGATATGCAATCTTAGTTCTACATTAACACAATTGTTATGGGCACATGGATAAATAAGGCATTCATCTATCATATATTTTTAGATAGGTTTGCAGGGTTTAAAAAAGGGGCTGATGCGTCAAAGCCTGATTTTTGTGGGGGTAATATTCAGGGAGTAATTGATAAACTATCCTATATTCAATCTCTGGGTGCCAATACAGTTTGGATTTCTCCTTTTTACAAGACTTCTGCTTATCATGCCTATCATATCACTGACTTTGATAATCCGGACCCCCGTTTTGGCACCAAAGACGATATAGTTAAATTACTCAGTACATGTAAAAAGAAGGGGCTAAGAACCATTGCCGATATTGTGCCAAATCACTGCTCCGATCAGCATAAATGGTTTCAACATGCATGCAAGTCGCCAGTAAGTAAGTATAGGGACTGGTTCTATTTCAATAAAAATGGTGATTTTCTCAAGTTTCTTGGCTTTACTGAATTGCCCAAACTCAACCTGGAAAATGATGAAGTTGCTGATTACATGCTGAACTCATTGCTAGCCTGGGCAAAATTAGGCTTTGACGGATTCAGGATTGATCATGTTGTCGGTTTGCCAAACAAGTTTTTAGTAAGATTAAATGCCGAACTGAAAAAGTTGAATCCTGATTTCATCCTAATAGGAGAAGCCTGGAACGATGGCATGAAATACAAGTACCTTAAAACGTTGAGGTTGACAGGAAGGTATAAGCTATGGGAAAAAGGGTTTAAGCAAATAGATATCCAAAATGCCTATTCTGGGGTAATCGATGGTGTGTTGGATTTTGGATGGAGAGATGTATTGATCAGTAATTTGAGCCTGCTTAGGAAAACAAAGTATGCTGAATTGGAAAAAAAGCTGGCTATATATAATAAGAAGGTATCTGAAGACCTGATAATGCCCCGTTTTTTAGATAATCATGATACTAACCGGATCATGTATATATGTAAAAATGACAAAGTAGTGTACAAGGATTTGTTAAAAATCCTTTTCAACCAGGATACACCAATTGTTTTGTATTATGGTACAGAGTATGGCTTGTCGCATGCCACTAAGGTATCACCCGAGATTGGATATTCTGATCTCGGAGCACGTGGACTTATCCATTGGGAGCAAGAACCGGAATATCGAAACCTGATCGCAAAATTGGGTAAATCAGTAAGGCAGTGATTTAAGACATTCTAAAGAGTCGGGATGAACTAAAATTGCAAAGTCGAACGAATGACTGGTCATAAGCTGTCTTTTTATACTCCTCCAATAGTAACGTGGAGTAGTTCATATAAGAGAACCTTACTACTTGCTGAATTAAATCAATTGTAAAGACATCAGGCATTATGTCCCTAATATAATGATACGAGATATTGTGTATCTTCCGGTGTCAACTTTCAACTCCAATTTATCTTTTCCCAACTATGTAGTCTTCTAACTGGTTGATTTTGTTGTTTTGATCTTGTATGGTTTTGTTAACAACATCGCCAATAGATATAACACCAACCAATTTTTCGTCCTCCAATACAGGCAAGTGCCTTACCCTTTTTTCTGTCATAATCTGCATACATTCATTTACTGTAGTTGTAAGCTTAACAGCATATACAACGTCTTGCATAAATTCACCCACTTTTGATTCGCGAGAGGTTTTACCCATCAGTACAATTTTTCTGGCATAATCCCTTTCAGAGAAAATTCCCAGTACCTTATCGTCTTCAACAACGATTACTGCACCAATATTATGTCCGGCCATTTTTTTGAGTGCATCATAAACAATAGCATCAGGGCTGACAGTGATAACCTCATGCCCCTTGTTTCCTAAGATGTCTTTTACTGTGTACATAGTAATATGGATTAAATGAAAACTTTAATAAGTTACTAAAATATAATCACTTAGTCAAGTGTGGGTTCTTGTTTTTAGATGTTATTTTACCTGTTGTGTTTATGCTGTTTTTATATTCCTGAAGCAGTTTTTTTACCTGTTTTTCAACTTGGATAAGTATTCCAGGATATTTATTTTCTATTTCAGGGGTGAATTGTTCGCTGAAGTATTGATCTTCGATTATTTCAATGGCCAGAATGGCGAATTTATGTGGAGTATGGCTATATATTTTATTGACAAGTTTGAGAGCAGACAGAAAGGATATATCATGTAAGCTTGTTAAATGAAGTGTTTCTTTAAACGATTCCGGTTCAAAGCAATATAATTCACCAGGTACGCCAAAAGTTGAACGCATCGAATCAATCACTATGATCAGGTCATAATCTTTGATTAGCTCTACAATTTCCAGTCCTCCAACACACATCTTATTAAAATCTATACCAGTAGTATCAATTCTGTTTTTTAGGTCGTCAATGAGTTTAATACCTATGGCATCATCGCAAAGAATTTCGTTGCCTAACCCCAGAATGAGTATGTTGTTTTGTGCATTTTCCATTTTATTTTCTTTTTATAGACCTGATTAGATCCCCTTCTTTGTTTCTGAAATTCACCATAAGAGGCATTTGGCCCGGCAGGCTATGTGTGGCGCACGAAAAACAAGGATCGTAGGCCCTGAAAGCCATCTCGACCATATTTAAAATGCCCTGATCTACAGTAACCCCCTTCTGTATGATCTGTTGTGCAGCTTTTTTAAGGGACATACAAATGGCTGCGTTGTTATTTGTGGTACCTACTATAAGATTTACTTTTTGGGTTATTCCTTTGTCATCTGTCCAATAATGGTGAGTAAGAGTTCCTCTTTGTGCTTCCACTGTACCAATACCTTCTCCAACAACTTCTTTTGGAATTGTTCTTATTTCTTTGCTTGTAATTTCAGGATCCTGTACAAGTTCCAATAAATGTTCGCTGGCATACAATAGTTCTACAAGTCTGGCCCAGTGAATGGCCAATGTCGAATGTACCGGTTTGCCACCAAGGGTTTTAAACATTTTTTCATATTCTTTTTGGGCCAAAGGGGTTGCCATTCCATCAGCAGCATTTAACCTTGAAAGGGGAGTGGCATGGTATACACCAGAATCCATTCCTTCTTCAAAGCCGCTCCAACCTTTTTTCTTTAGGTAAGGAAATTTTAGGTAGGTCCAGGGCTCAACCCTCTCTTCGATATATTCGAGATACTGCTGTGGAGCATATTTATAAAGTTCTTTGCCATCAACATCAACCACCCTGACTTTTCCATCGTAAAAGTTTACCTTATTGTTTTCATCAACCAATCCCATGGAGTGTAATTTCAAAGAATAGGGTCCATTAAGAATAAGGTTTACATAAGTGTCGTTATTAAGAACAATGTCCTCAAAAAGTTGAAGTGAAAATTGGGCGAATTTTATAAAGCCTTCCGCCTTTTCTTCGATATCAAATTTTTCACCTTCTTGTAATCCTTTTCTTACACCACCAGGTACATTCATCACTACATGGGTCTGATGTCCACCCAACAGTGCCTGGATTTCCTGGGCATACTTTCTTTGCTTAATTACTTGTATTCCGATATCCTTGCCAACCTTTTGAATAACTCCGAGAATATTTCTTTCTGCCGGATTTGATGTTGGGCCTAAAACAAAATCGGGGGCAGCCAAGGCATAAAAATGTGCCGTATGACTATGTATGAAATGTGCCATATAAAAGAGTTCGCGGAGTTTAAGCGCCGTAGGAGGGGGCGTAACACCAAAAACTTCGTCGGCAGCCTTTCCCGAGGCCATGTGGTGACATCCGGGACAAACGCCACATATTTTGGTGACAATCTGGGAAAGCTCTTCAACCGGACGTCCTTCACAAAACTTTTCGAACCCCCTTAGTTCAGGTACCTGAAAATAAACATTGTTCACATCTCCGTCATCATTGCAGAAGATTTCAATTTTTCCGTGTCCTTCCAGGCGGGTGATAGGATCTATTGTATAGCGTTTCATAGTATTATGTCATTATTAATATGCAATCCGTAACAATTAATTTTTAGGCTAATTCCTTTTTATATTCTGCTTTTTTATGGGTTACTACACTTTTGTTAAAAATGGAACCTGGTAAACTAAAGCGGTAAAACGTACCAATAGTATCTTTAAGCTGGTCAATAATTTCATTGATATGTACGGGGTCGTCAGCATCAATTAGTGTGGCAATGGAAGACATCATTTTTGCTCCTGGATCTTGTACCGTTTGAGATGGTCCGTAACAGCCTCTGCAAGGACTTCCACCCTCAATGCACCGGTGACCGCAGCCAACACGCGTGGCTGGTCCCATACAGATCAATCCTTGCTCCAGGAAGCAGGTTTCGCCATCATCAATTACTTCATAGGTCCTTTTAAAAGAAGTGATTTTTTTGTTTTCATCCCTTTTTCTTGGGCATTCCTCGCATTGTGTATTTTCTCCAGCACCTATAACCGAACCGTTCGGAGGTAATTCTTCATGGTTGAAAACTGTTGTAAGAACCTCGATGAGCCTTTCAGATTGTGGTGGGCATCCGGGAATGTAATAATCGACATCTACAACCTGGTCAAGTGTTCGTACAGTATTATAAAAATCAGGGAGCTTCAATGATCCTTCTTTAACTCCAGTAATTGTATTTGGACGTGTTTGGGATGAGTTAATAGTTGATTCACTTTCCTGATATACTCGATTAAAAATCAGTTCTTTGTTGAAGAGGTTGGCCAATCCGGGTATTCCTCCTATGTGGGCACATGATCCATAAGCAATCAGAATTTTACTTTTTTCCCGCAACACTTTGGCCATATGCTCATTTTCGCTGTTGCGCACAGCTCCATTATAAAGGGTAATGTCTATTGCCCCTGGATTCATTTGCTCAACGTCGCTATACTTAGTGTCAAGTGCTATAGGCCAGAATACCAGGTCGGCTTTTTCGCTGATATCCAATAATTTTTCATGTACATCCAGCACCGATACACAGCAACCACCGCAGCCAGCTCCCCAATAAACAGCAAGTTTCAATTTTTCATTGCCCATTTTTTTTCGTTTTGAGTTTTAGTCCAGAGTTTCCATTACAGTTTTGATCTGGCAAGGGCCAAGGGCAAGTATTTCCTGGGTGAATTCAGTGGTGAGATCGGCAAATTGTTTGCCTTCACTGGCACTGATCCATTCCAGTCGAAGTCTTCTGGGGTCAATTCCTATTTCTTTCAAATATTTTTGGAGAAATAAATATCGCCGTAAGGCTTTGTAATTGCCAACTTTATAATGACAGTCTCCCGGGTGGCAGCCACACATAAGCACGCCATCGGCACCTTCGCGAAATGCTTTGAGCACAAAGGTAGGATCGATTCTTCCCGAGCACATGATGCGTATGATCTGGATGTTTGCAGAATACTTCATCCTGGAGGTACCAGCAAGGTCGGCTCCTGTATAAGAGCACCAATTGCATAAAAATCCAACTATTTTAGGCTCAAAATGGTCCATTTTATATCATGTTTGTTTTTCGAGTAATCCTTCAATTTGTGATAATATCTGTTGATCGGTAAAGTGCTTGCACTTTATAGCTCCGGTTGGACAAGCCGAAGCACAGGTACCACAACCTTTGCACAATATTTCGTTGACACCCGAAACATTTTTCTCATCCTGGAACCTGATAGCACCATATGGACAAACTTTTACGCATGTTTTGCAGCCACAGCAGATGTCTTCATTCACTATTGAAGTTGTTACTTCAATTTCAACTGTTTTTTGGCTGATTGTAGCCATAATTCTAGCTGTAGCAGCTTTTGCCTGGTTTATCGTCTCCTCAACACTTTTGGGAGATTGGCAACTGCCAACTATGTAAACACCATCAGTTGAAGTTGCAACCGGATCTAGTTTTGGGTGCTTTTCAATAAAGAATCCATTAGTATCAAGGCTTAACCCTGTAATTTGGGAAAGTTCTTTAGCATCTTCTTGGGCTTCCTGGGCAACCAATAAAATTACCATATCTGCTGGTACGGTTACATCTTCACCAGAAAGGACATCATGAAATTCAATAGCAATTTCTTTTCCATCTTGCTTAAGCACCGGGAATGCTATATCTGGCTTAAACATTAGGAAAATAGCATTTCTTGATGATTGTGTATAGAGTTCTTCGCACCCTTTTCCATAGCACCGCATTCCGGCATTAATGTCAAAAATATTGGCTTCAGGCAATAACGCTTTTATCTGATGGATGTAGTTCAATGCGACAGTGCAGCAGTTCCTGCTACAATATGTATGTGCTTCCTGGTTTCTGCTTCCAACGCAGTGGATAATAGCTATGTTTTGAGGAGTCTCTTTAGAATCGTTTTGGATGCTTCTTGTGCTAAGAAGCTGCTCAAATTCAACTGATGTTATTACACTAGGTAGTTTGGCGTAACCAAAATTTTTTAATTTTTCAGGGTTATAGGGTTTTAAACCAGTTGCCACAATGATATTGCCAAAATCAAGTGACCGTTGTCCGTCAATAGGGGTTATTACCGTCTTGAAATTGCCAATATATCCAGTTATTTCCCGGACAGTGGTATTTGTAAATAGTTGAATCTTTGGATGGCTTTCAACCCTGAACTTTAATTGGTTGATAAATTTAGTGCTGTCAGTGAAGTTAGGATAGAGTAGGTTGATTTTGTTCAACTGCCCACCAATACCAGGGCTTTTTTCTACGAGGAATACCTGGTGTCCTGAATTTGCAATCTCTAAAGCAGCCGTCATTCCAGCAATTCCACCACCAATGATTAAGGTGTTCGGATTTATTTCTACAAACCTTTTTTCTAAAGGTTCATGATATTCAATTCTTTTAATGGCTGCAGTTATAAGCCCCAGGGCTTTTTCTGTGGCCTGCTCCCTGTTATCATGGACCCATGAATCCTGTTCTCTGATGTTGGCAACCTGCAGCATATATGGATTTAAACCGGCTTTTTCCAATGTTTTTCTAAATGTAAGTTCATGTATCCTGGGTGAGCATGCTGCTATAACAACCCGATCGAGTTTTTTCTCCTTGATATCCTGCATCAACATATCCTGACCAGGATCGGAGCACATGTATTTGTAGTCTTTTGATAGTACAACATGAGGGATTTTGCCAATAGTTTCTGCAACTTTTACCACATCAACAATTTTGCCTATATTGGTTCCGCACCAACATGTGTAAACTCCGATTCTAGGTTCTGTTTTCATGTTTTGATCGGTTTAAATTGTACTTAGATTAACCTGGGTACTGTATTTTGATTTACTTTCTTTTAGGACTTGGTAAGAATACATAGCAAAAGACCTGTAAAGAAAATGCGACCACTTTCCGAAGGGTACTATTATTAATGCCCATTGCGATAGGATGATCAAATGGACCATGTATATCCAAACATGTTGTTCCAATATGTTTAAATCGATAAATGCCCTTACTAAAAATGCTGTTAATCCCATCATAAAGAGCCATACTACAAAGAGCCAGTCGGTATAATGAGAGAACTTGCTCAACTGGGTTTTCTTTCTGATTCTGCCTATTATATATATAAATGTGATAGCAAAAGTTACAGCACCTACACCATATCCAAGAATGATTACAAGGTTGTTTTGGCTTGAAAACCAGTTAAAAAATACGGTAATGATCAGAAGGGATAAATAGCCAATAACCAATAACAAATGGAGAAACCATCGTCTAAAATTATCCTGACATTTTAGAGTGGCCATTTGTGTAAACATATGAGCAGGTACAGTCCATATAGCTTTAATAAGTGACCATCCTGAAATATGGCTTCTTTCATGACCCAACTGATACCAAAGCATCCGCAGTATATTCGGTAAAAGAAATAGTAGGGCAACGCCTATAATTGCATAGACTTCGAACTTATGTCCAAACTCTAGTAAAAAGCCAAGGCTAAAGTCGTGTACATAGGCAAATCCAAAAATGATAACAGCAATAAGCAAGAAAGAAACCACTAACATTGGGAAAGAGGTATAGAACAGCCTGGATAAGCCTGTCCAGTCGTATCTGCCTGTCAGATAACGTCGTGCTGCCATCATTAGTTCGCCAGGATTGGCGTCGCGTGGACAAGAATCTGAACAGTCGCCACAATAGTAACATAGCCAAGGTTCAACACTGTGTTCTATTTTTTGCTTAAAACCTGTTTGAATTTGGCGGATGGTTTTTCTGGGCAACAGGAACTGCTCTTCGGTATGTTTGCATACTGCTGTGCATGTGCCGCAATGGTAACATTCGTTCCAGTTACCTTTTCCATATAGCTCAATATTCTTTCTTAGTGAAGGATCTATTCTTTCCATAGCCTAATCTTATTCAATTATTATTAAGCTTCTATTTTTATTTAGTCAAACACTGTTGTGTCAAGAACAGGTCTGAATATCTGGTGAGATAAGATGGATTGTATCACCATGGAGGCTGCACTTGATGCATGAACAACAGTATCAGGTATATCTTTTGGCCCCTGACAGGTGCCTGCCAAATATATTCCTGCTTTATCAGTTTCAAATGATTGATCAAGAACATGGCTTTCTAAAAACCATCCATCCTTATCTTGTTCTATACCTAATATTTTGGCCAATTGACCATTTAATGAAGGGGGGGTCATCCCTACTGAAAGAATAACCATATCAACAGGATATTCCAGAAGTTTTTCGTTTTCAATGTCTTCACTTCTGATGACTAGCTTGTTGTCTTTTTGTTTTATTTCACCAACTTTTCCTCTGATGAATTCTATTCCCTCTGTTTTTATTCTTTCATAAAAAGCCTCGTACCCTTTTCCATATGCACGCATGTCGATGAAATGCTCGAAAACTTTTGCATCAGGGATCTTTTCTTTGATTAAATGGCTGAGTTTTAAGGAATACATGCAACAAACCCTGGAGCAATAGCAGTGATAATTTTCATCCCTGCTCCCCACACAATGTATTATCGCAAAGCTCTTGGGGGTGGGGCTTTTGACGTTAAAAATCCAATTCATTTTTTTATCCTGGGTTCTTATGCGGATATTCCCTTCGGTTGGGCCACTAGAATTGATCAGCCGTTCAAACTCAATGGATGTAACTACATTAGGGTATGTTCTGTACCCAAGTTTTTTTATTTGGCTGGCATCAAATAATTCAAATCCTGTTGCAACAATTACATTTCCTACATGATATTTTAATCGGGTTGGTTTCTCATCCAGGTTAATGCACCCTGCTACCGGACAGACCTTTTTGCACACGCCGCATTTTCCCTTTTGAATATATATACAACTATCCGGATCGACCATGTATTTGTTAGGAACAGCCTGTGGAAAAGGTATATAAATGGATTTTCGCATGGTTGTTCCTGAATCAAATTCACTGATTGCTTTACCTGGGCATTTCTCAGAACAAGTACCACATCCAATGCAAGTTTTCTCGTTCACCCTCCTAGGATGTTTTAGCACCTGGACTTCAAAATTTCCAGCTTCTCCTTTCAAAGCAACAACCTCGCTAAGGGTAAGCAATTCAATGTTTGGATGGTGCCCAACAGCAGCCATTTTTGGCGTTAGTATACATGCTGCACAATCTAAGGTTGGAAAAGTTTTGTCAAACATGGCCATGTGGCCTCCAATAGTACCTGATTTTTCCAATAAAATAACTTTATTGCCACTGTCGGCAATTTCAATGGCAGCCTGTATGCCAGCAATTCCAGCCCCTATTATTAGTGTGGCTTTTGATTTTAGCTTGAAAGGCCTGCTTAAGGCTTCCTGGTGACCTAATTCTGACTCCAGGTTTTTCCGTATTTCATTATGAAAAGCATTCGTATCCATTTCATGTCCATAGTTATAATTCGGGATTTTCATTGATCTTAATCTGACATTTTCAAGCTTTAGGTCATTCAGGGCTTTCCTGAAAACAAGCAGCATAAGTTCCGGCATTTCACTTACTAAGAGGATTGAAGAAAATAAATGTGTTCTGAGGTAGCTTTTTAGTTCCGGCGATTGGTAAGAAATTTTATCTGAACTAAAAACACTATATTTTTTTGGATAGGCTGTGTAGAATTGAACCAATTCATTATAGTCTACTGTATTTTTAGAGAGTGTAGGGAGATGGAAATAAATGCCTATTTTGCTGTTTTGAATCATGGCATCTCCAATTATATATTATTGTTCCAAAATTCACAATAATATTGTAAATTTACAATAAGAAAATGTGAAAGTCAAGAAAAAAGAGTATTATATAATGCATTAAATGACAGATAATTAATATATATTAATTCTAAATTAATTTCTTTATTACATAATATATAATTATTCTGTTGTTTTTCATTTTTGTTCTAAAATGTTACTATATGGCCATAGTAAAATCAAATATCAAACGTTTATTGAAATATAAATTGTGCTTATTTCGGTTTAAAGACCTTGGCTTTGAACAGGTTTATTCCTACAGTCTTGGAAGGGCAGCTGGAGTGAGTGCAGTTCAGGTGCGAAAAGATTTTTCTCAATTTGGTATTAAAGGCAACAGAAGGGGAGGGTACAATATCAGTGAGCTGCAAAATAAAATGAATGAGCTTTTTGGTCCTGAAAAAAAGAATATAGTTATTGTGGGAATGGGTAATATTGGAAAAGCATTAGCTCAATATAATCCAAGGTTCCTGAACAAGAATCTTAATATTATTGCAGGATTTGATATTGATCCGGCCAAGCATAAGAAAATTTATAATATACCTGTTTATCCACTAAACAGATTACCTGAGCTAATAAAAAAACAACAGGTTAAAACAGCAATTATTGCTGTACCGGCCCATATGGCGCAAGAAATCTGTAATATTCTTATAGACAATGGGATTAGGGGTATCCTGAATTTTTCTCCTATAATATTAGAAGTTCCCGAAGAGGTATTTATAAATAACATTAACTTGAGCAATGAGTTGGAAAGCATCATTTATAATCTTGAAAAATAGGAATAGAATATATATTTAATCTATTTCTATTGGTGAATTGCAACCAATCTATTTATTCTTCGTATGAATAAATACAAAATGCTAATTAAACCAACTTTTTTAATCTTCATATAAACACGTGTATTACAACGTGTTTTTTTTATGTTTTTCTTTTACACATTTAGTAAAGCCAGAAGGTTTTGCATATTCCGGTGATGTTGACCCCCTGTTTCGGTCATACTGACCCCTGTAACAGTTAAGGTTCAAAGAACAGATAGCATGACAATATTACATTATTTTTCTTAGACTTTCTCCTTTTAGTTCAAGTCGGTGTGATGTATGTACCAGTCTATCCAATATTGCATCGGCGATTGTTTCTTCCCCGATAATGCTATACCAGTTAGTAACAGGTAGTTGACTGGCGATTATAGTTGCGTTACGCACATGCCTGTCTTCGATAATTTCCATTAGATCCATTTGTTGTTGTCGTTCAAGATGGGTAAGTCCAAAATCGTCTAATATGAGTAAATGGTTTTTAGATATCTGTTCAAAAAGTTTATGGATTGTACCATCAATTCGAGCCATCTTAGTTTTTATCAGGAGCTTTTGTACATTGAAGTAAGCTACTTTAAAACCACCAGCACATGCCTGATGTCCTAATGCCGAAGCAAGAAAACTTTTTCCACATCCGGTAGCTCCTGTAATAAGAACTGACTCACCTTTTCTGATATATTCACCGGTTGCAAGTTCACTTAATTGTGCTTTATCAAGCCCTCTTGAAGCATCAAAATTAAGTTCTTCAATTGATGCCTGGTACCGGAACCGTGCATTCTTGCGCAAACGCTCAAAACGGTTGTTTGCCCTGTTTTCAATTTCTGATTGCAGGAGCAGTTCCAGTCCTTCAGAAAAGGATAGTTCATGATGTCTGCGTGTTTCCACTAAGGCTTGCCATGAAGCATACATTCCATTTAGGCGAAGCTCTTTTAATTGTGTTTCTAATTGTGTCATTGTTTTAAAAATTATAGTATGTAAATATATTAGCGATAGTATCCTGCGCCCCTTGTGTTTTCATGAAAAGGCAAAGCTTTTTGGCTGATTGGTTCAGGAGTGCTTTTTGCCATTCCGTTTTCAATGATATTGACAATGAACCTATATGAATAAACCTTATTTTCAAGAGCCATTTCACAGGCACGGTCAAAGGTGTTTTCATGTGTTCTCTTTTGCATGTTCAAAAGTCCATCACAAGTCCGGTATAGTTGCTCAGGATATTTGTCCTGTTCAAAAAGCTGTTCAAACAACTCGTACAGGGGTGCTGATTTTTGTTTTGCTTTTCCCTTGTAGTATTCAGGGCTCCGGTCCAGATAGTGTCTGTGATGGGAACACAAATGTTCTCTGTTGGTAGTGTAAGCACCTTTTCGCCTGCTGCGTTGATGTACAGCGATACGCTTTCCATTTGAGTAAATATAGACCATTGAGCGTGTGTAAATAACAATAACCCGACTGCCGATATGTGAGTAATGGACACTGTAATAGTGTTTGTCGTTGGTTAGATAAATATGGTTGTTCTTGGCAACTTTTAGTTCCTTGTAATACTTAACTTCATATTCGGTAGCAGGCAGTGGAGCCAATAAATGTTTTTCTTCTGCCAGGAACTTTTCTTCACGGCAATAGTCCTTCTGTTGCATGCGGGTTTGGTTATGTTCTCTTACCTTTTCTGCTATAGCCTGATTAAGCGAGGAAAGATCAAAAAAAGTTTGGTTTCGGAGTTTTGCATAAACCCGGGCGTAGATTAAGCGGACCTGGTTTTCGACCAGTGCTTTATCCTTTGGTTTACGGGAGCGTGTTGGGGTAACTGTTGTGTTATAATGATTTGCAAAGTCCTCTAAAGCCTGGTTAACCCCCGGTTCATACTTGTGGGCTTTTACTATGGCCGATTTTAGGTTGTCCGGCACCAATGTTTGAGGTACACCGCCAAGCTCCTTTAAGCAGCATTTAAGTGCATAAATGAAGTCTTCGATATTTTGACTGGGAACAGCCATTGCAAAGCTGTAATCGGAGTAAGGAAGGCAGGCCACAAAAACCTGGCATTCGATTACTTCACCTGTTTCTTTATTGACATATGAAAGCTTCTTGCCTGCAAAGTCAACAAACAGTTTCTCGCCGGCTACATGGCTTAAAACCATTGATGGGTTCTTTGCTAAAAGATATTGTGAAAGGTGGTGGCAAAACTGCGTGTAGCTATAACCATCAGGTTGTGCTTCGCGATATTCTTTCCATAGCAACTGGCGGGTAACACCTGTTTTCTTCAGTTCCCCTGCTAAGTAGCTTAGATTATCTTTTAAGTGTGCATACCGTTCTTCTTTATACGAAGGATTACCGGCAAATAGTTTTGCTTCTAAGACTGGTTCATCTAGCGAGAGTAATACCTTAGAATCAAGTTTTCCCTCCTCAAATTTAGCAAGGTAAGACTTTACCGTATTCTTACTCATGCCTAATTCTCGAGCGATGGTTTTAATGCCAACACCTTTATTATGCAAACGAATTAATTGTTTTATCTGACTCATACGCTTTGGTTTTCCTGCCATCTGT
>JBNKPU010000130.1:0-31689 GCA_050295515.1 Bacteroidales bacterium | reverse complement strand
CTTCTGCCATCATTTCGCATGAATTGTAGCCACAGCTTGAACAGTTTATAATATCTTCATCGCTATACTTATGCATCAATTCATAGGTTTTCTTAAGTTCTTCCTTAGATGGTTTCTTTATTTGTTCGCTATAAAGTTCATGCCTGTTGACATAGGTTCTTGTGTACAACCCCTCTTTCCAAAACTTATCAATAATCTTATTCAGTTGTTCGATAGAAACCTTATCCTCTTTGTCTGTATTGTATCTTTTCTGTAGGAATATTTTTCGCTGGTTTATCAAGAATTCCAGTTCATCTTCTGAAGTGCCTTTTTTTGTAGTGCCTGTCCCTCCATTGCAACCCTTTTCACAATTCAGGCAATCGATAAGCAAAGGAGCATAATTCTTGTCAATTTGTTTGCGTAAATGATCGAGGTATGGGTAAATACTTTGAGGTCCTTCGATTTTTCTCGTTCTGTTTCTTATTTCAGGAACCTCTCTTTCGGCGGTTTGTAAAAGTCCACCTGGTGTAGAGAAAAGTACAGCCCGTTCGGCTGAGTCGTTATCAAATTCAGTTTCAGGGTAGTCTCCCAATTTGATTTTTTGTTTTTCAATATATTCCTCAAAACTGCGCAGGGTAACATTGTAGTCTACAAGTCCTGTTTCATCAAACTCACGTTTTTTTGCAAGGCAAGGCGAAACCATTAAAATTTTATGTTTGCTGTATTGTTTATAATATTCCTTTACCATTCTGACAGTATGTAGCATTGGACTGTCGGCAGGGGCAAGGTGGGGAATTAATTCAGGCAAATAAATCTCTATATAGCTAACAATTGCCGGACAAGGTTGAGCAATAACTGTTTTTATGTCATTGTTGCCCTGGATATAATTTAAGTAGGATCTTATGGTAAGTTCAGCTCCAAAACTGACATCAAAGATAGCATCGATGCCAAGTGATTTTAGCCATCCGTTAAAATTCATGTATTTTTCAGGGAATGTGCTGGCAACTGCGGGGGCAACAACGGCAATTATTTTTTCATCTTTTTGAAGTGCTTTAAATGCTGAATCGAAGTCATCCACTGGAATTCGAGCATTATGAGTACAAGCCTTTATGCATTCACCACAACCAATACAGAGATCATCGTTGACATTAACAGTATCCCCAGAACCATCATTTGCAAATTTTGTAGAACAAACAGCTATGCACTGATGACAGTTCACACATTTATCTTCATCAACCCTTAAAATTTTAACCTGTGGCATAATTTATTTTTTATGGTTAACACATCTTCTTGATCTCCTCTATCTTTTGCTTCATTTCACTCTCTTGAAATCCAAGTTCTTGAAGTATTTTTTGCAGTTTATGCTCTTTCTGTTCTGTCTCCTTTTGAGTAACCAACATTTTTTCCATAATTTCCCTCATTTCTTCTTCTTGGATGGCCATTTGTTCGGCTTGCATATAACTTTCTTCCAACAACACTTTTGTTTTTAGCTGAAGTTTAGTGGAAGAAATAATCAGTCCGATACTTTCACATGCACTTTCAATAAAGGTTGTTTGATAGTATTTAATCTCCTCAAAAGAAGCAAGTTCAATGGCGCCAATAACTTCTGTACTATTTAAAATTGGGGCAATGAGTATGGAACTAGGCTTGGCTTTGCCCAAACTCGATTCAATTTGAACATAGTTGTCAGGTATTTTTGTGAGATATTTTGTCTTTTTTTCCTTAATGCATGCTCCAATTAATCCTTCTTCCAGTTCAATCCGTTTATTTTCCAGTTTAATCTTGCTTAGTCCATATGATGCGGTAAGTTCGATATAGATATCCTCATTATTAGTATTGTTGATCAGGTAAATTGCACCTTGTGTTGCTTGCGAATATTGAGTTAAAAATGAAACAATGTTGTAAGTAAACCTTCCTAAATCAGAAGCATCGGTTTGAAGAATAGCAGCAAGTTTTGTCAAGCCTTCAGCTGTCCATGTCACTTGCTGATCTTTTTCATGCCTTTTTTCATCTTCTTCTAAATGCTTAATCATTCCCAACCTCATTTTTGCCAGAGCATCTCCAAGTTTGTCATTGGTACCCAATGATTCAAACTGATAATCTAGGTTTCCATTTTCTATTTCCTGGACAAATTTTACTGTTTTCTTAAGGTTGTCGATCAGTAAGTTTACAGATTTTTCCATCGCACCAAGGTTGCCTCTGGCATTAATATCAAGTTTCAGAGTGCTTTGTATGTTGCCATGCGCCAGTTCGTCGATAATCCTAATGGATTTTGCAATTGGTTTTTCAATGGATCTAGAGTAATAAATCAGTATTCCAACAACCAATATTAAACCGATAATGCCCAGAATAAAAAACTTGGTTTTCCGGGCCTTTGCTTTGCTCAAAATGATGGTTTCAGGTATTGAGACACAAACCCCCAAGAAAGTGTTGGTCCCATTTACCAGAAATGGCGAGACCGAGTTGAAATATTCTTTGCCTGCTTCTTTTCTGATAAAGGAAATGTTTTCTGTATTCTTTATTTTTTCTAATATATTGTACTTGTAAATATACTCTGGACAGCACTGTTCAAGATTTACACCAATCAAATCGGGGTTGGAGTGACCAAGAATTATTCCGCTATTTGAAAACACAAAGGCATTGGATCCTTCAATAAGTTTGGTTTGGGTAATAATTTCCTGAATAGAATCCAAAGGAATATCCAGCCCACTTATTCCGGCAAATTCATCATTAAGGAAAATAGGATAGATAACACTAGTGATCAGGAAATTCCCAACGTCAGTATCGATGTATGGTTCAGTAATTACCGGTATTGCATCTTCTTTGATCTTGAAATAATCGCTGCCGGGATTAGGGCTTTCCATGTCCCTAAAATATTCATTGACTACTATGTTGTCATTAGATTCTCTTATTGTAGCAATTAATTTTCTGCCATGTTCTTGTGTGTAACCCTGTTGGTATTGCTTGAGTTCAAGACTACCCCAAACAGAAATGCAATTTGGGGAAGTTTTCAGGATTTCCGACATCATAGCTGCATATATGCTGTCACGAAGTTCTTCGGAATAGTTTCCCTTATATTGCAGTATATTGGCCAGGCCTTTTGCTAAACCAATATCAAAATCGAAAAATGCTTTTACAGCTAGAGCATACTTTTGTGAGTGCATTTGCGAGATTTCCATGGCTTTGGCTTTGTCTGATCTGTTCAGCCCCCAAAGGATAATACCCAAGACTAAGCTAAAAATAACAGCAGTTGCTATTATTGATGTTAGTAAAAAGCGTTCCCTGAGCTTATTTTGTTTCCATCCTATTTTCATACAAAGTATAGCTTTCCATTCTTACTAGAAGTTACAAAAAAAAATAATTGGGATATTAGCAAGTCCTCAATAATTTAACTACAAAAACACAAGATTCTATCTAGATATGATTAGGGGGGGCACTCAGAATATTACGTATAAGTTCGAAACTATAGGTTTTACAAATTGAACTAAAAGAAAAGCTATCAATATGATTATGATGTTTGTTAATAAAAACAAGTAACAAATAATACTTTAAAGTACTGAAATGAGTTTTTTTATATAAAATTTTGATAATGCGGGTATTCTTAGTTTTTATATTGTTAGGTTTTACTTTAACTGCGATAGGGCAGAAGAGGATTTCAAGAGAGGAATATATCGAGAAATACAAGAATATTTCTATGGAAGAGATGAAACGGAGCGGTGTGCCTGCAAGTATCACCTTAGCGCAGGGCATTATTGAATCAGGAGATGGGAATGGCCGCTTAGCAACAAAAGCCAACAATCATTTTGGAATAAAATGCCACGATTGGAATGGGCCAAGCATTAAGCATGATGACGATGCAAAAAATGAATGTTTCAGGAAATATAGAAATCCAGAAGAATCCTATCGAGACCATTCTGATTTTTTAACCTCAAAGAAACGTTATTCCAGCTTATTTGAGTTAAAACCTGATGATTATAAACGATGGGCAAGAGGACTTAAAGAGGCTGGATATGCAACCAGCCAAACTTATGCCAAAGCATTGATCTCGGTTATTGAGGAAAATGAACTCTACCAATACGATAAAATAGTGCTGGCTGGCTACAAATCTGGAAAGGGTACTGAAAGCAGGATTGGTGGGCAGTTGACCGTTGGAAATGAACATCAGGTAATGTTCAAAAACCATGTAAAATATATCATTGCGGATAGTCTTGATACTTACGAAAGTATTTCTGAGGAGCTTTATATGATGAGCTGGCAGTTGCCAAAATATAACGATGTAAGCCGTGGGACCAAACTACATGCTGGTGAGTTGGTTTATTTACAACCCAAACGAATTAAGGCTGAAAGAGGCAGCAAGACGCATATGGTACAAAAGGGCGAAACTATGCACAGGATTTCCCAAATTTATGCTGTCAAAGAGCGCAAATTGCGAGAAAGAAACAACATTCCGGAGAATGAAGAACCTAAAGCAGGGACAGTAATTTTATTGAGAAATAAAGTAAATGCAGACGCCCCAAAACCTGAGACCATAAAAGTTGAGGAAAAGCCAGACAAAAATGAAGAAGACAGTAAAAGCATAAAAATCCTTGAGAAGGATGATCAGGAAGATGATTCTGGAGAATTTGAAATTGAATACGAACTATAATGCTTTGTTAAAATCTTTATAATCATTAAAGCCCCTCAAAAAGTCTATGGTTTGCATGCGTTTCTTGCCAGCCTGTTGTAAGGTGTTCACCTTAATCATCCCATCAGCTGTAGCAATTTTTAAACTGCTTTTATCCTCGAAAACCAATGTGCCGGGTTCTAAGGAGTGTTCGATTTTTTCCATTTCAGCATTGTAGATCTTCAAAGTCAGGTTCTTTTCTTTTCCCTGAAGCTCTGTCCATGAAGCTGGATACGGGCTAAGACCTCTTATAAAGTCATAGACCTTTTTTGTAGGTCTATCCCATTTGATCTTGCAATCCTCTTTAAATATTTTAGGTGCAGGTTTTAATTCTTCGTTTGAATAGAAGCTCTTTTGAGGAACTGCATTGTATACCTCATCTGAGATAGATTGTAGAGTGTTGAGCAGGGTATCAGCGCCAAGGTGCATTAATTTGTTGTGTAAACTACCTGCATTGTCTTCAGGCTGAATTTCAATTTGTTCCTGTTTTATTATTTTTCCGGTATCAATCTCCTTCTCAATAAAAAATGTTGTGACGCCAGTTTTCTTCTCGCCATTTATTATAGCCCAGTTAATTGGTGCAGCACCACGGTATTGGGGTAATAGCGAAGCATGTAAATTAATAGTGCCAATTTCGGGCATGGCCCAAACAGCTTCTGGCAACATTCGAAAAGCAACTACTACAAAAAGATTGGCCTGTAAAGCTTTTAATTCTTGCTGAAATGCACTTTCCTTCAAATTATTAGGCTGAAGAATTGGTCCAAGGTCATTTTCTTCAGCATATTGTTTTACAGCAGATGACTGAATTTTTTTGCCTCTTCCAGCAGGTTTGTCAGGAGCAGTTATAACACCTGCAATATCAAATCCTGCATTATGTATGGCTTTTAATGATTCAACAGCAAAGTCGGGAGTTCCCATAAAAACTATGCGTAATTTTCTGCCTAACATGTAATCTATTTTTTTGTTTTTTTGATTAGCAACTCATGTCCCATTTTATCCTGCTTTGTTTCCAGGTACTGCATATTGAATTTGTTTGGTGGTATAACCAGGGGTACGTTTTCTACAATTTCGAGTCCATAACCTTCAAGTCCTGCGCGTTTTACAGGATTGTTTGTCAGAAGCCTGATTTTGCCAAGCCCAATTTCACGCAAGATAGCTGCGCCTACTCCGTAGTCACGTTCGTCATCCAGAAATCCCAAATCTAAATTCGCCTGTACTGTATCCCTTCCTTCTTCCTGAAGTTTGTATGCATGGATTTTATTGAATATGCCTATGCCTCTTCCTTCTTGCATCAAATAAACAATGGCTCCTTTCCCTTTTTTGTCTATCATTCGCATAGCCTCGTGCAATTGGGGGCCACAATCGCATCTGTAAGAATGGAAGATATCTCCTGTCATACAAGATGAATGGACACGTACCAATACCTCTTCATCTTTTTCCCAACTCCCTTTTACTAATGCCAGATGCTCCATGTTGTTTGATTTCTGAATAAAAGGGATAACATCAAAATCGCCAAACTCTGTTGGCAGTTTCGCTTTTACACCTTTTATGATCAAACTGTCCCTTTTAAGCTGATATTCGATCAGGTTTTTTATGGTTACAATCTTCAGATTGAATTTATTGGCTATATCGATGAGCTGGGGCAGGCGGGCCATTGTACCGTCTTCGTTCATAATTTCGACAAGAGCGCCACCTGGTTTGCAGTTGGCAAGCCTGGCAAAATCAAGAGCTGCTTCGGTGTGCCCTGCTCTTCTAAGTACACCACGATTTCTGGCTTTAAGTGGAAAAATATGTCCAGGTCTTCCTAAATCTTCAGGTTTGGTATTGTCATCAACTAGCGCATTTATTGTCATTGCCCGGTCAGATGCCGAAATTCCGGTTCCGCAATCAGGTCCTAAAAGATCAACAGAAACTGTAAATGGTGTAGCATGAGAAGAGGTGTTAACTGAGACCATCATATCAAGCTCAAGCTTTTCGCATCTCTGTTCTGAAAGGGCACAGCAAATCAAGCCACGGCCATGTTTTGCCATAAAGTTCAACATTTCAGGAGTTACATGTTCAGCAGCTGCGATAAAATCACCCTCATTTTCCCGATCTTCGTCATCAACAACAATTATGAGTTTACCTGCTCGGATATCCTCAATGGCTTCTTCAATTGTATTTAACCTTTCTAATATATCAGAATTGTTCGGCATTTTTTATTATCTTGAATAGAACGCAAAAGTAAGATTTGTACTTTAAATAACATAACAAAATGTCATGTTTCGGGGTTTTGTTTCCCTTTCTAAGGTTATTGATGTTATTAGGCACGTTTAGATTTTTCCCAAGCAGCGTTTTGATTCCCTTTAAGATAGCGAAAAAAACCTAAGATGATTGAATAGTTCATCATGGAAATGTAAAATGGCATGAAGACAAGCTTTAATTTTAAGGTTTTGGCTTGTAAAATGGCACCTAGTACAGAAAGAACATAAAAAACTACCTGAAGCGCTAAAAAAACATAATAATACAAAGGAGCATGCTCTTGAAATACAATTAGGATATTGGTGATGAAGATAGCCAGAAATGAAAAAGGGACCAGGAACCATCTGAGCACTTTGTGCGAAAAGTATTGAAAGCTTAAGAAGAAATGAGAGAAAAAGTTTAAAAAACTTCCTTTTCTAAATAATATCTGGAATCCACCAGCAGCAATTCTCACCTTTCTTTTTATTTCTTCTGCTATGCTAAATGATGAAGACTCAGAAGCAATAGCTTCAGGGTCGTAGTGTATTTTAAGCCCATTTTCAGCAATGGACATGGAGACCATAAAGTCGTCAAGGACAATGTCGTTCTTTGGAGGATTGTACAATTCTGTACGAATAGCGTATAATTCTCCAGCAGCTCCCATGGTAGATCCAACTTTTGATTCCATTTTTTTGATGAAGGATTCATAGTTCCAGTATAAACCCTCACCTGCACCTGCTGCATTGTCTGCCTTTGATGTAGTTATTCTTTTCTCGCCGGCAACACAGCCAACATTTATGTAGACAAACCAGCGAACCAGGTTTTGAAGTGTATCAGGATTAAGAAAAGTATTGGCATCATTAAATACAACTATCTCAGTTTTAATAAAGGCCATTGCCCTGTTAAGTGCGGCTGTTTTTCCAGCCCGTATGTCTTCATGAAGAACTTCAACATTATCGATGCTTCTTAAAAGTTCAACAGAACCATCATCCGATCCATCGGTTACCCAAACAATTCTTAATTTTTCTTTCGGGTAATTCAATTTGAGGCAATCATTAACTTTATTTCCAATAATATTTATTTCGTTGTAAGCAGCAATCAACAAGGTTACTTCTGGGAGCTCAGTTTCATCAAGGATAGTTGGTTTTTTGTCTCTCTTAAACATTGCCAAAATAAGCAGAATTATCGTGTAGCCGATATAGGCGTAAAATATAATGAAGAATAATATCCAGAAGATGTTGTAGAGCATTATAGGCTATTCTCGTAGAAAGTTGCGAGTTCCGTGGCCAAAACCCGGTTAGTATAATTGTTTCGAATAAACCTGAGAGAGTTATTGCCAAGTTTTGTAAAAAAATCAGTATTGTCCATCAGGATTTCAATGCCTGTAGCAAAATCGTCAGGTGCTTCTGCTATGATAGCATGATAATTAGGGATAATATCAAGTCCTTCAGCTCCAATGGGAGTTGTTACAACTATTTTTCCCAAGGACATAGCTTCTACAATTTTAACACGCATTCCACCACCTGAAAACAGTGGTACTACCATTATGTCAAATTGTTTGGCAAAAAGTTTTGCATTGACTACTTCACCATGAAACTTGATATGAGGCCTATTAATTTCTTTAATTAACCAATCAGGGGCATTGCGGCCAGCGATATGAAATTCAATGTTCGAATTTTCAGGATTGAACATGGGCCAAACATTCTTCAGGAACCACAATAAACCTTCTTGGTTGGGTAGCCAGTCCAACGAACCTAAAAAGTATAGCCTGCGTTCTTTTCGTATGGTCAGGTTTTCTTCAATCTCTGCAGTAGGAATACCTGTTTGTATTACCTTGCTCGGCTTTTGGTTGCCCATTTTTTGATATTCAACAGCATCGCGATAAGTTATGGGTACAAGAAAGTCGTATTCGTTTAATGTTTTGTACTCCATTCTTTTTACCCGTTTAGAAAGTATGCCCAGGTAAAACTTCCTGAATATAGACCTTTCATTTTTGTATAACCTTTGCCATATTTCATGCTCAATGTTGTGCGACCTCAACGCTATTTTGGCACTGGAATGTTTCCTGATTGTTTTTATATAAGGTGTAAGGTATAACCCTTCAAGTTGAACAATGTCGTATTTTTTTGCTTCCAGCATCTCAATTAGCTGTCCTCTAAATTCTTCGTTGATGAAACGTATAGCGTTATATGGCAATCTTGAAAAAAAGAGGTTCTTTATTAGGTCTAAAAATTTTATATGTGTGTCGACATGTATACTGTGATGAGTTATGTTTTCTGGCAAGGACTTTCCTTCAGAAGTATTCTGATGTTTATAAGTTTCCATAGAAATAATATCCACTTGGTTGCCAACCACAGCCAATCCTCTTGCCAAGTTGAACATCGCAACTGAACCACCATCACGCGGCGGATAAGGAACCTTATTGCAGACTTGAAGTATTTTCATTGGTGCTATCAGGAAAGTTAATATTAATTATCGATAATAATTCGGGAACAAGTGATTTAATTTTGTTGAGTTTTGCTTCGAAGAGTTGTAGTTTGATAAAATGCCTTAAAGCAACCAGTAAGGTAAGTGGTGGCAGAAATGCAAGTGCGATTCGCAGGATGCGTTTCCAGTTTTTGTCTGTTAGCTCGTCATAACTGAATGACGGAAACTCATAAACTTTGCCCCGGATAGATTTATTGTGGAAGATAGGGTTGTTAATTAATATTCTAAAGGTGTTGTTGTAGTAACGGTCGAATTGGATTAGATCAGGATCTGCTTCGACAGAATAGAGTGCAGCTACAAATTCCGAAAGGTTTGAATTTTTCCTTTTCCATTCAATAATCCCGTTTACATTGTCTTGCAATGTAACCAGTGAAGATTTTATTTTTGAAACTTTTGCTGCTCCATGAACATCAACTTGTGCCTGAATACTGATTTTGTCAACAACATTGAAGCGTTGTCCAAAATGTTTTTTGAGGAAGTTCAAGTAGGTGTCCATGTTAAGCATGGATGAGTCTGTTGTAGCTTTATAGGTTAAGAACACACCAATCAAAAGAAAGATAAAGGAAGTTAACCACATACCCTGGTAGGCTGGTACCAGGCTTTCTCTTACCAGTTTTTCACCTGTAATAGATAGGATATAGTTAAATATAAAGAATATAATAGACAATACAAGAGGCAACCCTAGCCCTCCTTTTCGGATTATAGCTCCCAGGGGCGCACCGATAAAGAGGAATACTAGACAAGCAAAAGCTATAGTAAATTTGCGGTGCCATTCTATTTCGTACCGGCGGAGGTACCTGATTTTATAATCGAGCGATTGTGCCGAATTAGCAACTATATTCTTTGCGGTACGGGCATAGGTGATAGCGCTTCCCATAATCCGCTGTTTATCCCTTAGGGTAAGAATGTTGTAAAGGCTGTCAGTATTAATTGTTGTAATCTTTTTGGCAGGCAACGAATCTTCGACTTCCTTCAGAACAGGCTTAACGAGTTTACTTAAATCCTCTTTTGCCGTTGAATCAACAGTTTTAGGTGGCGCAGTAATGTTCCGTTTGACTTTTTCAGGCTTTTTATCTTTTTCTTTTTTATTGACAACGATTGTAGATTTTAGCTTTTCGATAGTCTTCGGTCCTGATTTAGTAATATCCATTTTTCGTAGATCTTGCGACACGTTTATAGGATATTCCTTATAGTCTCTTTTTTTGAAAAGGTTGCCACGAACAAGGTTGATATATAGTTGATCTTTTTTATCCGTGACTTCAGTCCATAAAGAGTCTTCCATCAGCGAGAGCTGGTTTAGGTTCATCATGGCATAGTGGCTTTTAAAGAGGCTTTGGTCTGTACGTTCAAGGCCCTGACCACCCAATTCAATGACTACCTGCTGCTTTTCAAAGCGTTCAATTCGATGCGGATAGCTTCTGCGGCTCTGATGGACTTTGTTTTCCTGAAGCTCATTGTAGCTCTGTCCATGATAAAGTGTCAAAACAAGGTTAGACTCATCAGCAGTGGTTTTCATGTTGCCGGAGTCAGCTATAGTCACGGAAATGTTTCCTTTACCTTCTGTGTGGTTGTAAATCTGAACTCCATACAATGTACCTGTATTATGGTCCTTGCCATTAACACGTATGCTGTAGCCAGTAACAAGGTTATTAAATACTCCAGGTGTTATTTGCAGTTCAGGTCTGAGTTGCTGTATGTCATATAGCAGCGATCGCATCTGAAGGTGTGAGTAAGGTAAAACTGAGTTGGCAAAATAGAATGCACCAATGCTAATAAAAAAGACAAGGATAATGAGAGGGCTCATGATGCGCTGCAATGAAATGCCAGAAGCTTTAATTGCAGTAAGCTCATAGCGTTCACCTAGATTGCCAAAAGTCATCAAAGAAGACATCAAGATTGATAATGGCAAAGCCATAGGTACCAAGGTAATTGTTGTATAGAACAGAAATTCAGCAAATACACTGGCATCTAGTCCTTTACCTATTAACGTATCGATGTATCTCCATAAGAATTGCATGAGCAACACAAAGAGCACAATGAAAAAGATAAGAAAGAAAGGACCAAAAAAAGACCGAAGTATTAATAGGTGTAGCCGTTTCACTTATTCATTTTTTGAGTGATGTAATTTCTTTTGGGCTATCGACAAAGATAATGTCTTATATTGTTAATGATTGTTAAAGACCTATAATATGTTTTAATTCTGCAATCTGGCTATTCCATAAATCAGAAGAATCATCAATTTCATCTTCGTCGGCGAAATCAGTTATGACTAAAGCAACATCTTTTGTTATTTCATCTATGTTGATCCTGAATTCGAAGTAGGATTCCGGATCGTCAATCCACCGGAAACGGATATATCTGTTTTCTTTTTTTTGTACAACTTCTGCTTGTTGTTCGGCTCCATCCCAAACAAAGGAGAAAATATTTCCTTTTAGGTTAACATCGTCAGCAAACCATTCGGAAAGACCACCTGGAGTACTAAGCCTCGAGTACAATACTTTTGGTGAAGAGTTTATAGGGTATTCTAAAACTATTTTTTGCTTCATTTATAGAATTTTAAATCAATGTTAAATGCAATATACAAATCAATACGAGAAAACAAAAATGTATACTATTGGGCTGCAAAAATAAGGTATTAAAAATTTTTCAAGCTCTAATTGGAAAAAAATTATCATTTTTTAAAAAAGAAATATATCTTTGCATCCGCTTTTAGAAATGGGAAACAATTGTTTCTTGCTTAAAGCATAGAATGGCGAGGTAGCTCAGCTGGTTAGAGCGCGTGATTCATAATCACGAGGTCGCGAGTTCAAGTCTCGCTCTCGCTACAAAGGGTTGAATGGTTTCAACCCTTTTTTATTTGTTGTTTTTGTTGGGAAAACTAACTGTAAACTGTTTATTTATATCTAAAAATGAGCAGGGGCAATGTGCTGCCTTTCATTACTGTTCTAAGGTTGTCAGGATTGAATAGTTTGTGCCAGACACTATGTTCAGGTGAGGTAAAGGAAACCATGTTTATCTGGTTTTCTTCGATGTAATCTTTAAAACCATTAAGCAATTTTGCATTGTTTATTACTTCCTGGTGAATAGAGATGTCCCTGGATTTGGAATTCTCCATTTGTTCAATAAGCTTTTTCATTTCCTCTTGTTCCAATATGCCTATCCCTTCATGTACAACATGCAAGCAGTATATGTGTGTGTTGTATCCAACCGACAATTCCTGAATTAATTGAAATGTTTGCATGTCATTTATGTCGAAGTTTGTGGCATACATGATATGCAGTTCCTGTATAGGTTTGTAATAGACCTTTTGAGGAATGTAATATACCGGGCAAAAGGCTAAATCAATGGTGTGATTGGCTACATCCCTGCTAATCCTGAATTTCCAATCCTTGTTGTCGTTGTGGGCTAAAATAATCAGCTGGGGATTATATTTTTTTGCTGCTTCTTCAATTTGTCTTTGGATCATCCCTTCAGCAATTGTGAAGTGATAAAGCAAATTGTTTTGTGTATTGCTTTCAGATACTAGTTTATGAAAGTTGTTCATAAATTTGGCGAGATGGTTATTGATGTCACGCTTCAATTCATTTCGCTGCATCCGTTTAAAATCTTCAAGCATATAGGAATTCCTTACGGCTACGGAATCATCCAACTCATCGTTCCAAACATGTAAGAATTTGATTTCAATGGGCCTTCTAGTAGCAATATCCAGTGCGTATTTACAGGCCTCTATTGATTTTTCTGAAAAATCAATAGGCACCAGAATATGCATCAATCCATTTGGGTCTGTTTCCAATTCAAAGTCTTCGTCAGGATATTCTGTTTTTACCTTAAAAAGCTCTTCAACAGCATCTTTTACTTGCTCAGCAGGTACATCAATCTTATAGGATTTTTCAGTTTCTTTGTTTCCATCCTCGATTGAGCCTATATTGCATTCGATTCCGGCACGTTCAATTCTATATTTAATATATTCAGCTTTTTTTTGGCTATTATATGATCTTATGGTTACAAACATTTTATGTAGCTTTTTAATTGAACATCAGATAATATGTAAGGGCACCGGAAGCATATCCAATTAATGCAAAGATACTTATATGTTTCAGGTACCATCCGAAATCTATTTTCTCAAGTCCCATGGCAGCAACTCCGGCAGCGGACCCAATAATTAAAAGGCTTCCACCAGTACCTGCACAGTATGCCAGAAATTCCCAGAAGTTTCCATCCACCATGAATGGGCTGCTTGCAGCAATGTCGGCAGCAGTATCGGCAATTGGGTACATACCCATGGCGGCTGCTACAAGAGGAACATTATCCACAATTGCTGAGAGCACTCCTATTGAAATATTAATTATATAGATATTTCCCTGAGTAACATCGTCAAGCCATTGAGATAAACTTGCCAGATGTCCGGCAGATTGAAGTCCTCCAACAGCCAGTAGAATACCTATAAAGAACAATATTGTTGGCATATCAATGCGAGATATGATATAGTTAACAGATAAATGCCTTCTGACTTGCATTGGCTTTTTACGGTGTGTGATCTCGTTTAAGATCCATAAAACACCAAGTCCAAGCAACATGCCCATAAAAGGAGGGAGGTGAGTAAGCATTTTAAATATAGGTACACTTATTAGGGCGCTAACACCAACTGCCAGAAATAGTTTTTTTTCTTTATCAGGAATTGTGAAATCGGCTGATGACAAATCTGCATCCTCTGGTCTATTCACTTGGCCTTTAAGGATAACACTAATGACAGCAAGTGGAACTAGTAATGAAACAAGAGCTGGTGCAATAACATCTTTTATAATAGCGCCAGCGGTTATCTGCCCCTTCACCCATAACATAATCGTTGTTACATCACCTATAGGCGACCAGGCTCCTCCTGAGTTTGCGGCTACAACCACCATGCCAACAAACATCCAGCGGTCTTTCTTATCAGCCACTAATTTTCGCATCAGTGTAACCATTACAATTGTAGTTGTTAGGTTGTCCAGCAATGCTGACATAAAAAAGGAAAGCAAACAAATAATCCACATCAATTTGCGTTTATTTGTAGTTCTTATCTGGTTCGTGATTAAAGTAAAACCCTGATGATGATCAACTACTTCAACAATTGTCATGGCACCTATTAGGAAAAAAACAATCTCCGAAATTTCGCTCAGATGGTGGAGCAGTTCATGGTGAGAGATGTATTCTATGGCATCTCCATGCGGATGGATAAGTAAAAATTCGTGCCAATTGTGAGATGCTGCCAATGCACCAACAATATTCGATGCATCTAAAATATAAAGCACCCAGATTAGGACTCCTGTAAATAAGGCTGTTGCCGCCTTGTCGATGTGAATATTGTGTTCAAGGGCGATTGCTGTATAGCCCAGAATAAAAATAACAATCATTAATAAAAACATAGCTTTCTTTTCAGTTCATCTTTTAGCCCATTAAATTAACTTAAAAGATTAGAATATTGCCGTTAGAAGAAAGAATTTTATATTCTCTGCAGAAAAATGTTAGACACTGTATGCAAATTAAGAAAGCTGCCGAGTTGATTCAGAGCAGTACAAAAAACAAAAATCGGTGGATGTGAAGAAGGAAAATGAATTACGCACCTCTGTTTAATAGGCAAAAGATTAATTAACGATAAAGAGTAGCAGGCAGGCAACTCCAAATTCATCAGAAAGTGACAATAATAGAATTGTTGTTACTTTAGTTTTTATAAAATATTAAGTTAAAAGCCAAAAGTAGCTCCTTTTAGCTTTCAACTATTGATCTTGATCTTATTTCGTGGATGAGTGTAATAAATCCCATTAAATTGTCATGGTCGGTTGCCAAAAAAACCAATTACTTTTTAGATTCTTGCAGAACAGGAAGTTGTCTGTCAACAAGGACTTCAAGCGAGATGAAGGTTTCTGTCCTCATTATACCGGGAATGGCCTGAATTTTATCCGCAAGTACTTTGCGCAAGTGTTCGTTGTCTTTTGAATAGACTTTAACAAACATTGAATATTGGCCCGTTGTGTAATGGCATTGTATTATTTCAGAGATTTGTTGAAGACGATCAGATACCTCATTGAACATGGCGGCATTGTCCAGGAATATGCCAATATAGGCACAGGTATGATACCCAAGTTTTTTTGGTTCAATATTGAACTGCGAACCTGAAATAATCCCAAGCTTGGTAAGTCTCTGGACCCTTTGGTGGATAGCGGCTCCAGAAACGTTGCATTCGCGGGCGACTTCCAAAAACGGGATCCTGGCATTCTTGGTTAGGATTGATAAGATTTTCTTGTCTAAATCATCTATCTGATAATTACTCTCGTTTTTCATGGCATTAAAGAGGATTTGAAAATTAATTAATGGTTGTGTGTTTCAATTTGTAAGCAAAGTTAACAATATTTAGTTAAATAATAAAGTAATTTTTGCTATTTGTTCCTTTTTTAATATATTTGCAAACTGAGCTAATAGATTGAAAGAAAAAACAGCAAAATGCATAATGGTTTTAAGCTATTTTGTTGGAAAGTATGTTAAAGTATTAAATCAATAATGAAATGTGTGGAATTTTAGGAGTATTTGATCTAAAGGTTACTTCGGATAGCCTCCGTCAGCAAGCTTTAGATATGTCAAAAAAACTTCGTCACAGGGGGCCAGATTGGTCAGGTATATATTGTGGCGAAAAAGCTATCCTGGCACATGAGCGTTTGTCGATCGTAGATCCGCAGTCAGGTAACCAACCGCTTTATAGTAAAGATAGGAAGCTTATTCTTGCTGTAAACGGTGAAATATATAATTACCAAAACTTAAGGAAAGAAACTGAAGATGTCTATGAATTCCAAACGCATTCCGATTGCGAAGTAATTCTTTCTTTATACAAAAAAAAAGGCATTGACTTTATCGAAGACCTAAACGGGATCTTTGCTTTTGCACTTTATGATGAAGAAAAAGATGAATATCTGATTGCCCGTGACCACATTGGCATAATTCCTCTTTATATTGGGTGGGATAAGTATGGCAATTTTTATGTGTCGTCAGAACTTAAAGGTTTGGAAGGTTATTGTCCAAAGATTGAAGAGTTTAAGCCTGGCCATTATTTGCATAGTAAAGATGGGGAGATTAAAAAATGGTACAACCGTGATTGGGTGAAATATGATGCTGTAAAAGACAATGAAACCAGCATTGAGAAATTGAGGGATTCATTGGAAAAAGCAGTACATCGTCAATTGATGTCTGACGTACCTTATGGTGTGTTGCTCTCAGGCGGGCTTGATTCTTCTGTGACTTCAGCATTGGCCAAGAAATATTCCCAATTTCGTATTGAAGATGATGATAAGCAGGAAGCATGGTGGCCACAATTGCACTCTTTTGCCATTGGTTTAGAAGGTTCACCTGACTTGGCCGCAGCACAAAAAGTAGCCGATGCAATTGGCACTATCCATCACCAAATTCATTTCACCGTTCAGGAAGGTCTGGATGCTCTTCGTGATGTGATTTACCATATCGAAACTTACGATGTTACAACAATAAGGGCTTCTACACCGATGTATCTGCTTGCCCGGGTAATAAAATCCATGGGGATAAAAATGGTGCTTTCGGGCGAGGGGACTGACGAACTGTTTGGAGGTTACCTTTATTTTCATAAGGCACCAAATGCTAAAGAATTCCACGAGGAAACCATTAGGAAGCTTGGTAAACTTAATATGTACGACTGTCTGAGGGCCAATAAAACACTGGCAGCATGGGGAGTTGAAGGCCGGGTTCCATTCCTTGACAAAGAGTTCATTGACGTAGCCATGACATTGAATCCAGATGACAAAATGATCAAAAATGGTCGAATCGAGAAGTGGGTAATCAGGAAGGCATTCGAAGATTATTTGCCTGAGAGTGTTGCCTGGAGACAAAAAGAACAATTCTCTGATGGTGTTGGGTATAACTGGATCGACTCCTTGAAAGCCATGACTGAAGAGAAAGTTACCGACAAAGAAATGGAAAATGCGGCATTCAGGTTCCCAATAAATACTCCAAAATCGAAAGAAGAGTATTACTACCGCTCAATTTTTAGTGAGCATTTCCCCTCGGATGCTGCAGCGCTTTGTGTGCCTTCTGTTCCTTCAATTGCTTGTAGCACGGCTGAGGCATTGGAGTGGGATGAGTCTTTTAAAAATAATGCTGATCCCTCGGGACGGGCAATGAAAAATGTTCACGAACAAGGTTATAAATAAGGAAGAATACAATTGAATTCTATAAGGGGTGTCTTGCAACAAGATGCCCCTTTTTTATTGATCTTGATCGAAAGTAAAGTGTTATTTAGAATGGATAATATAAAATATGGGGATACACCAAACTCATATTTTATGGCCCTTCTATTGACTAAGAGTTGCTTTGGTCTTAAATTTATATTATATGAGGTTATGTAAAGAACAATGTATAACCTTATTTCTGTTTTTTTTAAGAAATACTGATAGATATTCAAATTTTGTTTAATAAATATTACTATATCCCTTAAAAAATGGGGGCAAAATCCATAAAAAGTAAAAAATATTTTTCTTTGCCCCCAAAAAACAATATATTTGCGCAGTAAAAAAATAAATATTTAATCGTAGATAATAATTTTTAACAGGGGTTACATGAAAAAAAGTAATTTGAAGCTATTTAGCGTAATTCTGCTGCTTATGGTAGCAGGAGTTCAAACATTGTTTGGACAAGAAGCCACTGCAGAAGTTGATACTGGTATTACTTCATGGATGTTGACATCCACCGCTTTGGTATTATTAATGGTGCCTGGTCTTGCCATGTTTTATGGTGGTCTTGTTCGCACAAAAAACGTTCTCGGAACCATGATGCACAGTTTTGTGGCCATGGGTGTTATGGCTGTGCTCTGGGTTGCTATTGGCTACGCAATGAGCTTTGGCTCCAATGTTTTGGGGGGCTGGTTCGGTTGGAACAGCGATTATTTCTTTTTGCGTGGAATTGATGAGACAATAAGTGATTCAGGAATACCTGAATACGTGTTTTCAATGTTTCAAGGTAAATTTGCTATAATTACTCCAGCTCTGATTGCAGGTGCTTTTGCTGAGAGGGTGTCATTCAAAGGCTATGTTATTTTTATTGCTGCCTGGGGTATATTGGTTTACAATCCGCTATGCCATTGGGTATGGGCTGAAGGAGGTTTTCTTTACCAAATGGGAGCAATTGACTTCGCTGGAGGTACAGTGGTTCATATTTCTGCAGGTATCAGTGGTTTAATTGCCGCTCTATATCTAGGTGGACGTAGGGGGCATCCGAAAGCTGTTATGGCTCCAAGTAACCTGGTTATGACCATGATGGGTGCTGGTCTGCTTTGGGTAGGCTGGTTCGGGTTCAATGCAGGTAGCTCTGTAAACAGCGGATTGGATACTGCTCAAGCTCTTACAGCAACACAAGCTGCTGCAGCTGCTGGAGCTTTGGTTTGGATGATTATTGAAGGTTTCCATCAAGGAAAAGCCACTGCTTTAGGTTTTGCATCTGGTATTCTTGCAGGTCTCGTTGCAGTTACACCTGCAGCTGGTGCGGTAACACCTGCTGGTGCTATGGCACTTGGTGCAATTGCGTCCATTATCTGCTACATGGCAATAATGGTTAAAAACAAACTGGGATACGACGATAGCCTTGATGCATTTGGTATTCATGGTGTTGGTGGTATTGTTGGTGCTATTTTCTTAGTTTTCTTTATGAGAGGAGAACATACTGTTAGTGAAATTTTCAATCAACTTGGAGTTCAGGCATTAGCTGTTGGTATAGCCATTGTCTATGCTGCTGTCCTTACTCTTGTTCTTGTTTTTATTATTGATAAAACTGTTGGACTGCGTTCAACTGACAAGGAAGAGATGCAAGGTATGGATTCTAGTTATCATGGCGAGCATGGTTATGGTATGTTAAACCTTTAATTTTAATTTAACTTAGTTAATTTAAATCTGGAGAAAATGAAATTAATAACAGCAATTATAAGAGAGAATAAGTTGGATTCGGTTCGTGAAGCACTTATTCAAGCCGATATTACACGGATTACAGTTGTTCGTGTTTCAGGACATGGACAGCAGAAAGTAGAGGACATTTACAGGGGGAAGAAGGTTATTCCTAACCTTACACCTAAAGTTAAAATAGAAATAGCCTTAAATGAGGATTTTGTTGATCTAACGGTTGATATCATTTTAAAGGCTGCAAGGTCTAATTCTAAAGGTTCTGTTGGTGATGGTAAGATTTTCATTACTAACCTTGAAGAATGTATCCGGATTAGAACTGGAGAAAAAGGTGGAGAAGCAATTTAAATATGCCTATACCTAAAACTTAATATACTTTAATGCCTTAAAAGGCACATTTTTCATTATTGGCTTAGAAAACTGTACTCGAATTTATTTGGGTACAGTTTTTTTTGATTATCAAGCTTTATAGAAGAATGCCTTAAAGTAGTTTTTTATACAGTCAGCTTCCATTAAAGCAAATGTGTTAAGTTGTGTAGACTTTATATGGACCTTTTAAATTTAGCCATTCAAAAGGAAGAGGCAATTTTCTGTTCTTGTTGCTTATTATCATCCTACCGGCCAGCTTTGAATACCTGAAAGCGGGTATTTTTTCTAATTTTTCTGACTGAAAATTGATTTGCTGTTTTTTTTTCTTATTTTTCGTTACCAAAATTTTACATCTATGTTAATGACAATTTCTGTGGCTTGGGACTCGATGGTTTTACTCGAGAAAATATACTGGTGCTTTGCCATTCCTTTTTCCCTTTTGTTTGTAATCCAATTGATCCTGACCTTTTTCGGTGGAGATATGGATGCTGTGGAAGTAGATGGCGATGCCGACTTTTCAATTGATCATGATACAGGTATGGATTTCCAATTCCTGTCGATCAAGAATATGATTGCCTTTTTTACAATTTTCGGATGGTCGGGTATTGCATGTATAGATAGCGGAATGGCAAATTGGTTGACTTTACTAATATCGACATCTTGCGGTGTTGTTATGATGGTAATTATGGCTTCGATTGTCTATTTCATGGGAAAACTTACTGAATCAGGCACACTAAACCTAAAGAATGCCATTGGTCAGACAGGTTCAGTTTATTTAACAATTCCGGCCAAAAGGACAGGTATGGGAAAAGTACAGATAAAAGTTCAAGGATTACAAACACTGGATGCCTTAACCGATAGCGAGGAAGATATAAAAACCGGAGGTATAGTAGATGTAGTTGACATTATTAATGATGAAATTCTTTTAGTTAGACTTAGTGGTAAATAATAATAAAATTAAACAATCATGCAAGGTCAATATGTTCCAATTCTAATTGCAGTCGTAGTACTGTTTTTATTTATTTTAATTGTTTCCTTTTTTAGAAGGTATAAACGCTGTCCCTCAGACCGTATTCTTGTGGTTTTTGGAAAAGTTGGAAAAGGCATTTCTGCTGAATCGCGTTCGGCAAAATGTATTCATGGGGGGGCCGCTTTTATTTGGCCTATTATCCAGGATTATTCCTTTTTGGATCTTACTCCAATTTCTATTGAAATAAACCTGACCAATGCACTTAGTAAGCAGAACATCCGTGTTGATGTACCTTCAAGGTTTACCGTAGGTGTTTCTACCGAATCTGGTGTGATGACCAATGCAGCTGAAAGGCTTCTAGGACTTACTCAGACAGATATTAGCAATCTGGCAAAAGATATTATTTTCGGTCAGCTTAGATTGGTGGTTGCAACGATGGATATTGAGGAAATAAACAGTAACCGTGATAAGTTTCTTGCGGCTGTATCTTCAAATGTTGAAGCTGAGTTAAAAAAGATTGGACTGAAACTTATCAACGTAAATGTAACTGATATTAATGATGAATCTGGCTATATAGAAGCTTTAGGTAAAGAAGCTGCAGCAAAAGCTATAAATGATGCCAAGAAAAGTGTTGCTGAGAAAAACCGTGATGGTTCAATTGGTGAAGCCAACGCACATCAAGATCAACGTGTACAGGTCGCCAAAGCTGATGCAACAGCCGTAGAAGGAGAAAATACAGCAAAGATTACTGTTGCTAACTCAAACGCAGGTCGAAGAGAGAAAGAAGCAGAAGCAGAACGTCTCGCGGTTGCGGCTGAAAAAGTAAGCCAGGCAAAGGCACTTGAAGAAGCCTACGCAGCTGAACAAAATGCTGAAACTGCACGTGCTCAAAGGGATAAAGCATCTCAAACAGCAGATATTGTTGTGCCAGCTGAAATTGATAAAGAAAAGATTCAAATTGCTGCAGAAGCGATAGCAGAACAGACCAGAAGACATGCCAAAGGTGAAGCCGATGCCATTTACATGAAAATGGAAGCCCAGGCAAAAGGTTTTTTTGAGGTCTTGAGCAAGCAGGCCCAAGGTTTCGATAAGCTTGTTGATGCAGCCGGTGGAGAGGCAAGCAATGCTGTTATGTTGATGATTGCAGACAAGCTTCCTGAATTGGTTAAAACACAGGTTGAGGCCATTAAAAACCTTAAAATTGACAAGATTACTGTTTGGGACTCTATGTCAGGTGGGAAAGATGGTAAGTCACCGACTTCGGCCAATTTCCTTTCAGGTATGCTCGGTTCAATTCCTCCTTTTGAAGAGCTGTTTAAGATGGCCGGAATGGAATTACCTGATTACCTAAAAGGCACTAAAAAAGAAGAAAGCCCAAAATTTGAAGTTGAGGATGCCAGGGAAGTAAAAGATGAAAAAGCTGACAGTTCAATGGAATCGAAAGAGACTAAAGAATAATTGAAAACTTCATAAAACAAAAAGCCGCCATTGATTTAATGGCGGCTTTTTGTTTTATGAAAATCCCTTACCAATTCAAATTAACTACCGGTTAAGCAATCTGTTGAAATCTTCTCCTGTAGGATTTTGGTAAACACTCAATTCAAATTCAGGAAGAACCGCCATAATATGATCGAATATATCCGCCTGAATACCTTCATAAACGCCCCAATTTGTGGTGTTGGTAAACACATATATTTCTATCGGGATACCTTTTTCGCTGGGTTGTAATTGCCTAATTAATAAAGTCATGTCTTTGTGTATATCCGGATGGTTCTTAAGGTATTCTTCCAAGTATGCCCTGAATATACCAATATTGGTCATTCTTCGTCCATTAACAACGACTGAATTATCAATGGCGTTTTTTTCGTTGTATTCATTCAACTCTTTTTCTTTTCCGGCAATGTAATCTGTCAGGCGCTGAATCTTTTTATATTTATTGATCATTTCAGGTGTACAAAATTTAACACTCTTCATATCAATAAGCACATGTCTCTTGATTCTTCGGCCACCAGATTCCTGCATTCCTCTCCAATTGCTAAAAGATTCGGATACGAGAGCGTAGGTTGGAATAGTACTAATTGTCTTGTCAAAATTTTGTACTTTAACAGTATTTAAGGTTATATCTATTACATCCCCATCAGCCCCATGACTAGGCATTGTAATCCAATCTCCAATGCGTACCATGTCATTTCCGGAGAGCTGAATACTTGCGACAAAACCCAGAATAGTGTCTTTAAAAACCAGCAAAAGAACAGCAGCCATGGCTCCAATACCAGCTAAAATATTGTTTGGTGGTTTGTTCCTGATTATCGAAATGATCAAAATTATAGCTACAGCATAGAAGATTATTTTTACAATCTGTACATAGCCCTTAATATGCCTTGTTTTAGAAATTTCAAGAGTCATATATATCTTGAACAGAGAATTGATAAATGCATCAATTGAAAGTAATACGGTAAGGACAATAAAAATCTTTATAGCAGCTATTATTATCTTAAGCAATATCTCATGTTCAGGGTCTACCAAAAGAATATTGGCTGTCGATAACAGGATTAGTGCCGGAACAATGTGTGCCAGCTTATTAAATACTTTATTTTCAACTAAAATATCATCCCAGGTAGTGGCTGTTTTCTTTGAAACTCTAATTAGGATTTGCAGAAGGAATTTTTTTGTAATGAAATCGGCTAACCATGCTACAAGAAGCATAACAATAAAAACGGCCAAGATGCCCATTTCATGGTTCAGTCCAATTTTTTCAAAGAGGTCACTTAGCTTTAATATTAAACTGTTATCAATTATTTGTTTTTCGTCCATTTAAGTAGATTTATTAATTATAGTTTTGAAAGTAACTAAAACTTTCAAAAAAAAAAAAGCGGAGCTATTGCTCCGCTTTGTAAATTGAAATATTGTATGAGTTATTCTTCAATAATCTCGATCTTCTCAATCAAATCTCCAGCTTGAATCTGATCAATAACATCCAGACCTTCAACAACTTTTCCAAAGCATGTGTGGTTTCGGTCTAAATGAGCGGTGTTGTTTCTGCTGTGGCAGATAAAAAATTGCGACCCGCCTGTATTACGTCCGGCATGAGCCATTGATAAAACACCTCTATCATGATATTGATTCTCGCCATCGAGTTCACAATCAATTTGGTAACCCGGACCACCACTTCCAGCCCTTGGATCAGATGGGTCTTTTGAATGAGGACATCCCCCCTGGATTACAAAATCAGGGATTACACGATGAAACCTTAGCCCATTGTAGAAGTCAGATTCAGAAAGCTTTATGAAATTTTCCACAGTATTTGGTGCATCCTTTTCATAGAATTCTGCCTTCATAAGGCCTTTTTCTGTGTGAATCAATGCTTTTTTCATTCTTTTAATCTAATTGTTTCCTGAAAAATTTATTATTCAGCTGTTTCTGGGGATAAAACCTCAAGCAACTCAACTTCAAAAATCAGCGTAGAGTTAGGTTTGATTTTTTCACCTGCGGCTCTTGGCCCATAAGCTAATTCTGGTTTAAGGTAAAGCTCATAAACACTTCCTTCTTTCATAAGTTGGAGTCCCTCGGTCCAGCCTCTGATTACTTGATTAAGTACAAACTCAGCAGGTTCTCCACCATGTTCTTTTGAACTGTCAAAAACATCCCCATTGATCAGGCGGCCTTCATAATTAACTCTAACTTTATCAGTTGCTACAGGAGTGCGTCCAGTACCTTCTTTAATTACCCTATATTGGAGTCCGCTTTCAGTTTCAACAACACCCTCTTTGGTTTTATTTTCAGCTAAGAAGTCTGCACCTTTCTGAACTCTTTCAGCTTCTGTTGCTTTGTCAGCTTCCGCTTGTTTTTTCTGTTGCTCCTGACTAAACTGGTTTAAAATCATTTGAGCTTCTTCAGGGGTAATATTAAGATCTTTTTCTTCAAGGGCGTCGGTAAGCCCTTTAACTACTAATTGAGCATCTATCTGATCTTTATCTACAACATTAGCTGGTCCGTTACCGATCCAAACACCGATAGCATAACTAACAGAATCCATGTTTGTTTCCATTTTGGGGGCTTTGCCCCATTGGCTCGTACAAGCTACAAAATTTGAAGCTAATGCAACTCCTACAAGAAGTTTAAGTGAGTTTTTCATTATTGTTATGGTTTTATATTTCAGTGGGCAAAGGTAAAATTTTTCTTTAAGCAAAAGTTGTGAATAACTCTTTTTTACATTTATTAACTATATAATTAACTTGCTACTTAAACTTAAAAAACTATATATGAAATGGTTACGTGTGTATTTTAGGGTTTGTATTCTTGTAAGTTTCATGTTGATTTTAGGAAAATCCAATGTTAAGGCACAAGAATTATCAAAAGACCAGATAGAGCATAAAGCTCTGAACAGCTTTGATCAAGGCAACTATAAAGACGCTATTCCCGGATTGAAGCAGTTACTGGAGATATATCCCAAAGAAGAAGCATATAACTATTACCTGGGACGGTGTTATCTTCATGCCAATATTTCTTTGGACCAGTCTATCCAATACCTGAGATATGCTGCATCAAGAAATTACAGTACAGATGTCCACTATTATTTGGCAGAAGCATATTACAAAAATTATCTATTGGAAGATGCTGAAATTTCGTTATTAAATTTCCTTAACATAGCAAAACGAAAACAAATCAAGCAACTAGAGCCTGATAAACTAAAGGCATCAATCAAACAACTGAGGCAGGAAGCCTTTATGGTACCCAAAGTGAATGTTGTAGCCAACGAAAGTCTTCGGTTAAGGGAAATCAGTAATGTATATGCCTTACATCTAAAAGGCAAGATCATGCCCAAAGACGTAAGTTTTATGCTAAAGTATGATAAGGAAACACAATACCAGGGATACATGTATGTGCCCGACACATCCGAGAATGGCTATAAGTTGTATTTTCCAGTAAGAGATAGAAAAGGACTTGATATTTATGAAACTACCCAAATTACTAGTCAGAACTATTCATTGCCAAAGGAACTTTCTGCTATAAATACAGAATACAACGAAGAATATCCTTACTATGATGTTAATAATCAGGTGCTTTATTTTAGTTCAAACCGATTGGGTGGATTGGGTGGTTATGATATTTATAAGTCAGAGTTTGACCAGGAAACTGAAATGTTTTCGGATCCGGTTAGGTTAGAATTTCCTATAAACTCACCTTTTGACGATATTTTATTTGTTCCCTCTGAAACTGGGGACAATGCGATCTTTTTATCGAACAGAGAAGGCGTAATTGTTGAATATATTGCCTATAAAATGGAACTGGCAGATGAAATGGGGTATTCATTTCCTAAGACAATCGATGATATCAGGGAAATTGCTTCCCTGCCTCTAAAGGTTGAAGATTCACAAAATCCCATATTAGTAGAGAATTTATCTCCTTCTGTCAGCCCAAGAATTATACCTCCTTATGAAATGATTCTACGTGAAGCCATGAAAGAACAATTAACATGCGATTCGATTAAGGCTGAGCTTGTGCTTCAGAAGAATGCCCTAAGGGCAGAAAAAGATGAGAATGGACGCCGGATTTTATTTTCAAAGATCGCTGAATTGGAAAAGAATCTTACCAAGTATCAATCAGAAGCAGATAATCTTTTTGCCAAGGCATTAAGTGTTCAGGAACCGGAACAAAAAATTGCCCCTAATGAGATGTTGAGTGAATCAGAAATTTCACCAGCCAGGAATGAATCTACGGAGAACCTTCACATCAAGGTCAATAAAGAAGTATCAGGCATCAAACAGTTTTCATTTACAGATCAATCTAAAATTGAAGGTGCAACTATATCTACTGAAAAAGAAAGAGAAGCATATGCTATTGCAACAAATTCGTTTACAATTCTTGAACAATCTGCTTATTCAACCGAGAATCCAATACCATTTGAAGTGGATCTTCCTGACGGGCTCGCTTTTAGGATACAATTAGGAGCTTTTAGCCAATACTTACCAATGGACACTTTTGGCGGACTAACGCCCCTAAATGCCGAAATAGTTGATGGCAGAAACTTGATAAAATATTATGTTGGAGTATTTGGAAGTTCCAAAGCTGCCCGTGAGGCTTTGTTTCAAGTTAAAGACTATGGCTATGTCGATGCCTTTATTGTACCTTATTTTGACAAGCAGAAAATATCTATCCAAAAGGCCAGGGAACTTGAGTTTGGTGAAAAAAACACCTTAGGTAGGCGCTAGTGTCAACATTATTGTTATTTTTGTTATAATGCAGAAATGAGGGAACAGAAAATGGGCAATAAAGAATATACTGCAAACAATCCGGAATTGGAACAGGCTTTTGATAAAAAGTCTGCAGAAGGACGTTTTTTAATATTGCATAATGATGAAGTAAATACTTTTGATTATGTCATAGATACATTAATAAAAGTATGTAAGATGGATTCGGTTCAAGCAGAACAGTGTACCTATTTAGTGCATTACAAAGGCAAATGCGATATTAAAAAAGGCACATACGATTTACTCAAACCCTATAAAGAAGCTTTAGTTGATAAAGGGCTTGAGGCTACTATTGACTAGTTAAAATACACTTTATGTCAGTTGGAATTATTATTCTCCTTGTTGTACTCGGAATTGTCCTTCTCCTGGTTGAATTTTTAGTGGTGCCAGGAGTTACCATTGCAGGGATTGCTGGAACTCTACTAATTATTGGAGGGGTTATTGCTGCTTATATTTACCAGGAAACAAAAGTGGCAAATTATATTGCACTGGGTTCAGGGATTTCAACCATAATTATTTTTGCATTTGCATTTAGGACCAAGACTTGGCAAAATGTTGGGCTTAAAGCCAATATTGATGGGCATTCTGGTGAAGATGTGTCGGACTTTTTTCAGGTTGGAGATGAGGGTGAAGCTGTTTCAAGACTTACTCCTATTGGAAAAGTGCAGATAAAAGACCAGCTTGTAGAAGCCCGGTCTCTGGGTGGGATTATTTATCCAGGAACAAAAATAAAGATTGTTAGAACAGAGAAAAATAAATTATTTGTAGAACCTATTAAATAAACTAAACATGGAAGCTAATTTGGGCATTATTGTTGCTATTATCGTTGGTATAATTGTCTTTTTATGGCTGTTTTTCTATTTTATACCGCTAGGATTATGGTTTAGTGCAATCTTTGCCAACGTAAGAGTGTCGATAATATCCTTAGTTGGCATGAGGATCAGGAAGGTGCCTCCTTCAATAATCCTCAATGCATTGATAAATTCATCAAAAGCAGGATTGGTTCTGCACCGTGATGATCTTGAAGCGCATTTTCTCGCCGGCGGTAATGTAATAACTGTTGTTAAAGCTTTAATATCGGCAGATAAAGCCAATATTGAACTTGATTTTAAAGCAGCAACTGCTATCGATCTTGCTGGTCGTAATGTGCTTGAAGCAGTTCAAATGTCGGTTAATCCAAGGGTTATAGATACCCCTCCTGTTACAGCAGTTGCCAAGGATGGTATTCAGTTGATTTGCAAGGCACGTGTAACAGTAAGAGCTAGCATAAAGCAATTGGTTGGAGGTGCAGGAGAGGATACTGTTCTAGCCAGGGTTGGTGAAGGTATTGTTTCATCTATTGGTTCTTCCACATCACACAAAGAAGTACTGGAAAATCCTGATTCAATATCAAGAGTAGTGTTGGATAAAGGATTGGATGCAGGTACAGCATTCGAAATTTTATCTATCGATATTGCAGACATAGATATAGGAAAGAATATCGGAGCTGTACTTCAGATGGACCAAGCCAATGCAGATAAAAACATAGCGCAGGCCAAAGCTGAAGAAAGAAGGGCAATGGCTGTGGCGCTGGAACAAGAAATGAAGGCAAATGCACAAGAAGCGAGGGCACATGTTATCGAGGCCGAAGCTGAGGTGCCAAAAGCAATGGCCGAAGCTTTTAGAAATGGTAATCTGGGGATTATGGATTACCTCAAAATGAAAAATATTGAAGCAGATACAGGTATGCGTGATTCAATAGCAGATTCAGAAAAAGGTAAAAAGAAATAATTCCCTTTAATTTTAGAAAAAATTATTTGGAAATATGCCCCGATTTTATACTTTTGTGCTCGCTTCGTGGATGCAAAATAGAAACGGGGCATATACTTTTAGGTGAGGTGGGTGAGTGGCTGAAACCACCAGTTTGCTAAACTGACGTACGGGTAACTGTACCGGGGGTTCGGGTCCCCCCCTCACCGCGAAAACTTAGGAACCTGTTGCGAAAATACGCACCAGGTTTTTTTATTTTGAGCATGTTAACATTTAATAAAATATATAGTGGTTTGATACTTTGGAGCTTTGAAATGCCAAACGCCCCATATTATCACCCTTTAGGGTTGGGGCAAAACTGTTTTTGTTTTATGTTCAAAATATTTTTATAACTGACCCCATTATGCTATGATAGGTACAATCATTACTGTTTTATCGGAAACAATCCCTGCACTTTTAAGCCTTAAGAAGAAAGAAACAAAATCTGAAAAAGTATGCAAAGAATTGTTTGGTTTATATCAGAACCTCGGTTCAGTTATAGATGGTTTTAGGGTACTCGAATATGCCCTATCGGAATTGTTGATACAAGAGCTGCAAGATCCGATCATTGTTAAAGAAGTATATGCAGGGTTGCCAATGGAAGCTTTTTTTAAGGACCCGGACAACCACCCTTTCACCAAAAGGTTTTACAATAAAAAAAACAGACAAACAAGCTTTGAAGGCAAAGGGTATTATATTTCAGTTTTATTGGAGTGTATCAATGATATTGAAGAACCCATGGACTGTATCAAAGGCATAATGTCCGATGAGACAAAGAATGTCTGGCGCAAAGATCATAATTCAATTGAAAAGCTTGGTGTATTTGACAGGAAGGTATATGATACAATGATGTCCGCCTGGTGGTTCGATGGTGGTTTTATAGAATTGTTGAGGGGCTGGATCAGCCTGAATATAGATATAGGGAACAAAAAGCTCAATTACCGCGATTATTCCTATTCACCAGATGCTTTCAAAGATATATGCGATTATGATTATGGCATAGAGAAGCATTTCTCTATCGAATACAATAATCCTGATGGAATGCAGCGACTGATTAAAGAAGTAAGTGAAGGTATTGTTGTAGTAATCAGTGCCAGGGATGAGGTAAGCAGGTTTATCAAAGAAAATTTTAAAATCGAGGATATTTTTTGAGCCCAGCACTTGTTTGTTTGAAATCTTCGGGTGTGGATGGCACCACCTTTGTCAAATTATTTAAACACTATAGGCCCAGTGACCACATAGCTGCGAAAAGTGCCAACTTTTTCTTAATGGCTTAAATCTAGATATCGTAGAAACCCAGTTCGAAAAAACGGCCGTTTTATTGACACTTCACTCAATAATAAGAATATATCGTATATTGGTCCCATAAACCCGTTTCACGAATTAGTTTCACGAACTACCGATTAATCGAACTTAAAATGAAAATAGGTTATGCCAGGGTTTCGACCAAAGACCAAAAATTAGAACTTCAAACTGAGGCATTACAAAAAGCAGAATGCGAACAGATCTTTTCTGAAAAAGTCAGTGCCGTTAAAGAACGTCCGGAACTTGAAAAAATGATTTCCATACTCAGGGAGGGTGATGTAGTTATTGTATGGAAACTTGATCGCCTAGGACGGTCGTTAAGACACTTGATTGAACTGGTAAGTATGTTCAGGGAGAAAGGGGTTGAATTTATAAGTCTGAACGACAACATTGACACAACTACAATCCATGGCCGCTTGATATTCAACATTTTTGCCTCCTTTGCCGAATTTGAAAGGGAACTGATCAGTGAGCGGACAAAGGCAGGACTTGAATCTGCCCGGGCAAAGGGACGGGTTGGCGGAAGAAAACCAGGTTTATCCAAAGCTTCAATCAACAAGGCATATGCCGCCCAAACCTATTCCAAAACTGACATTCCGGTAAGTGAAATTCTAGAGGCCTTAAATATTAGCAAGTCTACCTATTACAGGTATTTAGAGTATGCAGAGAAGAACCCACATATCGGAAAAGGGAGGAGAAGTAGAACAAATACAAAATAGTTAATTTATAGACAGTGCTTTGTATATTAGATTAATTTAATAGTCTTGAAAATAATAAATACCAGCAAATTCTAATCTAAGAAAGTAAAGATTAAAAATGGAGAATTTTTATAAATATGGTGAATGGATTTATAAATTAGAAAATGGAAATCATATAGTTGAGTCTCCTCATAAAAAACCAGATTTGGTTTATAAATATTACAATTATAACAAGAATAGCCGAGAGGCATTATTAAATAATTATCTTTTTTGCAGTCATCCTTTTCATCTTAATGATTCTATGGACTGTTCTAATGAACTTTGGGATTTTTCTGAACTTACTGAGCTAGGTTTCAATAATTTTTTTAAACGTGAGGATTGTCAACAATTTAAAGATGAAAACATTGATTATCTAGCTGATAAAAAAAGAAATTTCGAATACTTTAAAACAGTTGCATGGAATATCTTTACTAATGGATTTGGAATAATTTCATTTAGTGAAAAACCGCTTCATACTTTAATGTGGGCTCATTACGCAACAGAAAAAGGATTTATGATTGAATTTGAAATCTTTAACCTAATCAATGAATTTAAGAAACATAATCCTTTAATGAAAAATTATGTTTTTGCTCCAATTCAATACGTTGATAATCTTGAAAAGATTAATTTCTTTGATAGGAATTTCAATTCTCCTGATGTGCCTTTTTTATACTCAAATAATATTAAAAGAAGTGATTGGGGATATGAACATGAATGGAGGCTAATATGTTATTCGAAAAATTACGGTGTTCCAACATCAATAATGCTTCCAACAGATGATGTGAAAGGAATACAAGAAAGACATTTCTATTATAATGCAAAAAATATTAAGTCAATAACATTAGGAAAGTATTTCTTCAATGGAAATACTTTATCTGAATTTATTTATCCAAATATTTATACTCTAAAAAATGATTATGATATAGAATTCTTTAATTATTTGGTAGATAATTATAATGACAGGTTATATTTT
>JBNKPU010000129.1:0-3577 GCA_050295515.1 Bacteroidales bacterium | reverse complement strand
CACCAACGGTGCGATCATTAGCAACCCGGTCAGCTATGGCCGGGTTATAAAACTCAACTATTAAATAGCACCAACGGTGCGGTATCAAAACAACTGATTACCCACCGTTAGCAATCCTTTTGCTCCGTATGAAAACCTAAGCACAATCGCCTGGGCTCTTGATAAACAGGCCCTTGGCGCTTTGATCCTTCAAGACTTCGTTTCCAATTATAGAATTATTTGCGGGCAATAGCACTAACGGTGCGATCATTAGCAACCCGGTCAGCTATGGCAGGGTTATAAAACTCAACTATTAAAAAGCACCAACGGTGCGGAATCATTTGGTCTTTGATTAAACCAAACCAGAATGTTTTAAACAGATATTCATAATCTTATGTTGTTTTGTACAGTAAAGGTTAAAAATCATATCCTATCTTTACAGTTTACAGTTTTAGAAGAATGAAGACGATTTTAGAAAAAGATGCTGAATATATATGCGATATTAACGCCCCCTGTTTTCAAGCTTTGCCTCCAGAGGAAATGGAACTGGTTCGGTCCAGCAAGACCCAAGTGCAATACAGAAGAGGTGACAACCTGACCAAACAAGGAGCTTTTGCTTCCTATGTCTTGTTTGTTGCCCGTGGGTTAGCTGTACAGTATATCGAAGACAATAGTGATAAGAGCTTTAACCTGAAAATTATTCAGCCAGGAGAGTTTGTTGGCTTATCATCAGTTTTTTCAAACAATACGTTCAATTATTCATCGGTAGCTATTAACGATTGCCAAGTGTTGCTGGTCGAGAAAGAAGGATTGCTTGATATCATAGGTCAAAATGGCGCTTTTGGTATCAGCCTAATCAGGCGCTACACACAACAACGAATGAACCTATTTGATGCATTCCGGAATGTACTGTACAAACAAATGATGGGGCGTATTGCTGAAACCTTATTGTATATTGATGGTTTCAGGATGGAATATAATGAAATATTCACCCTGCTTAGCCGACGTAATCTTGCTGACTTTGCCGGAATTACTACCGAGAGTATGGTTAAAACATTAAAATCTCTCGAAAAAGAAATGGTTATAAAGCTTGATGGAAAAAACATTGAGCTAGTGAACAAACCATATCTTGAGGAATTAAGCAGAAAAGGATAAACCTTTAGGTCACAACAGGTCTGAACCGAAATCATTAACTGACTAAAACCCAACCCTGTCATGAAAATTTACATCCCAAAAATCCTTTTATACAGCCGTCTTGTTTTTGCAATTATTGTTCTTGCATTGACATTTTCTGAACGGACCCATGCCAGTATAGTTGTAATTTTGCTTATGTATCTAGGGATATTGTCGGATGTGTTTGACGGAATAATTGCACGAAAGTTCAATATTAGTACTATTAACCTAAGGGTAGAGGATACTGTAATAGATTTATTTTTTTATATATCAATTTTAGGTTATGTGGCAACAACAAATCCACAATCAATCATTGCAAACATTGTGCTGTTGGTCATGGTGTTCTCATTGGAGTTTTTGATGTACTCCATTTGCCTGATCAGGTTTAAGCGGTTCCCCTCTCCCCATGCTGTTTTGTCCAAATTTTGGGGTATTTATATTATTGTTGAGCTGACCTTGTTGTTATTGCGTGTTGAAGGATCCCATTTCAGAATTGCTCTGCTTATTGGATTGCTTGTTCATCTAGACAGGGTACTAATTTATGTTCTGCTTAAAAAATGGGACCATGATATCCCATCATCGTTTCATGCTAATAAACTTAGGCAAGGAATAGCCATTAAACGGCATAAGCTCTTTAACGGATAAAGAATTGAATATCACGATACTAAGCCCACTCCATCCGTAGACCTTCCTCCCTCATGACTAGCGATAAATTGACTTTATGCTATGACTAAGCTTTTGTTCCAGAAATTCTTGATGCCCTAATATTTGTTTTTGACTTTATTGAATTTCCATCTTCCCTTTCCCTAGAAACATCAGTCCTCCTTTACTAAAAAAGTGTTGACTTCACCCAAAGTTTTCTTCTCATTGGCTAATAAAGGTTGGGTATATTGGAACTTCAACACTACTATATACCGCTATCGCAATGCAATTGCAGGCAGAGTAAGGCTTTTGGATTTTAATTGCCGGATTGATCCGTTGAAGAAAAGCTTGGTAGAAGGATTTAACAGGTCACTGCCTCCTGAATCCTCAGGAATCAAGATGACAGTAAAAGGCTACGGATTACTTCGCTGAGCTCTCAATGACGGTCTGGTTTATCCTGCTCCTGAAAAAATAGAAATTGCAAAACTCAGTCTTCAATATCCCCCTTCTTGAGTTTGGGAACCTGCTTGATTTTTGCATTGGATAGGTTGTAGTCTTTGAGCACTTTTCGCATGGTTTCTATATCAGGGGCATACATGTACTGCTTTTTATTTTTAGTTGTAACTTCGAATCTCCTCTGGTTAAAGTACCTGGGATTATACTTGTTTTGCTCCATCTCTTGCGGACTGAAGATCTCCATAGATAATTGTCCGTCATCAAATTGTTTTATGGTAATATCTGCTGGAGCAACCCATATTTCCTGGTATTCGGCAAAACCATGCTTAATGCTCTTAATGGCTTTTATCCTGTAGTTCTTTTCGCCTGCTGCATTAAACCCTGTTATTGAAAGCCAGACTGGTTTTCCCTTTTGGTTCAGCCCTTTATTGTAATAGGGTGATGTCTTTTTTATTTTGGCTTTAAGAATTTTCATAATGGTTTATAGGGAACTCCGGTATAAAGCTACAAAACAAGCATTAGACTTGAAAACAATGGGCTAAATTAGTTTATTCTTTGTTCGTCGATTTAATAACTGAATTTTTAAAGGAATAAGAAACTACAATTTAATAGAGAATTTCTTTAATCGTTCATCCAACATATGCTTTGGGATGATGGATTTTACGGTATCAGCCACAGCATTTATCATTCTTTCCTTAATGAAATTCTTTTTAATGACTATTGAAATCTCACGTATTGCAGGCGTTTCGGTAATTTCCCGTATATTCTTTTGTTGTTCTTCGGACAGAAAAGACATATGCAATTCCGGAATTACGGAATACCCTCCATTTGTATCAACAATACGAACTAAGGTATCTATACTTCCGGCTTCAAATGATTGATTATATGGCAATGTGTTTTTACAGAAATTGAACAACTGATCGCGCAAACAATGCCCCTCTTCAAGAACCCATAAATTTTCCTGTGGCATGTTATTGGCCGACAATGGTATGTCACGGAATGGATGTTCCGGAGAAAAATAAGCAATAAACCTTTCGTAGTACAATGGTATTTCATATAAATCCTCATTTTCTAGAGGAGTTGCTGCAATAAACATATCAAGGCGTTCCTTTTTTATGGCTTCAATCAGTGTTGCTGTATTCATTTCAGTCATAGTAAGATCAACTTCCCTGAACATACTCCTAAATATTTTTATGAACTGAGGTACCAGATACGGAGCTAAAGTTGGAATTACTCCAATAGTTAAGGGTCCTGATAGAGATTCAGTTTCTGCTACTACCAACTCATTAACTTTTCTTAACTCTCTTATTGAACTCTCTGCCTGTTC
>JBNKPU010000128.1:0-16463 GCA_050295515.1 Bacteroidales bacterium | reverse complement strand
TTTCATTAAATAATCGATTTACGGCTCTAAATTTTATCACCATAGCTCGCTATGTCTCAAAAATTTATATTGTAAATCAATCATTTACTGAAATTTGAGCTCGCTAATTTTAATCGAACTCAGGTTAATACATAATCCGGGATTAAATATACAGGAATTATTCTGAATTGTTTTTTTCTATAACGCAAAGTTGCGCCAAGTATTGCAGTGCCAATGCTGGGTAGTTTCCACCCGTGGCCGAATCTCAGCACTCGCAAAAAACCACACAAACGTATGCATTCAACATCCTATATGTTGTTGTTCAAGTACAATAAATTAGAACAGTTGACGCAACCTTTAATGCACAACTCGGTCTTTATCTAAAAAACAATACATCAATAGTAATTAACCCAATAAAGCCCCTGAAAAATGAAACAAACATTCTTTACTTTCTTGTTAGTTCTCGTAACATCGACAATTTACTCACAATCCATAGAACTGCTTTCAAATATAAACATGTCAAATGAACAACGTTTAGACAAGGCTTTTGGATTTGGGATGGGGTATGCCCGGCAATTGGGAAAGAAAAGTGAATTAGTACTTTCCGGTATTTACAAAAAGAAGCAAAGCGAATTCGACCAAATCAGTAACACTTACATTTTTCCTGGGGACATAAGTATTGCCAAAAGGAGTTCAAACTCGCAGCACATTTCCTTTCGGCTAAACTACCAGTATGCTTTAATCGAAAATAACGAAGCCTGTTTATCTATAGGACCAGAGGTTTCCTATAATGTTTTCTCTGGAGAAGACAACAATAAGTACCTGACAGTAAATGACTCAATATATTATTTGCCAAGTTCGAATGAAAATGACAAGATCGATAAACTTGGCATTGCTTTTTTGATCAAATTTGAAATCAAACACATACTAACAGATAATTTATCACTGAACATACACATCAGGCCAGAAAAGTTATACAGCGAATCTTATGAAGGAGCGATCAAACCATATTCAGGCGAAATGTCAAACATTGAATTTGGATTAGGCTTAAAATATAATTTCAAGTAAAAAAACATCTGTTTTCGCAACCTTTGCTCTTAAAAACCATTTTAAATAATCTCCAACTAACTGTTTCAACACATACAGGTTCAGTAAATTATTAGCGCAAATTGGAGGACAAGTAGTCAGTAACAACCCTGCTCTATATAAGAACACGGTATAAAGGCAGTATACCAACAAATGGGGCTGTCTCAAAAGGTAGAATTTAAATAATTTATCCTATTGAACAGAGTTCGATATATATTGATTATCAAAGAGTCTATTCTTCGACTTCGCATCACTAAGGCTATAGCTTAAGCGAACGCAGTAAGAGTGTCACTATTTTTTAATTTTGAGACAGCCCCTTTTCTATTCAACACCTGACTGTCAACCTTACTTTTTGTCCTCTTTGGGCAGGTAGATCACAATTTCCACTTTACGGTGTTTTTTTAGCTCTTCTTCAGAAAGGTCTCCCCAATCTGTACCTTCTGCCAAGGCAAGTGTTTCTCCAAAGGAGAAGGTCCTGATTCTGCTATCGGTTATTCCGTTATTGGTCAGAAAGTCTTTTACAGATTGCGCCCTGTTTTTAGAAAGTTTTTCATTGTAGGCTGCATCACCAAGTGGATCGGTATACCCTTTTATGGTTACATACAACCTGCTGTCGCCTTTTAGAACCTTAACCACATTACTGGCCAGGATACTTTTAGCGTCCGGACGAATAGAGTAGTCGTTCAGGTTAAAGTTAACTACAATTACATCAAATACCGGGTCTGTAATTACATTCTTTATATTTGTCTTAAACGACACTGTATCCACATCCATCGCAATAGTTGATGGTACAAAGTTTTCTTTTACATACCTTAAATCTGTTTGCAGGTTCACCTTTTTGTTCTGGTCAAGTTTTAGTTTGACCTCAATTTTTTGCTTATTGGTGACATAATATTTACGGCCATCAACATTTAAGGTAGTGAGCACACTTCTTGTTGGGGCTGTAGGTGATGTAAGGACCTCCGCGGGCACAAGACTGAACAGGATATCTTCCTGTGAAATCATATCAAGCTCTTTCGAAAGCACCGATATATCAATCAATTCACCATTTGAAGCCCCTGTTTTTGGAGCATTCATCTGGTTGACTTGCTTCTGGAATTCACTTCTCGAGAGGGCATTGGTTCCTAAATCATATTTTACACCTTTGGTCAATGGAATGACAATCTCAGGTTCTTTGGCTGTTTTTGAATTTTTATTCGACAAGGTCATGATATACATCGATCCCGGAATTATGGTCAGTTCTTTAGCACTGATATTCCTTTTTCCTACAACATCTTTTTGCGAATCTGTATTGACCAGGATTGGGAACCCTTCAAATTCCTTGATTACAGTTTCTTCTTTAATAACAGGGGCAGCATCAACCTTTACCGCTCCCACTTTCTTGGGACTAAAATTCTTTTTAAAGTGCTCAATATCTGTTTGGATATTAAAGTTGGCCTGCACATCCAATGGCAGCATAATAAAGAAAGCTCTGCCATCCACATCAATGGTTTCGTCATTGATCAACAGGCTTGAAATTTCCTTTGAGTTACCTGATGATGGCAAGTTATTGTCTTTTATAAAACGGATTGTATAAACTTCTCCTTTCCTCAACAATAGCTCTTTGGCCAATGCTGTAAAATCTATGGTATTGCTACCTGGATTTTGGTAGTTTTTAGCCATCTCATTAACTGCACTTTTAAAATCCTGGCTTATAGGTTTCATGCCTGCAGTAAACTGATATTGCATGCCAGCCTGCAAAGGAATTTCGGTGCGTGAAATTGGATCAGGACTTAAGAATGCTTTTTCCTTTTGTTGTTGTGTCAGTTTTGAATTATAAATAATATCACTGGCCAAAGGATTCTCGTGCAAGATAACCATCTTATACCCCTCTTCGGGCTTAAAAGTAAAATCAAATCCTGATTTATCCTTCGACGAGATGTTGTATTGCTCACCATCGGTAATGAAATAAAGATTTATTTTATCGTCCTCCATAAAGCTCTTCTGCTTAAACTTATAAGCAGGCAATTTTACCTTAAGGTCGATCAGGTGCAACCTGTAAATATCTTCTTTGCCAAAACCACCCGGACGGTTCGAAACAAAATACCCGGTTAATCCTTCGGCGGAAAAAGACAGAGCGTAATCGTCATACGGTGTATTGACTTTGTTGCCCAGGTTTTTAGGCGTAGCATTGGCATCTTTAAGATTAACCACAAATAGGTCAAGGCCTCCTAAACTATTATGGCCTGCAGAAGTAAAATAAAGCAAGGTATCGTTCAGTATAATAGGATACATCTCATCCTTGCTGGAATTTATTTTAGCACCAAGGTTTTGCGGTTTACTCCATGCTCCTGCTTCAAGCTTACTGGAGTAAATATCCAGTCCGCCTGATCCACCGGCAGCGTCAGAAACAAAATAAACTACTGTTCCCTTGCGGTTAAAAGCCGGATGGCCAATAGCACTAAAACCTGGAAGTGAAAAATTGATAACATTAATGGCTGCATTTACACTTGTAGGAATGCTTGCTTTATACGATTGTAACCCAGACCTAATAGAAGACCCCCTGGAAAAATATACTGCATTGTCTTTAGCAGAACAGAAGAGTGCAACTTCACTTTTTTCAGATTCGAGCTTTGAACTAAACTTATTTAAACGTCCCAAATGGCCATCGCTCATATAGCTGGCCGTAAAAACAGTATAAAAACTATTGCCTTTAGTCCCGTCCAGTGTTTTTCTTGTAGATGCAAACAACACCTGCCCTTTGCAAACAGCAGGAGCAATTTCAGATTCCGGAGTATTCAACACACTTTCATTTTCGACAATAACAAAAGAGGAATCGCGGTACATTTTAGCACGTACTTCAGAAGAAGACAAATAGCCTTTGATTTCAGATACAACTTCCTTGTTGTAAATGTCCATCCATTTTTCATAGTTTGAAATATCCTTGTTCTTCAATGATAAAAGTGCATATTGCAACCTAAATTCATTGGGTATGTATAAATTTGTATTAAATATTACCCTGAAACTTTCAGCAGCCTGGTCATATAATCCCAACTTCGAATACGATTCTGCCTTTCTAAGGATTGAGTAAAAGTTATTGGCATCCTTCTTATAAGCCATGTTATAATAAACAATTGCTTTTTTAAAATCCTTTTTATCAAAGTAATAATCACCTTTTTCGTCATAAACATTTCGAACGTCACTAATACTTGCTTTTTTCTGGGCATAGCCTAAACTGCTATATATCCCAATCAGGACTAGAATTAAAATTGCTCTCATTATTTAAAAGTTTTTGCCAAATAATCTTTGATACGCTAATTAAACATTATTTTAAATATCTCATGAAGATATCTCTATAAATTTAATTAATAAAATAGGAATACGAAATTCTGCTGGTAATTAATACCATTATTCGTTCATTTGCTTACTTCCAGTATTAAGTCAAGCCTCAAGTTTTGCTTTCCCTTAATTGCCCTAGCCTCCCGTTAGAAAATCGAGACAAGATTTAATAGGGATTACTATCTAGATATTTTAAGAAAAAGCCAGGAAAAGCTTTACTAAATCAACTAACTATAAAACATATCCAACTCAATTAATAACACTAAGTTGGTCAATATCAAATTTTCGCTTTATACAAATTAGATTTTACTGCCTTCTTTTTCTTAATTCCATTTCGTTCTTTAGGTAAAGTAAAGTGAAATTTACTTCCTTTATCCGGTTCACTTTCAACCCAAATTTTGCCTCCGTGCTTTTCCACAAACTCCTGACAAAAGATTAATCCTAAACCAGAACCTCTTTCGTTTGCTGTTCCAATGGTTGTTACTATTGAATCTGTTCTAAAAAGCTTGTCCTGCTTTTCCTTGGTCATCCCCACGCCATTGTCTTCCACAATAACCTCAACCATATAATGGTTTGAAACTGCACAAACTTTGACAAATCCTCCAGGATTAGTGAATTTTATTGAATTCGAAATTAGATTTCGCAATATGGTTTGTAACATATTTAGATCGGCATAAGGAGCAACAAGGTTTGTAGACGAATAACTTAAAGAAATATTTTTAAGGTGTGCAGATGACTTCAAGAAGCCTATTATACCCTGAACTATCTCTTGTAAATCTATTTTTTCTGGTTTAAATTCCAATTGTCCAGTTTGAGACTTGGACCAGGACAACAAGCTGTCGAGCAGAAAAAAATTGTGCATTGCTGAAGCATTTAAGAATCCCAGTATTTTTTCTGTTTTATCAATATCAAAACTTCTGACGTTTTCATACAATAAACTTGAAAAGCCTAAAATATTATTAAAAGGCCCCCTTAAATCATGTGCTATTATTGCAAATAACTTATCCTTGGTAGAATTGAGCTCAAGTAACCTGGCTTCATTCTCTTTCAGCTCTTCTTCTATACGTTTGCGTTCAGTAATGTCTTGTACAACTCCAAACATTTTTGAAATCTCATTGTACTCATTGTTTTCAGGATCACCTTTCATCCAAATCCAGCGTAATGCCCCATCTTTTCTTTTTATCCGGCATTCAAAATTCCATGTAATTGAATTTGTGATTGCCTTTATGAATTTTTGGTTAACCCTGCCCCTATCCTCATCCATCAAGTGATCAAGGAACATGTCATAGGTCCACTCCGGCAGAAGTGTATCGTAACCAAAGATTCTATCGTAGCGCAACGTTCTCCATATTTTATTGTTGGACATATCCATTTCCCATAACCCAATTTCTCCGGATTCAATGGAATATTGCAAACGACTCTCACTTATCTTTAATGCCTTTTCAGTCCTTTTACGTTCTGTGATATCTTCCACTGCCCCCTCATAATAAAGGATTTCCCCATCCGCGCTGAAAACTGCCCGTGAACTCTCCAAAACTAAAATGAGGGTTCCGTCATATCTTTTCCAGCTCGTTTCAAAACTAGATATGGACCCTTCTTTTTCCATTCGTGATTTCCACTCAAGGTGTTTTGCTTTATCTTCATAACCGTCTTCCACAGTCACAGCAAGCAATGTATCACGGTCAGGATATCCCAACATCTCTACTAAAGCCGGATTAGCATCCAATATCTGCCCATTTGCTGATGTCCTGTACAACCCAATAGGTATACCATTAAAAAGCCCACGGTAGCGCTCCTCACTTTCACGCAATACCTCTTGTGCAAAACCTGCCTGCACTACCTGTGAAGCAACTTGAGACAATTCTTCAATAAATTTTTCTTCGTAAGGCTGAATTTCTCTTTGCCGGAAGAGCCCAAACACTCCCATTGGCTCACCTGTTTCTGACTGGAGCTGATAACCGGCAAACGCGACCAGATTAAGTGCCTTTGCCCATTCCTTGTCGTGAATGGAAGGATCGTTTAGGACATCGTTAGTAACATCATTAGACATGAAGCCCGGATATTCTCCAGAAGCGATACGCCCTATTTTGTAAGAGCCAAATGGAATCCGACTATATTTACCATCTGTACGAGTATATCGTCCGGAACTCACTTTGAGATGTAGACAGTTGGTCTGGCCAACACAAACATCCGCGCCTTCTGAGACAATTGCATGAGGGCAGCCCTGAGTGCAATGATCAGCTTTGCCAATTAACCAAATCCTCGCAAAATCAGCCCCCAAAATTTCTACCACCCCATCGACAATTAGTTTGAGCTGCCTGGTATGATCACTTGTGTCCAGTAGTTTTTGTTTCAAAAGACTACCTTTAACAATTAGATCCTCCTCCTTTTTCTGCTTTGTAATATCCCGCACAATTGACTGCAAAAGGAAAGTATCTTCTAAATCTATCCGGTTCAAAGAAACTTCCGTGTGAAAAAGTGTTCCGTCCTTTTTAATATGGTCCCAAAAGAAACGCTGTGCCCCCCCGGTTTCCAAGGCATGAATGGTCTCAATTGCAAGCTTTTGAGAATTTCGTCCGCCGGGTTGTGTTTCAGGACTAAATTCCCATGGGCTATGCCCAATAATATCTTCTTTCTTCTCGCATCCGAACATTTTTAGTGCCATTTGATTACAATTCTTAAACACATCTCTATCCAATGTAAAAATGGCATCGTTTGCATTCTCAAAAAGAGTTTGGTACAAGGTATCTTTCCTCTTTTCAGCCTTTGCACGTTCAAGGTCATAATTCTTCTTTAGGATTATTGTTGCATACCCTAACAAAAAAAGTGAAATGATAAAACTAAAGGATAGGTCAAGTTTCCTGGAAATATCATTGCTATAATGAACTCCCCAATCAGGATAAAAATTATTTGTAGCGGTTAGCCCTATACTAACCAAAACAAAAACAATTAATATCCGCCAATATTTGCTGTCTGATTCGCTGAAAATTAAAATAAACATGGCCAGAAAGAAGAATACAGGGGTTGATCCTTCAATGCCCTGAAAGAAGTACCAATTAATAGATAAAACTACTGTAACAAGAACTTGAAAGGGAAGAACAAGCGGTCTGGTGATATTCTTAAATACAGATAAATAAAAGAAAAGACTGAACAATGTACCGGTAACCACAAGAATTACATTTATCCATAGAGGAGAATGGGTGACAATGTTAATAGTAAAAGCAAGAAAACAAGTGATGGCTCCAAAAAAAACCGATATATTGAATAGTTTACTTTCAATTTTCTCAACTTTTAGAAAACGCAAAAAAACCAATCGTATTTTCTGGTATATGTTTTTCACCATACTGTTCCTTTGTCCAAATTTTAACAGTTACAAATAATAAGGACTTTTTATGACCTGCCCTATACATAAACGCCCATTACTTGTCTATAATAAATTGACAATCCATTAGATGGACAACAAAACACGGCATCAACATTTATCTGATATCTATTTATTTTGCTTGTCGATTATGGAATAATTTCTGCAATGTTAAATTTAAACCAAAACAACTCTTGTGAATTAATCCTTTAGCACCTTGCACCTATATCAGAACAAGGATTAAGGAAAATGCTGTTTAATGCCGGTTTACTACTATTAAGTTAATAAAAATTTCTTGCACCTACATATAAACTATTGATAAAAATAGCCCCTCCTGTCATTTTTACAATTGCTATATATATATATACTAAAACAATAAGCTTTAGCATTAGATTTTGCAGATTCGGTAAAAAGGAGTTCGAATTTGCAATTTCAGCTCATCCCTACTCTTCGGGATGAACTGAAATCACAGTGTTACTGGTTTTATATCTTACAGGTTTAAAGCCTGCAATATATCTCCAATAATATCATCGATATGTTCAATACCTACTGAAAGTCTCAACAAACCTGGCTCAACACCGGCAGACTTTTGCTCCTCTAGTGTCATTTGTTCATGAGTTGTAGTTGATGGGTGAATGATCAAAGTTTTGCTATCGCCTATATTGGCCAAATGACTGATAAGCTTCACTCCATTCACCACTTTTTCAGCAGCCTCGGTTCCACCTTTAACTTTAAACGTAAGCACTCCACCAAAACCTTTTTTAAGGTATTTTTGTGCCAGAGTATTATAAGCACTGCTCTTTAATCCCGGGTAGTTAACATATTCAACCCAGTCCTGTCCTTCAAGCCATTCAGCAATTGCCGAAGCATTGGAGGTTATACGGTCCATTCTTAACGATAATGTTTCTAATCCCTGCAACAATAAAAAGGCATTGAATGGGCTTAAAGCATTCCCATAATCCCTAAGTCCTTCGACCCTTGCCCTTATAATGAAAGCAATATTTCCAAAGGGACCGCCTTCGCCAAATACCTCCCAGAATTTAAGTCCATGATACCCCTCAGATGGTTCAGTAAATTGCGGGAATTTTCCATTGCCCCAGTTAAAGTTACCTCCATCTACAATTACACCACCAATGCTGGTACCATGACCACCAATCCATTTGGTTGCAGATTCCACCACTATATTGGCACCATGCTCTAAAGGTCGGAACAAATACCCCGCAGCACCAAAAGTATTGTCTACAATTAACGGAATATTATGTTTTTTCGCCACTGCTCCAATTGCCTCAAAGTCAGGAACATTAAATTGCGGATTGCCTATAGTCTCAATATATAAAGCTTTAGTCTTTTCATCGATCAGTTTTTCAAAATCTGCAGCAGCATCTCCATCAACAAATTTAACATTGATCCCAAGCCTTTTAAACTGAACCTTAAATTGATTGTAGGTTCCTCCATAGAGGTAGGATGTTGAAACAAAATTATCTCCTGCTTCCAGGATATTGGTGAGGGCAAGGAATTGAGCAGACTGCCCTGAAGAAACAGCCAATGCTGCTGCCCCACCTTCTAAAGCAGCAATACGTTTTTCAAAAACATCTGTTGTTGGATTCATTAACCGAGTATAAATGTTTCCAAATTCTTTTAATCCAAATAAGTTAGCAGCATGTTCTGAGCTGTTAAATAAATAAGAAGTTGTCTGGTAGATAGGTACAGCCCTCGATAAGGTTGCGTCAACTTCGTGACCTGCATGCAACTGTAGCGTTTCAAATCGATAATTTTGCGACATAATCATATAGGTTTATAATTAAACAATAAAAATTTCAGGAAAATAAAAAGGAAAACAGGTATGAATGCATAGTGTTAATTGACCATGCACATTCGCATTCGCATAAGGATGGAAGGTATTATATAAAATGCTTTTATCATTTGTTCTAATCTGTTTTGCAAAGTAATACATAAATAATTTATCAAACAAGAAGAATTTATAATATTTTTCCTATTCTTTTTGTAGGGTAAAAATAAATCTTATTATTCACATTTCCAAAACCCAGATTTTCAACAACACTTATACGACTAAACCTTGCGTAACGGTATTATTATTTGTAACTTATTTGGGTAAAAGCATTAAAAAATGATTTTAATTGCTGAAAACTCTTCGGGCAAAGGAATATACGACGAGGAAAAGAAACTCCTGAGAAATTCTTTCCAAGGACCTGTAATCATCGAAAATGGGATGCACATCTTCGAATCTGAACTTGAATTCGTTGAGACCCATAGTGTATATGGGCTTTTTATAGATACCAGAAAATTATCTGGTTCCTTTTCTCAGGTTAATCCCTATTTAGAAGATATTTATTATCCTGAAATGATGAAACATGGCTTGCACTATGTATCAATCATAGTACCCTATGATATTTTCTCACAATTCTCTCTTGAGGATATGATCCAACGCATGGGCAAATTGGAACTCAGGACTTTTTTTCGCTTTGATGATGGTATAAAATGGCTGGAGGAACAAGTCGCCGAGGTAGTCGGGAAATTATAAAGTCTTTGCACATCTGAACCCCACGGCAAAATCCACCCAATTGCCAGGAAGCCCCCTTCTGAAATATATACGTTTGCACATGGCCCCGGAATGCCAACTTCCACCGCGAATGCTTTTTATCCCTCCACTTTCAGGCCCTTTAGGGTTTTTTGCCGGACTGTCTTTATAATAATCTTCATCATAAGGATCATTTACCCATTCCCAAACATTACCACTCATATCGTACAATCCAAAAGCATTCGTATCGAAGCTGGCGACCTCAACAATCAGGTTTTGCCAGTTTTCACCTGGATTGTTCTTTCTTCTAGGAACATCCCACTCTTGCCCATTTGGATATGAATTATCTACAAGCCCCCCACGCGCAGCATATTCCCACTCAGCTTCGGTTGGCAACCTTTTGCCCGCCCAGGCGGCATATTTTTGGGCATCGTACCAGTTTACACCTGTAACAGGATGATTGGGAAATTCCGGACCACACCTAAAAATACTGGTACCCCAGGTCTCAGGTAGTTTATAACCAGTTTCAGAACAAAACTTGAAATATTCTGCATTTGTTACTTCATGCCTGTCCAGGTAAAACGAATCTACTGTCACCTGATGTGCCGGACTGTAGTCTGCTCCGTCTTTATCTTTTCCCATAGTAAATTCATGTCCGGGTATCAATACCATATCTTTTTCTGCATCTTGTCCGATAAGTGCTGACGAAAGAAACAAGGCAAGAAACAACAGTTTGATTTTCATAAAATTGATGCTTAGGGTAAAACTCACTTTAAGTACAGTAAGTCGAAAATAAAGATTAATTTCGCCCCATCATAATAAAAAGCTAACAATTTGACTAGAGCATATATAGCACTTGTTACAGGAATTGTATTGATCGGACTTTCTCCTATCCTGATAAAAATGGCCGATGCCCCGGGAATAGTTACATCATTTTATCGTCTGGGAATAGGTGCAGCAACTCTTGCATTGCCTTTCATATATAACATAATCAACAATAAAATTGTTTTTACAAAAAGGGGTGTAAGCCTTGCTTTTATTGGAGGTATGTTATTTGCAGGTGATATGGCATTATGGACAACCGGAATTGTCTCAAGCAATGCCACCCTACCAACAATAGTTGCTAACATATCGCCACTTTGGGTGGGACTGGGAGCCATTTACATATTTAAAGAAAGACAGAAACTTGGATTCTGGCTAGGTGTGCTACTTGCTATTGCCGGAATGGTTCTATTAGTGTCAAACGATATTTTCCAATCGAACCATATTGTTTTGAAAGGAATATTTTATGGCTTAATTGCAGGTATGTTCTATGCCGGGTACCAAATGATTACACAAGCCGGGCGAAAATCGATGGACACACTTTCCTATTTATTTATCAGTTCGGCAAGTTCAACAATTTTCTTAGCTGCAATGGTTCAAATATTCGGGTACACATTTTTCGGCTATTCACAAAAAACATGGGTCCTGTGGTTAATTATGGGGGTTGGGCTTCAGGCTGGTGCCTGGTTTCTGATAAATTTTGCGCAGGGATATATTACAGCATCCGTGGTCTCTCCAAGTTTGCTTCTTCAACCTATGATTACTGGTATAATTGCGGTAAGTTTTTTGGGAGAAATGTTGACCTGGTGGCACATCACTGGAGGAATTATAATTTTAGCAGGTATATACATTGTACACTTTAACAAAAGAAAAGGAATGTAAAGAAACCAACTATTAATACTCTGTATATCAAACTAAAATATTGTTAATACATAATACAACCTCACCTATATTTTATTTGTATTTTTGAAGCAGTGAAGAAGCTTAACTTCCATAGAATTAGATTGGTGTTGTTGATGTTGGCTTTTATGCATTCGCATAGCAACAAACTGCTCGCACAATGTGCAGGGGGTGTTTTGAGTGCAAGTGACACAAATTTATGCATCCAACAGGTAACAAACTTGTATTTAACTGATTACTTAGGAAGCATTACATGGAATTGGCGAACAGTGGGTGAAAGCGCATGGTCTATTATTCCAGGCAAGATTGGTGATACCATTGACCTTTCTATAACAGGAATAATAGATCGGGAAGTAAGAGCCTTTGTATCTGGATCAGGATGCAGTGACACATCAAACATTATTACTATACACTCCTCAGAATATGGTGAAAAACCATTAGTTTGGGATGCTACAAGTACTTGTGGCAATAAAATAACCAACCTTTATGCTGACCCAACAACTAATCCAAGCTATTGGAAGCAAATAGATGGTCCTGGCAATTCCACCTTTTTTCAGGACTCTACGGATAATTCTCCAGATAGTGTTGTTGTTGACACCCCGGGACAATATGTATTTGGATGGCATATCACAGATGGAATCTGTACCAAGCAGGCAAATGATACTGTAATATTTTATGAGCAAAACATTGCGAATGCTGGAGAAGATATTTTTCATTGCCTTGTAACCATTGGTGAAACTTTTAATTTAAATGCTATACCCAGTTTACCAGGGACAACAGGCAGTTGGTCCGGTTCAGGCATAACCATTTCAGAACCAACAAACCCAAACTCTCCAGTACAAGGCAATCCCTCATCTACTGCATACACACTTACATGGACAGAAGTAAATGGTGATTGTATCGACAATGATATAGTTGAAGTTAATATATTAAGACAACCCGAGGCAAATGCTGGAGTCGATGAACAAAAGTGTTCTTTAACCGATACCTTAAATGCCAGTCCAAGTGCTGAGTATTTTGGAAATTGGACTTTACTGTCAGGACCAGATACAGTATCATACAATTCTACAAATAATTATAATGCTATTATAACAGCAAATAATTATGGGGAGAATTTCGTTTTTGAGTGGACACTTACGAATAGCTTTTGTGCCGATACAGACACAGTCGTTATCGATTTCTATGAACAACCTGTTGCGAATCCTGTTTGGCCTTCAGATGAGTGTGGGTTGAGTACAACTCTTGGAGCATTCCCCAGCACTTCATCCAGTTCTGTCACACGGATATGGGAGTATGTTAACGGCTCTGGCCCACAAAACATTGGACAACCGACTTCCCTTAGTGATACTTCTGCCAGTGTTCAAATTCCAGAAGGCGCCTATGGAAACTATAGTTTTCGCTGGAAAGAAAGAAATGGGACCTGTGCCGATAGCCTGGATGTGAATATGACTTTTTATGAAATCCCGGTTCCAAATGCAGGGACTGATATTGACAGCTGCGGCAGTGAACTTGAGTTAAATGCCACAAAAAGTATTTCTGGGAGCAACTTTAGATGGAATGTTCTCAACAGCCCTAATACGATAACCTTTATTGGTGACACCTCAACGAATTCTTTAATCAGTACGTCAGTATACGGCACCTACGCTCTTGTTTTTGAAGAAGTAAATGCAATCTGCTCAGCAAGCGACACAATGCAGGCAACATTTATTCAGATACCTGAAGCAAATGCTGGACCAGGAGGAGATACATGTGGCCTTACTTATACCCTAAAGGCTTTGCCTAGTATCCAAAACTCATCATCACAATGGTGGTTAATTTCTAACAACGACTCAACAGCAATCTCAACCAAACCAACCTTTGAAGCAACAGTCGACACCCCTGGACAGTATGTGTATTTATGGAAAGAAACGAACCTTAAATGCTCCTCAGAGGATACCGTGCTTATCCAATATCACGAGCAACCTTCTGCACATGTTCTCTCATCTGAAGATGCTTGTGGTATTACCCAGAATATTTTAACACAAATCAACGAAGGTACTGTTAATACCTGGACTTTTATCTCCGGACCAGGAGCAGCAAGGTTCTCTGATCAAAAAGCCGATGGAAGTTTCGATGTTGTAGTGAGTGCAACAGGAAAATATAATTTTAACTTGAATACTGCAACCACCTATTGTTCAGCTGACACTGCCATAAGCCTTGAGTTTTTTGATGAAGTAACTGCGTATGCCGGAGAAGATACTTTAGTATGTGGAGACAGTATATTGCTGACTGCACAGCAAGACATTGGAGCAGGACAATGGAACCTGCCTGACAAATCTGTAATTTTTACAAACGATACTGCATTTAATACCTATGCAAAGGCAGAAGTTTTCGGCAAGTATAATATTGTCTGGACAGTAGCCAATGGCACTTGCTTAGAAAAAGACACCATTTTGGTTGACTTCCTAAAACCACCCAATGCCTCAGCAGGAGCAAGCGATACTATTTGTAGCTATAATTACTTTTTGTCTGCCAGTCCGGAAAATGGATTCTGGACCTTGCTCAATCCTGATGAAATACAAATATCGGATGCATTGGATGCCAATGCTGAAATTCAGGTTTCCAGGAATGGAGTTTACAGGTTGTTTTGGACCGCCAACAACAATTCTTGTACCGATACTGCAATGGTAACCTTAAGCTTTGCTGCCATTCCTGAAGCGAATGCCGGACCAGACCAGGAACTGGATAATATCTTCACCACACAAATGGAAGCAATTGATCCGGGTAATGGTTTTTCCGGAGTATGGAACCTGGTGTCTGGTAGTGGTACTCCTCTGGACAACACTTCGCCTAATACTAACATAAGAAACCTGGCACTGGGTAAAAACTCATTTACCTGGACAATAAGTAATGAACTATGTTCATCATCTGATTCTGTTTCAATTTTTGTGTATGATATTTTTATACCCGAAGTAATAACTCCAAATGGGGATGGACAAAACGACATCTTTTACATTAAGGGAATTGAAAAAATAAGCCCTGTTGAGGTAACAATAATGAACCGCTGGGGAATTGAGGTTTTTTATAGCGAGGATTATCAAAATGATTGGGACGGAACAAATAAAAATGGAAACCTGCTTACCAATGACACCTATTTTTTTGTAATCAGTATCCCTGGTGCCGGAGTACGAAAGGGTTTTGTAATATTGAAGATTTAACATGAAGTATATTATCATATATATCACTCTTCTATTGTCATCCCTCATGGGCTATGGTCAGTTACATAAACTCTCAAACCAGTATATATTTAACGGACTGGCAATTAACCCTGCATATGCTGGTAGCGAAGATGCTTTAAGCACAACCTTGATGTACAGGAATCAATGGACAGGTTTTGAGGGGGCTCCAAAAACACTCACAGGGGCATTGCATTCTCCTTTAGGAAAGGAACGTATTGGTGTTGGACTTTTGGTTGTACACGATCAGATTGGGATAAACAGCGAAACAAGCATCATGGGCAACTATGCATATATGATCGAAATGGGAAAAGGCCGTTTGTCATTTGGGGTTTCTATGGGTGTAACACTTCTTGATGTTGAATGGGATAAGCTTAAAGCCAATGATATTGGCGACGATCAACTCCTAAGCAGTATTGATCAGCTGGCAAATCCAAATTTTGGGGCAGGAATTTATTACAAGACCAATGATTTCTACTTTGGTTTGTCGATCCCATCTTTTCTGAGCTATACCTATAACTCAACCAACAACCAAATAGACCTTAAAAACAATATTTCTGAATACAATTATCACATTACTGGAGGTTTTGGAATAGATATCAATGAGAATGTAAGGCTATTTCCTTCAACACTTATAAAATATCATGCCGAAAATGCCTTGCAAGTTGACATTAACACACAATTGATTTTCCATGACCACCTATGGATTGGCCTTACCTATAGAAGTAAGGATGCCATGGCTGCATTGACCCAGATTGCTATTACCAACCAATTAAGGGTGGCCTATTCCTACGATTTTAACATCGGCAAAACAAACAGATACTATGGTGGGTCGCATGAGGTAATGTTGAAATTTGTATTGGATTTTAAAGCTCACGTAGTTGGACCAAAACATTTCTAATACAATTCCTGAATTATTGCAAACAAATAATTTATCTAAATTTGTTAGAAGACCTCCTACAAGATAAACTGAACTGGATAAAAAAAGATAATGGTTTTAACCAGAAACAAAAAAACAACTGTACTGTTTTGCATTATTTTCATAGTGTTGGGAACGATTCAAGTCCTTGCCCAACAGGCTAATTTTTCAATTAAGCTTACTTCGTTCAATACCTCTTCTGCCGATGATTTTTCTCCAGTTTTTTTTAACAAGGGACTGGTTTTCTGCTCTAACTCAATAAAATCATCAGTAATGAGCCTGAAAAATGACAACGAAAACCTGTTTAATATTTTATATGTCGAA
>JBNKPU010000127.1:0-12006 GCA_050295515.1 Bacteroidales bacterium | reverse complement strand
ATTCTAAAATTCAAGCAAAAAGAAGATTTCTTTTTCTTGCTATTGTAGCTTTACTAACCTTTTCCTTTTACGGAAATGTATCTGCAAATACCGCTTATACAGGTATGCGGAACATCACAGCTTTACAGCTTACGGCTGATATGGGAACGGGATGGAACTTAGGTAACACCCTGGATGCTCCCTGTGGAGAGACCTGTTGGGGAAATCCTGTCACTACCCAGGCAATGATTGATGAAGTCAAAGCGCAGGGTTTTAAAACCATCAGGATACCGACAACATGGGGCACTCATGTAGGCGGTGCGCCAAATTATACTATCGACGCAGCCTGGCTTGACAGGGTAGAAACAGTTTGCAACTACGCCTTTGCAAACGACATGTATGTTATTTTAAACACACACCATGAAGGCGACTGGTGTAAACCAACCTATGCCGACGAAGCAGTTGTTACAGCTGAATTAGTTGCAATCTGGACCCAAATTGCCAACAGGTTTAAAAATTATGGTGATTATTTAATTTTAGAAACACTGAATGAACCCAGGTTGGAAGGATCTCGCGAAGAATGGTCAGGTGGTACGGCTGAAGGCCGTGACGTGGTAAACAACCTTAATAAGGCAGCTGTAGATGCTATCAGGGCAACCGGAGGAAACAATTCATCAAGGTTTATTATGTGCCCACCATACGCAGCTGCTGGTATAGGAGTTGCTGCTGACGATTATGTAATTCCTAATAATGACAACAAAGTAATAGTTTCTGTCCATAATTACAGCCCTTATCACTTCTGCCTTAATGATAGAGGAACATCAACATTCGATTCTGAAGGTGAAGCAACACTTGATTACGAAATGGGAACTTATTACAACCAATGGATCAGTCAGGGCCGTGCAGTGGTCATTGGGGAATGGGGCTCTATTGATAAAAATAACACTTCTGACCGTACAGCACATGCAAGCTACTTTGTTCAGGCTGCACAGTCAAAACAGTTACCGGTAGTGTTATGGGATAATGGCTATTCAGGACAGTACGGTTTGGCCCAATTAAACAGGACAGGTTTAAGTTGGTACTTCCCTACAATTGTTGATGCCGTTACAAGCCCTTTTAACGGTGGTTGCACACCTACAGCAATTATCCCTTACATTCAAATCGACGGAGGATCATTGCAACAAACAGCCAGTGCTTCAGTGACAGTAGGTGGCAGTGTTATGTTTAGCCCGCAACCTGCTACAGGAGGATCGTGGAGCTGGAGCGGACCGAACGGTTTCAACGCTACTACACGAGATGTTGCTATTTCCAATATACAGACTAATCAGGCCGGCGATTACATTGCTACATATACCAATGACGGAGGATGTGAAAGCTTCCAAACATTTACAGTGACTGTAACAGCCGGAGGAGGTGAAGCTACTACCGCACATGTACAGTCGATATTTACCGGAACGGAAAATGTCGGCAGGGGAAACAAGCGTGGTACGGCAACAATCACAATTTATGATGATTTAGGAACTGCCGTGAGTGGTGCTACCGTCACCGGTACATTCTCAGGGTCATTCAATGAAACAGTATCAGGTACAACTGACTCAAACGGAACAGTGGTTTTGGTAACAAACGGGACAGCCAAGGGCAAAATAACTGTTGATTTTTGTGTGAGCAATGTAACGCATAGCTCATTAACATATGCTCCCGAACAAGATGTGATTACCTGTACAGGTGCTGCTGCACTTAAGGCGGGTGTAACTTCCATTAAAGATGAGGATCAGATCGATTATGAAATTTATCCAAATCCGACCAGTGATGGAAATTTTCACATTACCTTCCATGGAATTAAAGGTACAGTAACCATTGCCATTTACAATATTCAAGGCAAACTCCTTTATAAACAATTCGAAACAGGAAAAGAACATATAGTTGTGAATACAAGACTTGTCAATGGATTATATCTTGTAAAAGTGCAATCCGAGACGTCTGCCACTACCCGGAGATTAGTAGTAAAATAATTGATTAGTAGTAAATGCCTGGAGCAGAAAGTACTGCTCCAGGTATTTAGATCTGGCAGGATTATAGACATAAAGCGTTTTTACTCTTAATTCTGCAGGGAGGTTTTCATTTACGATAGAAAAACTTGTAGGACGATTAAAATATAAAATATTCAAATAATGAATTACAGGAAATGAAAATTTTAATTTTTAGCATTCTTACGTATTGTAATCCTTTGTACAACATCACTGTTCGAACAAAGCAAAATTTTTTTTAGATGAATTTGCTCCCAAAAATGCAACGATACCAGTTTCAGCAATTGCAAACAAAACATCGAATTCCCCAACCGTTAACGTTACATTATCAGCCGATACTATTGGTCAAACATCAAAATACGTGCTTGGAAATACCTAGCTGTTTGGATGGGAAATAGCACAGGCGAAGCGAAATTTGTGGAAAACCACCCGAAAGACTGAAATAACAATATCCCGAATAACAAAACTGAAGGATGTATTTTATACAGTCTCTGAATGTTATCAAATAAATAAATTTAATAAGATTCAACCACAACAACATATCAAAATGCTTGGATATCGTGAAATATAAGTAGTCCTTGGTCTATATTGATAGAATTTTGAAGATTTTTGAGATTTTTTTAATTGCCTGAACTTTATCTTTCCTATAGCTTTATTGCATTGAATAATGGAATTTCAAATTAAAAGCAATTATTAAATATTGATTAATACACTAAATATGGAAAATGCAAATCATTTTGTTTTGCTCCTTAAATGAATAAATAGTTAGGTGATTGGAGAGTTTAATTATTTACGATTGAAAAACTTGCAGTACAATTAAAATATAAAACATTCAAATTAATGAATTTCAGAACATGAGAAAATTTAAACTTCCTGCATTCTTAGGTGTCATAATCCTTTGTACAACATCTCTGTTTGCTCAAAGCCAAAATTGTTTTTTAGATGATTTTGCACCAAAAAATGCAACGATACCACTTTCAGTAACTGCAAACAAAACAACGAATTTCCCAACTGTTAACGTTACAATATCAGCCGATACTTTAGGTCAAATATCAAAATACGTGTTTGGAAATGCCATGGCTGTTTGGATGGGGCATAGCACAGGCGAAGCGAAATTTGTGGAAAACACCAAATTTATGAATCCTTCATTAATTCGTTTCCCGGGTGGGAGTTGGTCCAATAACTTTTTCTGGGATGGATTTCCATCTGATGTACCCGAATTTGGTTGGAGTTCAACAGGGGAAATTTCGAGGTTAAACATTGTTCCGGGAAAGGGTAGCTGGTCCACTACAACGGAAGAATATTACACACTACGTGAGCAAACCGGTTCGCAAGGACTCATATCAGTCAATTATGGCTATGCCCGTTACGGATTGAGCGATGACCCGGTTGCGCAGGCTGCCCATCTGGCAGCCGAATGGGTGCGCTATGATAATGGCCGTACTAAATTCTGGGAGCTTGGTAATGAGAATAACGGTCCATGGGAAGCCGGCTGGAAGATTGATACCAGTCTCAATAAGGATGGTCAGCCAGAAATTATTACTGGTCAGCTTTACGGTCAACATTTTAGGGTTTTTGCCGATTCGATGAGAGCAGCTGCAACTGAGGTGGGCACAACAATATATTTTGGTGCACAGATATTGCATTACAATGGCTTGACAAGCTGGAATTCGGTGGATAAGACCTGGAATGAAGGAGTGTTTAGCGAAGTTGGCGATGCAGCTGATTTTTACGTCATACATAACTATTTTGGAAAGGATGCAAACGCAGAAAATATATTATCGCTTGCAGCAACTGAACTAAAGAAAAACATCGACTTTATTCAGCAGGATATTATTGACAAAAGTGCTTATTCCAAACCGGTAGCTTTAACCGAGTATAATATGGATGGTAATGCTGCCGGCTCAGACCCGCTACATTCATATATCAATGGAATGCAGGCAACTATCCTTTATAACGAATTAATAAAGAATAATTTTGGTTTAGGAGCAAGGTGGTTGCTAGCCTCAGGTGATGATGGAATGTTTTACCATGGAAACAACAGCAGTTTAAGGTGGCAGCCACGACCGGCTTTCTATTATGCTTATTATACACAGAAATTTACAGGAGACCATACAATTGCTACCACTTCAGATAATAAAAACATTTTAGCTTATTCTTCTAAATTTGCTTCTGGCGAAACCGGGGTGGTTATTATAAATAAAGGTAAAACTGACGAGGTTGTATACATTTATCCGGATAACATCGGTGTTGGAAATCAATATTATAATTACTCTTTAACTGGCGGCACCGATAATGGCGATTTTTCATCTTATGTATCCGTAAATGATGTAAGTCCGTCAGGAACACAATGGGGACCTCGAGAAACCCTTGAGACAATCCCGGCTAATGCTTTTTCAATTGATCAAGTTATTACACTATATGTTCCTGCCAAGTCAGTTCAGTTTACCATGATAGAAGCGGGTGAGAAGCTGTTAAACTATACTTCAACTGCCGACATACAAGTAAATAAACAGGGTTTGATGAATTATCCCAACCCATTTTCTGACTTGACTACCATACAATTCCAAACCTCTTCAACCGCTTTGGTTGTATTGGATGTATTCGACCAAACAGGAAGGAAAGTCTCCACCCTGATCAACAGTGTATTGTCTTCGGGGTCACATCAGGTTGATTTCAACGGGAATTCATTGACAGAAGGATTGTACTTCTATCAATTGAAGGTTGGAAATTATTCTACAACACGAAAAATGATCCTCAAAAAATAAATTTATGCGTAATAAACTCAATAATCTATTAAATATTAAATAATGAAAAGATACTTTGCTAAATATTATTTATTATGGTTAATGCTTTGCTATTCAGGAATAGGAGCAGTAGTTGCACAAGATGTAACCATAACCGTAAATGCCAATCAGAACAAACTTTTGATTTCACCATACATTTATGGAAAAAATGAATGGTTTGATAAAACATCAACTTTTTATGAAGATGCAGGATTACGTTTTGCCAGGGAGAATGGCGGTAATAACTCATCAGCTTATAATTGGAGGGCAAAACTAGATGTACATCCCGACTGGTATAATAATGTTTATACTACTGATTGGGATGCGGCTGCACTGAATATTTCTTCCAATCATCCAGGAATGCAGGGAATGTTTGCCTTTCAGTTACTGGGTAGGGTTGCTTCCAGCGATCAGCACAACTTCGATGACTGGGCTTACAACCAATCCCAGTATTGGTCTGGTGTTGGTCAAAATTTAGCAGGTGGAGGAACACCTGATCCAAATGGAGGGAGTAAGGCTTTGGTTGACGGAGATATTGATTTGTTCAGTAAGCCTTGGCCTGCAGACTCATCGGTGGCAATTCTTGATCATTGGTTTGGAGCAAATGGTATTGGGCTAAACCAAAACCAGTTTGTGTATTGGAGCATGGACAATGAGGTTGATGTATGGAACGGAACTCACGATTGGGCTATGCCAACGCTAATATCTGCCTCTGCATTTATGGATCGCTACATAGAGTTAGCGAAAAAAGCGAAAGCTTTATATCCCGACATTAAGCTCTGTGGACCCGTTACAACATCTGAATGGCAATGGTACAAATGGTCAAACGAAAGTATATACATAGATGGCAAGTATTATCCCTGGATTGAGTATTTCATCAAACGCCTTGGCGATGAGTATAAGGCAACAGGTACCAAACTGGTAGATGTAATAGATATTCACAACTACCCCTCGTATAATAATAATACAGAGGCTTTGCAAGGACACCGGATTTACTACGACGAAACCTATGATTATCCTGGTGCAAACGGACTTTATACAAGTCAAGGTGGCTGGAATACCTCACTTAAAAAGGAATATATTTTCAAGCGTATCAATGATTGGGTAACCGAAGAGTTTGGCGCAAATAGCGGCATAACTGTCGGGGTAAGCGAATGGGGTACTATGACAACAAACAGCAACCCAAATATTGAATCTGTTATATACGCTTCCCATCTGGGTACATTTGCAAACAATGGCGTTGAACTGTTTTCACCCTGGAACTGGTCAATTGGTATGTGGGAAACCTTGCACCTTTTCAGTCGTTACGCGAAAAATTATAGTGTTTCAAGTACTTCGTCGGAAGAAAATACAGTTTCGGCCTACACTTCAGTGAGTGAATCAGTTGACTCAATAACAGTAATTGTTGTAAATCGCGACATGAATTCCACTCGCAATGTAACAGTGAACCTTAATGGAGTTTCAGTTGTCAATGGAAGTTACAATACACTGCAATTGTCATCGTTGCCAACAACTGAAACGTTTAAATCGCACACTGATAATGCATTAAAAGCAAACTCGGTAACAGTTAATTCAAATTCTTTTACTATTTCTGTACCCAAGCTTTCGGTAACGGCAGTTTTGTTATCTGGTTCAACAACAACAGGATTTGGTGATCTCAAGAATCAATCTGATAACTTGAAGATTTTCCCTAATCCGGTTTCAAATGATTTCCTGCAAGTAAGTATTCCTTCAAATATATCAGAACCAACACAAATTGAGGTGTTTGATCAGTGCGGTAGACAATTAATAACTTTTAAATTAAATTATGATGGACATTCACCGGTTTGTCTGAATTTACCGTCATTGTCTGAGGGTTTTTATCTGCTTTCTGTTAGTAGCAGTCATTTCAGCTCAACACAAAGCTTTATAGTAAAAAAATAATTATTAATAAAAATTAAATCAGAATTACAGTGATGTTATTTAGATATTTAGCTCTATTTTCAGTTTTTATACTTGTTTTTGCAGGTCAAACAAATTGTCAGTCGGTGTACAAAAATCCTGTTATCACTGGAATGAACCCGGATCCCAGTATTTGCAGGGTGGGAGATGATTTTTATCTGGTAACCTCCACCTTCGAGTTTTTTCCCGGCCTGCCCATATATCACAGCAAAGATTTGGTCAACTGGAAGATGATTGGCTATGCTTTAGACCGACCAGGCAATTGTCCAATGGAAGGTGCCGGTTCATCAGGTGGCAATTATGCTCCTGCAATTAGCTACAACAATGGTACTTTCTATATTTCGTGTACCAATTATGGAGGTAAAGGTACGCAAGGTGTGTTTTACGTAACGGCTACAAATCCTGCAGGTCCCTGGTCCGATCCGGTTTGGATTGGCAATTGGTATGTTGATCCTTCCATAACATTTGCCAACGACAGCATGTACTGGGTGAGTCCCGGCAAAGATGGAAGTTTCATGGTTGGGACTTTCGATCCAGTTCAGAAAAAATTTATTAAACCATTACAAGAAGTTGCCACAGGCCAGGGAGGTTCATCACCCGAGGGGCCTCACATGTATAAAATTGGTGAATATTATTACTTGATGTCAGCCGAAGGTGGCACGGGTTACGAACATCGTGAAGTTATTCAGCGAAGCAAATCACCCTACGGGCCTTTCGAACCCAGCCCTTACAATCCGGTTATTTCGAACATGAAGCACCCAGAAAGTCCGTTTCAGGCCATTGGTCATGCCGATTTGGTTCAATTGCAAGACGACTCTTGGTGGCTGGTTTGTTTAGGAATTAGGCCCAAGGGGGGGCGGTTTCAACATTTAGGCCGCGAAACCTTTTTGGCTCCTGTTCGATGGACAGAAGATGGTTGGCCTATTGGGGGAGATAACGGCGTTATGCTGGAAGAATTCCCTGCTCCGAATCTTCCAGAACACAAATGGGAAAAAGAACCGATTCGCGATGATTTCAGTAGCCTAAAGCTTGGCTTGCAATGGAATTTTCTTCGCAATCCGTACGAAGCCGACTGGTCGCTGACCGAGAAACCAGGCTATTTGAGACTAAAAGGCTCAAAAGTGAGTTTGAAAGAAAAAGATTCACCTGCCTTTGTTGGTCGCAGGCAGCCCAACTTCAACATGGTAGTTTCGACTAAATTGAGTTTTATACCTGTTGTCGAAAATGAAGAAGCAGGTTTGGTGGTGCGTGGCAACGATGCCAATCATTTCAGTCTGGTCATTACCCAACGTGAAGGGAAACGGGTGGTGCTTTTCAGAAAATATCTTAATGATAAAAACGAAAGCGAGGAGTACAAAGAAATTCCAAAAGGCGATGTTGTTCTGAAAATCAGTGCAACCGAATTGGAATACAAGTTTTGGGCACAACCTAAAGGCCAAAAGGCGATGTTGCTTGGAACGGCTGCCACCAAAGATATCTCAACCGAAAAAATATACGGTTTTATAGGCGCTTACATAGGTATGTATGCATCGGGCAATGGAAAAGCTAACACCAATCCCGCCGATTTTGACTGGTTTGATTATGAAGCGAATCCGAAAGGTATGCCCTCCGGGTTTGAGAACTGATTTCTAAGAGCAATAAACTTTCTGATTACGTAAGTGCTAAGTAATTAGTTAGTTAATGGTGTGGGTTTGGAAAATGAGAGACCGTGATTAACGGTCGAAAGAATTTAATTATTGGTCTTTTTAATTACTGAAAAAAAGCCATTTATATGTGAATGTAAATGATAGTCAGTATGAACTTGAATTATAAAAAAATAATACGGTGAAAAAAGAATTAATATGTGTAATTGGTCTTCTGTTGTCATTTAGTATACATGCACAAGAGAATAAACTAATAACCGTTCAAACAAATAAAGAACCCATAGCTCAAGGATCCTTTGAACCCACCTGGGAATCGTTAAGTCAATACGAAGTTCCCGAGTGGTTCAGCAATGCCAAGTTTGGTATCTGGGCACATTGGGGTCCGCAATGTCAGCCTGAAATGGGCGACTGGTATGGACGCGGTATGTATAACGAGGGAAGCTGGCAGTATAATTCTCATGTTAAAAAATACGGGCACCCATCACAGTTTGGTTTTAAAGATGTCATCAACGAATGGAAAGCAGAGAATTGGGATCCCGATAGCCTTGTAGCACTTTATAAGCGTGTTGGCGCTCAATATTTCTTTGCTATGGCGAACCATCACGATAACCTTGACTTGTGGGACAGTAAGTATCAGGAGTGGAATTCGACTCGTGTTGGTCCAAAGAAAGACATTATAGCAGGTTGGGCAAAAGCGGCAAAAGAACAGGGACTTCCTTTTGGATTGAGCGTGCATTCCACCCATGCATGGACCTGGTATGAAACCTCGCAACGTTCCGATACTGCCGGACCACTAAAGGGAGTTCCTTACGATGGTAAGCTTACAAAAGCCGATGGCAAAGGCACATGGTGGGAAGGTTTGGATCCTCAGGAATTGTATGCCCAATACCATCCACTAAGCAAAGACAGCGAAAAAAATATTACTGCACTATGGAGCCAATGGACATGGGAAAACGGGGCAAGTATTCCTGACCAGAAGTATTGCGATAATTTCTACAACCGAACCATGGATTTAATCAACCTGTACCATCCCGATTTAATTTATTTCGATGATACAGGCTTGCCACTTTATCCTATAAGTGACGCAGGATTGAAAATTGCAGCTCATTACTACAATACCAACATGGCTGCTCACAACGGCAACCTCGAAGCCGTCTTGTTTGGCAAAGTGCTTACCGAAGAACAAAAAAAATGCATGGTTTGGGACGTAGAGCGCGGTGCTCCCGACAAACCGCAACAAGATGCCTGGCAAACCTGTACCTGTATTGGCGATTGGCATTACAACAGGGGCATATATGAGTCGAATGGTTATAAGTCGGCAGCAACTGTTATTCGCATGTTGGTTGATATTGTGAGCAAAAATGGGAATTTATTGCTCAACATTCCTGTTCGTGGCGATGGTACTATCGATGAAAAAGAAGTAACCATTCTTGAAGGTATTGCAGCATGGATGGATGTGAATAAGGAAAGTATTTTTGATACCCGTCCATGGACTGTTTATGGCGAAGGTCCTTCTGTTGATGAAGTGAATACCTTAAGTGGTGCTGGTTTTAATGAAGGAAAAGTAAAACTTTCGGCTAAAGATATTCGCTATAATCAAAAAGGAAATACGGTTTATGCTACGATACTTGGCTTTCCGCATGATGATATTAGATTAAAAGCCTTTGGAAAAAACAATAATACTGGTAAAATAAGTAAAATTGAAGTGCTCGGAAGCAATGAAAAAATTATTTGGGAGCAAAATAAAGACGTTTTAGTTATTAAAAAACCTGATGTTGTGCCTAATAATATCGCAGTTGTATTTAAAATCACCAAACAATAGTTCAATGATCCATTTTCAGCTTAAAATATTTTTTGTGCTGGGGTTGTTCATTTCAACAAACCTATTGGCACAGTTACCCTATCAAAATCCTGCTTTAAGTTCTGAACAGCGGGCAACGGATTTGATATCACGTTTAACGCTACAGGAAAAAGCGGCCCTAATGTGCGATGAATCGCCGGCTATTCCGCGTTTAGGTATTGAAAAATTCAACTGGTGGAGCGAAGCATTGCACGGCATCAGATATGCAACCAACGTAACGGTACTTCCACAATCAATTGGAATAGCAGCCTCGTTTGATGATAAACTGGTTTACGATGCCTTTACGGCTATTTCGGATGAGTTTAGGGCCAAATATCATGATGCAAAACGTGCTGGACAAGAAAATAGTAAATTTCTGAGCTTATCGGTTTGGACCCCTAATGTGAATATTTTTCGCGATCCTCGATGGGGACGTGGACAGGAGACTTATGGGGAAGATCCCTATTTAACTTCCCGCATTGGTATTGCCGTTGTTAATGGCTTGCAAGGTCCTTCCAATTCAAAATATAAAAAACTACTGGCCTGTGCCAAGCATTTTGCGGTGCATTCAGGTCCTGAATGGAGCCGTCATACCTTAAATATAAACAATGTAAATCAACGTGATTTATGGGAGACCTACCTGCCTGCATTTAAAGCACTGGTTCAACAGGCTGATGTGCGGGAAGTTATGTGCGCCTATCAACGACTAAATGATGAACCTTGCTGTGGTAATACACGCCTGCTACAAAAAATACTCCGCGACGACTGGGGGTTTAAATACCTGGTGGTTTCAGATTGTGGTGCCATTACCGATTTTTACAACACCCACAAAGTATCATCGGATAATGTTCATGCTGCAGCCAAGGGTGTTTTAGCAGGAACCGATGTTGAATGTGGATGGGATTATGAGTATGCCAAATTGCCTCAATCTGTGGAACAGGGACTAATCAATGAAGATGAAATAAATCAGCATTTAAAGAACGTTTTGGTTGGGCGTTTCGATTTGGGCGAAATGGATAAGGATTCTTTGGTTTCCTGGTCAAATATCCCAATGTCAGTTGTCGACTCAAAACAGCACCAGGAACTGGCACTTAAAATGGCTCAGGAGTCAATGGTTTTGTTGCAAAATAAAAACAATATATTACCCTTAAAAAAATCAATAAAGAAGGTTGCCGTAATTGGACCAAATGCTAATAATGGGCCTATGTTGCTGGGAAATTACAACGGTTTCCCTTCAAAAACAGTTACTGTTTTAGATGGGATTAAAACAAAAGTGTCTGCCAAAAAAATATTTTACGATAAAGGTTGCGACATTATTGAAGATGTGATTACCCAAAGCCTCCTAGAAATTTGTTCCATTGAAGGTAAAAAGGGTGTTAAAGCTACCTATTGGAACAATCTTGAGTTTAAAGGAGAACCGGTAACTACCGAACAGGCAATTAATCCTATTCAATTAACTACTGCGGGTCAAAACCAATTTGGTAGAGGAGTTAACCTGAAAGGATTTACAGGTAAATACGAAACCGTTTACCATGCAAATGAATCGGAAGAAATTGTAATACGATTAGAGTTTGTAGGAAAGTGCGATGTAATGGTAAATAACGATACCCTGTTTACGAAAGAACTTTGGCAAGCGGGCCCTATAAGGCTGCCATTTAATGTTGAGCAGGGTAAGGATTACCAAATTAAAGTTAGCTATACTGCTGTTTACGATTGGACTGATGCCAGCTTTAAACTTAATATTGGCAGGGAATTACCGGTTGATTTTAACGATTTGTTGCGTAAAATTG
>JBNKPU010000126.1:0-19268 GCA_050295515.1 Bacteroidales bacterium | reverse complement strand
AATGGCCCGGCTAACAACGTTTTTCAGATAATTATTGGATCAAAAACTCAAAAAACCCCGACTTTATGGACAGACACTATTTAGTATTATCGGTGTATTATTAACTATTTTTTCAATATTACAGCTATAAAACGACTGATTAAATTTAAACGCATTGAAATATTCCCCCGAAAGACCCGATTAAGCATTTGAACACTATCAGCAAAAGAAAATGAAAAACCTTAACCTGTACGTGGTATTTAATGATGCTGCTTGTCGCTTTCTTTAAGTTGGATGAGTTCAGCACATTTTTCATACATCTCATTTTCCATAAGGCTTTCCATAAGAGAATTATATGCATCTGCCTCGCTCAACAAGGGATGTTGCTCTGTAATAGGAATCTCACCAGATATAGTCTTAATAATACATTCTTCAACATAATCATCAGATAGTTCATGAACCGGAGCCTTAGTTTCCCTTTTAGGCATCGCTTCCGAAACAAAAAGATTGTTATGCAATTTCAACAACTCATTGAAAATACTCAGGTAGTGATTGTTTTCAGCAGTAAGTTTAGAAATTTCTGAATTCGCATTATTAATCTGGGATTGAACTTCTTCATCATCCGCTGAGGAATTTTTGCACTCTTTCAGATCAGAGATATTCTTGTTTATCTGATCTACATTTTCTTTTACACGAGACTTAAGGAAATTTAATAATTCCCACACAGTCATTTTCCTAAAAATATCCATAATATCCCCCTTTGAAAATATGAAACTACTACGTCATTGGCGCTCAAAACAAAGATACAACAAGAGCACTCCCTTAATCAAGAATTTCCTCAATTCTTTTATTCGATCTATCAAGTTCAACCCAAAAATGGGTGTAAATACTAATTAAAACCTATGTATTCACCGACTTTTTTTCCGGCTTTAAGGTAAGCTAATCAGCTTGTAAATTATCTCTTTATATTTATCTTCATCTTCGTTTGCTTCTCTAAGATGATCCTGAAGCTGTTTAATAAGTTTGCATTCCTCATAACGTTCAAACCTTATAAGTTCTTCATAGGCTTCCTGTACCGCATCTGAAATACATAAACTGGGGTATTCTTCATGTTTTTGAACCCCTGCCCTTATTATCCGTTCTTCGCACTCATCATTAGCAAGAGCCTCTTCAGGCATAGGCCTATCTATTTTAAGCTGATCAAGATCGGCTCTAGTATGCCAGTCTTTACCATTGCTTGTTCTTAAGATATCTTGCCGCAAGCTAAAAAGCATTACATTTTCGCTTCTTAACTTATTATTGCTCTTAATTAACCTGAGGATTAACCCATCTGCATTAATTTTGTTTGCAGTAAGGTTAGTTTCGTACTCTTTTATCTTATAATTGTTCATTTTTATTTGAACAACATTGTATTTTGTCTTTTCCTGGATCATTTCAAGGAAATCCCTGTTTGTTGTTTTTGTCAAGTTTTTCATACACCAAAATTTTCATGACCTATATTTACTTTTACTTGTTTTTTGAAAGCAGGTTAATGAATATCACTAATGTTTGGCCAACAGGCATATCTCTGGGGATAAGTGTTTAAAATGGATAGGCGGCCCTCCGACAAATACATAAGCTTTAACCGTCACTAGAACCGTCGGGCAATTTTTGATGCGGTCAGATTTAGTCTACTCGTTCTAAATTTAGCTGCCTTAATCATATTTGTTAATAGTTTATTTCCAATAAAATCAACACTTGCGTATCTTTAGTAAAGATTGTTGCATTCTATCCTTTTTTCATGTGGCAGCATATAAAACAACAAACAAAACCGTATGGAATATTATACTGACAGACTGAAGAACGAGCTTAAAAAAATTCTTGATTTTTGGCAGAACAATATGGTTCCTGCTGACAGAAACTATATTTATGCGGAATTTAATCTAGATAGTGGCCCAAATCCAGATGCTCCCTTGGGCAGTATGTATTTAAGCCGGATAATATACGGGGCCAGTGCTGCTTGCAATTATCTCCACACCGAAACCTATAAGACACTTGCTGATATCGCGTTTAAAATGCTCTATGAAGAGTTCAGAAATCCTGCAGGTGGTTTTTACTGGGCTAAATCATACCGTAACGAAGTGATACATGATACAGGCAATACAAATATGGCTCAGGCATTTATACTCTATGGATTATCTGAATATGCCAAACTCACAAACAATCCAATCGTTGAGGCTGAAATCAAGAAGCTTAACCACTTCATTGAGAATACGCTAAAAGATGAAACCTATGGAGGATATCTGGATGGGTTTACGTCGGATTGGAAACAACAAAAAAAGTTCTCAAAATCATTGGGCACCCATCTTCACTTACTTGAAGCCAAGGCCAATAAATATTCAGTCACTAAAAATCCGGTGCTTATTGAGCAAATTAGTGATCTTATCGATATTATAATCGAACGTTTTATAAGTAAAGACACGCTTGAATGTTATCATCAACTCAATATAAACTGGGATCCACTGCCCAATAACAATTGGGCAGGCCATAATTTTGAAGTTAGTTGGATTTTGCACCAAACAGCTCAATTAATCGGTAACGAAGACAAAGTAAAACTAACCGGTCAGCTCACCGTAGATATTACCAGAAAATACATCGAAGAAGCTTTTGACAAAAGCTATGGTGGAGTTTTTAATGTAATTGTTGACGAAAAACCCGCCGACGATTTCAAAGAATGGTGGCCACAGGCCGAAGCAGCCATTGCATGCCTTAATGCCTATTTGATTTCCAGCGACAAATACTTCTTAAGCTATGGACTTCGTTTGATCGAATATATCGATAATACTTTCAGCCATGGAAACAGGGGCGAATGGTATACATCTGTGAGCAAGGATGGACAGCCCAATAGAGACATGCCATCTATCCACTTTTGGAAATCCTTGTATCATAATGTTCGTTATTGTATTGAAACTTCGAAAAGAATCCAGGCCATAGCAAGCCCTTTTAAAGTAAAAAGCAATATCCAATAAATGCACAACAGAACCGTTCTTTAGATATTAAGTTCATTATATTTGCATAACCAATTCCGATACTTTTTCTTATGTTCTCAAAAAGTTTAGCTGTTTTCATTCTATTCTTTTACTTCTGCAGCACCTATGCCCAGAATATCATTACCGACACCATATTTATTGATTTTGAGGTAGATACCCTTGTTTCTCAAAATTATATTTTGGATACCGTATTGGACCAAAGGCAGGAACATTCAAGAGTTGTCAGCTATTCTCAAAGCCGAAAATTTGTCCTGATTCCAATAGACCAGGAAATATGTGTAAACAAGCCCCTGGCACAATACCTGCAGCAACCTTCTAATGTTATTTCCAGGTCTGGCAACAATTCGTATCAGATCAACATTGATTATTTCCTAATTGACCGGTACAAGGGTAAATTCTTCAATCAATACCGCTTGCTTGCAGATATGTCACTGTATCTGGTTGAAAACGATTCATTGTCGTTTAAAGGAACATTATCTTATAACTTTGAATACCAGCCTAAAGAAAAAATGTTAAAACCTGCTGCAGTTGAAGATATTTTGTCTGAATGGCACCAGAGTTTCAAAATTGACATGCTTACCACCACATCATACCTGAAAAGCCAACAAAACAAACCCGAAAACTTTCTGGAACAACCTATTAAACGCCCCTACTACATGAGCGTTTCTGCTGGGGCAGTATACGGCTATAAATTTTGGCAAATCGAAGGCGAACTTAATCTTACACGGCCTGAAACTGGCACAAAAAACTGGAACATGGGCAGCATTGTCCGCTACCAAAAAACAGAAAACTTTGAGGTCTTTGCCTATGGAAAGAAATCGGAACATTACAACAAACGATTTTCAGACAAATGGAAGCTTGATCTAAAATCAAATCTATTGATGGGATTTGTGAAGTGGCAAAATACAGAGGACGTAAAACTATATCAATTGTTTCAAATTTCTTTTTCATCGGCACAATGCATCAGCTTTGACCGAAAAAACAAACCCGGGTTACTTTTTAAAGCGGGAGTTTTTGAAAATGTATACTATGTAGTTCAAAAGCCTTTGGGAGCACAGCTAGGAATATATTTCAGCACTGGTTATAAATTTTAATGCCATGACAAAAGTTAAAGTATATATAACATCCGCCCTACTATTGCTTTCTGTATTTGTTTTGGGGCAGTCATTCTCTGTCTCGGGATATATTACCGACCAGAACTCCCGCGAAACCCTAATTGGTGCCGCTATTCAACTCAACGGATCAACAAAAGCTGTTGTTACCGACAAATATGGTTTTTTTACAATCACAGGACTTAAACCTGGCGACTATAAGATATTGATTACTTACCTGGGGTATGTTGACCAGGAAATCAAATTTGAAATTAAAAACAAAGGGGTAATACTTCCTGAAATCAGGTTGAAGGAAAATATTATCGGGCTCAACGAAATTACCATTACTGGCATGAAACCCGACAATGTTGTTGACCCATCTGTAGAAAGCTCGCATATAGCCCTTACCCCACAAATGATCCAATCGATACCAACAGCTGGAAACGATGTTTTCTCGGCAGTTAAATATTTGCCGGGAGTAGAACGCACTGAGCCTTTTTCGCCCCTTTATTCAGTAAGGGGTGGCGATCCGGGCGAGAATGGTGTTCTGTTGGATGGTGTCATGATCTATAATCCCTATCACTCAAACATGAACTCCGGGATTTTTAATACACAGATCATTAAAAATGTCGACATGTTCATAGGAGGATATGGGGCTGAATATGGCGGAAAGAACTCCTCTATTATGTACATCAGCACCAAAGATGGCAACACCAACGAATTTCATGGTGAGATAGAACCGAGCACCTTCTTTTCGAAAGCTTTTCTCGAATTTCCGGCCGGCAAAAACGCCTCCATGGTTATGGCCGGAAGATATTTGTTGGACATACCCTTCAATTTCATGTTCCAAAGCAAAAATTACATGTACGATGTAAACCTTTCGTACACAAACAGGATAAACTCCAGGAACAGGCTTACCCTTAAATATTTTGAATCGAAAGATTTTATGGGGTTCAATATGAACACTTTTTATAAGTTTTTGGGCAACACTATAGATGAATTCAATGGTGAAGACAACTTTAACTTCTACGACAACTTTTTCCTGGAACAAAGAAACGACTGGAGAAACCGGGCTGCCACAGCTATTCATAAAATTGTAATAAGTCCGCGTATTTTTTTGCGCAACCAGGTATACTATTCATACCACAAGTCAAACAATTATTCTGATCTTGATTTTACCATCGACTTTGAGGATGATGACGGCGAAACCACAACCGTACAATGGACCAATAGCAACTTACTGCGCAGTAAAATTGCAGATGTGGGAGCAAAATCTGCCCTGACTATTAAACTGGCAAATTTTAACACTCTTCATGCCGGCATTGAATACAACTATTTCGAATTTGCCAACAGCATTGACCTTAACGGGATTAACAACGGATCGTTTCAACTATACCCTACCCTGATTTCGGGGTTTGTTGAAGATAAAATTACTACAAAAGCATTCAGCTTTCGACCCGGGGTAAGGTTCTCAAATTATGAAAACAGCGGTTGGAACTACGAACCGAGGGCCAGTCTGGCAATTAACCTGCCATCTGACTTTAAGCTTAAGCTTGCCTATGGCGAGTACCTGCAGTACATTATCAGCATGAATACCAATGAGGTTGAAATGAACCAGATTGTTGACTATTATTACCCCTTGCATGAGCTCAAGCCCATTAAATCCATACATTATGTCCTGGGGCTTGAAAAGAAGGTCACTCCTTCCCTACTCATGTCATTGGACCTCTACTATAAAGACATGCCTTTGGTTTACACCTTCGACATGAACAATTTTGTTGGCTTCTCCAATAAGCTCGAACAAGGGTTGGGATCTTCTTATGGATTTGAGGTTTTATTAGAGGGCAATTACCGAAAAGTATCAGGGTGGCTCTCCTATTCCTATTCAAAAGCCTTCAGAGAATTCCCTGAATCAAGGATAAACAATGGGGAAAGCTATGTGTATGATTATAACCGGCCGCATACAATTAAAGGTGTTGGCAGTATGCAACTGACCCCTAACTTTGCATTGAATGGTTCAATCGTTTTCTTGTCGGGCAATAAAAGGAGCATCGAAACCAACCTACAGAGCTATTTCTATTACGATCCTGTATCGAACGAAACAGCCTTCTTTCCCTTGTGGACCAACGATGCAAAGAATGCTGCACGTATGCCCCCGACAATATCATTCGACCTGGGCATCAGAAAAAAACTGACCCATGGCTTTGGAAAACAACTGGCTACTGTTTTAAATGCTGATGAATCATATGTCTCGGTTGTAATTAAAAACATTCTCTTCCTCTACCGAAATATAGCTTTTTATATTCCGGCAACCGGTATGGAAGGATATGAAGACAAGTATATACCAATAGGCACAAACTATTTGCCGCAGGTTGGTATTAGCTACACCTTAAAATTTTAACAATGCATTCATGAAAAAGGGATTAATATATACCATCTTATTTGTGTTGTCACTTGCCGGGTGCAAAAAGATTGGCGATGCCTATCTGGGAGTGCCCTTACAGCCCCGGTTCGATGAAAACACTTTTGTTCCAGGACTGAATATTTTTGGTGTGATAAGGCCTGATTCTACAGGAGTTTTTAACAATTCGTTTGTAGAAATACAGAAAGTTATACCGGCCATTGGCACAACAGACAGCTTTATGGTTGATACAACCCAGGTCCTTGTTGAACTTATATCTGGCAGCGGCTCTGTAGATTTTTGCCAGTTTGAATTGACAGATTTTGACAGCACTTTTAGCCAGGTGAACTACAGGCCCTCGTGCAACTATGCACCTAAAGCAGGGGATGTGTACATGATTGAGTGCACATATATGGACCTGCCTGTGTTGACTGCATACACCCATGTGCCCAATAAGGCGGAAATAATCAAAGACTCATTAATTTTTCAAGACCAGGTCTTAACCTTTGTTACAGTAGTTGACACAAGTATATTTATGCTGGATGCCTATTGTTATAGCAATGGAGTCGCGGTTGGTTTTAAAAGATTGCCTGCATCTGTATACCAAAATACCCATTTCCTGATTGAAACTGCTGCCAGCTCTATTGATTCTATTGAGGTTTACAGTTATGATTATAACCTGACCAACTATATGCTAGAATCTAACACATCTTTAAACTTTAACAAATACAGGGAATCTTACAGCGTAGTTGCAAATGGCTATGGTGTTTTTGGATCGGTTAACCGGATGGTGTTACTCATGGAGTAAGCCCTAATTAGTGTTTGTCAATAAAGTCCAACTACTGCGTTGTTGCTCAAAATTTAAATCCTCATATACACAAGTATACTGTGGTTTAAATTTTTTTTCACAACGTGTTTCATTTTTAATTGTGTTCAAGAACTCACTTTGTTCGGTTCACACGCCTTGTATTTGAACTTTATTCCTCAAACCCCCGACTTTATGGACTGACTCTAATTATGATCAGAGCATGCACCCTGCCGGCTAATTATTATATGTATTTATGATTATTGGCAAATTGCCGCTTCAAGTTAATTAACCGTCATCACGAGTCCCATTCCCGATGGTTAAGGCGAGAAATAAGCAATCAATCCAAACAAAGTTGTTCCGTGGGCAAATCCATTTCGGGACGAAGTGATCCATTGAACAGGCATTCGGGAGGTAATGTCGCTTCATGAATTGCCGCTTCAAGTTAATTAACCGTCATCACGAGTCACTTCCCCAATGGTTAAGATGAGAAATAAGCAATCGTACCAAACAATGTTGTTCAGTGGGCAAATCCATTTCGGGACGAAGTGATCCGTTGACCAGCATCCAGGAGGAGATATCACAGCATGAATTGCCGCATACATCCACCCCACTCTTCACACCAACGGCAGATGCGGCTGGCTTTGATATTATTTTAACTTAATCAGCGGATGATTCAACCCATTCACTTCATTTTTAATAACCTTATATTTTTCAAGGCTTTCAAAAAGTTGTGTCAGGGTTTTAAAGCCATAGGTCCTTGAGTCAAAACTGGGGTCAATTTTTCGTAGAGAAGTTCCCACTTTGGCGACGAATGCTTCTTCTTCCTCATTGTGGATTGATATCTCAAAAGCCTTGTCGATAGTATTTATAGGAATTGGCGGGAATTGGGATTTTTTCTTGGTTTTTACTTTGGCTTTTTGTGAAACTTTCTTTTCAGGGGAGCTTACTTTCGATCCTGTTTCCCCTTCAGTACTCTCTTCGGCAAGTTCCTGTTCGGGCAACAAGTTCTCATTAAAGGTGAATATTTCACAAGATTTCACAAATGCAATTGGAGTGGTTTTTCGTCCGATACCCATAACGAAAAGACCTTCTTCACGTATTCTTTTTGCAAGTCCGGTATAGTCACTATCGCTCGAAACAATGCAAAACCCATCGACACTTTGGCTATGCAAAATATCCATGGCATCAATAATCAGGGCACTATCGGTAGAGTTTTTCCCTGTGGTATAAGAGAATTTTTGTATCGGATTAATCGAATATTGGTTTATTACCTCTTTCCAACTGTTCATTTGAGGTATTGTCCAGTCACCATAAATTCTTCTGATTGTAGCTTTACCATATTTAGAGACTTCTTCTAAAAGCTCTTTAATCAGTTTTGCCTGGGCATTGTCTCCGTCAATTAGGACGGCTATATTAAATTTTGATTCATTCATAATGTTAAGGTCTGGTTTGTAGTTCACTTTTGATTAGGTTTAGACTATTCAGCGATTCAAATATAAGGTTTAGTTTTTTAACCCTAAGAATTTACTGGCAAACTGTGTTGAAATTTGGGCAAACTAGCTTAATTGACATCAAATTGCCCAAGTAAACACGTGAAAAAGGCAAATCTGGTGTCAATTTTTACTGGTTTACGCGACATTCTTAAGGACATTCTTGGTAAGATAAAAAGCAAATGAAACTTTGAAACTCCAGAAACTATTGAGATGCCGGCACCAACGGTGCTCCGTTTAATGCCCATACATATTGTCTGGGCTGTTGATAATCATGCCTTTGGCGCTATACTAATTTTAAACTTTACAAGAATAGTGATGCCATCTAATTATACTCCCTAACGTTTACCATACAAAGCGGCTGATAGTTAGAAGCACCCTATCAAATTGCAAATATTACGTTTAATATTAATTTGCTCAAATTAGCACTGTTCAACCAGCTGATATCTAATTACTTTGTAGGCAGTAGTTTCTAATTCCAATCTGTATCAAATTCATTTGTTCAATGTTATTTCTAAAAATATTTTCAGTAAAAAAACAGTTGTCATTGTTTGCCTGCCCACTCATCCATGGAACTTTCAATAATATCTAAGGGCATGCAACCATCTTTTAGGTATTCATCGTGGAAAGCGGCCAAATTGAATTTATCACCTAAAGCCTTGCTGTATTTATTTCTTAACTCCCAAATTTTTAAAGCTCCGATTTTATAGCTCAATGCTTGGCCCGGATAAACCATATACCGCTCTATTTCAGCCACAGCAGCATCTTCGCTGATGGCTTCATTTTGCATCATGTAGTTGATCGCTTCTTCTCGTGCCATTTTACCTGTATGTATAGCAACATCTACTACCAGTCTAATGGCACGATGCATCTCATCCCCCAAAGCACCCAAGTGCTGATAAGGATCTGTGTACAATCCCAGTTCTTTCCCTAAACTTTCGCAATACAAGGCATATCCCTCACCATATGCTCCATACCAAATGTACTTTCGAAATGATGGTAAGGCTTTATTTTCAGATTGAATACTGATCTGAAAATGATGCCCTGGTATTGCTTCATGCAGGAATGTACTTTCCATACCATTGGTTATATTGAATTTTGTTGCATCCACAATGGGGATATAATAGATGCCTGGCCTGCTGCCATCAGGCAATCCTGGATAATATTCTGCACTAGCACTTGCTGCCCTGAATGCTTCTGTCTGCCGTATTTCAAATTTTGTTTTTGGCATTAGCGAAAACATTTTTTTTACGTTCGGGTCGATCCGCTCCTGTATTTTCCTGGTAGCTGCCAATACTTCCTCTGAAGTTTTAAAAGGCATAAATTGTTTATCGGTTTTCATAAAAGTGAACAAAGAATCTAGGCTGCCTTTGAATGTAACCTGATTTTTTACTTGTTCCATTTCTTCCCTGATGCGACTCACTTCCGAAAGGCCCGTTTGATAAATTTCATCAGAAGTATTATTTGTTGTGGTCCAGTATTTAACAAGGTAGGCATATAGGCTATCACCTCCTGGCAATGCATTTATGCCTGAAGTTGATCTAGCTTTAGGCAAATATTCCGTTTTTAGAAAATCACCCAGTTTTTTATAAGAAGGTACAATTTTAGTATTAATCGCATCAATATATGCTGCAGTCAGTCTTTCTTTATCTGCATCGCTGAAGTCTTTGGGCATTAATTGCACGGGGCCATAAAACAAGCTTTTGCTAGCATCAGTGGTAACAAGGTCCAACATCTGCGGGATCATTTTTATTACTATTGCTTTTGGCAAAACATAATTATTCTCGATACCTTTTTTAAAAGCTACTATAGCACTGTCAGTCCAGACCGAAAAAGCAGCAGCTCTTTCTAACCAGTTTTCGTAATCCTTAACTGTTTTAAAAGGCTGAATACCACTTCCCGATCCCATTTGCCCAAAGATTAGAGGCAATCCATTAAACTGGTCAAAAGGGATGTATGTGTTGTCGGTTAACATTGTGCTTCCCATGAAATTTAAATCCAATCCACGGAGTTCCATGTCTATATCGTAACTTAAAATTTCATAGCTTTTTTTATCATTGTCATTCAAAGTGGCCGGGTCATATTTGCTGAGGGCTTGCTTATATTTATTGAAAAAATCTTTTAGCCTGGTACGATAGCTATCTGTAAAATCAGCAGGTAAAAGATTGTTATAGCGGTTATCACCGTTGAAAGTTGCTTCCAGTGGAAAAAGTTCCATCCTTTCATCATAATAATTTTCCAGGGTTGTTGCCAGATTAACATTAGTGGAGATTTCCTGGCTGTGTTTATTTGAATTGCAACTTAAAGCAGTAATTATAATAAGCGAATAAATTATTTTGTTCATTTTTTGGATTTTAGTGATTTCATTAAAATTCTAACCAACGATTTTATAAAATGTTTATTCCATTGGATTTTTTTCTATTTATATTTTCATTTTTCTCCCCCTTAATCCTAAATCAGGTAAAAATAAAAAAATAAGGTTCACATACCTAAGCGGATCCTTTCATTCTGCGCTTTGGAGCTCATCCAGATCAAAATAAAAACAACAGAAAGGTACCCCCACGTTGTCGGCATCAACAAAAAAAGACGAATGAACCCCTTGTATATGATGATGATGCGCATTACATTTGGAGTAAACGATACAATGAAAGATAAAAACGACATCTGTACAAATGGAAAATAAACAGAACTCTGGGGAAGAAGTTCGGTATATACGGATGTTATGCGCAATTAGCGTACAGACCAAAAACCTGCTGATGATTTATAAAATAACCTGATTAAAATGCGAATTAAAAGTAATATGAAAACTATACCCCTTGTCATTCAAACGATATTCTTCTTGATGTTAATATCGTGTGATAAACAGTATAGTTTATATGAAGAGTATCAATTCTCAAACCCTTATCCTGCAGATGGAGCAGAAAATGTTCAGCTAAAGCAATTGAAATTTGGATTTAGTATTACAGCTCAAAAACCTAAAATGATAAAAAAAGTATTTATTGATACTATAAATCCTCCAATAAACCAGAATCCTTCATTAACAAAAATGCCTGTTTTACAACCTAATACTAAATATTACTGGTATTTGGAAATTGGTAACTCAAATGAAGTTTCAACATCAGGTATTCAATCCTTTAAAACTGTTGGTTTTGATGGAGAATGGAAATTAAGCTCACAATATTTATCAGATTCTGAAATTATACCAGAATTGGACTCTTTATTTTCTTCAAATTATGATTTGATAAGTTTTAATATATCAATGGATAATGCTTTAATTAAATCTGTTGGGCAAAATACAGATAGCTCTATAATGTCAAAATTTATCTATGATACTACTATAGATTCAATTCATTTTATAGAAATTGATAGCAAACAATTACACAGTTTTAAGTTTAGCAGTTTAAAATGTACAGGAGATGAATGTAATCTGACAATTAAAAACAGTAAAAATCATTATATCAATTACAGTCGGAAACAATGATGAAAACCTATCGTTACACTTTATTAATTTTATTGTATTTAGCTTCAAGTAATGTCGTGTTTTCACAGAAAATTGATACCTCAAAAGTTAAATTAACTTTCAAAAACGAATCTCAACTACGACATCAAGGTGTTACAAGCGAGCCATACGACCAAAAAATTTATACAGACCATGTTTCGGACATTTACGGCAATCCCGTAGAACCTCGATTTGAAAAAGTAACAGATGAGCCATTTAGACATGCTGCCTTTTATACATTATTGTCTAGTAAAGCTGAGCTGTATGATAAATATTCTATTGATTTAGATTTATTATTTGAACACAGAGGCATTTCTTATGGTATATATTCTACCGATAACATTGTTGTATATCCTTATTACAAATTTGGATTAGATGATGATATAAATATCCTTAATCAAAAGTTTGAGATAAAAGCAGAAATAGGGAGTTTCCGTAATGTCAAAGTTCATCAAGGACTTAAAATTTATAATATTGACTTCCAGGGTGAAGATGTTTCTGTTACATGGAGAAATCTTACTTTACAATTCATTCAGATTGGAGATTTGGGTAATGGTATAGGTTTAGGATTGGATGAATTATATGATTATAGCCTTGGTTACAAGGTCAGTACTAATTTTCAGCTCGGATTCAGCTTTACAGAAAATTATTACGTTCCAACAAATAATGATGACCTTTTTAGTATAAATCAACTTGATTTAGATACCAATTTTATGGGGAATTTTCAATATCATAATGCTGGAGCATGGTTAAAATATGATTTCACGAATAAAATTAATGTTTATGCACAATTCGATGTAAGGACTGCCCCCTTTTACAATCTTCAAGACAATAGTGGGATTTTACTAGGCGTTCAAAAGGATATTAAAGATCAAACTTATTCGATAACATTTAATTCAGAATTTAGATATTATGGATGGGCATATAATTCTGGGCATCGAGTCGATTCCGTATATTTCCGTAAGAATCCGTATAACGAAGAATTGCATTATTCGAATACAGTTGGCGATAATTTATATCCGTTAAAAAATTTCGATTACAATTTTTCTCAGTGGGCAGTATATACTGATTATCAGTACCAAAATGTTGCAGGATTGGAATTTAGAATATCTTTTGAAAAGCAGATATACAAAAGGTTTTATTGGATAGGTGATTTTGAAAGCTGCACAATATTTAAAGAATATTCAAACAAACCCTTTAATTACATTTTTTACGATTCACATATTTCATACAAAGTGGATTATTTTTTTGAGATTGGATATGGGATAAGTAACAAAGCGATGAATTTAGATAAACACTACCAGACTTTTTATATGAGACAAAAACCAGTAAGTGATTTTTATATTATTTGTAGATTTGGAAATGAATAAAAGCGCATAATCGAGTAGGCAGCCGACAGGCTATTAACCTACCGGAGAGCCTCTCACACCACGACTTTTTACTTCATAAAAAGTACCTACGGACCTTGTATACGCCCCCCTTGGATTTAATGATGAAACATATTACATTTGGAGTAAACGATACAATGAAAAATAAAAACGACATCTGTACAAATAGAAAATAAACGGAACTCTGGGGTAGGGGTTTGGTATATACAGATGTTGTGCAGCATCCGGGAAATGATTCGACCATACTTTAGGGGTATGATAATTAATAGCTGTCATAGTTAAAAAACATGAATAAATCATTTAGGGTTATATCATTTCTTCTTTGCATAAACTCTTTTGGACAAAGCATTGAGACAAGATTTGTTCTGAACGATAAAGATGGTAGTACGATTGATTATTTATATTTAGTTATCGACGATTCAATTTATCTCCAGCCTGATTTGGATTTTGAATTAGTGACAAGTTTAGTCCCTGGATTGCATGACATTAAATGTGATTTATATGGCTATTCTGTAATTGATACATTAATTCGGGTTTCAGAAACAGATACACTGATAGAATTGAAAACGGATATAGTGAATGACGCTTACATGAATGAGTTTAATTCCTCTGATTTTGAAAAAATTTATACAAACCCAGAAAACCTACCAATAATTGGATTAAAAGCTGATAATACTTTCATGATGAAAAGTTTCTTTCATGTGTCAATCGTTGGTTGTTTTCAGATTGAGAAAGGAATTTTCGAATTGAAAAATGACACTTTGATACTGAAAGTAGAAGATTATGATTGTCCTTGTTTAAAAACGCCTGAAAAGATTGAACATACTTACAGATTTTCTATTTTAAATGATTCGATTGTTGACTTGGATAAGTATTTTGGATTCATTGAAAAGAAATATATGGGACATGGATTAAAAGAGTTTGATGAATGAAAAAGCACGACTGCCAATCAAGTAGGCAGCCGATAGGCTATTAACCTACTGGAGAGCCTCTCACACCACGACTTCTTACTTCATAAAAAGTACGTACGAACCTCGTATACGACTCCCTTGGATTTAATGATGAAGCGTATTACATTTGGAGAAAACGATACAATGAAAGGTAAAAACGACATCTGTACAAAGGGAAAATATACGGAACTCTGGGGAATGAGTTCGGTATATACGGATGTTAGCGTTCAGTTTAAAGAACATCCTGCAACATGAGAAACTAGATTAAAATAGATTAAATAATTACATGGCAAGACTGATAATACTCATTCTGATTATTTTACATTTCTTTCAAACTGCTTATACACAGCAAGGAGATATTGTTGACAAAGGACTTTTCAAAGTGTATAAGATTGACAACTCATTCACAGATTTTCATTTGATTTTTATTAAAAATAGTGAAACCAATTACACTATCTACTCTGAGAGGTCTATTTTGGTCAAAGGTCAGCAGTTAAAGAAAGGACAAGAGTATTATTTTGAACTAATTCGTAAAATTGACACTCTTGTAACAGGACAAGTAATTACTCCGATGAATTATTTGGACATATCTCATTTCGGAGGCAAATATTCAGGAACTCAAACAGGAATGATTTGTTATGCAAAAAACTTAAAAGGATTAATACTCCCTGAAAATACTGAAATAGAGCCAGTAGATTCAGATATAAGTATCTCAGGAGTTTTTACACAGCAATTGTTTTATAGATTTACAATAGTCGAGTTTAAAAATAACAGGACTTTTAATTATCATATAATGTCAGAACGAGCACATCATCAGACTTCTGGAAAATATGAGATAAACGGAGAGACAATTATACTAAATTCACATCAAGCAAATTCGGATTTTGATTTTGCAAATAAAAAATGGATTTTACTAAACAAAAAGCAGATTGTTATATCGAGAGATTTAAATGATAAAAAGGAAAATTGGTCAATATTGGAACGAAATAAACATTTTGATTCAATTCCTTCCCATCGGAGTGATTTAGCATTAAAAATTGATAGCATTAAAATAAATAAGCTTTCATGGATTAAAGACACGACAAATTATGAATCCGAGTTGAAAGTAATTATTCGAGAACCTTTACCACCCAAAGAGCCTATTGTGATTATTGATGGAATACCTAATAAATATAATTTCATGTTAGACTATTATACCATGAAAGAAATAGAATCAATTGAAGTTTTAACTAAAGAAAACCTTACAGTACCTGGAGTGTATGGTAATCCTAATGAGTATGGAATGATATTAATAAAGACAAAGAAATAAAACCGAAACGTTAATCAAGTAGACAGCCAATAGGCTATTAACCTACCGGAGAGCCTCTCACACCACGACTTCTTACTTCATAAAAAGTACGTACGGACCTTGTATACGCCCCCCTTGGATTTAATGATGAAGCGTATTACATTTGGAGAAAACTATACAATGAAAGATAAAAACAACATCTGTACAAATGGAAAATAAACGGAACTCTGTGTAATGAGTTCGGTATATAAGGATGTTAGCTGTAATTAGGGAAACGAAATATGCTGTACTTTCTATTGAATAATTACAGATATTAATCTTTCTTCTTAAAAAATAGACTAGGGTCAATTAGAGGGTATACTTCATTTTGAACTATTGTCCCTTTTAATTTTTCAGATAAAATTCCTCGAACAGTAGAAATTGAAAGCGAAGCAATACTTTGTAAAATAGTATCAGGTATTTTATATTTGCCTTCAGTTTTTGAGTTTATAATATTTTCGAATGGTTTAAGTTCAAAAATATTTTCCACTTTTAGTTCGGCGAATATTTCTTTTGTTTCAATTATAATAATTTTTACAGTAACAAGACAACCTAGTTTTTCTTCTTTTTCAAAAACATTAAATGCAATGTTTGTTTGAAATTCAACAAGTGGAGTATGTTCTTTTACAAAGTCTTGCTCTAAATCATATTGAGAATACTTGCTAACTTTAATGCCTGCAAATCTCATATTTAGAGTTATTTCGTTATTTTTCATAATTATTGTTCTTTTTTAATCTAGTTCGAATTGAAAATAGAATAATCACTTGGATTGCTTTCTAATGCAATAGTTTCCTCAGACTCAACTGGATTAAATTTATCTATATAAATTATTATAGAAGAATTAGTATATTTTGAAATAAACTCGATGTCATTTTTTGTTTTGATTTTGAAATCAACTTTCAAATCAAATGTCTTTTCAATACGGTTTATAAATGAGGTATTAAACTTTTTTGTACCAGACATTAATTGACTAATAAAAGCCTCAGAATAACCCATTTTAACTGCAAAATCACGATGTTTAATATCGTTAATCTCTAAGAAATCATCAATTTCTTTCATTAGCCTCAAGCTTACAAGAGCTTCATCAATTTTAACTCTATTGTTATCTATATAAGAGTTTAATGAATTCTTTTTAATATCAAGCGTCTTTTTCATATCAGTAATCTTTGAATGGAAATCTTTGGAATCGAATCTATAATAGCATCAATTTTCTTATCATTTTGTTGTGTTTGTTTTCTACCGTACCTACAAATAAAAAGTTCTCTGTATCCTTCATTTTTACATACCAATGTGTAAAATCTATGAATATCAACTTTTATAGCATAAATCTCACCTAGTTCACAACTTCCTTCCCAATTAAACTGAGTCTTGTTAGCAATATGATTTTTTACAGCTTCAATAACAAGAACAAACTTTTTTGTTAATCGAGGGTTTCTATTTATTTCAGTAAATTTTTTAGTTAAATCAGAATTACTAGCATTAAGATAGACACTAAATCTGTTTTCATCACAATTATGTATTAAATAGAAATTTTCCAAAAACTTAACCTATTAGTTAAGTACAAATGTAATGGTTTAAATTTAAACTGCAAAAAAAAGAGAAAAATACAGCTAACAGCATGTTACAACGCCAATGCGGTTTCAGTACTTGCTTTCGGCGGTTCTATGTATCTGGACAAAGCGCTGCAAAACGCATTGCATGGCAACAAAACTTTCTGCATTTTTTAGCTTCACGGGTTAATTTATGTTCTGTTTTCAAAGTAAGTTTTGTAAAACTACGTATATTTAACGGCGCAACGGTTGGACTGGTGTTTCGCAGCTTTCTGCAAGCGGCAGAAGGCCGTAGTTATCTAGTCCGCACTGCGTGTACATAATCGTTGTGCCGCATACAAACGAACCTCTGCAATTATGGAAACTAATGATAAATTAAGAGAACAGATTTTCGAGATAATAAAAAATCAACTCAGGGATAACAATCCTCCTGAGACTAAAACGACATTTGAGAGATTACGAAAACAGGGATTTGATGATTTTCAAACCAGACAACTGATTGGACAATGTTTAGCTGTCGAGTTATTTGACGTTATGAAATTTGGGAAACCGTACGATAACGAGCGATATATAAAGAATTTAAAAGCGTTACCAAAAGAGCCATTTGATCAATAAAACGATATGGAAAAACTTGATTTAAAGAATATTGTAGTAATAATCTCAATTGTAATAATGATTGCAGGTATTGCAGGCATGTTTTATTGCCTCCCATTTTTATATTCAGCACGAATTGAAGATTTAGTTGGAGCAGGATTTCCTTTTCTTGCAGGTTCCATCATGTTGATTGGCGGTTTGATTAGTATTGCAATTATTTTAAAAAAAGATAATTGATTTTCTAAAGTGGAGATTTTAATACCATCTGATAAAAACTGGAAAAAGTCAATGATTTTAGGACTTATTTCTTTGACATTTTTAGGAATGACTGTGATTGGTCGACCGACAACACCTGGATATGCTCCTCATATGTTTGCATACAATATGGGATTTTTTCTTCCAATGATGTTTCTATCATTTGGATTTGGCATTGCTGGTTTGATAAGTTATTTGCGGATTGGAAAATTAGTGCGGAAAGATTATAGTTTCATTTATAAACTGATACCGATTTTATTGATTGCACCAATCGGAGTCAGATTTTTATTGATGATTATAAATATTGTATTTATTTTAAACACTGATTTTTAAAAAAGTACGACGGCACGAACAAGTAGGCAGCCGATCGGCTATTAACCTATCGGAGAGCCTCTCACACCACGACTTTTTAATTCATAGAAATACATACGGGCCTCATATACCCGCCCCCCTTGGATTTAATGATGAAGCGTATTACATTTGGAGAAAACGATACAATGAAAGATAAAAACGACATCTGCACAAATGGAAAATAAACGTAACTCAGGAAAAGAGTTCGGTATATACGGATGTTGGGCATTAATTTAATGAGCAACCTGCATATAATTTTAAGGACAAACTGTTAAAAAAGACTTTTTAGTATAAAAAGATTCTCCAAGGGGGGCTTTAATGAAGAAGTTTTTATCTTAGTTGGAATACTATTGTTTTCAACTGGCCTTTATCCAGAGCAGAATACTAGAACAAAAAAATTTAAAAGCCATTCGCGTGGAACATACTTATTAGATGCTACTAACTGATGATAATTTCAATTAATTATAAACTATAATCAATTTATAAAAAATGGAAAAATTAAGATTATATAAATTTAGGTCGATTAACGATTATGAGACAGAAGAACTTGATTTAG
>JBNKPU010000125.1:0-30362 GCA_050295515.1 Bacteroidales bacterium | reverse complement strand
TTAAAAAAATACCTGAAATAAATGGTGGAGAAACCTATCCTGCAGCCCATGATAAGCCACATGATTTTGCTCTTGTTCTTTCTTGCGACCTGAATGAACGTTTAAACTTGTCCGGAACCTGGGTATATACCAGTGCACCTCCACGCACGATGCCTAAGCAGCGTTTTGAATACGGTGGAATGATAGCTCCTTACTATGGAAACCGCAATAGTGTTCGGGTCTTCCCTTACCATAGATTGGATTTGGCGGCTACATATAGGTTAAACAAGGTGAAACGGTGGTATGAACATTCGATTAACTTTTCTATCTACAATACTTATGCAAGGCATAATTATATTATGATATCCTTTCGGCAGGACCCTGATGATAAATATACCACAAAAGCCTATGGAACCTACTTGTATAGTTTTGTTCCCTCGTTGAGTTATACCTTTAAGTTTTAAAGTTTGGATTTTATGTATAAAAAAGTACTATATATTACAGCAATTATAATGACAGTGATTTTTACTTCGTGTGAGGAAGAAATTACTCAAAAATTGAGCAATGAATTGAATGTTTCTCTTCAAGATGATATTATAAATAAAGTAGTAGTTGAAGGTCGAATTACAAATCAGGATATGAATCAAGTTATCCGGTTGACCAATTCTGATACGTATTTTGCCAATCACCCACCAAATGGAACAGAAGTTGCTAATGTCCAGGTTTTAGAGATAGGTTCAGGAAGCTCATATCGTTTTGTCAAAGCAGATACCGGAGTAGGTTATTTTATAAGCGATATACCTTTTAAGGGAAAATCAGGAGAGATATACGAACTCTCTTTCGAATACGGGAACGACAGCTATAACTCAAGGGCAATACTTGACACGGTACCTAAAATAGATAGCATTAGGTCTGTATATACCTATCTTGACTTCTTTGGAGGTGCGGGATTCTATCAGATTCAAATGTCAGCTTTTGAACCTGAGCCCATAGGTAATCATTATATGTTCTGGTTGTATGTAAACGATACTTTATACAACGATGAGCTTAGGCTTACATCTTTTGCAGATGATCTGATAATAAATGGAAAGCCATTAATTAATATAAATGTTTATGCTTTGCCTCAGGAAGAAATTAAGTCCGATACAAATGTAATCAGGTTAGAAATGTTGTCAATTAGTCGGGACGAATTTAATTTTATTAATGCCTTTTTAACTGAAACCCAGGGTAATGGAAATATGTTTTCCGGTCCTCCTGCAGATATCCCCACAAACATTAAAAATTTAACATCGGATAATGATGGTTTAGGGTTTTTCTCTGCTTCATCTATAGCTTCTAAAGAAATTGTTCTGTATAAAGAGCATGCCGATTCAACAAATAACCCAGATTATGTGAAATAAAGCTATTTTTGCATAAAATTTTTCATATATGGGATTAATAAGGGAAGTAAGAGGGTTTACACCAAAATATGGGAACGATTGTTTTTTTGCTGAAACAGCAGCTATTATTGGAGATGTTGTTATGGGCGATGAATGCAGTATTTGGTACGGCGCTGTGTTACGTGGAGATGTGAACTCTATACGAATTGGAAATCGTGTAAACATTCAGGATGGAGCAGTACTGCATACATTATATCAAAAATCAACCATAGATATTGGTGATAATGTGACTATAGCCCATAATGCAGTAATTCATGGAGCAAAAATATCAAACAATGTCTTAATTGGAATTGGAGCTGTTATCCTCGACCACGTAGAGATTGGAGAAAATTCTATCATTGCTGCCGGAGCAATTGTTCTTACCGGAACTAAGATTGAGCCTAATTCGATATATGCAGGAAACCCGGCTAAAAGGATTAAAGATGTTAATGAAGAACAGACCAAGGTTATGATACAGGGGATTGCTAAAAACTATAAGATGTATAGCGATTGGTATAAGAAAAAGTAATTCAAAATTAATTTCATTCTTAGAGATTTTCAACCTGGAGTATTAAGTCCGGTTTTTTTATACAAAGTCGAATAAGTTAATATGTTTGAAAAGCAATAAACATTGTTAAAAACATTGACTTTCTTCTATTATTGGAATCTCTTATCTAGAACTTACTGAAAAACACACTTTTAGCACATAATCTGCATGTTATGTGGATAGAAAGGGTTTTACGTGCAAGGAATTCTTCAATATTGCTTAAAATTGTTTGCACCTAAAAAGTTGAAAATAAATCCGAAAGTGTTAGCCAGAAAGCAGCAATCTACTTCCTTGCCTGTAATTCGAAGTATGCTAATACGTCTTCATTTTGTCAAGTCACATCTCACTACTTTCTGATTTTTTCACTACGCCCTATCTAAAAGCTGGATATAAAATTGTGAGAAGAAATATGGTGGCTAGGATTTCTGGTGAGAGTTCGGTTTCTGCTTTTTTTTATGTACCTTGCTTCTAATCTGAAATTAACACCTGATTACATGTCCTCAGAGCTTTCGAAAAAAGAATTAGCTTTGGAAAACAGTGAGTTGAAGAAGAAACTCAAATTGCTTCAGGAAGAAGTAGATATTCTTAGAAAATCATTTCTTCCTAATGAGAACTATTATAAAGATCGGTTTTATCGCATCAATGAAAATGTAAATGACGTTGTATACCGGTTTAATATAAAAGACAGGCATTACGAATATATAAGTCCTCAGGTGAAGGACCTTTTAGGTTATAGTCCCGAAGATTTTTACAATTCCCACTTTTTTATTAGAAAAGTAATACACCCTGATTTTTTTAACACATACAAAGAATACTGGAGAAAAGCTCTTGATGGTGATGTACCTGAGTATTTTGAGATGAAGACGATTAGCAAGCAAGGTGGGGAAATTTGGGTTATGCAAAAGAACCTGGTTATTCGGGACAGTAAAAATAGGATTAAAGCAATTGAAGGTATAGTTACCAATATAACGGACAGAAAGGTTGCAGAGGAAAAATTGATTGACAGTGAGACTCAGAAAAAAGCCATTTTTAACAATTTCCCCCATTTAGCCTGGTTAAAAGATTGTAATGGTGTTTATCTATTCGTGAATGAAGCTTTTGCATCGAGGTTAAATATGAGTATTGAATCAATCACAGGAAAATCAGACTTTGATCTATACGACAAAAAAACTGCCTTTAAATTTATTGAAGAGGATAGAAAGGTGATAAAATATAGAAAAAAGATTGTTGTTGAGGAGCTAACGGAGGGTACATTCTGGGAAACTTATAAAGCACCAGTATTTAACAATAAAAATGAGATACTTGGAGTTACCGGCATTGCGCTTGATATTACTAATATTAAAGAAAATGAGCAGGAGATTAAGGATTACAGCGAGCGTCTTGCAGTACAAAACGTCAAGCTTAAGCTTGTTAATGAAGAACTAAAAGCAGCTAAGGAAAAAGCTGAAGAAGCAGATAGGTTAAAATCAGCATTTTTGGCAAACATGAGTCATGAGGTTAGGACACCTATGAATGCAATTCTTGGATTTACAACCTTATTAAGAGACCGTAAACTCAACGAAAATAAACAAGTTGAATTTATCGATTTAATCAATGCGAATTCAAGGCAGTTATTACATATTATTTCAGATATTATCGATATTTCTAAGATTGAAGCCAACCAAATTGTTTTGTTTGAGAAAGACTTTAACATAAATAAAGTTCTTGCTGTACTCAAGCAAACTTTTCATAACCAGTTGGACTCGTTAAGAAAGGAACTTGAGATTGAACTGTGCACACCACTCTCAGACACTACAGCATTTATTAAGACAGATAAGGTACGGCTTGAACAGGTTTTGTCAAACTTGTTGAGTAACGCTGTTAAATTCACCGAAACTGGCAAAATCCAGTTTGGATACAATATAAGTCAAGAGAAGAATACAATCGTCTTTTACGTACATGATTCTGGCATAGGTATGACGCCCGAACAGCAAAAAATTATTTTTGAAAGGTTCAGGCAGGCAAGCGGTGGATACAATAAACAGTATGGGGGCACAGGTTTAGGGTTGTCGATATCGAAAGGGCTTGCCGAAAAACTTGGTGGTCATATTTGGGTTGAGTCTGAGGTTAATATAGGTTCGAAATTTTATTTTTCCATACCTTACAAACCTAGCGAAAGTACTGTTCCTGCTCCAATTCCTTATTCAACAGCGTATAATTGGAACGGAAAAACTATATTGATTGCAGAGGATGAGCAGGCCAATTATTCTTTGCTGAATAATATTATTTTACCAACAAAAGCAAGAGTGTTATGGGTAAAAAACGGCAAAGATGCTGTTGATGCTTGTAGGTCAAACAATGATATAGATCTGGTGTTAATGGATATAAAAATGCCAGACTTAAATGGTTTAGAAGCAACAAAAATCATCAAAAACTTTAATGCGAACATTCCAATTATTGCCCAGACAGCTTTTGCTATGCCCCAAGATGCAGATACATGCCTAAAGGCTGGCTGTGACGATTATCTTGCAAAACCTTTAGGTATTGATGATATTCTCTCAAAAATTAACAAGTATATCATTAGAAAACAAGAAACACCAGATTCAAGGGATATTGCTAAAGGATCCATTATTAATTGATTTGTCTTTTATTTCTAAAGCAATTTTATTCTTCTACTTCAAGGCGAAATCCTGTGTTATGGATATTGTTGATGGTTACACCTTCTTCTGTTTTTAGGAATTTTCTCAGTTTTGTAATGTATACATCCATGCTCCTTCCCATAAAGTAGTCATCATCGCCCCATATGGCTTTGAGTGCAATGTCTCTTCGAAGGATTTTATTCTTGTAGTCGCATAACATTTTTAATACTTCAGCTTCTCTTTTGGTTAATCGTTGTTCGCCCAGTTTTGAACTAGACAGCGTGTGTTCATTGTAATTGAATTTAAAAGGGCCAATTTGGTAATTGTAGGAGGTTGAAAACATGTCACCATTTACCCTTCTGAGAATAGCATCAATTCTTAGTTTTAGTTCTTCTGTGCTAAAGGGCTTGGTAATATAATCATCCCCTCCAAGCTTGAAGCCTTTTATCCGATCCTCTTTCATGTTTTTAGCTGTCAGGAAGATGATGGGAGTACTTTTGTCCGTTTTTCTGATTTGCTCCGCAACAGTAAATCCATCAACTTGAGGCATCATTACGTCCAAAATAATAATATCGAAATTACCTTTTAGGTATTGGTTAAGTCCCTTGTTGCCATCGTTGGCCAAATCAACGCTGTATCCTGACATTTCAAGAAAATCCTTGGTTACAATCCCAAGGTTTTCATCATCTTCGACCAGTAGAATTTTTTGTCTCATAATACCTTTTTTTAAAGTGGAAGAAGAATACTTACAGTTGTCCCTTTATTAACCTGGCTATGTATTTTAATTTTCCCATTGTGGGACTCAACCATAGTCTTGACATAATAAAGTCCTAATCCAAAGCCTTTTACGTTGTGAATATTCCCCGATGGAACCCTGTAAAATTTATCAAACACTTTTGGCAAAGCTTCTTTTGGTATGCCTTTACCATTGTCAGCTACAGAAATTTTACAATAACCATCTGTCTTTTGTGTTGTGATCTGGATTTTTGGCTGTTCACCTGAGTATTTAACAGCATTGTCTACCAAATTGTTTAAAATATTACGTATATGTAATTTATCAGCTTTGACTTCAATATTGCCATCAATGAATTTATAGTCAACATTTATTGGTTTAGAACATGTTTCAAAACAAAAACTTTCGACAACCTGATATATAGTATTATTTATATCAATCTCCTCTTTTTCAATGGAGAGTACACCTCGTTCAATGGTTGCAACATTCAACACTTGGTCAACTAATTTTCGCATACGCTGGTTTTCGTTGAAAATAATGGTCGAATATTTATTGGTCCGGTTTTTTTCGTCATCGACTTTTAAATTCATCAAAACCTCTGAAGCAACTGATATTGTTGATAGTGGTGTCTTAAGTTCATGGGTCATGTTGTTGATAAAATCATTCTTGATTTCCGTAATCCTCTTCTGTTTAAAAAAGCCTAACAAGATATATATAAATGCTGCCACAGTGGTTAAAAGGAACAAGCCAGAAAATCCTACCCAGAGTGTTAGTTTGCCAAAAATATTACTTTCCTTTGTTGGGAAAAAAACAGATAGGTGGATATATTCTTCTTTCCAAATACATGATAGACAAGCCTTATAGGCATCATGTTCTTGCGCAGGCTTGAACCCATTTGCCGACAATAAGATTTCCTCTGAGCTGGATACAACTAATCCGTAAGTGTAGGTACTATCGAGTTGATGGTAATTGGCATACTTTTTTATAAGGTCTTTCAGAAGAAGTGTGTCTACAACATCAAAAATACACAGGTTGTTACTTTGAATATGATCCTGTACATGTTTTGACGTGTCTGCATAAGTTTGCAGTTCTTCAACAACATCACTTAACATTTGGTTTGCCCTATGGTTGAATTGGTGCTCAGCAACTAGCATAGTCTTTCGCAACCATAATGATTGTGTAATTATTATACCCAAAAGTGATATTGCAGAAATATAACTGAGTAGTTTAAGCTTTTTATAATTCATGAAATAGGACCCTCATAATTACTCATAAGATAATTGACCTATAAAAGTAAAGGTAATAATTCACATAAGTGTAAAATTAACAAGCGATTAACAACAAAAACAAGAAGAGGAGTAGTTTATTTTTTGTTTAGTTGTGTCATGGTAAGTTGAAGCCCAATAGTACCAAAACTTTTAATGACTTCAATTGAATGATCGATTAGAGCGGGGAGCTCTTTTTCTTCATTTTTGGTCCACTCGCCCAAAACATAATTAACTTGTTGTCCTTTATAAAAATTATCGCCTATACCGAAACGCAGACGTGCATATGCAGAATTGCCAAGAACCTGATTTATGTTTGCCAGGCCATTATGCCCACCATCGCTCCCTTTTGGCCGAATACGAATTGTGCCTAGGGGCAAGGCTATATCATCTACAAGAATTAGCATTCTTTCGATGGGTATTTTGGCTTGTTTTAACCAATAATTAACAGCCATACCGCTACGGTTCATGTATGTTGAGGGTTTTAATAAGACGAAGGTCCTGCCCTTGAATTTATATTCGGCGACCATGCCATAACGCTTATCCTCAAAAGAAATATTGGACGCACTAGCAAGTGCATCCAATATCTTAAATCCTATATTGTGCCGGGTATTGTGGTATTCACTACCAATGTTTCCCAGTCCAACGATCAGGTACTTCAAAGTATCTGTGGTTTTATTATTCTGCTTTAGGAGCTTCTTCAGTAGTTTCTTCACCACCTTCAGTTTCACCTTCAGCTTCACCAATCTCAGCTCCACCACCTTCTTCAGCAGTCATACCTTTAGCCGCAAGACGAGATGATACAATACCTACGACCATAGATTGCGAAGGATCTAGAAGTTCCAGTTTATCATAATTTAAATCGGCCACTTTGGTTACATCGCCGATATTCAATTTTGTAATGTCAATTTCAAGTGAATCAGGCATATCTTTGACTAATCCTTTTACTTTAAGGACTCGTCTTCTTAACCTAAGTTTACCACCGGCCAAGATACCTTCAGATGTTCCTGTAAGTTTTACTGGTAGTGTTACTACTGCAGGTTTGTCATCAAATACCTGTACAAAGTCAATATGCAAAATAGCATCAGTAACCGGATGGAACTGTATTTCTTTAAGAACTGCTTTGGCGGTATTACCATCAATATCAAGTTCTATAACATATACCTGATCGGTATATATCATTTTTCTGAAATCATTGGCATGTGCATAGAAATGTATATTTTCTTGTCCGCCATACATTACGCAAGGTACCTGATTAGCAGCTCTTAATTGCTTGCTGTTCTTTTTACCTAGGTCTGTTCTTTTTTGTGCTTTAATCGAAAAACTTTTCATTCTTTTAAAAATAAAACAATTAGACTTGTGCTACTTGGAATAGTTATTCCCCATCACACTATTGTTTTACAACAATTCCCCGTGTGAAAAAGGGGTGCAAATATAATGATTATAAATTATTTAAAAAATAAAGTTTGAACTTATTGATTTGTATTTATATACTTTGTTAATTACATCGGCAAATAAATCAGCAACCGATATTACTTTAATTTTGTCCGAGTGCCCTCTTAGTGGAATTGTATCGGAAATAACCAGTTCTTTTATGGATGAATTGTCGATTCTCTCATATGCAGGTCCAGACAGCATTCCATGAGTGGCCATTACCCTGACGCTATTTGCTCCTCCATTCATCATCATATCTGAGGCGAGACAAACTGTGCCGGCAGTATCTATCATATCATCCACAATTACAACATCTTTGTTGGTAACATCACCTATAACCCTAATTTGATCCACTACATTAGCTCTTTTTCTAAGTTTGTAGCAAATTACCATCTCACTGTTTAAGAAACGGGCATAAGCGTTTGCTCTTTTTGACCCTCCCATATCAGGGGCTGCAATTGTCAGGTCTTGTTCCAGACTTTTTAAGTACGGAATAAAAAGTGATGATGCATATATATGATCAACTGGAATGTCAAAGAACCCTTGAATCTGATCAGCATGAAGGTCCATGGTCATAATACGATCGACACCAGCAGCTGAAAGAAGGTCTGCTACCATTTTTGCACCAATAGAACAACGAGGCCTGTCTTTTCTGTCTTGCCTTGCTAGTCCAAGGTATGGTATGACAGCCACAACCTTATAGGCCGATGCGCGTTTTGCAGCATCAATCATAAGTAGCAGTTCCATTAAATTGTCCTGAGGAGGAAATGTCGACTGAACAATAAAAACAATACAACCCCTTACAGACTCGTCATAAGCAGGTTGAAATTCTCCATCACTAAACTCAAGAACAGACGTTTTGCCAAGTTCAGTTCCAAAGCTTTTTGCGATTTTTTCCGCCAGGTAAGCTGATGATCTACCTGTAAAAAACTTAATTGGTGCTTTTATTTTCATTTTCTATCTATTGAGCAATAGGTAAATTGGCGCTGCAAAAGTAAAAAATATCTTAGGAAAATCTCATTAATTCACTATAAATTGCCTAATTTGATTTTAACAACTTGTTAGTATCTTCTATATACTTGACTATGTCGTCGTTACCAATGCGTTTTGTGCTCGATGTTATAAAGATTTTGGGCAAACTATCCCATGATTCCAATAAAAAATTCTTGTAGTTTTCTACATTTTGGGCTGCTATTTCCTTATTTAATTTGTCAGTTTTTGTAAAAACAATATTAAAAGGCACCATATTCTCCCCCAACCAGTTAATAAATTCTATATCTGCATCTATAGGAGAATGCCTAATGTCAAGGAGCAGGAACAAACAGGTCAAATTTTCCCTTTTCGTCAAATAACTCCTGATCATTGCATTAAACTTCACTCGTTCGGTCTTTGAAAGTTTGGCATAACCATATCCTGGCAGGTCAACCAGGTACCATGCTTCATTCACCAAAAAATGGTTGATCAGTCTTGTTTTACCAGGGCTGGAAGAGGTGAGTGCAATTTTTTTTCTGTTGGCCAATACATTAATCAATGACGATTTACCCACATTAGACCTACCAACAAATGCATATTCTGGTTTATTTGTCTCAGGGCATTGTTCCAGCTTTGCGCTGCTTTTTATAAATTCTATGGTGTTAATCGGCATCTTCTTCCAGTTTATCTTCAATATAAATTTCTAAAAGCTTGGACGAGCCCTTAGGGTGAATAAAATACTGTCCTAATTCTGCAGGCACTAATATTGTCTCGCCTTTTTGTAGTATTATTTCTTCAGTATCATAATATTTTATTACACTCTCACCTTCAATTCCCATATAAATAACAAAAGAATCAAAATGAAGCATGTCCCTTTCAATGCTATCAGATAGTTCAAGTAAGTTGGTTGTGAAATATGGACAGCTTGCTAGATTAACCGGGGTGTTTTCCTTTTTGCTATAGGCTGAATTATATTCGGGATAATAATTGTAATCGATAACCTCTACAGCTTCTTCTGTATGCAAATCCCTGGAGTTCCCCTGTGCATCAGTACGGTTATAATCATATACCCTGTAAGTAATATTTGAAGTCTGTTGAATTTCAGCAAGCAAAATACCTTTTCCTATAGCATGAATTCTTCCGGCCGGCATAAAAAACACATCTCCGGGAGCAACGGGTGTGCTATTCATGATATCTAAAAGCGTATTGTTCTGAAGGTGCTCCAAATACTCTTCTTTATTAACTTCTTTATTAAAACCAGCAATCAATTCTGCACCCTCATCTGCCTGCATTACATACCACATCTCAGTTTTGCCGAAAGATTTGTGTCTTTGCATGGCCACTTCATCATTTGGGTGCACCTGTATGGAAAGGTCATCACAAGCATCAATAAATTTTATCAGCAACGGAAAAAGTTTGCCGTATTTATCAAACACTTTTTGTCCAACCAGATCACCCATGTAGACTTCGATTAATTCTTCAAGGTTGTTGCCTGCCAGAAATCCATCGGATACTTCAGAAATATTGCCTTCAACACATGAAATTTCCCAGCTCTCTCCAGAATTCTTTGTAGCATCCTTTTTGCCCAAAATATCTCGGAGTTTTGTCCCACCCCATATTGGATCTTTTATAATTGGTTTAAATTTTAAAGGATATAATCTGTTATTGTCCATATTCTAAAGTATAATTCGTTTGAAAAACTGTCCAAAAAACTTATTTTTAGAGCTTTAATCTTTAAAGGACAAAATTATTTAAAATATTAAGAATCTAACCTATAAATCCATGCTTGACTCATTAAACCTAAAACAAATTTTATTTCTGGACATAGAAACAGTACCTCAAATGGCAGATTATTCTGAGCTTGATGAGAACATGAAGAAATTTTGGGAGAAAAAATCTTCTTTTTTCAGAGGTCAGGATAGCTCTCCTCAGGATGTTTATGAAAGAGCAGGTATATATGCGGAATTTGGAAAGATTATTTGCATCTCAGTAGGAGCCATAACAGGCGAAAAGGGTGATTTTGGTTTTAAATTAAAATCATTTTATGGAGATAATGAAAAAGAATTATTGCAAAATTTCGCATCTATGTGCAGAAAGCTTGAGGAAAAGTATTCTCCTTACCTGTGTGCCCACAATGGTAAGGAATTTGACTACCCCTATATTGCCAGAAGAATGCTTATCAATGCGGTTGATTTACCAGAAGTGTTTAATATAGCAGGTAAAAAGCCATGGGAAGTACACCATCTTGACACATTGGAATTATGGAAGTTTGGTGATTATAAGCATTATACTTCATTGGATCTACTTACAAACATATTTAAAATTCCCAGTCCTAAACAAGATATTGATGGGAGTATGGTTGCAAAGGTCTATTATATCGACAAAGAAGTTGAACGGATAAAAGAGTATTGCGAAAGAGATGTACTTGCTGTTGCCCAACTTATTATGCGATATTTAAACCAGGAACTTATCAAAGAGTCAAATATAGTTGTGCAGGATTAGCTTTTAAAAAATTTTCTTGTTGTTACAATAAACTTTTCTGGATTTTCAGCATGGAGCCAATGCCCAGATTTTTCAAATATTTCATACTTTGCATTTGGAAAGATGTCAGGTATTGCTTCCATGTCATCATTGGTAATATAAGGTGAAAGCTCTCCCTTAATAAACAATGTTTGGATAAAACTTTGAGCTCCTAGTTTTACAGGTGGAGCTGCATCGATGACATGTTCCAAAGTAGAAACCAGTGCTTTTATGTTCAGTTGCCAATAAAATCCTCCGGTATTTTTCCTTTTAAGGTTTTTTAGCAAAAACTTTCTGATTTGTGAGCTTGAGATGTTCATTGCAAAGTATTCATCAATTTCTTTCCTGGAATTTGAACTGGAAATAGGTGCAGTTTGAAAGGTGTCCAATATTTTTTGATGAAAAGAAATTTGGTCTTCAAAATGATCTAAACCGATATAAGAAAAGGGGGATATATCTACACACATCAGTTTTTTTGTAATACCGGGGTGCTTCAGAGTAAAGGTTATAGCAGCCTTTCCTCCCATTGAATGTCCTATCAGATATATTGATTCTAATTGATGCTGGTTGCAGAATTTTAAAAGATCTCCAGCCATATCATCATACGTATGGGATGCGCTGTGTGGCGACCCTCCATGATTTCGTTGGTCTGGAAGATAAACAGTAAAATCTGAAGCAAGTTCACGGGCAATATTCAACCAATTGGTGCCAGAGCCATATAACCCATGAAGGATTACAATTGCTGGGCCACTACCGGTCTTTGAAAAATTAAGTTCCACTATTTAAGAGCCTCCAAATATAATTGAATTGTTCTTTCTAATCCTATATATAGCGCATCGGCAATTAAAGCATGTCCAATGGAAACTTCTAATAGTCCGGGTGCATTGTCCTTAAAATATCTAAGGTTGTTAAGGTTAAGGTCATGGCCTGCATTAAGGCCTAAACCAACCTTCTGGGCCACAAGGGCCGCTTCGCTAAAGGGTGCCATTGCTTTTTCTTTGTTCTCAGGAAACAAAGTGGCAAAAGGTTCTGTATAAAGTTCAACCCGGTCTGTTCCTATTGTTGCTGCTGCTTCAATTAAATCAGTTGCTGTACCGATAAATATGGATGTCCTAATCCCATTTTGATGAAACTCCCTAATGGTGTCTTTTAAAAAAGAGTGGTGTTTTTTTGTATCCCACCCCTGGTTTGAGGTCAAGGCTTTAGGTGGATCAGGAACCAGTGTTACCTGATCAGGCTTCACCTGAATCACCATATCAATAAAAGACTTGGAAGGATAGCCCTCTATATTGAACTCTGTTTTTATTACTGGCTTAATGTCAAAAACGTCTTGTCTTCGGATATGCCGTTCATCAGGCCTGGGGTGAACGGTTATACCTTCACCTCCGAATTTTTGACAATCAATGGCGGCTTGCAAAACATTAGGCATGTTTCCGCCTCTAGAGTTCCTTAATGTTGCAATTTTGTTTATATTTACACTTAATCTGGTCATAAAAAATAAGATTATTCACCTGCAAAATTAGCAGTATTTTAATTTTAATCAGGAATGCTGGCAAAAGATTTAATATCGGACGTAGTACCATCGCTGAAAACCTCTGACAGTGGGCAAAAAGCATTATATTGGATGGATATATTCAGGATTTCTCATTTACCCATTGTAAACAATGAGGATTTCTTGGGTTTAATATCCGATAAAGATATTTATGATCACAATATGGCGGAAGAACCAATCGGCAACCATAGCTTGTCTTTGTTCAGTCCGTATGTTACAATTGACCAGCACGTATATGAGGTGATGGAAATAGCTTCTGAAATGCAATTAACTGTTATTCCTGCGCTTAGTGAGGACAAGAAATACCAGGGAGTTATCACATTAACAGACTTGTTGCATTATTTTGCTGATGTATCAGCACTTAAACAACCAGGTGGAATTATTGTCCTTGAAATGAATTCTGTGGACTATTCTTTGACTCAAATAGCACAAATTGTTGAAAGCAATGATGCTAAAATACTCAGCAGTTATATAACATCTTCTCAAAGTTCAACCCAAATGGAAGTTACCTTAAAAATTAACCGTAAAGATCTATCATCTATCTTACAAACATTCATAAGGTACAATTATATCATTAAAGCATCTTTTATGGATGAAAATGATTTAAATTCCCTTTATGAAAACAGGTATGATTCCTTTATGAAATACCTGAGTATATAATCTCGCAGGAATGAAAATTGCAATTTTCGGTAAATATATTTCACCTGAATATAAGAAGCATATTACAGAGCTATTTGACATGCTTTTAGAAAATAGAGTTGAAATCTATATGTATAAGCCTTTCTTTGACATCATTCGGCAAGAAACAGATTATCCAGCATTCCCATGCTTGTTCTTTCAAAACCCAAAAGAGAGTCCTGAAGATATTGACTTTCTTGTATCAATTGGTGGAGATGGCACATTTTTGGAAAGTATTCTGTTTTTAAAAAGCAGTAATATTCCGGTTATTGGACTTAATACCGGGAGACTTGGTTATTTGGCCAACATTGGACGAGATGAAATTAGTTCAGCCTTCAATTCTATATTTAATCAACAGTATGAGTTAGAAGAGAGAGTTTTATTAAGGATTGAATCAGACGTAGATATCTTTAATGGATATAATTTTGCCCTAAATGAAGTAACTGTTCAAAAGATTGATGCCTCGCTGTTGACAATTGACACTTGGATAAATGGGGAATTTCTAACATCTTTTTGGACAGATGGCCTTATAATAAGCACACCAACAGGTTCGACAGCCTATAGTCTTAGTGTTGGAGGTCCAATTGTAGTGCCGGGATCACAAAATTTTATTGTAGCACCCATTGCTTCTCATAATTTATCTGTTCGGCCCTTGGTGGTGCATGACAAAGTAAATATTGAACTTGAGATTAAATCACGGGGCAAATCTTTTCTTGTAACTGCAGATAATAGAACACATATCCTAAATATGGAACATAATAAGCTATTAATACGTAAAACTAAATTTATACTTAAAATAGTTAAATTGCCATTTAATAGTTATTATGAAACATTGCGAACTAAGTTGATGTGGGGTATGGATAAACGAAATTAGTTTTGATTATTTATACTTTTTTAGTTATTTTATATTCTTAATCCATTAAGAAGACCGGGCAAGGAGGCGAATTATGAATAGAGCTATATTAAAATATTTTATAACCGGAATTTTTGCCTTTTGTATTTTTACCATTCAAGATGCATCAGCGCAACGTTGGAAACTCAGGAGGTACGAGGTAGGTCTTGGAGTAGGTACTATGCAAATTTTCGGTGATATTGGCGGTACCGCAGACGAGAGTAATTGGTTTGGGTTAAAAGATGTCAAATTTGACGAAACAAACCTGACTTTTAATGGCATAGTCCGATACAAAATAAGTCCATACATATCCATAAAATCAAACCTGAATTATGGTCGTGGCCAGGCTTCTGATGATAATACAAGAAATGATAGGGGCAGATCCTACAAGGTTAGCCTTTATGAGTTTAGTGCCACTGGAGAATATTATTTCCGGCCTGAGGACAAAAAATATCGATCATCTGCCCTATATAGCCGTAAAGGAATGCTGAACAATTACAATACCCTTTCAAGTTACTTTTTTGCCGGTATAGGAGTTGCGGCTACCTTCTCTGAACATGGAGATGCAGCTATACAACCTGCAGATGATTATAGGTCAGGCATGAATCTTGCTCCAGTAATTCCTTTTGGTATAGGAGTAAAATACATAATTGATGATCGTCTTCTCATTAATGGGGACTTTGGTTATAGATATTCTTTAACTGATTATATTGAGGGATATAAACAAACATGGAATTCGAAATCAAATGACATCTATTATTTTCTGAATATTTCTCTGAATTATCGCCTTAAAACTTCTAGAAGAGGGATACCCCTGTTCATGGACCGAAAGTTTAGGAAATATGGCAGATAATCCACTCAACAGTGTTATTTCGTACCTAACAATTCAGAGAGATTAACTTTTTTTATGATATTTTGCTAAAAATTCTGATCTTGGGCGCTAAATCATATTATCAAAACGTTTAATATTGCGTTTAAGATTAACCTCATGAGAAATTTACTTATAGTTTTTACTTTAATGTTAATATTCCAATGTCAAATGCGTGCACAGCGCAAAGCAGATATTGGATTGATTGGCGGTACAGACTTTTATATAGGGGACATGAATCCTGATATTCCTTTTTTGTCACCCCGGTATGCCTTCGGTCCAATTTTTAGGCATAACTTCAATGACAGGTATTCGATTCGTTTTCAGGGAGTTTACGCCAATCTTGAAGGAAACGAAGATCCTGCCAGAAATATATCACAAAGAGTTTCTCCGGCAAATTTTTCCGTTAACCTGATCAACCTTGCAACACAGGTAGAATATAACTTCTTTGATTATAAGACAGGAGACAAACCAGGTTTTGCTTCTCCTTATATCTTTGGAGGATTCGGTTATTCTTTGATGTTGGCAGCACAAACAAATACCGGAATATCGCCAGAAAACCATATGACTATGCCTTTTGGTGTTGGAGGGAAGGTAAATCTGACGAGAAGATTAAGTGGAGGTATAGAATGGAGTATGAATAAAAGTTTCTCTGACAGGACAGATGGAGTAATATCTCCATTGCCGGATAGTGAAAAATTACTCTATGGAAATGATTGGTATAGCTTTTTAGGCCTTTTTTTTACATATAAGTTTTTTAAATTTGCGGACGATTGTCCCGTATATGATTAGAAATTGATAAATGATAACAAAAGAACAGCTTGATTTAGAAGGACTTCCGCGGCATATAGCAATAATTATGGACGGAAATGGAAGGTGGGCTAAAAAGAAAGGCAACCCAAGGATTTTTGGCCATAGGAATGGAGTGGCTGCTGTTCGTGATACTGTTGAAGCATCTGCAGAAATAGGTATTAAATACCTGACTTTATACGCTTTCTCAACAGAAAATTGGAGAAGGCCTAGAACAGAAGTAGATGCACTTATGTCTTTATTGGTCGGAACAATCAATAAGGAGACAAAAACACTGCTTGATAATAATGTTAAGCTTAGTGCTATTGGCGATATAGATTCTTTGCCGTCTAATGTTGCAGCTAATCTAAAAGGGGCAATAGAAAAAACTTCAGGTAATACAGGATTAAACCTTGTTTTAGCTTTGAGCTACAGTTCTCGTTGGGAGGTAGTTAATGCTGCAAAACAAATAGTACACGAAGTTTTAAAGGGTAATATTAAGGAAGAAGATATTGACAATACTGTTTTCGAAAATTACCTTAATACCAAAGGCATACCTGATCCGGAATTACTTATAAGAACCAGTGGAGAAACCAGAATAAGCAACTTTCTGTTATGGCAGATTGCTTATGCAGAACTATATTTTACAAACACATTATGGCCAGATTTCAGAAGGGAACATCTATATGAAGCAATTGCAGACTATCAGTGCAGAGAACGTAGGTTTGGCAAAACAAGTGAACAGGTATCAGAAAATCTCAATGCAAACAGTTAAATTAAACATGCGAAAATTATTAGTTCTATTTTTTATATTTCAAGCAATCATCCTAGTCGCTCAAGAGCCAGGTGAACTGAAAATGTTGGATTATTCCCGTCCGAAAGAATATGTTATTGCCGATATTAATGTTACCGGTGTAAAATATTTAAATCCGACACATCTGGTAAGCATATCGGGATTATACAAGGGGAAGAAAATCACCATTCCTGGTAGTGATATATCTGATGCAATAAAAAAGTATTGGAAACATGGTCTATTTGCCGATGTGCAGGTTATTATTGAGAAGATCGAAGGTTCAAATGTATATTTGGAAATTAGGTTGATCGAACAACCAAGAATGAATAATCTGGTAATAACCGGGATTAATAAATCTGAACAAGATGATATTAAGGAAAAAATTGGTGTCCGTCGTGGAACTCAAATTACCGATAATGTTGTAAACAACTCAATTACCATTATAAAAAAGCATTTTGTTGAGAAAGGTTTTTTTAATACTGATGTTGAAATAACCCAAAAAGAAGACACCGCAGGCGCAAACAGGATCAATCTTTATATTGATATAAAGAAAAACGAAAGAGTAAAAATTGAAGAAATAATCTTTGTCGGAAATCAAGTTTTTCCTGAAAAACAGCTCAGAAGGTCTATGAAAAAGACCAAGCAAAGAGACTTAAACATATTCAAAGGATCAAAATATATTGAGGATGATTACATAGAAGACAAGATTAAGCTTATTGACTTATATAATGAAAATGGATACCGCGATGCCAAAATTTTAAGTGAGGAGTTATATCCAATTAATGAAAAACGAATTGGACTAAAACTCACTCTTTATGAAGGAAACAAATATTTTATACGTTCAATAAACTGGGTTGGAAATACTAAATATCCAACAACCTATTTGAATAGGGTTTTAGGTATTCATGAAAAGGAACTCTATGACAAAAAACTTCTCGAAAACCGACTTAATATGGACGAGGATGCCGTTTCAACCCTATATATGGATAATGGATATCTATTTTTCCAAGTTACCCCTATTGAAGCTAGTGTAGAGGAAGATTCTGTAGATTTGGAACTGAGGATTTACGAGGGAGATCCTGCAACCATAAACAAGATTATTATATTGGGTAACACAAAAACCAACGAGCATGTTGTAAGACGTGAACTTTATACTCGCCCGGGTGAACTTTTTAGCAAGACTGACCTAATGCGTTCTTATCGTGAAATAGCCAATCTCGGTCATTTTAACGCTGAAAACATAGGTGTTGACCCTATTCCTAATCAGGCAGATGGTACGGTAGATATCAGGTACACACTGGAAGAAAGAGCAAATGACCAGCTTGAACTTTCTGGAGGTTGGGGAGGAACCTACGGTTTCGTCGGATCAGTAGGGGTCAAGTTTACGAACCTTTCGGTTGGTCGTATTTTTGACAAAGAAGCCTGGAGACCAGTTCCAACAGGAGATGGCCAGACGCTTTCTTTACGTGCTCAATCCAACTTTAGCTACCAGGCATTTAATATCTCTTTTATGGAGCCCTGGTTTGGTGGTAAAAAACCAAATTCGTTTACTGTTTCAACCAACTACACAATCTACCGTCAACCAAAAAGCTTAACAGATAAGACTTTCTTGGGAACCTTTAAAACTGTTGGAGCTGCTATTGGATTTGGTAAAAGATTATCATGGCCCGATGATTATTTTAGTGTTTACTCAGAATTGTCGTATAATCGGTATATTCTTGATAATTATAACAGGTTTCCTTTGCCAAATGGAGGATACAATCTGGTGTCACTTAAGGGAGTGGTATCAAGAAGCTCTCAAGATCAGCCTATCTATCCAAGAAAAGGTTCGGTTATTAGCCTTTCTTTGCAGGTTACTCCACCTTATTCATTGATCAATGGAGTGGATTATTCTACTCTGGATAATTATGAAAAATATAGAAATGTTGAATTCCACAAGTGGACATTCAATGCTGCATGGTATACCCAACTTATCGGCGACTTAGTTTTGGCATTAAAATCTGAATTTGGAGCCTTGGGATTCTATAACAATGATATTGGATATCCAATTTTTGAGAAGTTTGACATGGGGGGCAGTGGATTGTCCGGCTATTCGCTTGCTGGTACGGACATTATACCTCTTCGTGGTTATGCGGATGGATCTCTGACTCCACCTAAAACATACTTGATTAAAGATTCTAATGGTAATGATATACCTCGTACTGAAGGAAACGGTAATGTATATACCCGCTATTACAGCGAACTAAGGTATCCAATTTCTTTAAATCCTTCTGCTACATTATATGGTCTTGTATTTCTTGAAGGAGGTAATGTATGGTCTGAATGGGATAAATTTAATCCATTCTCTATCAAACGTTCTGCCGGAGTTGGTATACGTGCTTTCCTTCCAATGTTCGGACTCCTTGGATTTGATTATGGTTGGGGCTTTGATCCATTGCTGGATGAAGCTACCGGGAGAAAAATTGGTGGTGAAAAAGGAGAGTTCCATTTTATTATTGGACAACAATTGTAGTTTGGAATAAAATTTGTTCTGTTAGCAAGAAAAAAAACTAATAACTATGAAAAAAATATCTTTCTTACTAGTAGTCGTGTTACTAACTGGGATTTCCCTCAAAGCACAAAAGTTTGCATATGTTGATACAGAATATATCCTTGCAAATATACCTTCTTATAGTGCGGCCCAGGATGAAATAGAAAAATTATCTGCAGAATGGCAGACTGAAGTTGATGCCATGCAGCAAGAGGTTGCAAAACTGTATAAAGAATATCAGGCAGAGAAGGTTTTGTTGACACAGGAAATGAGAACAAAAAGGGAAGAAGAAATAATAACTAAGGAGCGTGAAGTTAAAAAGCTTCAAAACGATTATTTTGGCCCCGAAGGTCTCATGTACCAAAAGAGGGAAGAAAAAATTGGTCCAATTCAGGATGAAGTGTATAATACCTTAAAGGAAATTGCCAATGAAAGTGGTTATGCTTTAATATTTGATACTTCCAGCGGACCTACAATTTTATTTTCTAACCCAAGGTATGATGTGAGTGATCAGGTGTTACAACGATTAGGTTATAAAAATTAATTGATTACATTTGTGTGATTTTTTTAAACAAAAGAAAAATAATGAGAACAATTACAAAGCTTTTATTAGCTGTAGCGATAGGAATGTTTAGCGTTGCAGGACATGCGCAATTAAAGATAGGGCATATCAACAGCCAGGAGTTATTGGCCTCTATGCCTGAAACAGACAGTGCTCAAAAGAAACTGGAAAAAAAACAGGAAGAGCATAGCCTTAGAATGGAGGAAATACAAGTAGAGTTTAATAAAAAGCTGGAAGCCTATCAACAGAAGATGCAGGATACAGAAAATCCTATGTCACTTTTGGAAAGGCAAGACCGTGAAGCTGAACTTCAAAGCTTACAAGAAAGGGCTTCGAATTATGAGCAGGTAATACAACAGGATTTGCAAATGTTGCAATCGCAACTTTTTCAACCTATTCAGGAAAAGGCAATAAGTGCAATTAATGAAGTTGCTGAAGAAAATAATTTTACTTACATTTTGGATACAGGGTCAGGAACCGTTGTCTATAAATCAGCAGACTCTGAGGACATTTTACCTTTGGTTAAAACCAAACTGGGATTGGAATAATAAAATAATAGTATATTTAAAGCCAACTTGCTTCTTGCTTGTTGGCTTTTTTTTTATTCATGGAAAACACTAAACCAATAGGAATATTTGACTCCGGGGTCGGAGGTCTGACAGTAGCAAAAGCAATCCGGCAGATATTGCCCAATGAGGATATTGTTTATTTTGGAGATACATCGCATTTGCCCTACGGGGATAAATCACCGGAAACAATCCGGCATTATTCATCAGGTATTGCAAGGTTTTTGGTTGAGCAGAATTGCAAAATAATTGTAATAGCCTGTAATTCGGCATCGGCAAATGCTTTTACTCGTGTTCAAGAGATTGCTGGTGATGCTATTCCTGTTCTTAATGTGATCGATCCTATAGTGAATTATGTTACCCAAGAAAATGAATACAAACAAGTAGGAGTTATTGGGACAAAAAGTACAATTAACAGTAATACTTATGTGGACAAGATAAAAGCAAAATCCCCACAAATCATAGTATCGACACTTGCAACACCGTTATTTGTTCCTATGATAGAAGAAGGATTTATTTTTGATGATATTAGTAATGCTATTATACGTACTTATTTGTCAAGACATGAGATTGGAAATATCCAAAGCTTGATTCTGGGATGTACGCACTATCCAATCATTAAAAACCAAATAAGTAAATTTTATAATTTTGAGGTAGATATTGTTGATTCTGCACAGATTGTTGCCCGGGCACTACAAAACTTACTGATTGAGAAAGGCTTGGCTATTACAAAAAACAAGGTTGGCAAGAATAAATTTTATGTGTCTGATATCACACAATCTTTTAAGGTAATTTCAAAAATGTTTTTTGAAGAAGAGATCAATTTGGAATTAAAGAATATCTGGGAAGATGTATAGCTTAAGGTTGTTGTAGAGTTTTATCCGGCTTAAAGCCAAGAAGATAAGTGTAAGCATTGGAAAATAGCCTCCAAGAAAAACAACTACACATACTATTCCTAATAGTATAGGCAATATCAACAAGAACTTCGTTTTGTTTTTTGATTTGTTTAATATTACAATTAGTAAGGAAGGTGCAGCCCATAATAGATTGAAGTTCCAGGCATAAATCTGGTGATCAGAAACCAACCATAGTAAACAGCTTATAAGTACAATTACTCCAGGAACCGTTAATATAAGAATGGACCAAAAAGAGTATGTTTTTTTTATATAAACTTCGATAAGTCTAATTAGCAATCCAAATACTAAAAGGCATATAAATATCCATTTAAAAAGGCTCTTTTTATGAATATCTTGCACATTATAGACCAGGACCTGGTCTGGTCCAATAAGGTTTTTACTTTTATAGGACAATGAATTCAAATAATATTTCAAATAATCGGGCAAGAAAATGCTTTCAATAGCATTAGTCTTTTTTAAAATCTGCTTACCGGCAAAAAGGTTGAACCCCAGTTTAGCTAAGGGGTGGTTGTAAAGGTATTCATTTACTAAAGTATTAAATCTTGGATTGCTGTAATTTAGGTTTGATGAATATCTTCCTCCAGTTATGGAGTCAATTAAATAGAAAATCCTTGTTGCACAATTGTCATATAGAAAATCGTACCTATACTCTCTGTTTTCGGGCAAATAGTTATTTTCTAGAGCAAGTAATAGTTTTCTTTTCTCGATACTTGAAAGCAATAATTCATTTTGAGAAATACTTCTCTTTTCCAGGTTGGTTGTCCTTAATACCCTATTTGTGTTAACTTTTGACAGATAGTAATTTAGATTGCCCTTAAAAAACTTAAAATAGAAGTTTTTTGTTTTAAAATTAAATGTCCCGTAATTATAGACTTTATCTGTTCCTGCAATCATGTCTTTTACCCGTATTGAACTGTGCCCAAAGGTACTATATAGTTCTTTGCCAGGAGTGTATGTAAGCAGGTAGATGTGTAAAGAATCTGATTTGCTGCAGAACGTTGAGGTTGTAAATAAAAAAAGGAATAATATAAAGGCAGACTTCTTCACTGATTTAGAAGCTATATTCCGGATTATTAATATTAAAATCAGTCCCCGAAAATTCCGGATTAAGTTTTACATTGGTATAAGTATAGTCTTCCCATAACCCTAGATCATCAAAAACCTTAATTCCATCTAAAAGCTTTTTGTCTTTATTAATATATAGAATTATTGTCTTCCCATAATCACTGGGGACTTTTATCGATTTTCCGGCTTTAATGGGTTCATATCCTCTTAATTCTGGATTTAACTCAACGATTCTATAATCGTTCAATTTAAATTTATTTGAAAGTTCTTCAAGAGAAGTTGTTTGCTCCGTTTTATGGATATAATATGAAAATGATGGATTATTAAAAATTACTTTATAGCAGATTTGATTGTTGTACCTCACCAATCCCTCATATTTGAAACATTCATCTGCATTCTCCTTAAATTTTGTTTTGAGATGGTCCAGAACAGAAATCAAGTATTTATATCCAGCTTTATAGATCGAGTGATGATTCCTATTTCTCATTTTACCTCCAATTGGACTCAGGCTTAGAGTTGTCCATGGGAAAGAATCTGGTTTAACCCAGGCTTTGTTGTTGTTTTCACCAGATCTAAACAGAACCTCAAAGTTATTGGGATAAAATTGTTTTACATATATACTGAAAGGTTGGTAAAGGACTTTAAACTGTGCTTTTTTGGATATGTATTCATTCTCCAAGCGCTCTTTCATGAGCATTGTAAGCTCAAGTCCATGAATATTCTCTGAATTATCGATAAGCTTGTTTAACAAATCCGCCCCATTATTCTCTGCATTTGGGATTTTAAAACTAGCAAATAAGAAAAGCAGAGCTAGCAGAGTAAAAGGGATTAGCCTTTCTTGAAACATTTATAAGAGAGGTTTAAAGGTTTTATTTAGAGTTTTCCGTTCAAGATTTTTTTATATCGCTTCGAAACAAACGCCCAGTTGATTAATTCAAAGTAAGCTTGACAATAATTACACTTGTTGTTAAATGCTTTGTGGCTATGTGAATATAGGTCAACACAAAACAATGGGACACCTTGTTGCTCAGATTGAACAGTACTGAAGTAAGGATTGGTATGTTGCTCAGTTTTGACGATTTTTAAGCTTTCATTTTGATAAATTACCCAAATCCAAGATTTGTCGCTGGCTTGCTCAGCACTTTTACAAATGGCTTCTTTAAGGTTGTTCAATGAGCCAAAATCAAGATTTATCTTGCTCTCAAGTTCAGAAGACAATTGTTTTGATTTTGATGGTGAAAGTGACTTCCAAAAGAGCCTATGGTTATAATAATCACCAGCAAGCTTAAGGGTTTCATAATCATGTTGTTTGGCATCTATGAAGATGTTACGCAATGGGAGATGGACTGGTACCTTTAGTAGCTTGTTATTGAGTTTATGCCCATTGTTCAAATATGACTCTGTATAGTGTTGCCTTAATGACAGCGGGGTTCCTAGTCCTTTAATTTCGTCAAAGGTGTTAAAAATTTCAGGAGAATGCACAGATCTCCCCCACTTGCTATTAGCCTTAACAATTGAGGGGGCTGCATATATTCCAACAGCGCCAAGTAATCCTTTTATTATAAATTCCCTCTTATCCATAGTATAAATATCTCTCTCTTTTCTAACAAACTTAAATTTAAAAGGTTTAACAATAAAAAACAAAAGCGTAAGTCATATGATACTATTTGTTCGCTCGTTTCTAATGGATAATTTATATCAATATAGTCCTAATTAATTAATTTGTCAAGTAAATCTTCTTTTGTTAACTCGAACTGCTGACCAGAGGCCATGTCTTTACAAGTTAATTTACCAGTTTTTATTTCATTTTCACCAATAAGAATAACCCATGGTATATTTTTGTTATTGGCATATTGCATTTGTTTCTTTAATTTGGCAGTATCAGGGTACAATTCAGTAGGTATACCATAACCTCTCAAGAAGTCTACGATATTTAAACCAAATAGTTGTTCTTTTTCTCCAAAATTCACTATCATCACTTGAGTATAAGTACTTACATCATTGGGAAATATTTCTAGCTGGTTCATTACATCATAGATGCGGTCCGCACCAAAACTAATTCCCACTCCAGATACATCTTTAAGTCCAAAGATACCAGTAAGGTCATCATAGCGTCCTCCGCCACAAATGCTTCCAATGCTCACATCGTTGGCTTTAACTTCAATTATTGCTCCGGTATAGTAGTTTAGTCCTCTTGCCAGCGTTAGATCCAGCTCAATTGTTGCTTGTAAATTTGAAGATGCCACCAGGTAAAAGATAGATTCAATTTCTTCTATACCTTTTAATCCGACATTCGAATGCTTAAGTATCTCTTTAAGCTCTTTAATTTTGTCTTCATTTGTACCTTTTAATAACAAAATTGGCTGCAATTTATCAAGAGACTCATTTGATACTCCCTTTTCAGAAAGTTCTTGATTAACTTTTTCAAGTCCAATTTTCTCAAGCTTATCTATAGCAACAGTAATGTCTGTAATTTGATTCGGGGTGCCTAGATATTCTGCTATGCCAGCCAGAATTTTTCTATTGTTTAGCTTAATTGTTACTGAAATGTTAAGTTTCTTAAACACTTTGGTAATAATATTAAGCAACTCGGCTTCGTTCAATAAAGAGTTACTCCCTACAACATCAACATCACATTGATAAAACTCACGGTATCGTCCTTTCTGTGGTCTGTCAGCCCTCCAAACAGGTTGTATCTGAAAACGTTTAAAGGGAAATGTAATATCGTTTTGATTTTGCACTACATATCGGGCAAAAGGGACAGTAAGGTCATAACGCAAGCCTTTTTCGCACATCTTTACAGAAAGTGGGTTTAAGTTACCTTCTTGGAAATCGTCTGGTGCTGTTTTCTTTAGAAAATTGCCTGAATTTAAAATCCGGAACAAAAGTTTGTCCCCTTCTTCTCCATATTTCCCCAATAGAGTACTGAGATTTTCCATGGCAGGTGTTTCAATGGGCAAATAGCCATATAGCTTAAACACTTCTTTTATAGTGTCGAAAATATAGTTCCGTTTCACCATTTCAGAAGGTGAAAAATCCCGTGTCCCTTTTGGTATTGATGGTTTTTGCATTTGTTCTACCCATTAAAAGGCTACAAAGTTAAAAATTACCTTCTATTTCCAGAAAAAAACATTGATCAATTCAATATTGAGTAAAATTCTAAGCCTGTGTTCTGATTCTTCTTACTTGGGCAATAACTACTATTAGTAGTGATAATAACGACACTATACCAATGCCGATAGCAAGATTAAATGTTTCTGACAATACTCCAATCAAAAAAGCAAGCAAAGCACCTATTAAGGAAGAAGCTTGTGATTCTACTGATAGAACGGTTGCCATGATTCCTTTATCATAGATGTCAGAAAGATAGCTTACAACATTTGGCCTTTGAAATTCCAGCGTGATAAACAGAAAAATAAAAAACAGTCCGGCTACTAGATATTGTTCATAAAAAACGAAAAGGGCAATAAAAACTCCTGCTAAAACACCTATTATCGAGAGCAAGTTAATTGTTCTGGAACTGCTTTTTAGTTTTTTTGACACAGCATAAGCATTTCTTGAAGCGAATGATGAAAGAATATATATTATAAAGTATAATACCCCTAATAGCAAAGTGTTTTGTTGATCGAGGTTTAAACTTAGACTAAGAGGAAAAATGAACGCTGAAGCAATGATTATAGGTTGGATATAGTCCTTTATTGCCCTTTGAAATCCAAAGAAATATGATAATGAAATTATCTGTCTGGTATTTTTCCATTCTTTGAATGGGTTCATAGAGTCTTTTAAAGAGCCACTTAGACGTTTTAATAAGGGCTCTTCTTTCTTTGGCTCGCCATTTAAATAACTTGGATATGATGCTAGTAACCCTATTCCTAATAGGTATGGTACTGTGCTGAACAAGAAAACTGTTTCAAAGTTATTGAAGTAAAGTTTAATAAAAGTTGCACCTACAACAGATATGGCAGAACCGATTTTTGACCAAGATCTGGTTTGACCATAATACCGGGTTTTGTGATGTTGCCAATGATTCCTGATTAAATAGTCAAAAATCATCGCTTTATGGGTTCCTGTCCTGAAAGAATCAGCAATGCCATAAAGTATTACAGGAACAAAAAGCAATGCATAGTTGTCAGCAACAAAAAAAACAAGAAAAGAACAGATATAAAGGCTATAAGAGAAAATCATACTTCCTTTCCTGCCCAATGAATCGGCAATTACGCCACTAGGGATTTCAAGTATAGCCCTGATTATTAATAGCGAGGAGTACAATGTTCCAACTTTGGCAAAGTTCTGGTCTAATTTTTCCAGAAGAAAAACCATGATAAATATTTCAAAAAACCTTAAGTTTTTTAAAAATCCATAGGAACAAAACTTAAAATATTGGAGATCTTTCTTAAATCCGGTTTTATTCACTTAAAACATCCAATCTAGATTTATATATAGGCCATTGTCGCCATCTCTTTCGTCGAGGGCAATACCATAGTCCACAGCAATAATAAAATTTTCATTAAGAGCAATGCGGAAACCAGCGCCAACACTCTGGTGAATGCCCTCTTTCTCATTGGGGAAATATAAAGCATCAACATTATTTGTGTTGATTTCAAAATCGCGGGTTACCAAACCCATGTCTGTAAAAGCACTTAATGCCAGATAGATATTCTGGTTCAGAATAACTGTTTGAACAAATTTCCACCGTAGCTCAAAGTTGCCCAATGCCATATCATTCCCAACAACCCTGTTTCTCATTACACCGCGAATGGTTTTTGCCCCACCAAAGCCATCACTGTCTGTATATCTGCCCGATTTTAAAATAAAGGGTAGCATATAGCTTGGCACTTCACCAAACAATTTGCCTTGGTAGTTCAACCGATAAGCAAAGGATAACCTGTTTGGCAGAAGTGTAAAATATTGCCTGTGTGTTAAAGAAAATCTGCCATACGCAGGACTTTCACCAATAAATCCAGGATCAATAAATAGAGTAAGTCCTGTCCAAATCCCATGCATAGGATTGGGCTCGTTGTCCCTGGTATCATAGACAATACCTGCTTTTAGAAAGGTGCTGCTGCCACCATCGTAATATTCAGTAGGCAACGATCCCCAGGTATTATATAAACCATAAAGTCCACCACCAATTGCCGGCAATTTATCGGCATCTTCTTTTCCTTCGTTTAGCATATCAAGGTCAACAGTGTCCAGTTGCACATTATAGTGTACAATTCCACCAATCCACCCTAGGTTTTCATGGACTAACTTTCCCTGAAAATCGGCTCTCAGCCTTAAAAGCTTACGGTCTTGGCGATAAAAAAACCTGGACTTATATATGTTATCAGCCTCAGTATCATCTTCATATAGGCTGTTGTAATATGTTTTATATCCATTAAATCCGTAGAAATCAAGGGCTTTTTCTGTTAGGTAACTAATCTCACCGGAAACTCGGATACCAGGGATAAGTTGCTCTGAATCATAAGTTATTTGATTGATTCCACTTCCTTTTATTGTTCTGGACCATTCTAAATATATCGAGTGGTCATATTTTGGATACCGGCTGCCATCACCGTAATTGTAAAAGTTTACCAGGCCTCCATATTTAAAGCCTATATCACTATCGTAAGCGATAACGGGTACACCGCCTAATGTCCATCCTGATTTGTTTTTTTTGCCGGTTTGGATTGAGTCTAATGGAGGTGTGGCGAGAATTGAAACAGAAATGCCAATAAACATTACCGCTAAAAATGCATGCTTGCGCATAATTATTTCATTTAGTGCACTTAATATTAGTAATCAATTTTGAAAATGGCAAGCCAATTTATAAAATTCAAAGAATCTGTTCTTTTTTTAATGTTTTTGATTTGCCTCCAAATTTTAAATAAATCACAAACTTCTGGCTCATATCTACTACTTCTGGTAAAAAGTGAAGTGAAAATTCAACATAACTTTTAACCGGCGATTTTCGGAATAATTGTAGTTCAAAATCCAGCCTGCTATAAAATTTGGCAGAGTATAAGCCATCACCGACCATTTGAGTCTGTCCTTCTCCAAAATAAGTAGTTGACCTTAATCCTAGCCCTCTATAATTGGCATAGATTTCAGAAAGGCTCCCTGTTCTGAAATCTGTATCATAAACATTCCTTAGCCGGTCATAGGACATAGTTACACCAGTACTCAAAACCAAGCTGTCGAGGGTGGTTTTTTGTGACAAATTATATCCAGCTATTAGGTCCAATCCTCCATTGTCCCGTATATGGTCATTTTCGTCAGGAATGGCCGTACCTGCATAGTGATACATAATAAAATCATATCTAATGAACAAATTTCCCGGGGTAACCTGCCCAGTCCCACCAATCAAAAAGGTTTCACGGTCAGTATTGGTTTGTCTTGAAGTCCAATCTAAATATACTTTTTGATAAGCACTAGGGATAGAAAATTTCAGGTATATTCCTTCAACTTGTGGCCGGTAATAAGCAAAAGTGTCATGTTGCAAAACATTTGGAAGCTTAAAAAGATCCTTTCGAGGAAAGGCTCCCATGTTTACCTGGGTATGCTTGCTAATATGTTCAAAATAAAGTGTCGGACTAATATTCTCAATATCAGCTTCGCTTCCAAATTCGTACATATAGTTAAATCCTCCAAGAAATTTATTCTGGGCGTCAACTTGAACCCCGGCACTTAAGAATCCATGGACACCAAGCATAGACTGTGGCTGCACGTAATTATTGAAATATTCCCTATTATCAAAAAAGGTGTTTACACCGCTGTTCCAGATTATTTCTTGCGAGTGAAGTTCAACAGCAACAATTAATAGAAGAATGCATATTGTACTTACTAACCCCCACTTTTTTTCTGTTACCATATTATATGGATTAAATATATTATTTTTGGTCTGTTTATACTTAAACATAGCTCTAAAAGAGGGCTGCAATATATGATAAAAAAACTGTGTAATAAAATCGATTCCTACGGTAAACAAGATCGGGTCGTTTTAATTTTTCTTGCAATATGGCTTTGCATTAACCTGATCCAATCTTTCTTTACTGAGCTTCATCCAGATGAGGCCTACTACTGGCTATACTCCCAAAACCTCAAATGGGGTTATTTTGATCACCCACCTGTTATTGCTGTATTGGTAAAGTCAGGGTACTTTTTATTTCATAATGAATTTGGGGTCAGGTTTTTTCTGGCAATTGTCGGTACTGGCACAATATACATTATTTATCAAATAGCCAGGGAGTATTTAACTTCAATATCATTGTTCATACTTCTTCTTGGTTCAATAGTTATTGTTCAAAGCCATATTGGAGGATTTCTTGCCATACCCGATATTCCTGTAGTGTTTTTTTCTTCATTGTTTTATTTGATATATAGAAAGTATCTCAGAAAGGATTCCGTGTATACGGCACTACTATTAGGAGTAATTATAGGATTTATGTTTTACAGTAAATACCATGCATTGCTAGTGATTGTATTCACTTTATTGGGTAATTTGTCCATATTAAAAAGAAAGTCATTCTGGATTATCCCTCTGCTTGCAATTATTTTATTACTTCCTCATTTATTTTGGCAGATTTACAACAATTTCCCCACTTTCGAATATCATTTAGTTAGTAGGTCTTCTCCCTATAATATTCAATATACATTAAACTACCTCTTTAGCCAGCTTTTAATTG